>JBKOXA010000045.1:0-20327 GCA_046724685.1 Acidobacteriota bacterium | reverse complement strand
CGCCGTCGATCATTCCAATATCGGCGTGGTTCACGGACTCGAAGAATCCGAGGACGGCCAGCTTTTCATCGGCATGCAGTATTACGACGGCGAAACTCTTGCGCAAAAAATCTCGCGCGGAGTTATCGCCGCGCGCGAATCGCTGGACCTCGCCATCCAGATCGCCAGAGGCCTGAGCGCAGCTCACGCTCGCAACATCGTGCACCGAATCGTTCTGGCCCTCGCTGACGCACTGTGCTGACTCCTTGCACCTGCTGGGTTGGCCCTCCGCAATCTGCAGTTACAAAAAGACGGGGACTCCGTCGCCTCGCCGGCATCTCGGAAGAAGTGCGTCGGCAAGGGATCGAATCAACGTCTCCCGCCATCTCTCTAGACTCTCGTCCCCATTCCCTTCTTCTCAAAAAAGGCTCTACACTAGTTCTTTGCCTATGAGTCTCTTCCCAACTTTCCGTACTCCCGCCGACACGGAAATTCCTTCCGCCCTTCAGCCGCTCGCCGAACGAATGCGTCCCCGCACGCTCGACGAATTCATCGGACAGGAGAAGCTTCTCGGTCCCGGCAAACCGCTGCGAGTGCAAATTGAATCCGACAATCTCGGTTCCATGCTCTTCTGGGGACCCCCGGGCTGCGGAAAGACCACGCTGGCACGCCTGATCGCGCGCCTCACCAAATCCGAATTCATCTCCTTCAGCGCCGTACTTTCTGGGATCAAGGAAATCAAGGAAGTCATGGCCGGAGCGGAGTTCAAATCGAAATCGGGACTTCGAACCATTGTCTTCGTCGATGAGGTCCACCGCTTCAATAAAGCCCAGCAGGATGCCTTCCTTCCTTATGTCGAAGCCGGCCACATCACATTCATTGGCGCGACGACCGAAAATCCTTCGTTTGAAGTCATTTCGCCTCTGCTCTCGCGGACCAAGGTGTATGTGCTGGACGCGCTTACCGCGCCGCAGATCGCGGAGCTGCTGCGCCGCGCCCTTGCCGACAAAGAGCACGGTTTGGGCCAACAGGAAATCGCGGCAGGGGAAGACGTCCTGTCCCGCATTGCGTCGTTCGCCAACGGGGATGCGCGAGCTGCCTACAACACGCTCGAACTCTCGGTCCGCAGCGCGAAACCTGCGACCGACGGCGCGTTGCACTTGACCGCGGAACTTCTCGAGGACGTTCTGCAGCGAAAACTTCTACGCTACGACAAATCCGGCGAAGAGCACTACAATCTCATCTCCGCTTTGCACAAATCCGTGCGCAATTCCGATCCGGACGCCGCGCTGTACTGGCTCGCCCGCATGCTCGAATCAGGCGAAGACCCGCTCTATCTCGCACGGCGCATGGTGCGCATGGCCAGTGAAGATATCGGACTCGCCGAGCCGGGCGCCCTCGCCATTGCCCTGGCGGCGAAAGACGCTTTCGATTTTCTTGGCGCGCCAGAAGGCAACCTCGCGCTGGCTCAAGCCGCGGTTTATCTCTCGCTCGCGCCAAAATCCAACGCACTCTACACCGCCCTCGGCGCCGTTCACGAAGACGTGCAAAAAACCGAAGCCGATCCCGTGCCCCTCCACCTGCGCAACGCAGTGACCGGCCTCATGAAACATATCGGCTACGGCAAGGACTATCAATACGCCCACGACTATGACGACAGAATCACCGGCATGACGTGCTTGCCAGAAAATCTTGCTGGCCGCTCCTGGTATCACCCCACGGATCAAGGGTTCGAGCAGCGGCTTCGTGTTCGCATGGAAGAGATTCGTAGGGTAAAATCCGGAACAGCAGCAAAACCATAGGATGAACGGATGAAGCGATTTCTAGTTATGGGCGTGCTGTGCCTCGTGGCACTGTCGCTCTCCGCAGAAGATCAGCCGGCACGTCCAAAAATAACCGGCATTGCCTACGTACGCTTGTACGCAGCGGATCTCAATGCTTCGCGCGAATTCTATCGCCGGATCCTGGGACTGACCGGCGGGACCGTCGGTTGTCTTGGCAACGCGCGCCCATGCTTTGCCGTAAATTCTCATCAGCAAATCGAACTCACGCAGATTGCGGGAGGCACTCCGGACAATTTGCTCGCGGAAGTCGCGTTCGCCACCAACGACGCTGCGCAGATGCGCCGCTATCTTTTGGCACACGGTGTTGCAGCCAAACCCATTTCCAAAGAAGGCACCGGCTCGAGCCATTTCGAGTTGCTTGATCCTGAGGGGCATCCCATTGCATTCGTCGAACAGTCTGAACATTTCTTCTCTCCATCAGGCGATCAAATCAGCACTCGCCTTTTTCATGCGGGGTTCATTGTAAAAGACCATGCCGTCGAGAACCGTTTCTACCGGGACCTGCTTGGCTTTCGCATGTACTGGCATGGAGGTTTCAAAGATAACGAAGTGGACTGGGAAGAACTGCAAGTCCCGGATGGCAGCGACTGGATCGAATACATGCTCAATATTCCCGCGAACGCAGACCATCACGAGCGCGGAGTGCAGAATCATTTTTCACTCGGCGTTCCAAATATGAAGTCCGCCTTCCAGCGCCTGCGCGTTCACGGCCTTAAAGTTACCGATGACAAGCCCGAAATCGGCCGCGACGGCAAATGGTCCTTCGACATTTACGATCCCGACGCGACGCGAGTTGAATTCATGGAATTCAAACCGGCGCAGCAACCCTGCTGCCATCCCTACGAATCGCCACACCCAATTCCATGAGCCAGACATCCATCCAGTCAGAAGACCGCTTCTAAAGGAAGCGCATGCTCACTGAAGAATCTCAGACCGGCCACGATGGCGAATGCCCGCTCGATGTGCAAAACCCAGGCTTCACTCGCACCGCGCTGGAGGAATTCGCTCCGGCGGGAAAAATCTTGCTGCCCGGAGTACACTCTTCCTCATCCCAGACCATGACGCCACCGCCGCCGCACCATCGTACCTTCGCAAGTTCGATTCGGTTCTTCGTCGCGAACCTCCCTGCTCGTTTTCTTCCGCTTCTGAGCGCTTTGTGCCTCTGTGGACTATCCTTTTCCCCGTTTTTCGGACCCGCTGCTGCGCAATCCCTCGACAAACCGTCCATCACCATCGACGAGGACGTCACCGCTTTTGCTTTCGCGCCAGATGGACGCATTGTCTATTCCGTGCGTCGCATGTTCAAAAACAAAAAATACGACATGCAGCGTGACGACATCTGGATTCAGGACACCGGCGGCCGCCGCAAACGCATCTTTCAGGGCGAGCACTTCATCGTCGCAAACCCGTTGGCCCCACGGGAGAGCGATCACTCCTCGGATTCCGACAGGGACGAAAAAGGAAAAAAGGATAAAGACAAACCGACCGTGCCGCCCTTTACCTATCAGGTGGAAGGCTTTTCATTTTCTCCCAACGGCCGCTACGTGCTCGTGCAGCTCCGCACCAGCACGGTCACCGACGAGACCAGCCGCCCGACCGATGAGCGCATGACCCTGGTCCTGGACGATTCCGGCCGCGAAATCAAACTGAGCGGGGACAATGCCATCATCCACGACGCAATGGAAGCCGCTTGGCTCAGCGACAACACCACCATCGTGTATCTCACGCAAGCCGTGCAGCCCAACCTTCTCTTCTCTTTCAAGTATGCCAACATCAAGACTGGCCCTGCAGGTCCGGCGTTTGAAGGCCGGACTTTTATGACTTCGGTTCCGATTCCACACACCAATTCCGCTATCGCTATCGAACGGGACCGCAACCTCTCCGGCCCGCCGCGCCTCCAGCGCTTGGAACTTCTTGCCCAGGACGACAAAGAACTTGCCACGCTCGATGGCTATGAAACCGGCCTCTCGATCGCACCTTCCGGCACGCGTGTGGCCTACTACATTGACAAGGAAGTTTTGGAAATTCGCGACCTGGAAAATCCCCATCGTCTCGCCCGCGTGCGCATCGGACTCGGTGCCATCCAGTGGTCCGCAGACGAATCCTATCTTTTGATTAAGCGGTCGCCCGAACGAACGTCCGGCGACTTGGTTTGGGTTCCGCTTCCGCCCCTCGCCGAAGTAGCCGGCAAGCACAGCGACGCGATCCCGGTGATTCAACCGGATCCAATTCCTATCCTTCACAGCCTGACGTTTCGGGACTTCGCGATTTCGCCCAACGGCCAAATACTAGCCGTGATTCCACCCGGCAAACGCAACTTGCTGCTCTTCCCTGTTCCTTCCCATTAGACTGGGATGTTTTCGACGTACCTTCAGCCAGGACTCGGGGCGAAATCGCGAGCCGCTTCGGCCGTCGTCGGATAGGTTGCAACAATTTTGTTAACCTTCGTCTGCTCCAGGCTGCGCGCGATCAGCGGCGGCGCGCATGCCAGACGCAGGTCTCCGCCGGCGCCTTTCAATTTTCTGAGGCAACGCACTACAACACCGATTGCCGCGCTGTCCATTGTGATTACGCCTGTCAAATCAAGGATCAGCCGCGTCCGCTTTTCTGCGATCAATGAGTCAACTTCCGCTTCGAGTTGAACGCATTCGGGGCCGCAATGAACGCTGCCCCCGATGGCCAGCACCGTCAGCCCTGGCTGGATTTCGCTTCTTTTAAAATGCAGAGTCACGACGGGGCTCGCTCCTGGAGATTTGCAAGTATCGCGGATAGTAGGTCAGCCACCACGGCTGAGTCAACGGTAGTCTCTTTCGACCCCCGGGCCCACCCGTTTCGCGGGCGGAACGGTCAGGCCACGGAAAGCGATTCTACGCGGAATCGCCTAGTCGCCCGCACGGTAAGCACAATGAAAAGAATCATCATGACAACCTGCGCAGCCAGGAAGGGCGGCTCCGATTGAGTTGGCGCGGCCGCTTTCAAAGCGGGGACCTTCAGGAAGGCCTGGAAAATCAGCACAAACACGTTTAAGTAAAACGCAATCATCGCGCTGATGACGCAGGTAGGCCCCCAGGAACCGGTCAGGTTCTTCGAGTAACGAGCGACGATCGCGACCGCAAGCGCCACCAGCGACACCGCCCCGATGATGTGCGACGGCAAGAGCCTGTGAAATGGGAATAAATAGCCAGTCGCGCTGGTCAACACGGTGGTCGTGAGAAAAACTGCGGCCCAGCCGTCAAGCCGCTTCGACTCCAGCAGCCCGAACAACACAACAACGCCGGATAGAATTCCTATCAGGCTGAGCAACACGTGGATGAACGTTAGCGGTGTCACTCCGAGAATCATGAGCCCTCTCAACGGATCTTCTCTTCTGAGTCTGCAAAAAAATCAGGCTTGTACAGCCCCTGCCGAAGTAAACCCTGCTGCCGCCTCCGCGACACTGCGGTAGTTCGGCAGCAACTTGTCCAGCTTGGTTATTTTCAGGCTGTAATCGACCATCGGCTGCGCGCAGGCAATTTTGAGTCCTCCGCCCGCAATCTTCAACTTCATCATGCAACGCACAATGGAGCCAATCGCCGCGCTGTCCATGTGCGTGACACCGGCCATGTCAAAAATTATGCGTGTCTCGCGGGTGCCGATCAATTCTTCAACCAGGCGTTCCAGCCGCGCGCATTCCGGACCGCAGTGGATGCTGCCCTTGATCTCGACCGCCATCATGCCCGGCTCAATCTGCCGCTTGTTGAACTCTAGGATCATGACGCGGCGCCGTCCTCGCCCTCAAACGGAAACTGGCGGATGAGCCTCACGCAATCGCCGAGCGCCGCAAAAATCGAGCTGCCCCAACCGCATGGCACAAACGATGCCGTTTTCTGATTTACCGGCTTGTCGGCCTCGGCGTAGAAGCGCATCCGTTGTCCCGCGGGCGGCACCGCGTACTCTTTCACGGTAATCGCGAACTTCACTTCTTTCGGGCCCTGACATTTCACCATCGAAAAATAGTGATACTGCGTGAGCTGTTCGGAAGGATCGCCTTGAAGGTAAACCCACTCGCTCATCCGTTTGCCCCTTGCCTGGTGGAATGTGCCGGATACTAGGCCAGCCAAGCGCCCAAGTCAACTTTCCTGCCGTTCACCCGGCCCGCTGTCTTGACGCGCTACGAATTGCCGCCTATTCTGTTTGTGCTGTCCCCTCCCTCAGCCCTCAAGAAAAAGTCAACTTCTGCTCAAACCGAGAGGATTGCTATGCGCGAAACAAGTTCAGTCCGCCCCACTCGTGCGTTTCGGCAAGGTCCAAATTTTCCCTTCCGGAGAGGATGGATATTTTTGGTAAGCGCGCTCGCCATTGCAGCGCTTATTTTTGTAAGTTGCAGTGGCTCGAGTTCCAACATGTCGCCGACGACTGGAACGATCCATGTCACTTTGACCGATCCGCCAAGCTGCGCATTCCCCAACGGAAACTTCGATCACGTTTATGTATCTATCCGGTCGGTTCAGGCGCACACCAGCGCTACGGCCTCGGACAACTCATCCGGTTGGCAGGAACTGGTTCCGCAACTCAATTCGCAACCGATGCAGATCGATTTGTTCTCGGCAGCTTCGAATACCTGTCTTCTTACAAACCTTGGATCAAACACGGCGCTTCCGGCCGGAAGTTATCAGCAAATTCGCCTGCTTCTCGTGCCGAACGACGGCAGCGGCGGAGCCACTCCTTCCAGCAATGCATGCGGCAATCAGGGATGGAATTGCGTCGTGTTGCACGACAGCAGCATTCACGAATTGCAACTCTCGAGCCAGGCCAACACCGGCATCAAGATTCCGCCCGGACAAGTTGTTGGCGGCCCTATCGTTGTAAACGCGGGACAAGACGTGGATCTCAATATTGATTTCAATGCTTGCGCTTCGATTCTGCAGCAAGGAAATGGTGATTACCGGCTGAAGCCGGTACTGACTGCAGGCCAGGTGAGCACCAACAACACGGGAATCGGCGGCAAGGTCGTAGATTCATTGACGGGGTTGCCGATTGTAGGCGGTACGGTTCTGGTCGCTCTGGAAAGAACCGATTCCACCGGCGCTGATGCAATATTCCTGCAGACCGCCGCGGATTCTTCCGGAATGTTTAACTTTTGCCCGCTGCCCGCCGGAGCCTCTTTCGACGTCGTCGCCGTCTCGATCAACGGCGCCGGCATCGCCTACAACGCCACGATCGTCACCGGCGTGCCCGGTGGAACAAATCTGGGAAATGTCACGATTGTCGCTGAAACCGGGGCCTCCACCGCTCCCGCGACGCTACAGGGATTTGTAACCAGTACAGCAGCCATCGACGCCGCAGTAACCGCGCAGCAAACTATTTCTCTCAACGGCGGAGGAACCCGCGCCGTTTCGATTCCCGCGGAATCCGGTTCGCTGGCGAATATTGCCGTGCAAGACGACAGCACTTGTCCGTCCGGAGCGCCTGCGAATTCAATCTGCGCGCAGTACACGCTGGTGGTGCCGGCGAGCAATCCGCAAGTTGGTTTCTTTTCAGGCGGAAGTGTGACGTTCACTCTTCCCGCCACGGGAAACGTTCTCTACGGAGTCCGCGCCGATGCGTTCCTACCATTGAGCGGCGGAACGCCATCGTGCTCACCTGCCACGCAGACAACGACACTCGATACGAATGGCAATCCGCTGCAAGTGACGGGCGGAAATACCACTGTTTCACAACGTCTCGACTTCACAGGTTGCAGCTAGGAGGACCCGTTTCGGGCGAGCCAGATCCTTCACACGAGATACGCCAGACAGAAAGGGCGAAGCCGCCTTCGACGGGGAGCCTTCGACAAATCTTACGCTGTCGACAACCACCAGCCTTTGCCTGAACACCAGCAGGTTGCGTCGGGTGCCGTGTTGCGGCGCAACGTTCGAACGCTTCTTACGTCGCCACGCTTGAATGCTGCGGATAGTTTCGCGCCCGTTTCCTCGTCTTGCGCTCCAGCACACGGAATGAACATCGCGGAGCAAATGAACCGCGCCTCAAAGCGGCCAGCGGGCGAGCGCGTGATCAGGAGCATTCCACCGACACCCGGCATTCCACCAGCGTCGTCCCCCGGCGTTAGCGGAAACAACAGCCGGCCGCATGGCCGCAAGGCGTCAAGCCAGACATCCAACGGCGCTGCCGCTCCCGCATTAACGTAGATGGCGTCGCACTCGGGTAGCGGTGCTTCCGCGCCCGAGCGCGTGTGTACAGTCACATTCGGAAAAGCGTTCAGGTTGTTCGCTGCGCTCCGCGCAAGATCGGGCTCAATCTCATACGCGACCACGGTCCCCGCTGGACCTACGAGCTTTGCCAGCAGAGCGGTGTAGTATCCGGTTCCTGCGCCGATGTGCAGCGCAGTCTCGCCTTCTTTCAGATCGAGCGCACAAAGGCTGATGGCGTGCAGCACCGGCTGGCCGTTGTTGATGCCGCGTTCCGGCGCGATTGCCACAACAATGTCCTGGTAGAGAAATGCCGGATCGTCGCTCGGAGTCTCGACGAGCTTTCCGCCCACGAATATTTTCCATGGCCCCGGGCCCAAGAAGTTCTCTCTCGGCGTAGACCCAAATGCGGCCGCAATTCGCCCGTCGTTCGTCACGCCTGCGCTGGTGGCCACCAAATTTGCGAAGAAAATTCTGTGAGACTCCAGGCGATCCATGTTTCGTTTCCAAACTACTGGTCTTTAGGCGCGAACCGTTTGAAAAAACTTTCCGGCTTCCACGAGGGCCGCGAGTCCGTATCGGCGATGCGCAACGCCAACCTCTCGAGGACAGCGTTGAACTGCGCTGCGGCGGCGGCGTCGACCGGCTGGCTCAAGTCGTCCTTGGGACCGTGATAGCGTTGCTTGTACCAATCGTTGAATTGCCTTTCTTCGGGCGTTCCGGGGAGCCAGCCGAATTTGAAGGCCAACGATGGGACACCTCCCTTAATGAAGCTGTACTGATCGCTACGGATGAACCGCACGTGATCCGGCTGCTTATCGGTTTGGACTGCGACGCCAGCGTCCTTGGCCACGGTTGCAATATCGTCGCCGAGCGTAGATTCGCCAAGGCCCTGCACTTCCAGGTATTTCAACGGGAACAGCGGCAAGTACATGTCCATGTTCAAATCCGCCACGATCGTGCCTTTCACCGTAGGATGCGAGGCAAAGTACTGCGAACCAAGCAATCCCTTCTCTTCCGCAGTCACCGCCAAGAACAAAATCGAGCGCTTCGGCTTCACGCCCGATGCCTGCATGGACCGCGCGACTTCAATTACCGACGCGATGCCCGAAGCGTCGTCCATTGCGCCGTTGTAAATCCTGTCGCCATCGACCGCTTCACCAATTCCGAGATGATCCAGGTGCGCGCTAATGACCACGTACTCGTCCCGAAGTCTGGCATCGCTGCCTGGCAAAACTCCCGCGAGATTTTCAGAGTGTGCCGTCGAACGCTTTACGCCTGTCTTGGCGCGGATGGTTACTCTGAGCGGAAAATGCGGCAGCAGCTTTTCCGAGCCGAGCAAATCCACGATTTCCTTGAACGTGTGCCCGCTGCCCGCGAACAACTTGTCGGCGTGCGCAGGATTTGCGACCATCGCGAATTTCGGCGAAGGAGCAGCGTCTGCCGCGCCCTTCAATTCCATCTTTTCCGAGAAACGCGCTCCGGCAGATCGCGACCAGGGCACTTCTTCGGACTTTGGATTGGGAATCGTAATCACCCCGACTGCGCCCGCGGCGGCAAGATTCTTGCGGCGCTCCTCGCCGGATTGGTAGTGCGCTTTGACTGCCGTCGGAATCGAAGCTGGACCCCCCGTCACAAACACAACAATCTTGCCCCTCAAGTCGAGGCCAGCGAAGTCGTCGTATTTTTCTTCGGGTATCCTGAGCCCGTAGCCGACGAAAACCGCAGGGGCTTCGACGGGGGCTGCATTCGACGTGGGAAGGAGAAATCCATCTTCCCCGAATTGCATGGCTTGCGATTTTTCGTTGCCCGCAAGCTCGAGTGAAGAATGTTCTTCATCAAGTTCGAGGACGTTGAATTCGACGGCCTGAACGAAACCTTGTTCGCCAGCAGGCTGTAGTCCGGCCTTCTGAAACTGATCGGTCACATAGGCAGCGGCTTTCGCGAAGCCTTCGGTTCCAGTGCCGCGGCCCTCGAGTTTGTCGTCAGCAAGATAATGGATGTGCGCCCACCAGGCCTTGCCCTTCGCATCCCAGTCCTGCGCCGCGCACAGACCGGCAGCCGCGATGACACACAAAACGACTTTGACAGCGAGATTCACTCTGTACCCGATCATTCGGCTCTCATTTCCCTTTGTCAAAAATCAAACTCTTCAATTGCGCCACCTCCCGCACGGTCAGCGGGCGAGCTTTTCCCGGCGGTACGTCAAGCTTCAGCGGCCCTAACTGCACGCGTTTGATTTTTTCCACCTGGAATCCAACATTCTGAAACATGCGCCGGATTTGGCGGTTGCGCCCTTCAATCAAAATCACTTCGTACCAGGGATTGGCCGCATCTTCGAGCAGGCGAATCTTTGCCGGAGAAGTTTTCACGCGTTCTCCGTCTTCAAGTGTGATGGTGATGCCCCGGCGCAACCTTTCAATTCCCTTTTCATCGGGACGCCCGCTGATTTTCACGTGGTACGTTTTCGGAATGTGCGAACCAGCCTTGGTCAGCTTCTGTGCAAGTTCTCCGTCATTGGTCATCAACAGAAGGCCTTCGCTCGCGTAATCGAGGCGTCCGACGGGATACAACCGTTCTTTGCGGTACGACACGAACTCCATTACCGTGGGACGTCCCTCGGGATCGCGCACGGTGGTGATGTAGCCCTTCGGTTTGTTGAGCATAAAGTAGAGAAGCTGCTCGGCGGGTTTTAGCGGCCGGCCGTCAACGCAAATCTGATCCGTTTCCGGATCAGCCTTGGTTCCCTGTTCGGTAACCACTTCCCCATTCAACGTCACGCGACCGGCGGAGATGATTTCCTCCGCCTTGCGCCGTGAGGCGACGCCGGCGGCGGCGAGGATTTTTTGCAAGCGTTCAGGGGGCATAAATCTGGAATGCCGGGCTACCGCTCTGCGCTGCGAAAAGCCGTCCGCGGCAGCGTGGCAGTTTTCTTTTCCGGCCGGGTATTGGCGGCTTTCCTGAACACGTCGATTTCCGCTTTGCGCAGCATGCGGTAGCGTCCACGCGGGATTCCTTCCACGGTCAGCGGCCCAAGCGCAACGCGTTTCACTTTTTCGACCGGATGCCTTTCCCTGAAGAGTACCTCCCGCATCTGCACTTTTTTTGAGCTGCGCATGCGCACCTCGTACCAATAGTTCATCGTGTGCCCGCGCGTGGCGTCCGGCTGGCGCAACGTTTGCATTTTCGCGCCAATTTCTTTTCCCAGGCGCTCCAAATCCAGCCGTGTCAGCATGCCTTTCACTTTCACGTGATACACCTGTTCGATATTTTCCCAGTGCTTAAGAAGCTCAGCGGCAAGATCGCCGTCGTTCGTCAGGAACACCACCCCGGAAGCTGCGTACTCGAGGTTTCCAACGGGATAGACCCGCTCGGGAAAGCCGCGCAGGAGATTGCGAAGAGTTTTCCGGCCTTCGGGATCGGCGAGACTCGACACAATGTCCGGCGGTTTGTTGAGCAACAGGTAGACGCGGCGCTCTTCCTCGTCGATTTTTTTGCCCGAGACTTGGATTTTGTCGCTGGCGGCATCGGCCTTGGAGCCGAGTTCGCGGACAATTTCGCCGTTGACGCGGACCTGTCCGCTCAGGATGAGCTGTTCGGCGTGACGACGAGAGGCGATTCCAGCGCGCGCGATGATTTTTTGCAGACGCTCTTGCATGGATGTCTATGGTAGCCGAGGAAGTTGAAGAAATATAGGAAGTCAGGCGCCGACAAAAATCGGCTGCCCTTGTCGGGTAGCCTCATCTCGTATCCATTTTCCGCTAATTACTCGCCGGAGACGACGGCGTCGGCTTTCGGCGGCTCCTCATCGAGCTCGCCGCTGGGCATTCCTTCGCTCGTGGACGCGACTTCCCGTTCACGCAAGAGTTCGTCATCCGATGCGGCGAAAGGTTCGCTCTTGTTCTTGGCAGGCAGTTCCGATGGGGCGTGGCCAGTTTCGCCAAGCGGCAAGTTTTCCAGAGTGTCCGCGCTAGGCTCAGCCAGCATCGCCTCTTCCGTTGTCGACGCCAGGCCGACGTCACTGCCGAGCGCCTCGCGAGCGAGAGCCTCGAATTCCTTCAGGCTCGGGAGTTCTTGCAGGTCGCTGAGGCCAAAACGCATCAGGAATTCCTTCGAGGACTTGTACAGAATCGGCCGGCCCATCACTTCTTTGCGGCCTGCTGTGGTGATCAGGCGCTTGTCGAGAAGGGTGGCGATGACGCCTGAGCTGTTCACGCCGCGAATTTCCGAGATCTCCGGACCGGTGACCGGCTGCTTGTAGGCGATGACGGCGAGCGTCTCGAGCGCCGGCATGGAGAGGCGCAGCGGCGGCCGCAAGCCCTTGATGAAGCGCCGAACGACGTCGTGATGCTGCGGCTTGGTGTACATCTTGTAGCCGCCAGCAACAGCGCGAATCTCGATGCCGCGTTCTTCGGCGGCATAGCTGGCAACGAGCTCATCCAGCGAAGCCTGCACCACTATTTTTTCTTCGCCGAGCGCGGCCGCCAGTTGCTCGATGGTGGCCGGCTCGTCGGCGGCATAAATGATGGCTTCGAGAGCGGCTTTGCGTTCTTCGTTGGTCATAAAGGCTGTTTGCAGTTTACCGTTAAGCGCTCGCGGTGCAAAGCCAGACCCGCCCTTGCCAGCCAAGACCGGGCACCCTACGCCGACGCCTTCTGCATATACTCATCCAATTGAGATCCTTCGAGCCGACGAATCGGCTCTTAGGATGACAGCGCGCGGGCAGCCTATTGGTATTCCTCGTCGATCAGGCGGATCTCGCCTTTTTCGTCGAAGACGGAATCGAAAGATTTGCTTTTGCGGAGCAGGATTTCGCCGAACTGCTTTTCCTGGACGATGGCTACGGCTTGCAGCTTGACCATCTCCAGCACGGCCAGAAATGCCACGATCATCGCGTGACGCGATGGGCACGCTTCAAAGAAGCGTACCAGGTTCACGCTCGAATCATCGCTGGCGAGAATCTGGCCGCGCAGCTGAGCAATCATTTGCGCTACGGTGAACTGTTCATGTTGCAGCTCGATGCGCGCGACTTCCTTGCGGCGTTCGAGGACCTGCTGGAAAACTTTCACCAAGTCGACCAGCGAGACGATCAGTTCGCCTTCGGTGCCTTCGTCGTTGTAGAGCGATTTGTCGGGCTTCGACCAGACGTGCTCTTCGATTTGTTGTTTCTGATAAAGAAGCTGTGCGGCATTCTTGAATTTTTCGTGCTCGATCAAGCGCTGGACAAGTTCTTCACGCGGATCGGCGGCAAGCTCGTCGGGCGATGCGAGCGGATCAGGCGGCAGAAGCATTTTCGACTTGATGTAGATCAGCGACGCCGCCATGTAGATGAATTCGGACGAAACGTCGACGTTCAGCTCTTCGAGTTTGTGCAGGTAATCGAGGTATTGCGACGTGATTTTGGAGATTTGAATGTCGTGGATGTTCATCTCCTGCTTCTTGATGAGATCCAGAAGCAGGTCGAGAGGACCTTCGTACATCGGGATGTTGATTTTGTAGGGAGAAGCCATTTGTTAGTGGTCGGAACTAATCGTGTGTGTCGTGCACCTTGAAAGAATCGTTTCTAGTCTCGCTGCGCTTCTTTTGCCAGCCGAAGACGGCTTCCCGGACGCGCTCCATGGTGACCTTGGCGACTTCGCGCGCTTTCGCCGAGCCGGTGTCGATCACCTCCAATACGCGCGCGGGATGCTTCTCGTACTCGATGCGCCGCTCGCGGATCGGCGTGATCCACTCGATCAGCTGATCGGCCATTTTCGCTTTGCACTCGATGCAGCCGATGCTCGCGGTGCGGCAGCCTTCCGCCGACCATTTCAGCGTTTCCGCGGACGAGAACAGTTTATGCCAATCGTAGACCGGACACACCTCCGGATTTCCCGGATCCGTGCGGCGCTTGCGGGCCGGGTCGGTGACCATGACCTTGGTCTTTTTGCGGATGTCGTCGTCGGATTCTGAGAGGGTAATGGCGTTGCCGTAGGATTTGGACATTTTGCGTCCATCGAGGCCAGGAATGCGGGGAGTTGCCGTCAGCAGAACCTTCGGCTCAACAAGCGGCTCTTTGAGAAACGTCCTGGACACCATGTGAGTCTCTTGGAACTCCTGGAAAGAATTCAAATGCTCTAGATAGTTCTGAAGGCCTACCTCGTTCACACGTTTTCTGATCATGGTTTGAAGTTCGTAGACCTCAGCAAGAGTTGGCGGCCGGTGCTGTCGAAGATTCTGCATCGTCGGATCGAGCGACCCGCGCACGACGAGGTAAGCGTCAACAGCCTTCGGATGGGACAAAAGCGCATCGGCATCGACAACGAGATTGTGAATGTTGAACTTTCGCACGATTTCGCGGCTGAGTTCGACGTGGGAGACCTGGTCTTCGCCGACGGGAACGAACAGCGGCGTGCCGGGTTCGGAGTACATGACGATGTCGGCGGTTTGCAGACACGGGTAGCCGAGGAAGCCGTAGGTGTGGAGGTCCTTGTTGGTGACGTTTTCGAAGGCTTCCTTGTAGGTGGGGATGCGTTCGAGCCAGCCGAGCGGCGTGACCATTCCGAGGAGGAGATGCAGCTCGGCGTGTTCGGGAACCAGCGATTGCTGAAAGATGACGGATTTTTGCGGGTCGAGGCCGGCGGCAAGATAGTCGGTGACGATCTCGATGGTGTTTTGCGCGACGGCGGAGGGGTCTGCGTAGTCGCTCGTCAGCGCGTGCCAGTCGGCGATGAAGTAGAAGCATTCGTAGGAGGGATCGTTCTGCAGGCGGACCCAGTTTTCCAGCGCGCCGAAATAGTGGCCGATGTGGAGTTTGCCTGTCGGCCGCATGCCGCTGAGGACTCGATTTTTCTTTGCTACGGTTTCGCCTGGCAATCCTCTGTTCCTCCACATTTCAGTTGGGTCGATTGAAGTTGGCGCTGCGCTTCGAGCAATCTAGCGCCGCCCCACGGCCGCAGAAGCCAACGGGCAGGAGCGTCTATGCTACCAAGACCGAGCCAACTCCGACCCCGCAGTCACGACGCACGATCACTTCAGCAGATCCCGGGCAATAATCATGCGCTGGACTTCGCTGGTGCCTTCGTAAATGGTGATGACGCGGGCGTCGCGGAACATACGCTCGACATCGGTCTCACGAGAATAGCCGACACTGCCGTGAATTTGCACCGCTTTGTAGACCACGCGGTTCACCATTTCGCTGGCGTAGAGCTTTGCTTTCGAAGCCGCCGAGCCCGTCGTCTTCCCGGAGTCTTTGAGCCATGCCGCGTAGTAGGTGAGACCGCGCGCGGCTTCGAGTTCGGTTTGCATGTCGGCGATCATCCACTGGATCGCCTGAAATTCGCTGATGGTTTTGCCGAACGCGCGGCGATGTTTGGCGTAGTGGATCGATTCGTCAAGCGCACCCTGCGCCAGGCCCACTGCTTGCGCGGCGATTCCGATGCGGCCGCCGTCGAGCGCGCTGAGAGCAATCTTGAGTCCCTGCCCTTCTTCGCCGAGACGATTCTCGATGGGAACTTCGCAATCGTTCAAAAGAATTTCCACGGACGGAGAAGAGCGCTGACCCATTTTGTCTTCGTGGCGGCCGATTTTGAATCCTTTGCAGGTGGGTTCGACGAGAAAGGCCGTCATTCCCCTCCCACCGGCAGAAGGATCGGTCTTCGCAAAGACGATGTACACACCGGCAGCGCTGCCGTTCGTAACCCAGGTTTTTGCGCCATTAAGCCGATAGATTTCGCCGTCGCGTTTCGCTGTCGCTTGAATTCCGGCCGCGTCGGAACCTGCTGCCGTTTCGGTGAGACAAAATGAGCCAAGGATTTCGCCGGCCGCCAAAGGCTTCAAATATTTTTGTTTTTGTGCATCGTTGCCGAACTGAACCAGAGGCACTTGTACCGCGGAATTCGTCACGCCCAGCGCTGTGGACATTGCGGTGTAGACGCGCGCGACTTCTTCGAGCATCAAGACGTAGGAAACGGTATCAAGCCCCGGCCCGCCCCACTCTTCGGGGGTGAGCATCCCGCAGCAGCCCAGTTCTCCGATTTTTTTCAGGATTTCCAGTGGAAAACGCTCTTCGCGTTCCAGTTCCTTGACGAGAGGCCGGACTTCCGTCTCCATGAACTGCCGGACGGTGTCGCGAATCAGTTTTTGGTGATCCGTAAAGGAAAAGTCCATGAGCGAATCAAACCGATGGTAGCACGGGCGAGGAGGAGACGTGGCATGGACGAGAAAAACTTCCGACGGACATTGCTTAGAACCTTTCCTCCGAACCTCGGCGCGAATCTCCGCGCAGAAACGAGGCGCAAAGACTGCCCATCATGAAGTCCAAAGACGAACGGCCAGAAAGCAAGCTCTTCCGGCGGAATACCATCAAACCGGTGATGAGAGTTGAGTCAAAGAAAAAGTGAGCACGGCGAACCGGCGTCGCCAAGCGGCCTCGCAGCCCTGGGGTTTGCAAGTTCGTTGTCTTGCTGAATAGGCATGGCCCTCAGAGTTTAAACAGTTCCCGAAGCCGTTTGGTTTGCTGGCGGCTGACGGGGACTTCGGTCTTGTTTTTGTCGTTCATTTTCAGCATGTAGGTGGACTTGAACCATGGGACGACTTCCTTGATGTGATGAATGTTCACGAGGAAGGAGCGGTGGGCCCGCCAGAATGAATCCGACGCAAGGGCATCCTCCATTTCGTCCAGAGTGCGGTAGTTTGACGTGCCTTCCAATTCGCGCGCGATGATGGAGATCAGCCCATCTGAAATGGTGGCGAAGATCATGTCCTCGGCGTCGACCAGCAACAAACGCTGCTGCGAATTGACGAGTATCTTTGCCGGCGTCGGCGCTGGCGGCTTCCCGGACCCGGCTTGCGCGGCTCCCAGGCGGCTGACGAGCTGTTCGAGCCGGTCCGTTGGCGAAGTTTCGGATTCGATTTCGCGGCGAGCGCGCTGGATAGCCTTGGCGATGCGCGGCTTGTCGAACGGCTTAAGCACGTAATCCACGGCGTTTACATCGAACGCCTGCACCGCATAGTGGTCGAATGCGGTGGCAAACACCACATGCGGGACGTCAATCTTGCGTTCGACAAGTTTCTGCAAGACGCCAAAGCCGTCCAGACCCGGCATCTGCACATCGAGAAAGACCAAATCGGGCGAATGTTCCTTGATCAAGCTGACCGCTTCGAGCCCGTTCTTCCCCTGCGCGATAACCTGGATGTCCGGAAAGCCTTTCAGGAGAAAGGCAAGCTCCTCGCGAGCCGGTTTTTCGTCGTCAATAATGAGCGTGTTGATAGGCATGGGGAATACGTGACCAGTATAGGCGCGGGCAGGGCGCAGCCGCAATTGGAAGCCGCTTGAATCCTTCAACCTCGGCGATGATGATGACCTGTGACCACTCCTTTGCGCACCGTGTGCGCGAGTCGTTCTACTATAGGACACGGTTATCAGACATCGTCTTCCTTTTCTGATGGAGGGATTCACTTGCGACCTGAAGTTTTTTTTGCGTGTTGCAGAATGGTTGATAAAGAATGAAAAATGAAGACCGTACTTGACAGCGCTGGCGAGTTGCGGTCAGCCCCGAATTGATGGCGGCGCGCGGATCGGAATCGGTGAGCCGGAATGGATAAAACGTCGGTTAGGCAGCCAAACAAGAAAGCGCGAATTCTCAAGAGCGAAGTCATTTACGAAGGGAAGGCCTTCGGAGTGCGCCGCGACGAGCTGATCGAACCGACAGGCGTAAGAACGATCCGCGAAGTCGTCACGCATCCGGGTTCCGTGGTTGTTTTGCCGGTACTGCCCGACGGAAGGATTGTGATGGTCCGTCAATATCGCCACGCAACACGTCAATATCTGTGGGAATTGGTCGCCGGACGGATGGAGTACGGAGAAAATCCGCGGACCGGCGCGCAGCGGGAACTTCTCGAAGAAACTGGCTACCGGGCGAGGACGTTTTCGGTCTTCCTGGACGTCTTCCCGACACCAGGCTTCCTGGAGGAACGAATGTATTTATTGCTCGCCGAAGGGTTAAGCGCCGGCGAGGCCGAGCCGGAAGAAGACGAAAAACTTGTCGTTCGAGCGTACTCGCGAAAGCAACTGGAACAAATGATGCAGCGGGGCAGACTGCGAGATGCAAAATCGATTGCCGGTCTGCTGTTTTATTTTTCATTCCTTGCGAAGAGAAATCATCGGCGGAAAAACTGATGAGCGGGAGCGATTGATGCTTCGCGAGAACTTTACACAATCCTTACAAACTAGTCTCAAGTTCTATTGACTAGAAGTTCCGTTCTGTTACACTCCGCCCGTTCCGGTCGTGTGTGATTTGGAGGATTGCCGCGCCAAGCCTCGCTCGCCTGGAAACATTTGTGCCATTCGTTTTAATTCAGGGAGGACGAACGAGGTGCAAGGTACGGTCAAGTGGTTCAACAATTCGAAGGGTTACGGCTTCATCGGCCGCTCGGATGGCCCGGACGTATTTGTCCACTATTCGGCGATTACCGGTGACGGCTATCGCACACTGCAGGAAGGTGATGCGGTCGAATTCGAAATTGTACAAGGTCCGAAAGGACCGCAAGCATCAAACGTACAAAAGGCAGCATAAGGCTCAGCGCAATCATGTGGCCGGCAGGGGAATCCCTTGCCGGCCTTTTTTGCTTACCGGGTTCAATTCGAAAGCGCTTCCCGCCTATAATCACGCTATGGACAACCAACAAATCGCGCGAATTTTGAGAGAAACCGCCCAACTTCTGGAAATCGATGGAGCGATCATCGGACGCTACCGCAGTTATGAAAAGGCAGCGGAGCTGATTTCTAGCCTCCCGGACTCGGTCGAGCAGCTCGCCAACGAGCCTGGAAAGCTCAAGGCGCTACCGGGGATCGGCGACCGGATGGTTGAGCATCTAGGGGAAATTCTGAAGACCGGGGACTACGCGTTGCGCAAAAAGCTGCTGAAGAAATACCCCGCCACGATTCTCGATGTGCTTCAACTGCAGTCGCTCGGACCGAAAAAGGCTGCGCTGCTCTGGAAACGGTTTAAGGCCGGAAGCGTACCGGACGTCGAAAAACTCGCGAAAGACGGAAAACTGCGCGATGTTGAAGGATTTGGCGAAAAGAGCGAGCAAAACATCCTGAAGGCAGTGGAAGCTTTCAAGCGCTCGACGGGACGCTTTCTCCTGCAGACGGCGGAGTTGGCGGCCGAAGCGCTGCGCACTCACATTCAAATGGCCGGCAAAGCCGTGGAAAGTGTCACGCCTGCGGGTTCGCTTCGCCGCGGCAAGGAAACCGTCGGCGATCTAGACCTGCTGGTGACGCTTGCCGACGGGCGCACTTCGCAGAAAGAAGTGGATGCGATCGCCGAGCACATCCTGAAATTTCCGGGCATCGACCAGACGCTGGCACATGGCGAAAACAAAGTGAGCTTCACCCTTCAACAGGGCCTGCAAGTAGACGTGCGCCTCCTGAAAAAAGAAAACTTCGGCGCCGCCCTGCTCTACTTCACCGGCTCGAAAGAACACAACGTGCGGCTGCGCGGCCGCGCCAACGAGATGGGCTGGACGCTCAACGAGTACGAGATGGCCACGCTGAAGGGCGGCAAACGCGTTGCCGGGCGCACCGAGGAAGAAATCTACGCCAAGCTGAAGCTCGATTTCGTCGCACCGGAACTTCGCGAGAATACCGGTGAAATTGAAGCCGCTGAAACTCATAAACTACCGGATCTTGTGAAGCGCGAAGACGTTCAGGGCGACTTACAGATGCACACGACCGCCAGCGACGGTAGGAACTCCATCGAGGAAATGGCGCAGGCGGCAAAGGCACTGGGCCACACCTACATTGCGATCACCGATCATTCCAAGGCCGTTACGGTCGCTAACGGGCTGAACGAAGAGCGCATGGTCCAGCATGCCAAGAACCTGCGAGCTGCCGACAAGAAAGGCCTGGGGATCCGCGTGTTCGTCGGTGCGGAGGTCGACATCCTGAAAGACGGTTCTCTGGATTATCCCGACGAAATTCTTGCGCAGCTCGACGTAGTGGTTTGTTCGGTTCACTCCTACATGAACCTGGACACCGCTGCCATGACCGACCGCATGATTGCGGCTATCGAAAATCCCTACACACAGATCGTTGCTCACCCTACGGGACGTCTGCTGCTCCGCCGCGAACCCTTCGCGTACGACATGGAAAAGGTGCTCGACGCCTGTGCCAAGCGCGGCGTGGCCATGGAGTGCAACTCCTACCCCGACCGCCTGGATCTGAGAGACGTCCACCTGAGGATGTGCAGAGACCGAGGCGTGAAAGTGGTCATTTCAACCGATTCCCACACCACGAGCAATTTGGAGTTTATCCGCTACGGTGTCATGACCGCTCGCCGGGGCTGGCTAACGA
>JBKOXA010000019.1:0-11747 GCA_046724685.1 Acidobacteriota bacterium | reverse complement strand
GGCCCGGGGACGCTGTATGGCTCGATGAGGCGAATGATGGAGGCGGGGCTGATCCGGGAAAGCGATAAGCGGGTCGATCCGGAGATGGACGACGAGCGGCGGATCTATTACGAGCTCACAGGCGCGGGGCGGGCGGCGCTGGAAGCGGAGCTGAAGCGGTATCGCGGCGTGGTGGCGGTGGCGAAAGGACGTTTGGCGCATGGCCACTAACGTCGCGGGCCGGCGCTACCGGACGTGGTATGCGATGTTGCTGCGGCTGTATCCGCGGCCTTTCCGTGAGCGGTTCGGCGAGGGGATGGCGCAGACATTTCACGACTTGTGCCGGGAGCACAGGGACGCCAGGCGGGGACTGTTCGGGCTCGCGCTGTGGATCTTCTTCGAGACGTCGGTGGGAATCGTTAGGGAGAACACAACACATATGTCGCAACTGGGAAAGACGATGCTGCGTGTGGCCCTGGGGGCGCTGGCTGTGTTGATGGTGCCGCTCGTGGCATCGCAGGTGGTGGAGGGATGGAACTGGGACGCGGGAACTTTCGTGATCGTGTATGTCCTGTTCTTCGGAACGGGGATGGTGTATGCGGTGATCGCGAGGAAGATGGGCGCGTGGTCGTACAAGGCGGGCGTTGGTGTGGCGCTGATGGCCGGGTTCGCCTTGGGGTGGTCCAACATGGTCCATGTCGCGGACTCGGAAAATCCGGCGAACCTGGTGTATTACAGCGTGCTCGCGGTGGGGGGCGTTGGGGCCTGGCTGGCGCGGCTGGAGGCGCGAGGGTTGGCTCGCACGTTGTTCGCGATGGCGGTGACGCTTGCGCTGATTGCCGTGATGCTGCCTTCGGGCGCGCCGCCCTACCTTGCGCGGAATATGGCCATCCTGCATGGTGTCTTCGTGGCGTTGTTCACCGCGTCAGGTCTGCTGTTCCGGCACGCGAGTTTGGCGGGATTGAAGTAAGACCGAGGCCGATTACAAATCGGCCGCCGGTTCGACGTGCGCCAGGTTTGGTCTGGTGTATCTGAACAGCGCCAGGAAGCCCTGCGTTACTCCTCCATGAAGGGGCTGATTGAAGCTTGCTCGGGCGGATCAGTCCTGAACTGCGGGGCATCAGGAAGTTGGCCGGGCTAGTCGCGGCGGCGCTACAATAATTTCGATTCCGGCTAATTTGGACAGCAGTGATCTGGATCCTTCTCTGACTACCGAAAGCTGCGCTGGCTGTTCCCCGGAAAATCTCCTCGATAATTTCTTTCTTCTGCCGTCCCGATATACAATGTCGGCCTCCGGGGCGATCTCCCCGTCATTTCGTTCATTCCATTTGCAGAGGGCTTGTTTGTTTGCCCGAAAGGACCCATGTCTAGTCGAAACCTGCTGGCCGCTCTTTGCTCTTTCCTCATCTCGCTGCTTGCCGCAATACCGGCGTATTCCCAGACCAAGTTGCTTCGTTTCCCCGACGTTCATGGGGACAAGGTCGTTTTCACGTATGGCGGCGATCTGTGGCTGGCGGCAACCTCGGGCGGTTCGGCTACACGCCTCACCGCGCATCCCGGCCTCGAACTCTTCGCGAAGTTTTCCCCTGACGGCAAATGGATCGCTTTCACCGGCCAGTACGACGGCGACGAACAGGTGTATGTCATTCCTGTCGCTGGCGGCGTGCCGAAACAGCTCACCTACTATCCAGCTCGCGGGCCACTCACACCGCGCTGGGGCTACGACAATCAGGTCTACGGATGGACTCCCGACGGCAAGTCAGTGATCTTCCGCTCCGGCCGCGAGTACTTCGATTTGGGTGATAGCCGCCTCTACACCGTTCCCGCTTCAGGTGGCATGCCCGAAGCTCTTCCCATGCCGAAGTCTGGCGCGGGCGATCTTTCTCCCGACGGGTCGAAGGTCGTCTACTCCCCACTCTTCCGCGATTTTCGCACATGGAAGCGCTACGAAGGCGGCTGGGCCCAGCAGCTCTACATTTTTGACTTGAAGACGCGCGCTGCGGAGAAAATCACTGAAGATCCACGAGCTCACCGCGACCCCATGTGGATCGGCTCCAAGATCTTCTATTCTGCGGACAGCGACGGCACCAACAATCTCTACACTTACGATCCGGCCACCAAGAAAACGGAACAACTCACCCACAGCACCAAATGGGACCTTCGCTGGCCCAGCACCGACCACAAGAACCAGATCGTCTACGAGATGGACGGTGAGTTGAACATCTTCGACAGCTCTTCAGGCCAGTCACGCCACATTTCCATCGAAGTCCCCAACGACGGAGTTTCGATGCGTCCCAGCCAGGTGTCAGCCGCGGAACAAATCGAGGATTTCAGTCTCAGTCCGAAAGCCGAACGGGCCCTCTTCGTCGCCCGTGGCGACATCTTCACCGCTCCCATTGAAAAAGGCGCCACCCGCAATCTAACGAACTCATCGAATGCGCACGACAAGTGGGCGCGCTGGTCGCCTGACGGTTCGAAAATCGCTTTCATCTCTGACTCGGACGGCGAGGACGAAGTCTACGTCATCAACCAGGACGGTTCAGGCAAAGAGGAAGAGTTAACCCATGGATTCCAGGCGATGCTCTATGCTCCAGAGTGGGCGGCCGACGGCAAACGGCTCGCTTTCTCTGACAAAGACGGCAAGTTGTTTATTCTCACGCTCGACGGCAAAAAAGTCGTCCAAGTCGCGAAGGACCCCGACGGACGTCTGCGCGACTACACCTGGTCTCATGATGGAGGTCACCTTGCCTTCACCATGAGCAATCCCAGCGGTTTTCGCTCCATTTATATCTGGAGCGTTACGGATGGACAGGTTCATCGTGTCACGAATGACTTGTTCGATTCCGGCGATCCCGCTTGGGATCCCGATGGCAACTACCTCTATTACAGCGCCGTTCACGATTTTCAGCCGGCACTCAGCCAGGTTGAATTCAACTATGCCAGTGATCGCGGCGCAGGCATCTTGGCCCTCGCGCTTCGCAAGGACGTCAAGAATCCTTTCCCTCCGGAAAGTGACGAAGTTACCATCGGGAAAGAAGGCGAAAAGTCCTCCAACGATGACCGGGCAAAGTCCGAAGACAAGAAAGACCAGAAGAAAGACGAGAAAAAGGAAGCGAAAAAGGAAGAGAAGCCAAAGGAATACATTCGTATTGACTTCGAGGGGTTGTCGGATCGCGTCACGCGTGTCCCGATCGAAGCCGACAACTATAATGGCCTGGCTGTCACCAAGGACTATCTCATCTACGGCCGCAGAGGGACTCCATTCTACGGCCGCGACAGTTTTCCCGCAGCCTCGCTGGTGCTCTATTCGCTGAAGGACCGGAAGGAAACAACTCTCGCCGAAGGTGTCCGCGCTTTCGTCGTTTCCGACGACGGCAAGAAAGTTTTCATACGCTTCGAACGCGATTACAAGCTCTACGAAGCTAAGCCCGAAGGTAAGGGCAACCCCAAAACCGTCTCCACAGCAAATCTGCTGGTCGATCGCGTGCCTCAGCAGGAATGGACCGAAATCTTCAACGAAGTTTGGCGACGGTATCGTGACTTCTTCTACGTCAAGAACATGCACGGCTATGACTGGAATGCCCTTCGCCAGCAATATGGCTCACTGCTTCCTTATGTCGCACACCGCTCCGACCTGAACTATGTTCTTGGCGAAATGGTTTCAGAGCTCAGCACCTCACACTCCTACATTGAAGGCGGCGATTTTGAGGTGCCGAAGCGCCCGCAGATCGCCCTGCCTGGCGCGCGTTTCGAACTGGACCGCTCCGCCGGACGCTACCGTCTCGCCAAGATCTATCGCGGCCAAAATGAAGAAGAGCTCTATCGCTCTCCTCTCACTGAAGTCGGCGTCGACGCGAGGGAGGGCGATTACATCCTGGAAATCGACGGCGAAGACCTAACGGCCGGAAAGAATCCGTATCAGCTCCTGCGCAACAAAGCCAATCGTCCTGTGCAGCTGACGCTAAATTCCAAACCGTCGAGCGAAGGCGCGCGGCGCGTAAGTTATCGGCCAATCACTACCGAGCGCAACCTTATCTATCTGGACTGGGTGAGTCACAACCGCGAAGCCGTCTTGAAAGCCACCAACGGCCGGGTGGGCTACATCCACATCCCGGACATGGGTGCCGCAGGCATCCGCGAGTTCATCAAGTTTTACTATCCCCAAATCCGCAAGGAAGCTCTCATCGTGGATGTCCGCGGCAATGGCGGCGGCAACGTCTCACAAATGCTAATCGAGCGACTGCGCCGCGAACTGCTAGGCACCGGCTTCGACCGCGTCTCCGAATTCACCGGCACGTATCCAAACGAAGTTTTCTACGGCCCGAAAGTTTGTCTCCTCAACGAAACCTCTGCGTCCGACGGCGACATCTTCCCCTACATGTTTCGTCAGGCCGGACTCGGACCGTTGATCGGTAAACGCAGTTGGGGTGGTGTCGTTGGAATCTCAGGACGCGGTCCGCTCCTCGATGGAGGTACTGCCTTTGTGCCTGAATTTGCCACGGCCTCCGTTGACGGGAAATACGTTATCGAAGGGCACGGCGTCGATCCTGACATCGTGGTTGAAAACGATCCCTTGTCTGTGATTTCCGGCCGCGACCCGCAGCTTGAGCGGGGCATTTCGGAAATCATGAAGGCTCTTGAGGCGAATCCCAAAAAACTTCCGTCGCGGCCTGCTGACCCGGTCAAGACTCCCAAGCGTTAGGTCGCACCCGCCAAAGAGCTCGTTAGGCCCTTAGGGTCTTGACCAGTGCGCTCAAACCGTTCCAGAAAATCTGCACGCCGATACATACCAGGAGGAAAGACGAAAGCCGCAGAATCACGTTCATCCCGCTCGGGCCAATCGCCGCCGCCAGCCGGTCCGCGTAGCCGTAGCAGAGATAAATCGCCAGCGCGATCAGGGCGGCTCCGATCGCTGCCGCGAGCAGCGACAGCAGGTTGGCAGCCAGTTGCCGCGGCTGATTCGCTCCGAGCGTAATGGCAATCGAAATCGATCCTGGTCCGACCGTCAGTGGAAGCGTCAGCGGATAGAAAGCATTTCGCAGGATGTCCTGTGTCGTAACGTCTTGGTGCGACTGCCCGCGATCGACTTGGTCGCTCCGCGTCAACATCGCCCAGCCCGTCGAAACGACAATTAAGCCGCCTCCCACTTGCACCACCGGCAGCGAAATTCCAAAAAATGAAAGTATGTGCGTCCCGACGACGACCGAAACAATCAATAGAATGAAGCTATTCATCGCCACCCGCCGCGCCAGCAATTTCCTCGACGCGGCCGAAAAGTCCTGCGTCAGCAGCAGAAACACGGGGCTTCCGCCGATCGGATTCACGATCGGAAACAACGCGCTCACAATCAGCAGAATACTTTTGGCCGTTTCAAAAAACATGTCGGTCGGAGGAGTATACCGGAATCAGCAATCCGTTTTCGAAGATGCTCAAATTACCTGGACCGCGCCGCAAGCACGATCTTCGCAGTTGTAATCGCTTGGCCAACGTGCCGTTGCGTGTGGTCTGCTGCGTGCACAAGCAAACCTCCCAGGCTCGCTGGCAGGGATTCCCGGCCCACGGTTCGCTTCGTTTCAAGATCGACTTCTGCAATCGCCCGGACCCGCAATGCAGCGCCGGCCAGCGCGTCGCGTAGCTCCTTGAAGACCTCTTCTGGCGCTTCGCCTGGTTCCATCTCCGTGTTCAGCTTGGCCATCTGCCCTTCGCTTAGCTGCCGTCCTTCGGCATACGTGAGTAGCCGATCCACGCTTCGCGCGATATGCCGCAAATGAAACGCTACAGACGCGATCCCACCGGGACGCGCGTTCAGTTCAACCTCGGTCAAATCGGAGCACTGGCGCGTCAGATCCTCTTCCGCCAGCTGCAGCGCATGAAGCACCGCACGATGCACCGCGGGGACCTCCCCGAGCGTTCCGCGCAACCACGGCTCCGGCTGTTGGTGTTCGGCCATTTTTGTTCGCGTTCTCGACCCTGATTGTACGCGCATAGATCCAGCAAGCGCACCGACCCCAAGGAAAACCGGCCCCCTTGCGCGGGCCGCTTTTCGGCTAGCTGCGTATTGGCCGTCCTTTAGAACAGGAAACGGCAGCCGATCTGAATCTGTCTCGGCGAATATGCAAAGTTGCTGTTCGCGTTGGTCACCTTGCCAAATGCCGAGTTGTAGCTGAGGCAAGGCGCGGCCGCGCTGCAGGTTACGGTTCCGGTTGAATTTATCACCGTTCCCGTTGTGCTGACGATGTAACCCGTGTTGTTGACGCTGGTTACGTTCTGATGGTTGAAGATGTTGAACGCTTCGCCAATGAGCTCGACGCCGTATCTCCTTGAAGAGGGCGGACAATTCGCGCCCCGTGAGGTGCCGTATTTTAATCACAAAGATGCGGGAGCTTTAAAGTAGAAGGCTGTGGAAAATTCGGAAAATAGCTTCCCGAAAGATGAATTCACTCCATCGGTGCTTTATCTTCGCAGCACAATGTTTCGGCAGTCTAAGCCACAATTGTTTCGCACCCGTGAATGGCAAAAGAAGACGGCGTAAAAAGTTGGAATGGAGCGCCCTTGATGAGGCCAAGCTGCTTGCGCTAAAGTCAGCGGGAAGATTGAGGTAAAAATGGCCCCGAAAAAGCCCCGCGCGATCAACAAAGGGACGCCCCTCCCGACCGGAACAGAGCGGGTGAACATCCTGGTTTCCCGGGCGAGAATCCAAAAAAGAATCCGCGAAATGGCCCGCCAGATTCGCAGGGATTTCCCGGACGAGCCTCTGCTGCTCGTGGGCGTCTTGAAGGGCGCGGTTTTCTTCCTGGCAGATCTCGCCCGGCAAATCTCGGGGGAAGTCAGTTTTGACTTCATTGCCGTCTCGAGCTACGGCAAGGATTCGCGCTCCTCTGGGCAGGTAAAACTCAACAAGGACCTCGACTCCAGCATCGAGGGCAAGACCGTCATCGTCGTCGAAGACATCTTGGACACGGGGCTCACCCTGCGCTATCTCTTGCGCATCCTTCAACAACGCAAGCCCAAAAACCTGCGAGTTGCGGTCCTGTTAGACAAGAAGGAGCGTCGCCTTACCGAAGTTCGTGCCGACTATGTTGGCTTTCCGATTCCCAACGAATTCGTGGTCGGTTATGGACTCGACTACGCCGAACGCTACCGCAATCTGCCGGACGTCAAGATATTGTCGCTTCCCGGTGGAAGTCACTAAATGCTCGCAAATCGCGTTGCAGCTCGTATTCTGATCGGGCTGTTATAATAGTCATACGAATGAACCCAACGGACGCATCCGGAGTCACAAAACTCGCTCAGCCCATTGGTGAAGTTTCCGCCGAAGTTCTGGCGACTCTCGCCGAGATCGGCGAGGAAGTCAACGCATCCCTGGACGTTGACGAAGTCCTTGCACGATCGGCGGCGCTCATCAAGAAACACATCGACTATGAAATCTTCGGCGTACTGCTGATGGAAGAAGAAGGCGCCGCGCTTCGACACCGCTTCGCCATCGGATATCCTCCCGATCTAGCTGCCAACTTGCGCATTCCGCTGGCCCAGGGAATTACGGGGACGGCCGCCGCGACCGGCCACTCTGTCCGGGTCAGCGACGTCACCAAAGATCCGCGCTACATCAACGCGATCGACAGCGTGCGCTCCGAACTCGCCGTTCCGCTGATGATCCAGGGCAAGTGCATCGGCGTTCTTGATATTCAAAGCAACCATCTCGATTATTTCACTCCCGAGCAGCAGAGTATTCTCACCCTGCTCGGAAGCCGTCTGGCGGTGGCGATTGAAAACGCACGTTTGTTTGAGCGCGTCCGCTCCCAGGCCGAGACCCTGCTCCTCCTGAACGAAGTCAGCCGCGAAATGAGCTCCATTCTCGACGTTGAGGAGCTGCTTCGCCGCGCTGCGGAACAGGTAAAGCGCGTCATCGACTATCAGATCCTCAGCATCATGCTGTACGACGAAGAACAGAAGATTTTCCGCCATCGGCTGGATGTAAAGCACGGCCAGCGCGTGCAGGGTAAACTGCGTGTGGCGGCCAGTGAAGGCATTGTCGGTGCGGCTGCAACTCTTCGCGAGCCTGTCTTCGCGCCGGATGTCTCTGCGGACCCTCGCTACCTGATGGTCAATCCCGAGACGCGTTCGGAAATTGCCATTCCCATGCTTCACAAAGGCAAGATCATCGGCGTCCTCGATCTGGAAAGCGCGCAACTCAATGCCTTCAACGAAGAACACGTGCAGACGCTTTCCATTCTTGCCGCGAATCTCGCTGTGTCTCTGGAAAACGCCCGCCTCTACGAACAGGTGGCCCGCGACGAGGCGCGCCTGGAGCGCGATCTTCAGGCCGCAAAACGCATTCAGGGTGCCTTGATCCGCCCAGTGCCCACAGAAGACTACGGCCTCGACATGGCTGCGCGTTACCTTTCGGCCCGCGAAGTTTGCGGCGACCTGTACGAATTTCTCCGCTATGGACCGCAACAAGTTGGCATCGCTCTTGCCGATGTCAGCGGGAAAGGTACCGCCGCGGCGCTTTACGGAGCCGTCGCCATCGGCATCATGCGCAGTCTCGCTCCTCAAAAATTGCAGCCCGCTGAAATGCTCCGCCAGATGAATCAACTCGTCGGCGAGCGCCGCGTCGAAGGCCGCTTCATGACCGCCTGCTTTGCAACCTGGCAAAAGGGCCGCCGCAAATTTCGCGTGGCCAATGCCGGCCAATCCCAGCCTCTTCTCTACAAGGATGGCCGCTGTGGCAGGGTCGAGCTGACAGGATTTCCCCTTGGAATTTTCGAAGAGACCAGTTACGACGAGTGGGGCGTCACCCTCGATCCCGGTGACATCGTGATTTTTCATTCCGACGGTATCGCTGAAACCATGAACAGCGAAGGTCAGTTCTTTGGCACGGAGCGTCTGCGCAAGCTCATCGAGAGCCATCACGCGCTGAGCGCCACCGAAATCTCCGACCTCATCCTCCGCGAAGTCGACTGGTTCGCCCAAAGCGCGCCGCTTTCCGACGACCGCACTCTCGTGGTGCTCAAAGTCCGATGAGCCAGCAACCGGTAGCATCCGCACGACCGCTGCGGTTCGTCGACCCCGCGGAATTCACCCCGAATTTTGCGTGGCGCAAATCGAGGAGCAGATCCGGCGAGGAGGTGTTCTGCGAAGGTGTCGCTTTGGCCGGCGCTGCCGAGACCTTCTCTACGCCAACTTACATCTACAGCCGGGCCGCGATCGAATCCGCGTTTCGCGAGCTGGACAACGGGCTTCGTTCTCTTCCGCACATGCTCTGCTTTGCCGTCAAGTCCAACGGAAATCTCTCCATCCTCAAGTATTTGTTGCAATTGGGCAGCGGCTTCGACGTTGTCTCTGGCGGCGAGCTCGAACACTTGGGCCATCTCGGCGTTCCGGGCGAAAAAATTGTCTTCTCCGGTGTTGGCAAAACCCGCGAAGAAATTCGCGAAGCGCTGCGCTACCGCGCCCGCTCGGGACATCGAAGTTCAGGGCCCCGCGGTCTGCTGCTCTTCAACATCGAGTCCGAAGCCGAACTCGGCGTCCTGCTCGATGAGTCGGCCAGACAGTTGCCGCGCGGCGGCAATCCTCCGAGCGTTTCCATTCGGGTCAACCCCGATGTCCAAGCCGGCGGCCATCCGCACATTTCCACGGGGCACCACGAACACAAGTTTGGCCTGGACTGGTTGGCTGCGCGCGAGCTCTACACCAAGCATCGCAACCCGAAATGGATTCAGTGGCGGGGCATCAGTGCGCACATCGGTTCGCAAATCACGGCGCTGAAGCCGTTTCAGCAGGCCCTGGCACGGCTTGCCGGCTTTGTCCGCGAACTCCGCGAACTGGGGGTTGAACTAGAGTATTTGGACTTCGGTGGCGGTCTCGGCGCGCGATACACAGATCAGCAGCCGCCTTCCCGATTCGAGTACGCGCGGATGATCGCTCGCACCGTAAAGCCGCTCGGCGTTCACCTTTTGCTCGAACCGGGCAGGACCATAGTCGCCCATGCCGGAGTGCTTCTCACACGCGTGCAGTACACAAAAAACAATCGCCACAAAAGTTTTGTGGTCGTCGACGCGGGAATGAACGACCTCCTTCGACCCGCGCTCTACGGCGCGGTGCATCCCATCACGCGCGTCACGCGTGCCAAAAGACAAAAAACAGGCGGCGCCAGAGTCGACGTCGTCGGTCCGGTCTGCGAAACGGGCGATTGTTTCCTTCACGATTGGCCGCTCGGAACGCCGAAGCCCGGTGACGTCCTGGCCATCTGGGCCGCCGGTGCATACGGCATGTCGCTGGCGTCCAATTACAACGCCCGATGTCGTCCTGCGGAAGTTCTGGTGGAAGGGAAGCGAGCTCGCATCATCCGCCGCCGCGAAACTCCTCGCGATCTTCTCCGTGGCGATATTCTGGCTTAGTTTGCTCTTCTGTCCAGGAATTCCTACGCCTCGCCCCACTTCAACTTGTTTCGCAAAATTTCATAGTACGACTTGCGATGCGGCTGGATCAGCTTCAGCCGTTCCTTCGCGCGCACGATCGACACGCGATCTTCCGATTGCATCAACACGCCTTTTTGTCCGTCGAGCGTCAGGTAGACCGACTCCGCGGGTCCGCGCAGCCTCATCTCCACGTTACAACCATCGCCCACTACCAGGGGCCGGTCGCTCAACGTGTGCGGACAGATCGGCGTCAGGATGATCGACTCAACCTCCGGATGCACGATCGGTCCGCCGGCCGACAACGAATAAGCCGTCGAACCGGTCGGGGTCGCGACAATCAGCCCGTCCGCGCGGTAGCGGCACACAAAATCCTCGTCGATCGACAATTCTATTTCGATCATGCGCGCAAGCGCGCCTTTCGTCACCACCGCTTCGTTCAACACCAGCTGCGATTCCACCACCTGTCCTTCGCGCACCAGTGAGGCCGTCAGCATCACGCGTTCGCTCGCCGCAACATGGCCCGCAATCGTTTCCTCGAGCGCCGGATAAAGTTCCTCCAGAGTGAAGCTCGTCAGAAAGCCAAGGCTGCCGAGATTGATGGGAAGAATCGGAATTCCGCGTGGCGCAGCTTCGCGCGCCGCCGCAAGCAAGGTCCCGTCTCCGCCCAGCACCAACAGCAGATCGGACTCATCCGCCAGCGACTCCCGTGGTCGCCCGCTCTCGTCACGCAGCGACGCTGCAGTTTCTGTGTCATACAGCGCGCGAATCCGCCGATTCGCGAGCCATTCGAGCAAGGGTCGCACGATATCGGTGATGTCCGCGCGGCGCGGGCGGGAGAAAATTCCAATGGCGCGAAGCGGAATGGAGGACATGGATGGAGCGATTCTACCTTAGTCCGTTTTCCGGGCGTGGAGAAAAAACTCTTGATTACCCTCCGCGCCCGCCAGTTGACTCGCCTTCACGCCTGTCACACTCAGTCCGAGTTCCAATGCGGCGACTCGCACAGCTTCAATCGCGCGTTCGTGCAGCTGCGGGTCAGAAACAATCCCCCCGGGCCCGATGTCCTCCCGCTGCAATTCGAACTGCGGCTTGATCAGAATCAGGAAATCGCAATTGGCATCCGCCAAAGGAATTGCCGCCGGAAGAATCTTGGTCACCGAAATAAACGAAACGTCGGCAACTACGAGCGCCACCAGCTCTGGCAAGTCTTCGGTTGTCAGCTCGCGCGCATTCCGTTTGATTCGAATTACTCGCGAATCCTGCTGCAATTTCCAATCAAGCTGATCAACGTTTACGTCGACCGCGTATACACGGCTCGCTCCGTGTTGCAGCAGGCAATCCGTAAAT
>JBKOXA010000071.1:0-7580 GCA_046724685.1 Acidobacteriota bacterium | reverse complement strand
GTCATGCATGATGGCGCGCGATCCGCTCCATTTTCCGGTTCCCGTTTGAGCAAACAGGATAGCGCATCCTCGGCGGCGAATGCATGGATGGTCTCTGACGTGATGCTTATCGGAAGCGTCCTGCGCTACGGCGCCTTGGCGAGCCCTCTGGAGGCGGACGAAACACAAGTGCCGCTTGGCTCGGTGTGCCTGTTCTTTTCTTTCTTGCTGATCTTGTTCCCGCTGCGGGAACGCCGCTAGGTTTCAAGAAACGCAGCCCGCTTTAAGCCCGCGGGATGGCCGGCAAGTATTTCTCTTCCAGAATGCGACGGTGGTGAAGCTCATGGCCCGCGATGATGTACGCCAGCGCACGGACGGTGACCTCGTTCTTGTTCGCGGTGCCGCGGCGTTGCCACGCATCGCCGCCCAATCCAAGGAACAACGTCAGCGTTGCAGTCCGAACCTGGGCCAGCTCGTCGGCGAGATCCGCCAGGGTGCGGTCGTTGAACCCGCCGTTTCTCACGTAATCGTCCTGCTCGAATCCTTCGATCGGCGTCTTGTCACCGCGCGAAATGCGCAGCGCGCGGTAGGCAAAAATCCGTTCCGTATCGGAAATATGGCCGACCAGTTCCTTTACCGTCCACTTGTCGGGAGCGTATCGGAAATTTCCCTCGCGCTCGCTTCGCGCGCCAAGAAGCTGGGTCATCACCAGGCGCTGGGCTTCCAAAACACCGAGAATGTCGGTTCCGGTAACCAACGACACATACTTTTCATAGTAAGGGGCGTAATCGGTTGGCTGCGGCCGTACTTGTGGAGCTTCCTTTGCAGGCATGACCCACATTATACGCCAACCCGTGGGACTGGGACCCATTTTCACGCCGGCCGGCAAGGCTTCCGCTCGGGCTCCGCCGGCCACCGCCCGACCTCGTCCCGGCGGGGTTGCGTCTCCTAAGCAAACCGTTATAACTATGAAGGCTACATGTCCCAATCAACCAAGCCCAGCCAGCGCGTTGCGTTCCAGGGTGAGCACGGCGCTTTCAGCGAAGCCGCCGCCCTCGAGCTGTTGGGCGAAAATATCACGACGGTTCCGCGGGCAACCTTCGATTCCGCGTTCCGCGCGATCGAAGAAGGCGCAGCCGACGCCCTGCTCCTACCGGTCGAAAATTCTCTCGCCGGCTCCGTCGTCCGCGTCTACGACCTTTTGCTTGAAAGCAACCTGGGCATCGTCGCCGAAACCATTCTTCCCATCGAACATCACCTCATCGGCTGTCCGGGTTCAACCGTCGAGGGACTGCGCTCGGTCGCCTCGCATCCGATGGCCCTGGCCCAGTGCGAGCGATTTTTTCTCGCTCATCCCGGCCTCAAGCGCGTCCCCGCCGAAGACACCGCCGGCAGCGTCCGCGAGGTTCTCGCATCCGGAGACAAGTCCGCCGCGGGCGTCGCCGGTCGTCAGGCGGCCAAGCGCTACGGGGGAGTCATCCTCGCCGAATCAATTCAGGACAATGCCGAGAATTTCACCCGTTTTGTGTTACTGGTTCCTGAACGCTTGGAGAGCGGCCCCGGCAGTGAAAATGCCCCGGCAGACCTGCTGATCGACTTAGGGATGCGACGGCGCGATCAGGCCGATTCTTCGACGATGAAACTTTCGCTCGCTTTGCGCCTGGCGCACAAGCCGGGAGCGCTCCTGGCGGCTCTCGAACCCTTCGCGCGCCAGGGAATCAACTTGCTGAAAATCGAAAGCCGCCCGATTCACGGGCGCCCCTGGGAGTATCAATTCTTCCTCGACGTTCAGACAGAAGAATCGCTGGAGCGGCTGAAGACTGCGCTCGGGGCGGTGCGGCAGGCCACCAGTTTTCTACGCATCCTCGGTCTCTATCCTCCTGCTCTCAATCGGTCCGCATAAAATGAAGAAGCCGGCGTTTCCGCCGGCTTCTTCGTCCTTGATTTCCTTGGTGTCCTTGGCCTCATCAGCTCAGCAATAGCTGCATTCGGGGTCGACCATACCTCCGGTCATACCGTCCTTCATGCGCTTCAGACGACGCCCGAGTCGCTCTGCCATCTGGTGGCGTGCCCGCCACAAGCGCGCCTTGAGCGTATTTTCCGTAACGCCAAGCTTCTTGGCAGCTTCGCCGGTCGAATAGCCCTGAACCTCTCTCAGCACGAAGGCAGTGCGCAGCAGCGGAGAAAGCTCGTCGAGATTGGCATTGATGATCTCGCGCAGCTCCGTTCCGGCGTACACCTGCTCCGGGTTCGGCCCATCGTCGGCGAAGCGCTCGCTGGCCGGCAATTCGTCTTCGCGGGGAGACTCGTCGAGTGAAACGGCCGGGCGCGACTTCGCGCTGCGCCGCCGCATCAGCGCCGCATTGATCACGATGCGCGTAAGCCAGGTCGAAAATTGCGAGCGCCCCTCGAACCGTTTCAAGTTGCGGTACGCCGAGAGCAGTCCGTCCTGCAACGCATCCTCGGCATCTTCCGCATTTCCCAACACGCGAAGCGCGGTTTGGAACAGCGGGCGCTGGTAGCGGCGAAATAGTGCTTCGACCGCTTGTGAGTCACCCCGTTGCCCCGCGCGGATCAGCTTTGCCTCGTTCAGTTCAGTTCCCACTGCCACTTGTGTTGCCATGTTTGCCCCCATTGATTACGAAACTCGGTGCCGAATAATTACGCGCTGCTTTTCACTTTCTCGTTGTCGCCGCCATCCTCAGCTTTTTCTGCGCTATTCTTTCTTTTGTCTCTCTTCGCCGCCTCAGTGCACCGGCGCATTTACTCCCTTCGGCGGCCGCCTTAGCAGCATCAATACCGGAATCACGATGAAAAACACGATCCCGAGCATGTAAAAGTTGTCAATGAAGGCGAGCATCGCCGCTTGCCGCTGGACTGAGCTGTAGATCATTCCGTATGCCTGCGATGAAGCTCCGGATCCTCCCGACCCGCCGGACGTGAACGCCGCCGTCAACGCGTGAACCTTGGCCTGAAACGCTGCGCTCAGCGAATTCACGTGCTCCATCAGCTGTGACTGATGAAACTGTGTGCGCCGCTGCAGCATCGTCGTCACCGTTGCAATTCCCACGCTCGCGCCGATATTTCGCGCCAGGTTGATGATCCCCGTGCCCATGTTCGTTTTCTCTTTTGGCACGAAGGCAAACGCCGACACGTTGATCGGAATGAACAAAAACGCCAATCCAAAGCTCTGCATCATTCGCGCCAGCACCGCGTGCTTGTAATCGATCTGCAAGTTCCAGCCGGCCATGACGAAAAGCGACAGCGCCGAAATCGTGCATCCGAACGCGATCAGGTACTTCGTGTTGACCTTCGCAACCAGAAATCCCACCACCGGCATCATGAACATGATCACCGCGCCGCCCGGCGACAACGCGAGCCCCGCAAGTTCTGCGGTGTAGCCCATCATTTCCTGCAGAAATTGCGGAATCAGCACGGTGCTGGCATACAGCACAAATCCCAGGAAAAACATCGCCAGCGTCGCCACGGCAAAGTTCCGGTCTTTCAGCATCCGCAAATCCACTACCGGATGCTTCTCCCTCAATTCCCAGACAATTCCCGCGATAATTCCGACCACCATCAGTACCAAGAACACCTGGATGAATCCGCTCGAAAGCCAATCTTCGCGCTCACCTTTATCGAGAATGATCTGCATGCTGCCCAGCCCCAGGCTGATCAGTCCGATCCCGATGTAATCGATTCGGAACCCTTCTTTCACTTTCGCGCGCTTCATGTACGGCGGGTCGCTGACCAGCAACGAAGTCAGAATGAGCGAAATAATTCCCACGGGAATGTTGATGTAGAAAATCCAGCGCCACGAAAAGTTGTCCGTAATCCAACCGCCCAGCCATGGACCGATCGTCGGCGCGACGACCACCGCCACGCCGTAAACGGCAAAAGCCATGCCGCGCTTGTCTAGCGGAAACGTGTCGTTCAAAATCGCCTGCTCGCTCGGTTGCAACCCCCCGCCGCCGACTCCTTGCAGAATTCTGAAAAACACCAGAACTCCAAGGCTCGGCGCCAGCCCGCACAGAAACGAACTCACCGTGAACAGCGCCACGCACGACATGTAAAACCGCTTGCGTCCGATTACACCCGAAAGCCAGCCCGAAAGCGGCAGCACGATCGCGTTTGAAACGAGATACGACGTCAGCACCCAGGTCGATTCGTCCGCGCCCGCCGACAAATTTCCTGAAATATGCGGCAGCGCCACGTTGGCGATGGAAGTGTCCAGCACTTCCATGAACGTCGCCAGCGTAACCGTGACGGCGATCACCCACGGGTTGATCGAGCCGTCCGGCATCCGCAATTTCGAGAGAAACTTGTCTTTCACCTGGCGCCCCTAGCTCCTTTCGCCGCTGTGGTTCGAGACTGCCGACGCCGCGCCGTGAGGCTCAGTTCGTCACCACGGTCGCGACAACGTTCATTCCTGGCCGCAGCACGGCCTTCTGTTCGGGAATCGGGTCCAGCACAATCTTCACGGGGACGCGCTGAACAACTTTCACGTAATTTCCCGTCGCGTTTTCCGGCGGCAAAAGACTCAGCACCGCACCCGTGGCTCCCGCGATCGAATCCACATGGCCCGGAAACGTTTTGCCGTAGGTATCCACCTTCACTTCCACTTTCTGGCCCGGCTTCATCGCCCGCAGTTGCGTTTCCTTGAAGTTTGCCGTTACCCAAACGTCCTGCAGCGGAACGACAACCATCAATCCCTGTCCTTGCTGCACGACCTGTCCGACTTCCACCTGCTTGTGCGTTGCGACTCCGCCGACCGGCGCCACGATCGTCGCGTATTCCAAATTGAGCTGCGCGGCATCGAGGGCCGCGCGGGCTTGCTGCACCTTGGCGACTTTTGCCTGCGCATCAGCCTGCCGCATCGCAATCTGCTTGGTGTCCGCTCTGGCGGAGACAATGCCGGCCTGCGCCTGCAGAATGCGGGCCTTCGCTGCGTCGAGTTGTGCCTTGGCGATTTCAATGCTGCGATCGGCCTGCGCCAGTTTTTCCTGGTCGGCTTTCAACGCGCTTGCGGTCGCATCCGCGTTGGCTTTTGCTGCGTCGTACTGCTGCTTCGAAATCTCGCCCTTTTGCATCAGCGGCGTGTAGCGTTCAAGGTCCGCCTGCGCCAGCTGGGCGTTCGCTTTGCTCTTCTCTACGTTTGCCTGCGCCCAGGCCAGGTCCGATGTCCGCGACTGGTCGTAAGCTGTTGTAGCGCGCATCATGTCCGCCTGCGCTCCCGCCAGTTGCGCGTCCGCGCTCGACGTTCCGCTCTCGACACTCAACTGCGTTCTTGGCACATCCACGCCCGCCGACTGCGCTTCGGATTCGGCCAAGGCGAGCTGCGCTTTGGCTTGCTCCAGTGCAGCCTGGTAATCACGCGGATCGAGCTTCACCAACACCTGCCCGGCTTTCACCTGCTGGTTATCCGTTACCAACACTTCGGCCACGCGCCCATAAATCTTCGAAGAAATTTGCGTGATGTGGCCGTCGACCTGAGCATCGTCGGTGCTCTCGCGATTCCGGTAATACAAGAAAAGACCAATCAGCGCCGCGAGCAGCACGATTCCGCCGCCAAAGAGCAGCCGCTTCGTTTTTGGATTTGCCAATCCTTTCGGCTCCGGCTCAAGCCTCAACTCTTCCGTCGTGGGCTTGACCTTCGCCGCGTTCTCTAACCCGACTTCGATCTCGATGCTCATCCCGGGACCCTCTCTTCTCTACTTGGCGTAAACCCGTTCCATCTGACCCACCGACCGCGCATAGTCCGCTCGCGCCTGGTTGAATCTGTAGAGCGCCGCGATCTCGTTGTCATTGGCGCGCGCCAGCGCGTCTTGCGCCTGAATCACTTCGATGTTGTTTGCGACTCCGGCTTTGAAGCGGTCGCGCGCCTGGTCCACTTCTTCCTTGGCCAGCTGAATTCCGAGCGTTGCGACCTCCACTTGATTGCGCGCGGACTTCAAGTTCAGGAGCGCTGTTTTTACGTCCAGCGAAATCTGGTTGCGCAAATCCGCTTTTTGCTCGTCCAGGACCTTCAGCTGCAAATCCGATTTCACGATCTCCGCGTGCGTGCGCCCGCCGGTGAAAATCGGCAAGTCCAGGGTCGCCTGGTAGTTGTAAACAGGAATCCCGTTGTTCAGCCGCGTTCCTTCGTACGCCCAGTTCCCGTCCACACGCAGCGTCGGCAACCGCAAATCTTGCGAAGCCTTCTTGTCGTGTTGCGCCGCTTTGACCTGCGACTCCAGGACTTTCCACTCCTGCCGCGCGACCAGCGCTTCGTCGATGCTGGCGTTCACGTCGGGCTGCGGCGTGTCAAAGAAGCTAAGCGAATCAGCCAACGCAATTTCCTGGCGCGGGTCGAGATTCAACAACCGGCTCAACCCGAACAGCGAAGAATCACGTTCCGTTTGTGCGACCAGAAGCGCCTGTTTTTCGTTCTGCAGTTCAACGTTCGAGCGAAGCGTGTCGATGCCCGTGCCAACACCCTCCTTCTGCAAATCCGCCGCCTGGTCATAAAGCGCTTGCGCCAATTCCACTCGGGACTGCGCGGCTTCGACCGTCGCCAGGGCTCGCAGCGTGCCGATGTACTGCGAAACCACCAGCAAAATCACCTGTTCGCGCGTCGAGAGACTGTTGGCCTTGCTGGCGTTGGCCCCCTCCCGCGCCGAGCGATAGCGCTCCCACAACGTCAGATCGAATACTGGGGTTCCGAAGGTGGGCCCGGCGTTGAAAATATTTATCGGGCCGACGTGTTTCGGTACCCCAGGGAAGGGAAGCGCTCCGCCCAATTGCTCTTCAAGGTTCGCCCGCCGGAGGGAATCGAAGACCTTCAGGTCCGCCCTAGGCAGCAGGTCGGCGCGCGCGATGTTTTTGTCCTCGACCGCTTGCGCTGCCTGTAGCACCGCAATCTGCGCGGTCGGATTCTGTCTGAGCGCCAACCCGACTGCTTTGTCCAAAGTGAGCTTCAAGGGTTCGCTTGCGGCTGGCATCGGCGCGGGCCGATCCGGCTTTTCCTGCGCACTGGCGCCGCTCGATCCGAGCAGCAAGCTCAAGAACAACACATAAAAGATGATCGGCGCTCCTTTGTTCTCTTTCCCCTCGTCGCTTTTGGCGCTCCCGATAATCTCCTTGACAATGGCCTGATTGAGACACCCCTGGGCTACCAGCTGTCCCCCCTGATGGTGCATTTCTTTCAAGAGCATTTTCCCCGCGGCATCGATGAAGCTGACCCCGCACAGGTTGATGTAGAATCTCTCCTGCGGCGACGCTGCCTTGAGTTCCCGCCAGCACTGCTCAAGGGTCGACACCAACGGTCCGGCCAGCCTGCCCTCTACGCTGACAACGGTCTTGGCGCGCTTCTTTTCGGTCGTAATTCGTAACATTGGAATACCTTTGCTGGTGACGCCATTAGATGCACACAGGTACCCAAATTGTGCGAATTTTTGTCAATTCGATAAGTCTTTTTGTTTTATGCAATTACATGAAAAACAGGCTTTTTTTGACCTTCGATATATGCCCTTATTTAGGCAATAAGCCAAAATTACGGCATGTGTTATATGCCCATATTTTGGCGTTTCTGTGGCTCGCCTTGCTAGCGTCCTTCCCATGGG
>JBKOXA010000069.1:0-38016 GCA_046724685.1 Acidobacteriota bacterium | reverse complement strand
CGCGGTAAGTACTTGGCACGTTACAAAAGTTGAGGCAGACGTAGCGCATGGATTACGGGGAGGCAAGATCGGGCTGGAAGGGACTCGGTGGGGGAGGCCGCAAACAGCCAAGTGGTTCCGGGCGATGGCATTGCCCGGGTGCAGCCGTGGGGGAGCTACCCAACCCGGTTTTCGTTCAGTCGTTCACTCGCAAATAGCCCGTTTTCGGCAACGGAACCGGCGGCCCTCGTATTGCATCCGATACGGTGCAGGCGAATCGAGAATGTTTGGAATCAGACACTTAGCCCAAGCCGGCGGCCAGCGCCATCGCAGGGCTGCAATACTCTCCAGACCGGCGAGCAGTGCGGTGCGGACAGTAAGGCGGCCCCACTTGCTGGCTGCGACCGCAGCCTTTTGCTTGGTTTCATTCCTGACCATACTGCTCAGCCCGCAGCTTCTGTTCTCGACGCCGCAGCCTTCCGTAAATCCGAAAGCGTCGGAAGTGTTTGTAAATTACATCCGCGCCACCGACAGCCGTAACAAGTCTGAATTGCAGAGCGGTACCGGTTTGCTCTGGATCGATAGACTGTCTGACGCAGAGCGAAAGCGCGCGTACGCCGCGCTGGCGCAAGGCAGCATCCAGCTGAAGCAGCACAGATCGGAATCGAGCCGCGAAACTGAATGTCCAGGCTGCATGATCCATCACTGGGAAGGCGTAGTCTTTGTTCCCCACGCTCAGCTAAACGACGTGTTAGGCGTTCTTGAGGATTACAACCGTCATTCGGAATATTATGCACCGGACGTTGTGCGGTCGCGGATTGATGCCCACGAGGGCGATCGCTTCCGGGTCTTTCTCCGGTTCCGCCGCCAGAAAGTGATTACGGTGGTTCTGAATACCGAGCACGACATAACCTATTTTCGTGATTCACCTTCGCAAGCGCACAGCCGCAGCAGCGCCACGCATATTGCAGAGATAGACAATCCCGGCAAGCCGAATGAACGGGAAAAGTCCCGCGAAGAAGACAACGGATTCTTGTGGGGAATGGAAACCTGGTGGCGAATGGAAGAAAAGGACAACGGGGTCTACGTGCAGAGCGAAGTTGTTTCCCTCACGAGGAACATTCCCGTAGGGCTCGGCTGGATGATTGGACCTTTCGTCACCGCGGTGCCGAAAGAATCGCTGACGTTTACGCTGGAAGCGACCCGCAAGGCTGTTTTGGCGCAACGTCACGCGAACCATTCACGCTAGGATTCAGTTTGATTTTAGGCGCACTTTTTCTTTGGAGGCCCGCACCATCAGTTCGCGCATTGCACTTGCGTGAGCATCCCAGGAAAACTTTGTCGCGGTTTGCAGCGCATTCGCAGAAATTTCATTTCGACGTGCAGGGTTCAATGCCAGCGCGCGAATCGCGTGCGCCAATGTTTCAACGCTTTCCGGGTCTTCGAGCACAACGGAATCTCGATCGCTGGTCAGCCAATCGCTAATTCCTGCACGCGAGCTGACGACGACCGGCAACCCGCAAGACATCGCTTCGAGTACCGGCATGTTGAAGGAATCCTCAAGAGAAGGGGCCACGAGAGTGTCGGCAGCGGCATAGAAAATCCTGACGTCCTCGACGGGCGCCAAGAATTCCACGCGATCCGCAAACCCAAGCCTTCGCGCGTCATCACGAAAGGGCGCCTGCGAATCATGGCCCACGACCAACAATCGCAAAGGCAAATCCTCGCAGCGGGCAAACGCTTCCAGCGTGGTCTTGAGACCTTTGTTGTTCCAGTCGTTGCCGATCAGAAGGAGGACAAAATCCTTGGGTGAACACTTCGTTTCTTGCCGGCATCGTTCCCGCATCGGAGCGATCGCTGCAGGTGAAAAGTGGTCTTGATCCACGCCGTTCGGAATTACCGTCACATCCTTCCGGCCGAAATAAAGAGCGAGTTGCTCCGCCGTGTGTTGGGAAACCGCAGCCAGCGTCACCTGCGGATCCGTGTATACCCGCCGCTCCAAGCTGCCGAGGAACGCATAGTAAACTTTCCTGTGCAGCCGGTGCAGGCCTCCATGATCGTGTGATTTCTGCAGCTCCGCAACGCGATGAAAAATGGCGTGAACCAAAATAACATCTGCATCGAGGGCGTTTATCCCAGGCGAGAACACCACGTCTGGCGTCTTGCGGACTGTGCGCTCCTGCCGCCGGCGAGCCCGGCGATTTAGAAAAATCCAGCCAAGAAACTGGAGCAGGTGCGGTCCTGGAAATGAGCGCACGCGATGCCAAGCGATTCCGCCGTGGCCGGCTGCCGCATCCGGTTTAAGGTTTACGCCGTTGACGCTCTGCGAGTAGAGATCAATTTCATCTTCATACCGCGCGGCCAGGCGATCAACTAGCTCGGCGACCGCGCGCTCAGTGCCGTGCTGCCGATCTACGAACGGTGAAATTACTGCGATCCGCACATCATCCACCTCACTTGCCCGGTTTCGGGAGCGGCCCGCGTTTCTATCGTGTTGCCCGAGTATCTATATCGCACAAAAACCGTCCTACTTGTGATTCTGTCAGCCGGCTAAATTCGTACTTCTATCGTTCAGGTTGATTTCCTGAGGGGATTCTCCCGCTTTCCCGGCCCTCGACATTTTGTCCTTGCCATCTTTACGCGACAGTTTTAGGACCGCTGATCTAGAATACAGGCGTTCGCCCTGAATTTGGACTTGACTAGGGGACAACGGGGAGGGAGCGCTGTGCAACGGCAAAAACAGGTTGTGTGGCAAGGTTGGAGGCATGTTGGGCGGACAAAGCGAATTCGGGAAGCCTGAACAAGATTCCAAGAAGAATCCAAAAATATGCGTTAACGAGAAAGTCTTGATAAAACGCGAGGGTATTGTAGCCGATGGGGAAAAACACCATGAACGCAAACCAAAAAATGACGAAGGCAACAGGAAACCAGGGCGAACCTCGGAGCCGCTTGACTATTCTCCATGCGGAAAGAGAAATCGAAGCGCCAAGAACGATCCAGAGCAGCAATCCAACAACACCCAGTTCGACGACTAACTGACCGTAACCATTCTCCACGCCTATTCCCGTGTTGGGGGCGTGCAAGATTCGCGCGACGTACTGAATTCCCAAGGAGGCGGTCCCCGTTCCGTAACCGTACATCCAACGCGGTGTATCAAAGGCAGCAAGAAAGTTCCTCAATGGATAGTCCCGCGTGCGCGAAGCGAGTTCGCTCGCAGTGCTGTAGGGGCTTAGGGTCTCGGAATAAATTGCAAAACGGGAATTTACTTCTTCCGGGAATATTACCGCCAGAATGACGATAGAGAGGCCGCCCAGCAGAACGATTCGCTGGATGGAACGAACAACGCGCGAAACTTCCCTTTGCCGCCACGGAGCGCCCCAAACAAATGCAGCCAAAACCACCAGCGTGCTGCCGCCACACCACATCATCACGCCGCGAGAAGTGCTCATCAGGGCTGCGGCTGCGAGCACTCCGATTGTTACGAATGCTCTGGTCCTTCCTTTTTTGGTTCGCAGGATGAGATATCCGCCATAACCTAGCACAATCGTCCAACTGGCGATGATCAAATTCTGGAAGCGCCCCGTACTTACAAAAACAGAGGTGGGACGGTAAGCCATCTGCCCGGTAATCGGCGATACCCGGTACAAGCTGCTTAACTCCCGGATGTCCTCCTGGAGGGTCGCTGGATTCAGGAATGTCGGTCCAACAATGGATTGTGCGATTCCGAGCGAGGCGACGCCAAGAATCAACAAAGCGTTGAACATGAAAAATCGGCGCAGGTCCTGCTCTGAATCCATCAGCGCATAGCCCAGGTACATCAAAGGGATGTATAGAAAGTAAAGCTTTAATCCCAGAAAACCGTAAAACACGCTGCTGGAACCGGGATTGAAAACCTGGCCGACCGCAAACCAAAGGAAAATCAGGAGCGGCGCCACGAAAGGCGGACGAAAAGCAGCGGGCTCTCTTCTCTTGCGGCGGGCAATGAAAAAAGAGATGTAGACGAGAACGACCAGGGCGTCTTTGGCGAAATAAATTGCCATATTGTTGCCCAGGTACTTTCGTGCGAAGTCTTCAACAAATAGCCAACCAAAAAAGATGTACAGGCCCTCACGCCAATTGTTCAAGATTCTGATTGCGACCGCCCCAGCAGCAATGCCAACTGCGGTCAGCCCGAGAGCGCTCCAATCGTCGGTCAGCAAGGACTGAGACGCTTCGTAGGCCACGATCAGTCCGACAACAAAAACTACGATGGACGAAAGAGGTTTCGTCCCGAGTCCACGGGCGGCCGCTGTAAAAAATCGAGACACGTTATCTCGTCTCTTAGAGATCAGGGTATCGGACACATTCAGCAATTCAGGCTAGCATGCCACGGCGGCCGGGCGGTACTCCTCGTGACGAGCCGCAATAGTCAGAGAGAGCTGGTTCAAAGTCAACAATCCGACTCCGGAAACCGTTCCCAATCCTCGCCGCGAAGGGCCGCTCCAAGCTGCTGTACCTGAGCCAAGCCCATTAGGTCCCCTCTGGCGATTTCGTAGTGCTCAGCTGGCACAGGTTCGCCTAGCAGATTGCGGATCTGTCCGACAATGCCGTCCACACGAGCGCTCTGGCAGACTCGCCCGACCCCGTATTTCCCCACAACGCAGGCTAGCGAGCTGTCCGCGGGAGTGTGCGCAAAAATCGGCCGCTGCGCCTGCAGGTAAGTGGAAACCTTGATGGGAAGGCTGGTTTTGCGAAACAATGCATACCGTTTTCCGGCCGGATACATTGCGTACATGAAGTCACATTCCGCCAGAACGGGAATAGCGTGTTCTTCGGCTAGGTCGCCATAGGCCTGGAAGATCTCCGGGTCTTGTGCTGCGATTGCGTCGATTTCCGGAGAAGCTCCGATGCGAATGACGCGCAGACCGCGCTGCGACTGAGCGGCAATTTTCTTCGAAGCCGACAAAAACCTGCGAAAAGGCTCCGGATGGTAGAGCGTGCCGATGTGCCCAATCGTTAAGCGGCTCTGGTCCGGTGAGATGCTCAATTTCGGGAGTTTTGCCACATGACGGTACAGGGAGAAGCATTTAACTCCATACCTTTGCCGATACCAATTCCTCATGCCCCAACTTGTGACGTCAATGCTTTGTGCGGCACGCAAGACACCGGGAAAGGTGCCTTCTAAAAGCGGCCGGAACGCTCGATAGCGTCCTGAGCGGATCCAGGTTCCGAACGGATCGTCGTGCACGGTCAAGTGAACCTTTTTCCCGAGGTCAATGAGTTCCGCCGCAACGGAAATTCCCTCGTAGTGTGCCACGACCCAGTACAAATCAGCTTCCATTCGACCAACGAGCTCTCGAATGTGGTTTTTTGAGCCGGGCAAGAATCGTGTGCGGGCGGACAGATCACTCAAGAATTGATTGGGTGTGAGCGGTTCGCCCAGCCAGTGCCTGCGGCCGCCTCCGGGCGCCGGTTTTTTCGCTAGGTAATACCATTCGACGTCGAGATCCGCGAGTTGCTCGAGGTGACTCCGCAACTGTACCGAGCCTCCGCCGATCTCCGGCGAAAACGGCGTGAACAGAGCTATTCGCAACGAAAGCGACTCCGCTGTCGTGAATTCAATGAGGCTCCCGTCGTGGGACTTTGGCTAGTTTTCATGACTTTTCGCGGCGCACAACCTGCACAGCCTTACGAATAGCTTCCAAGGTCGCGGCAACAAGCCTTTCAGGAGAATGGCTTTCGACATAGGCGAAACCTCGGCGGCCAGTATCTCGCAATTTCTCGCGGTCCGCGAAGGCAGACTGCAAAGCCCGTGCCAGTGCTTGTGTATTGCCGACTGGAAAAACAAAGTCGGGCCGCACAGGGGCGATCAGATCGCGCGCTGCGCCAGCCTGATCACTGACGATCACCGGACATCCGCAGCACATGGCTTCGTTCACCACGACTGCGAACGGCTCGTAGCTGGAAGGAAGCACCATCACGTCGGCCGCGGAATACAACGCAGGTAGTTGTGTCTGATTGACGAAGCCCAAGAATTTTACGCGCTGCCTTATGCCCCGGTTGGCGGCCGCGGTTTCAAGTTCGGCTCGCTGGGGGCCACCGCCCGCGAATATGAGCAGGGATTCGGGCAGAGCGGCATCGGCGAAGGCGTCCAGGAGGTCCATCGGGCGTTTCCAGGGTTGCAGCTTGGCACAGAAAAGAATCACCGGCTGCTCTGAGGTGGCGCCCCACTGCGCGCGCACGGCAGCGCGGTTTACTTTTGCGGACTCGGCTTTCCACCAGGCGTTGTCGACCGAATAGGGAGTAAGGTTGATCCGTTCGGCCGGAATGCCCAGGCTCTTCATCATTTCAACGGTCCCCGTTGAAGGCGCGATGAGCTGATCCGCCTGGCGAAAGAGAAACGGCCAAAAAGCTCTCTTGAACCACACCTTCCAAGTCTTGCCGTCGCGCGGAGAGAGGCTATGCGCATCGGTGCCGAAGAGAAAGGCTGTGGACGCAGCCTTGGCGGCGCGCCGCGCGATCCAGAAGGAAGCGCGAACATAGCCAACGAAACACAGGACCGCGTCAAATTTTCCTTCGCGGATCAGCTTTCCGAGTCCCGGGTTGTTCAAACCAAAGAACGATTCTTTGCCGGTGCCTTTGTTGGGAATTTCGGTCCACGTGTACCCGTCTAACAAGGGAACGTCCCATTTCACGCGGGTCTGGAAGTCCGGATCCAGTGCGGCCTCCGCGCCGCGCATCGAGCAGTAGGCGACCTGCAAATCGAGTTGAGATTCGGCTGCCATACGCCGGAAAATCGGCGCCATATATTGGACGGGGTGCGCTGCCACGGCCAGAACTTTATAGCGGCGGTCAGGCACGAGCGATTCCGGCGTTCTTTGAGGCTGTAGCGGAGTTGAATTTCATCCAGTTTCCGCGCGAGAAGGGCGGCGTTTCCGAGTATAACTGGGTTTCGAACGGTCAAACCGCTGTGCTAAGCTTCTGAAGGTTTAGGCTGAAGGTTTAAGCCGTAACTCTCAAGGTTGCGGTTCACTGCAGCTCTTCGCAGACACATCCCCGGCAAGCGGGGCTGAAGGAAATCTGGATTACGAAGGAACCGTCATGTCTGGGCATTCAAAGTGGGCCACAATTAAGCATAAGAAGGCGGCCACCGACGCCAAGCGCGGCCGCGTGTTTACCCGCCTCATCCGCGAACTTACGATTGCCGCACGCATCGGAGGCGGCGATCCGAACTCTAATCCGCGCCTGCGGACCGCGATTCTTGCGGCCAAGGGCGAAAATATGCCGAACGACAACATCGAGCGCGCAATTCTGCGGGGTACGGGTCAGCTTGAGGGCGAGCAGTATGACGAAGTTACCTTCGAGGGCTACGGGCCGGGCGGCGTGGGCATTCTTATCCAGGTGGTAACGACTAACCGGAACCGCGCGGTAGGCGAAATGCGCCACCTTATGGGCAAGAACAATGGCAACATGGCAGAGGCCGGCGCGGTGGGTTGGATGTTTCACCGCAAAGGCGAAATCACGGTCGCGAAGGAAGCGGCGAGCGAAGACAAGTTAATGGATCTGGTGCTGGAAGCCGGCGCAGAGGACATCAAGGATGACGGTTCCAGCTGGTATATCGTGACAGCGCCGGAAGCGATCGAGACGGTGAAAGAAGCGCTGGCAAAAGCAGGGATCACGCCGGTAAGCGCCGAAGTCGCCATGGTTCCGCAGAATTACGTGAAGCTGACCGGAGAGCAGGCGAAGCAAATGCTTCGCCTGATTGAAGCGCTCGAAGAACATGACGACGTGCAGCACGTTTATGCGAACTTCGATATCGACGAGAGCGAAATCCAAGCTGCGGTCGGTGCCAACTAGGTATAGAACTTCTCGGTCGCGAGCGGCTTTGGACAACGCCCCACAAACAACTGGCACCAAATCACTCCTCGCCTTACACTTTTTGCGATGAGCGAATCTAGACCGCGCCAATTTGGGTTTCGCGTTCTCGGAATTGATCCCGCTGCCGCGGGCCCGACTGGCTACGGCATTGTGGAATCCGACGGCCGGTGCTGCCGTACGCTGCACTATGGCTCGCTGAGAGTCTCCGACAAAGTTCGCAAGGTGTCCGGTGGCGCGGCGCTTGAAGCGGTCCACTCCCTAGTTTGCGAGTTACTGCGCGAATTCTCTCCGGATGCAATGGCGGTCGAGGCGATTTTCTCGGCGCTGAACGTGAAAACTGCGCTCCGGCTTGCGGAGGTGCGGGGCGTGGTCCTGCTGGCGGCTGCGCAGCATGGTGTTGCAGTACACAGCTACGCTCCGCGCCTCATTAAGGCCTCCGTGGCAGGTTACGGAAATGCCGACAAGCGCCAGGTACAGGTGATGGTACGTTCGCTGCTGGGAATGACGGAGATTCCAGAACCCGCGGACGCCGCAGATGCGCTGGCGGTAGCTTTGTGCCACACGCAGAACGAACAGTTTCGCGCGCGTTTTCGATTGCCGCCAGCTTCGTCGTCCCGCACTTCGAATCTTATCCGAGAAACGAATTCGCGAGGGAACAACGTGAATTCCGCCCGAACGCACTCCTCCCGATGAAAATTTTACCTCCATCGTTCGTCCGGGTTCTCTTTGTGATGCTGTTTTTCGCGGCGATTTCTATCCCTTTGGCATGGGCAGGAGCGGGTGCGGGCCAGGGAGCCAAAGTCACATTTCGGCGTACCTTCCAGGGCAGTTCGCCGGAGTTCATCGAGCTGACCGTTCGCGATGATTCGAATTCCGCGACATATGAAATTCGGCAGCTGGATGAAGACGCGGGTGCTTTACCGTTCGAAGTTGGCGACGGCTTGCGAACGAAGATTTTCGCTTTAGCCGGCGATCTCCGCCACTTCCAGGGGCAGGATCTCGATGTTCACCGCAAGATTGCCAATTTGGGAGAAAAGACTTTTCGCTGGGAGCAGGGCGGCGTGTCTCACGAAACCAAGTTTAATTACACGCTGAATTCGTCGGCGGCGCAGCTGCTCCAGATTTTCGAAGGGCTTGCGCGGCAGCAAGAACACTACGCATTGCTTGCGAGGAGGATGAGATATGACCGACTCGGAATCAACGACGCATTGCTGCAGTTTGAATCCGATCTGAATCGCGGATTGATCCCTGAGCCGAAGCGCTTAATTCCGCTTCTTGAGCAGATTTCGTCTGATTCAAGATTCGTCGAAATTGCCAGGCAACGCGCCCGGTCCTTGGCAGATCGGCTGGGACGCATCAACTGAACGCGTCTCCTTTATCCGCGGAAAAGCACCTGGGCTTCGGGGTGTCACCGTAAGAGGGCGTACGCTGACCGCTGCCGCGTAACTCCGGCGTGTCGCGCTGCGTATGTTAGGATGAGGGCATCCTCCGCATACGCGTCCATGGAAAAGTCCAACCAAGGCTCCCCATCCATTCTGGCAGCGGTCCACCCGGCTGCACGGCGCAGCTCGACGTCGAGTACTGAGGGGAGCCGCGCGCACGGCATGAACTTTTCTGAGGCGGTGGCAATTGCAACTTCGAGCTTGTGGGCTCACAAGCTGCGTAGCGTGCTGACGCTCCTGGGTGTAGTGATTGGCGTGGCTGCGGTGATTGCGGTGGTCAGCTTGATCAACGGCGCCAACCAGTATGTGGCTACGCGAGTCTTCCGCTTGGGTGCCGACGTGTTCGGCTTGTCCAAGCAGCCTTCCATCGTTACCAATGTTGATGACTGGCTGGAATTCCAAAAGCGCAGACGAATTGATTCCGAGGACTACGCCGCAGTTAAAGAGCTCTGCGGGTCGTGCAAAGGTATCGGCGCATCTCTGGGCGGACGCGTGGAAGTGCGCAGCGGAATGAATTCTCTGAAGGACACCAATCTGCGCGCGTGGACACCCGAAATGGCGGAGCTGTACGACGTCGATCTCGTCGAAGGGCGCCACATTACGGACGCGGATCTAAAGAGCGCTTCGCCGGCTTGCGTGATTGGAATGGACATTGTGGACAATCTGCTGCCCGGCGTCGATCCGGTTGGCAAGGAGATTCGCTGGAACAACTTTCCGTGCATGGTGATCGGCGTCGGCAAGAAAGAAGGCTCGTCGCTGGGCACATCGCTGGACAACTGGCTGATCCTACCTCTCACCACGTATCAAAAGGACTTCGGCTCGCAAACTGATTCGCTGCGCATCACGGTCCGCGCCGGATCCGCCGCAAAAATTCAGGACACAGTGGATGAAGTCCGCCAAATCATGCGCGGCCGGCATCATCTGAACTACAACGCGAAGGATGACTTTGCGATTGAGACCAGCGATTCTTTCCTCTCGCTGTGGAAAGACATCAGCTCGTCATTTTTTGTTGTGATCATCGCCATTTCCTCGATTTCGCTGGTGGTGGGCGGCATCGTGATCATGAATATCATGCTGGTAAGCGTAACCGAGCGAACGCGCGAGATTGGCGTCCGCAAGGCCCTGGGGGCGCGGCGCGGCGATATTCTTCTGCAATTTTTGATCGAGTCGTCGACGATTGCCGTGATTGGCGGAGCGATCGGGGTGCTCTGCGGCGTGCTTGCAGCAAAAATTGTGTCCGTGGTCTCGCCACTCCCAGCGGCCGTGCAGTTATGGTCGGTCATGGCAGGGTTACTGGTAGCGCTCAGCGTTGGATTGTTTTTTGGGACGTACCCGGCATCGAAGGCGGCGCGGCTCGATCCAGTGGAGGCGCTGCGCTCGGAATGACCATGCGAGTACCTCCGACGGCCAAATTGGACACGACGTATCGTGCCCCTGCAGCACTGACCCAAGGACACTCCCGACAGCGGAAGACATGACGGGCAGAGAGATTTGAATGTCCACGATTGCCAACACGCTCGCTGATTCACGCGCCCGGCGGTTGAAAGCCCTGGTGCGCGTGGAAAACACGCTGAAGCTCAGCGAGCAGGTTGCGCTCGCCCTGGATACGCTTCGGAAAAATCTTCTCCGTTCCGCACTGACGATTCTTGGAATCGTCATCGGCATCACGACGGTAATTGCGGTCAGCTCGGTCATCAATGGGCTCAATGACAACGTGCTCGGGGGAATTCGCGATCTTGGCTCCGATACGATCATTGCGTACCGGTTTCCATGGGCGTCGCTTTCGCGCCCACCGAGTGAATGGTTTACGCGCAAGGAGCTTTTGCCGGAATTCGCGGACGACATGGCGAGTCTTCCTCACGTGAAAGCTGCTTCGCCGTCCATGCGCATCTTCCAGCCACAATTCGGCACCGGCACGTCGGACGTGCGCCATGGTTCGAATCGCGCGAAAAACGTGATTCTCCAGGGGAATTCTCCTTCCATCACGCAAATTTTCGATCTCAAGATCTCCACAGGCCGCGAATTCAACCAGACCGACACCGCGCATCACGCGCCCGTGGTGCTGCTGGGGTTTGACACGACAAATCTGCTGTTTCCGGAAGGTGGTGATAAGGCGGTGGGGCAGGAAGTCATCATCGACGGCCAGCTCTTCACGGTGATCGGGACCCTTCAAAAGCGCCGGCAAGGCATTTCCGGCGGCTCGAATCCGGAAGACAACATTGCTCTGATGCCCGTGACCACGCTGCGAAAGCTTTATCCGAACAAACGCGATTACGTGATCTTCGCCAAGGCCAGCGACCCGAAGTATGTGAGCGAAGCGGTTGAAGAAATTCGCGATCTGCTTCGCCGCAAGCGCCGTTTGTCCAACGAAAAACCGGATGATTTTGCGCTGTTTACCTCGGACTACTTCCTGGACCTCTGGAACAAGATCAGCAGCCTGATTTTCATTCTCATGTTCGCTGTTGCTTCGGTGGGCTTGCTGGTCGGCGGTATCGGGGTCATGAACATCATGCTCGTGAGCGTAACGGAGCGAACCCGCGAAATTGGCGTGCGCAAAGCGATTGGTGCCAAGCGCAGCAACATCCTGATGCAGTTCTTGATCGAAGCCGTGACGCTCAGCGCGCTTGGCGGGGTTATCGGCGTGATTTTCGGCGCGGGGCTTACGCTAGTGCTCAAATACGCGATTCACATGCCGGCCGACCTGTCGGCTTTCTGGGTCCTTACGGCGCTTGTACTCTGTGCACTGATCGGAATCGGATTCGGAATCTATCCCGCGTGGAAGGCTGCGCGCCTCGATCCCGTCGAGGCTCTGCGGTACGAATAAATCATGGTTCTTCGAACCACCACGAACCATGAAAATAAGCTCGAGAAGGGGTATGTTGGAGCACCGCCTCGCGGACGAAGGCCGAGCTATTGTGGCGCGATTCGAGCCCGAGTACGAATAGTCCTTCCTCCTCAGGAATTCTCCGCTCGTTCCCCGTCTAACCAATGGTAGGGTGCAGTCGTCAACCCACAGAGAGCCGAGCGGGCCGCCGGACCCGGGGCGAACCACCCGAGTCATCGAGGTCATCCCGTGTACATTCTGCCTCGTTCCTTAAGCTCCCGATTTCGAAGGGCTTACGCCCGGTCGGTTCGGAACAAAAGCGGCCGCCGGATCGTAAATCACAGTGACTTGAGGCGGGAACCTTCTTCGAAAGAACCTATGACCGAAAATGGCGATTTTCGATTGCGGTTTGGCCCATTCACGGTGGACCTGCATACCCACGAATTTCGAAAGGATTCAATCAAACTGAGGTTGGTTGGGCAGCCATTTGAGATTCTTGCCTTGCTGTTGAGCAGGCCCGGCGAACTGGTGACCCGGGAAGAGTTGCGGGCGCGGCTGTGGCCAGGCGACACCTTTGTGGACTTCGACCACGGGCTGAATGCCGCAGTGAACAAGTTGAGGGAAACGCTATGCGACTCGGTAGAGGAGCCGCGTTATGTGGAGACGTTGCCGCGGCGCGGCTACCGGTTCATCGGCAAAGTGGAGCGAACGGGAGCGAAGCTCGTGGCCCAGGGCGAGCGGACGGCGAAAGCCCTTCCGGCAACACCAAACGGACCTATAAATCAGGGTCGGCCAGATGACGTCGGGGTCGGCAGTGGTGGACAGCCAGTCGCCCCGTGGTGGCGCGCCTACTCGGCTGCGGGCGCAGTCCTCGTCACCATCATTCTTGGCGGAACATTCCTGCTGAAAACGTTTTCGCCTCGTGGTAAGGCGGCTGAAGCCAACCTCCAGCCGCCGCGCATCAGGGTGTTCACCAAACCTTCAGACGCCGCCGGTGAACCGGCATTTTCTGCGGACGGCAGCAAAATCGCGTTTTATCGCGAGTCCGCGAACTCACAAGAGTCCGGGATCTACGCACAGCAAGTCGGAAGCGACCAACCGTTGCAATTGACAAGGACGGATAAGGATTGCTGTCCAGCGTGGTCGCCTGATGGAAGCTCGATTGCGTTTTCAAGGAGCATGGGCGAAGGGGCGGAAATCCTTATTGTGCCCGCGGGAGGCGGACCGGAGCGTCGATTGGATGTTCAAGGCGCTAGCCCGAGGATGGGCTCCCTAGCCTGGTCGCGCGATGGCAGCGGAATCGTGTTCAGCGGAAACGGCGGTCTCTTTCTGGCGCCGCTTGAGAATCCAGTAGCGCGTCGCCTCACGACAACGACGCCGAACCGGTGCGATTGGGGGCCGGCGTTTTCTCCGGACGGCAGACAATTGCTGTTTACGCGAAGCAACGAAAGCGGATTCCCGGAAGAACTAATGATCGCGCCGGCTGCTGGAGGAGAGGCTACGTTGATTGCAGCGGCGCCTGCGAGACTTCGCGGACCGGCGCAATGGTCCTCTGACGGGCGATCCGTGATTTTCGCCGCAGAGCGCGGCGGCAAATCAGCGTTATGGAGAGTTTCAATCGAAACGCGAGAACCTCCTGTGCAATTCAATGACGGCGGATCGGATCCGGCCGTCTCACTAAAGGGACACCGGCTGGCCTACCAGCGCGAAACAAGAGGTCTCACCATCTGGCAGATGGATTTACCTTCGCTCGACAGGCCGGAATCGCGAGTGCTTGTGCCCTTGACCAGCCAAACCGATCAGGGTCCCGGACCGCAATTCTCTCCGGACGGCAAGAAAATCGCCTACATGTCGGATCGCTCGGGAACGATGGAGATCTGGGTAAGCGACCGCGACGGCGGCAACCCCGTCCAAGTCACCGCGATGGGAGATGCCGGCACACCTCGCTGGTCGCCCGACGGCCAGTCGATCGTGTTCGACGCAAATCGAAGGAATGGCGCGGGAGTCTATGTCATCCGTTTGCAGGGTGGCGAGCCACGCCAGATGACCCAAAACGACTTTGACAACCGCTGCCCGAGCTGGTCGAGAGACGGCAAATGGATTTACTTTGCATCGACACGCACCGGAGCGTGGCAGGTGTGGAAGATCCCGGCGGAAGGCGGCACGCCAGTCCAAGTGACCAAACGCGGCGGACACGCGCCACTCGAGTCAATGGATGGGAAATATCTCTACTACGCCAAAACGCCGTATGCGAATCCGCAAATCTGGCAGGTACCCACGAATGGAGGCAACGAATCGGTGGTGTCCCAACGGGTGCGCCCGCCAAGTTGGGCAAGCTGGACGGTCGTCGAGCAAGGCATTCTGTTCGCTGAATCATCCGGCCAAGGCAAGCCGGTGCTGAATCTGTACGAACCCCTCACTCACCGAGTGAAATCGGTGGGTACACTGGATATCGTGCCGTTCTGGCTGACTGCGACGCGCGACGGGAAGACCGCTGCGTTCGACAAGCCGGGCTGGCGACAATCTCAAATCATGCTGGTCGACAATTTTCACTGACGCCGGCTCACTTCGCGCGCTGTCGGACGAGGAACGTTTTCTGAAGCCCAACGGGCGGCGGGGACCCTACGCGGCCGAAACGGCAACGGCAGACGCGAGCGTTTTGAGCGACTCTGTGTAGGGCGGTTGAGCAACGCCACGTTCGGTAAAGATGGCTGCAATGTAACGATTGGGGGTTACGTCAAATGCGGGATGCGCGGCGTGCACGTCCGGCGCGATGCGTACGCCCTGAATCTCGGTGACTTCCGCGGAGGAACGCTCTTCGATGGGAATCTGCTCGCCCGACTCAATCGAGAGATCGAACGTGGAGACTGGCGCGGCAATGTAGAACGGGACGTTGTGTTCACGAGCCAGGACCGCGATCTGATACGTACCAATCTTGTTAGCGGAGTCGCCATTGGCGGCAATACGGTCCGCGCCCGTTACGATGGCGTCGACGTTGCCGGTTTTCAGAAAGTGGCCCACCATGTTGTCGGTAATCAGAGTCAGCGGGATGTTGCTGCGGTGCAATTCCCATGCAGTGAGGCGCGCGCCCTGCAAATACGGACGCGTCTCCGGCACAAGTACGTGGAGCTTTTTCCCCTGCTCAACAGCCACTTGAATGACGCCAAGTGCGGTTCCGATACCGCCTGTTGCGAGTGCGCCGGCATTGCACTGGGTCATCACACGGCCATCGCGTGGCATGTATTCCGCGCCAAACCGGCCGATGGCTTCATCTGTGGCCCGCTTTTCCAGATGAACAGCCTTGGCTTCGTCCGCCAGTGCGCGTTTGATCAACGCCAGATCCGCAGTTTGCGCCGACAGTTCTGCGAATCGGAGTTTCATCCGGTCCAGTGCCCAAAAAAGATCGACCGCCGTTGGCCGGGTCTTCGCCAGGGTATCCAGAATCACGGGAAACTCCGCGCGCAAATCATCGAGCGATTTTGCGGGCGAATTTTGGACGCCGATCGCAACGCCCATCGCTGCAGCAACCCCAATGGCCGGAGCGCCGCGAATCACCATCTCGCGAATGGCTTTCGCAACCTCCTGGTAACTTGTATAGGCGTAGAAAACTTCTTCGCCTGGCAGGCGGCGCTGGTCGAGCATCACCACGCCACGTTCGGTCCACTCAATCGGATGCGCTACATACATTCTGGGTTTCTCTCCGCTGACTTACATTGTAGATGAGCACGCTTCCGCGGCCAAAACTGGTCTAGGGATGCGGCGGCATGCGCGTAAAACCGTGCGTTGAAACGATCGCCGAGAACGCAATCATGGAGTTGTAGCCAAGATGCAGCAGGAAACTGGCGAGAACGGTTCCCGCGCGCGCGCGCGCAAACGTGAAAATGACTCCGACGGTCACCAGCAACCCCACGAGGCCCCAGGTCCAGCCAAGCTGGGCACCGTGCATCATGCCAAATAGCGCGCCGGTCAGAGCGATGCCACCGGCCGTGCCGGCGCGGACCGAGCCAGTTGCGCTAACGCCGAATCTGGCTGCAAGACGGGCAAAGGTCGATGCAAACAGAGGGTAGAGATATCCTCGAAACACTGTCTCTTCGACGAGCGGCGCGATCAGGACGGCCATCGCCATCAGCAACAGCGCGCCAGCCCGGCTCCTGAACAGGTCCTGGATCGGCAGATGTTCTGGCGTCTTCATCCGCGAGCTGGCAAGGGCCACGCACAGAGCCAGCCCAATTCCACTACCAAAGTACAGCCACGGACTGGAAGGAGCAGGCGCGTCCGCACGAAGCTTCTTCCAACCAAGCGTCGGCCAAAACGAACGATTGCGCAACGCTGCGAGGGTTACATAGAGAAACAGGAAAATTAGAAAGAACCAAAGGACATTGGAGCCGACAGCGACTTCAGGTTTGCTCTGGAAGATTTGCTCCATCTGTTTCTGCGTCAAGTGCTGGCCGGCGGAGAAATAGACAACAATTCCCAGTTGGATTGCCACAAGGCTGACGAACGCAAACAGTCCAAAAAACAGGAGATGCAACCACGACCAGCCTATGCGCAAGTCTTCCGGGAGAAACGGAACCGGGGGCGGCGGCGCAGCCGATCCCGGGACCACCGCAGAAATCGGATCGGGGGTAACCCGCCCTTCGCCTTCGGCCGTGTGCACCACGATACGCTCCGCCAGATCCCTGAGCGATGATTCTAATTCCGACGCGGGATCCTTCGGCTGCAGCGGATCGGAATTGTTTTCGATACGGTTCATTTGGATCTTGCTGCAGTCTTCTTGCTGCTTCGTGACACGGGGCGCTTCTTGGTCCGGGCGCGCGGCCAACCCGAAGCAAGTGCGGCGGCGACAAGCGGAAACAGAATCTCGTGGTGGCCGGTGATGGAGTAGCCTTTCGAGTCCGCAGAGCGGCCTCTATTGGATGGTGCAACGGGGCGCTTTACTACATTCTGTAACGGCCGGTAATGCTGGATAAAGTCGAAGTTGGCGGTAGTGATTGGACGCAGCGCCACACCGAGATTCCGCACGACGGACACCGCCTTCAAAAAGACTTCCGGCAGCAGCACGGCGGAGCCCCAGTTCAGATATACGCCACCCGGATGCATCTCTTTCACCAGGCTGCAAAAAAGGCGGAAATCGTGATGCGTGGCGGATCCGAGCGAGGCTCCGTCAGCCGCGGGATGCATGTGCGGGATGTCCGTGCCGATCGCGAGATGAATCGTTACCGGGATGCGAAGCTTGTAGGCGTTCGACAACACGCTGGCCTGCGCGTATTGCGGCGACAACGTTCGTCCCGCCAGGAATTTGCCGGCAGCTTCGCCGTAGCCGATCCCCGAAAAAGCTGCGCTGCTGGCAATCTGATTCAAAAAGAGCCCGGTCTCTGTGGCCATTCCGAATTTGCCTTCGCCAAGGCCGGCCTCAACGTCCTCGGAGGTCTGTCCGGACAACGCGATTTCAAAATCGTGAATCAGCGCCGCTCCGTTCATTGCGATGCCAAAGACAAAACCTCGACGCATCAAGTCTGCAATCAATGGGCCAAGGCCAGTCTTGATCACGTGTCCGCCCATACCCCACAGGATGGCTCGGCCCTCGCTTTTCGCCTTTTGTATTGCGGAAACGACGCGGCGGAAGTCTCCGCCGGCAAGGATGGCGGGGAGCGCATCCAGGAAGCTGGTCATTGCGGCACCCGCAGGGACAGGCTTCGCAAAGTCGGCCACCGAGACCTTGCTCTTCCGCGAGACAAGCGGGTACGTCGCCACATCGCCAAGCGTAATCGGCTCTACATGATAGACAGTTCGCATAATCCGGACGTTTCACTCTAAACGGGAAACCGCGATTTGCGCAACAAACCCCTGATCGCAACGCCGGTCCAGGGTGCATCCGCCCGAAGGGAACCACGCTGCAGCTTCAACACAAAAACCGCCCCACGGGAATCACCCCACCGAGCGACGCGATAAGCGGGACGTCCCCCAGGCACGAGATCGCGATTCCGCCTGCGCGCCACAGACGGTCGTTCAGCGATGCCCCGATTCCCCGGTTCAGAAGCGTCGACGGACCGCGAAACATAAATATCGCCATGAGGGTCCATTCGATCCAGCGAACAGGAACATAGATCATCAGGTACGTCACAACGTTTTGCGTGAAGCCCGATCCCAATCGGGACATCAACGAACTGCTGAAAAGGAATATCAAAACTCCGAAGAAAAAACCCATAAACAAGCGGAGAAATCCGAAGGCGAAACCGCGCAGGAGAAGAGGGTTCTGATCACGCCGAATCCAGCGCAAGCCCAAATAGCACCAGGCACTATAAGCAAGGAACTTCGCAACAAGATAGAGAGCAACACCCATGGGCCGCATCCTCTCCGCGATCCGAGCGAGCTACCTGCTCGACCCGTTCGAACTGGCGGGCAAGGAGAGTACGCGCGCGAGTACCTGCCCGGTATAAGACTTCTTATTTCGTGCTACGGTTTCTGGTGTTCCTTGGACCACAATTCGCCCGCCCGCTTCGCCGCCCTCTGGGCCCAGGTCGATGATCCAGTCAGCTTGCTTGATGACGTCCAGGTTATGCTCGATGATCAAGACGGTATTGCCAAGCGCCACCAGGCGCTGCAGCACGTCGAGCAACTTCCGCACGTCATCGAAATGCAGGCCAGTCGTGGGCTCATCGAGAATATAGAGCGTGCGTCCCGTTTGGCGTTTTGAAAGCTCGCGCGCCAGCTTGATGCGCTGCGCTTCGCCGCCAGAGAGCGTTGTTGCAGACTGGCCGAGCTGCACGTAGCCGAGACCCACTTCCACAATCGTCGCGAGTTTCTGCTGAATCTGGGGAATATTTTCGAGCAACTGCAACGCATCCACGGCTTGCATGTTGAGGATGTCGCTGACCGAATGGCCCTTGAAGCGCACCGCAAGCGTTTCGGAATTGTAGCGTCGCCCGCGGCACACTTCGCACATCACATAGACGTCCGGCAGGAAGTTCATTTCAATGCGGCGCAGCCCGTCCCCCTGGCACGCTTCACAGCGGCCGCCTTTCACATTGAAACTGAAGCGGCCCGGGCGATAACCACGCTCGCGGGATTCCGGCAGCATCGCGAACAGTTCGCGAATGGGGGCGAACACGCCGCTGTACGTGGCGGGATTCGATCGCGGCGTGCGGCCGATAGGAGCTTGGTCGATCTCGATAATCTTGTCGATGTGTTCGGCGCCCTGAACTTGCCGGTGCGCCCCGGGCGGCTCCATCGAACGGTAAAGCTTCTGGGCCAGTGCGCGGTAGAGAATGTCGTTTACGAGTGTCGATTTGCCCGATCCCGAAACGCCAGTCACAACCGTCAGCAGACCCAGCGGAATGGTCACGTCAACGTCTTTCAGATTGTTAGCCGACGCCCCCAGAATCTGGATCGATTTGCCGTTAGGACTGCGCCGCGCTTCAGGAACGGCAATCTTTGCGCTGCCGGAAAGATACTGGCCGGTCAGCGACTCCGCGGTCGCCGCAATCTGGTCGGGTTTTCCCTGCGCCACCAGGTATCCGCCGGCATCGCCGGCCCCGGGACCAAGGTCTACAACGAAATCCGCGCGCCGAATCGTGTCTTCGTCATGCTCCACGACGAGAACCGTGTTGCCCAAATCCCGCAAGTGCTCGAGCGAGCCGAGCAGGCGCTCGTTGTCGCGAGCGTGCAGGCCAATCGAAGGCTCGTCGAGCACGTAGAGCACGCCGCGCAACCGCGAACCAATCTGCGTTGCCAGCCGGATGCGCTGCGCCTCTCCGCCCGAGAGCGTGGCTGCCGACCGGCTCAGATTCAGGTAGCCCAGCCCTACGGCAAGCAGGAATTCGATTCGCTCCGCCACTTCCTCCAGCGGGCGGGCGGCAATCTCCTGCTGGCGCTCCGAAAGTTGCGCAATGATCTTGTCAACCGCGGGCCGCGCCGCGACAAGCGGCAGTGCGGTGAAGTCGGCAATCGACCAGCCGGCAAGTTTTACGGCAAGCGACTCGGGACGCAGGCGCCTCCCCTGGCACGAACTGCAAAGCGTGGCGGACATGTACTGCGTCATCCACTCGCGGTAGGAATCGGAATTGGATTCCTCAAAATTTCGCTCCAGAAATTTCAATACACCCTGAAAGCGGAAACCCTTGTCGGCCTTGCTCTTGGCCTTTGGCGAATCGCCGTTCGAGTTGCCTGGGGCGCCGATCGGTGGATATCCGTAGAGAATCAGGTTCTGTGTCTTGATGGGAAGCCTCTCAAACGGCGTATTGAGGTCGAAACCGTGTGCATAGGCGGCCAGCTCCAGCGTGCGCTTCAGAATAGCGGAAGACGAGCCCGGCCCGAGTCCTCCGTCGAAAAGCGGACGAGTCCAATCCGTCACCACTTTCGCCGGGTCGAAATCGTATTTCGAACCAAGTCCATTGCACCCCGGACACGCTCCGTAAGGAGAATTGAAACTGAAGGAACGCGGTTCAAGCTCCGGGACGCTGATCCCACAATCCGGGCACGCCAGCTTCTCCGAAAACGTAAATTCCTTGCCGCCCACAACCGCGACGGTCACCAGCCCTGACGCGAGCTTTAGCGCCGTGGCGATAGACTGTTCAAACCTTGACGCAATACCCTGCTTGACCAGCAGCCGGTCGACCACCACTTCAATCGTGTGATTTTTCCGCTTGTCCAGCTGCGGCGGGTCGTCAAGCGGAAAGAGTTCTCCATTGATCCGCACGCGCACATAACCGTCTTGGGAAAGCTTTTCGAGCTCCTTGCGGTACGCGCCCTTTCGGCCCCGCACGATTGGCGCAAGGATCATCACGCGGTCATCGGCCTTGCTGAGTTCGCCGGAGAGAATGGCTTGCACAATGGCTTCGCTGGACTGCCGTTTGATCGGCTTTCCGCAATTCGGACAATGCGGAATTCCAACGGATGCATACACCACGCGGAGGTAATCGTAAATTTCTGTAATCGTCCCGACGGTCGAGCGCGGAGATCGCGTCGTGGTCTTCTGCTCGATCGCGATCGAAGGCGACAGCCCCTCGATCACATCCACTTCCGGGCGTTCCATCTGATCGAGGAATTGGCGCGCATAAGCGGAGAGCGATTCCACGTAGCGACGCTGGCCCTCGGCATAGATGGTGTCGAAGGCCAATGACGATTTGCCGGATCCCGATAATCCTGTGATTACCGTGAGCGTGTTGCGCGGAATTTCCAGGCTGATGTTCTTAAGGTTGTGCTGCCTGGCTCCGCGGATTACAAGTTTTGTCAGGCCCATGGTTGATAGGGCCCCTCCACAGGAGCCCCGGCACCCAGTGAGCACACTGAGGCCAGAATAACTTTTAACAATAGCAGGCGGGCTTTGCACGGGTCAACGCTTGCCGCTTCCGTTCTCGCCGGGACCCGTGAAGAACCCATCCCGGTACCAGACAAAAAACGGCATACATGATTTCCCCTACGGTAATTTTTCGTGGCACCGGTGCGTTTTTACAAAGCGCCCTTTGGCCACGATGTTGCAACTAAAAGAGTTAGCGTTGGCGAAGTGTTTGCACACTCTCGGAAGGTGGGAGGAGCGAGCCGAGGATCCCTTTAGGGGATTGAGGGCTGGGCCGGCTAGCTTCTCCCCTTTTCTTTTTTGTGCCGACCGTGGAAAGAGATTCCTTCCGAGCCACGGTTTCCCCGAAGACACGCGAAGGCTGAACGCGGGCAGAGCTCTGCCTGCAAGGAAGAAACTTGAACGTTAAGGTGCTAGGAAGGAAGGAACCGCGTTGCCGGAGCGGCTTCGAGCTGGGTCCGGCTCGGCTCGACGTGGCGAGTCGAATAATCCGCAAGCGTGAGTCCCAGCAAGATCGCAAGCCAGAAGAAGCCGGAGATGATGACCAGTTTTGTCCGCTTGGCGCTGTATTTGCCGTGCATAAAGAATAGGATTACAAGCGTGGCTTTGATGGTCGCGATACCCAACGCGATGACAATGTTCATCCGGCCGAAATCTTTCCCGGCGGCGTAGACGGTCAGGATCGTTCCAGCCATCAGTGCGAGGAAGATCATCGCGTAAATCTTTGGCGATACGATGTGTTCAGAGTGTTCAGACACGCGCTTCTCCGCTCAGGCCAGGTGGCGATTGATCAAATACAACAGCGGGAACAAATAAATCCAGACGATGTCCACAAAGTGCCAGTACAAGCCAATATTTTCAACCGGCGTGTTGTAGCTCGCGTCGAATCTTCCCTTGGCCGACTGCAGGATGAGCCATAAAAGAAGGCCGGCGCCGACAACCATGTGCAGCGCGTGCAGACCGGTCATGCCAAAGTACAGCGAGAAATAAAGCTGCGAGTGCGCGTTTAGGGCAATCACGCCCATTTCATCGGGATCCAAAGGCTTCTTTTCGGCCTTGATGCCTTCTTCGATTTCCTTCTTCTCGTCCTCGAGCTCTTTCCCTGACAATCCGCAGGAAGAAGGATTGTTGCTGCAGTAGGTGATGTCGAAATTGTGGCCGGGGATCAGATGGTGATCGAATTTCTGTTTGTACTCGACCACCTTAACGCCGAGGAAGACGCAGCCCAGAACCAGCGTCAGGATCAGGAAGCCTGTAACTCCGCCTTTCTTGCTTTTTTGAGCCGACCATACGGCCATAGCCATGGTGAAGCTGCTGAGAATCAGCACCACGGTGTTTATGGCACCGAGGGAGAGGTCCAGCATGTTTCCGCCAATACCGAATGCCGTCGGAAACGCATGGCGGTTGATCGTGTATGCCAGGAACAGCCCGCCGAAGAAAAGAATTTCGGTGACCAGAAAGATCCACATGCCCAGCGTCGCGGTTTCTTTCTGTTGCTCCAGCGTCTGAAATTGTCCGTACAGCTCTCCGGTGCGATGCACTCGGTGCTCCTCTTCTCTGTCTCTACCGCCGGCTTCGCAGCCGACAATCAGAAGGCCAAAACCTCCATAGCAAAGTTCTTGCGTCCTAATCGTCGCCGTGCGCTGGTGCCGGATTCTTCGAAACCGTACCCTTCAATCCCAGCTCTGGACGGTGCTCAAAATCGTAGACTTCCCATTCAACTACCGGCGTCTCATGGAAATTCTCTGTCAACGGCGGTGAGTCGGTCGTCCATTCCAAGCCTGTCGCGGGCCAGGGATTCTTCCCCGCCACTCTCCCGTACCGCATCGACCAGGTCAGATAAATCATCGGCAGCAAGTAACCAAGCGCGAGGATGGACGCTCCCGCCGTCGACATGACGTTCAGCACCTGATACTCCGGCGGGTAGTTGTGATACCGGCGTGGCATGCCGAGGTAGCCCAGAATAAATTGCGGAAAGAATGTCAGGTTGAATCCGATGAACAAAACGATCGCAGCGATACGGGCCAGAAATTCCGGGTACAGGCGTCCGGTAATTTTCGGCCACCAGTAATGGATGCCGCCCAGATAACCCATAATCGCGCCGCCCACCATGATGTAGTGGAAGTGCGCCACGACGAAGTACGTATCGTGCAGATGGATGTCCAGACCCAGGCACGCCAAAAACAATCCCGTCAGTCCACCGATCGTAAACAGCCCGATGAATCCCAAACCGTACAGCATGGGCGTGTCGTAGGAGATCGATCCTTTGTAGAGTGTCGCAGTCCAATTGAAAACCTTCACCGCGGAAGGGACTGCCACAAGAAACGTCAGAAACGAAAACGCGACGGCCGAATACGTCGACTGGCCGGTCAGGAACATGTGGTGTGCCCAGACAATAAAACCAATCACCGCAATGCCGATGCTCGACGCTGCGATGAAGTCGTACCCGAAAATCGGTTTGCGTGCGAAGGTAGGAATGATTTCGCTGATCACGCCCATCGCCGGCAGAATCATGATGTACACAGCGGGGTGCGAGTAAAACCAGAAGAGATGCTGGAAAAGGATCGGATCGCCGCCGTACGCCGGGTTGAAAAATCCGAAGTGGAACATTCTCTCGAGTCCCGCAAGCAGCAGCGTGATCGCAATCACCGGCGTGCCAAGAATGAAGATGATGCTCGTTGCGTAATGCGACCAGACGAACAGCGGCAGGCGCAGCCAGGTCATCCCCGGCGCTCGCATGGTGTGAACCGTGACGATGAAGTTCAGCCCGGTCAGGATCGAAGAGAATCCGTTGATAAAAATTCCGATCACAGCGGGCGTAACCGCCGAATTCGAATAAATGCTGCTCAGCGGCGTGTAGAACGTCCAACCGGTGTCCAGACCGCCCGTCGCAAACGAATATAGGACAAACGCCCCGCCGATCAGATAGATGTACCAACTCAACAGATTGATCTTCGGGAAGGCCAGGTCCTTCGCGCCGATCATGATCGGAATCAGGAAGTTGCCCAACACGGCGGGAATCGACGGAATCAGAAAGAAGAAAATCATGGCCACGCCGTGCATCGTGAACAGCTTGTTGTACGTCTCCGGCGTAACCAGGTAGCCGCCGGGCGTCAACAGGTGAATGCGAATCAGCGAAGCGAACAGGCCGCCTATAAAAAAGAAGAACGTGACGGAAATCAGATACAGCAGCGCGATCCGTTTGTGGTCCGTGCTCAGAAGCCAGGAGCGAATGCCGTACGTTGCATTCAGATAATGTTCGCGCGGCAGTTTTTCGCCGCTTTCAACCGTCAATGGTGCGCTGCTCATGCTATTTCTTCCCCGTTGCCGATTCAGCTCCGCCGGACTTTCCTGGCGCCGGCTGATCTTTCAAGGACTTGATGTATGCCGTCAGCGCCAAAATCTGGTCTTCGGTAACCAGTCCCTGAAAGCTGGGCATCACCGGCTGGAAGCCAGCGACAATCTTTGCATTCGGCTGCAGAATCGATTCGCGAAGGTAGCTATCGTCCGCAACGACCGTCGACCCGTCAGCGAGCTTCACCTTCGAACCGTAAACTCCGAGATAGGACGGCCCGCGGCCTTTGCCATCGGCCGTGTGGCACGTGTTGCAGGCGAGTTCGGAATAGAGTTTTTCGCCGAGCGCCACAGGATCGCCTGAACCTGCCGTTCCAGAGAGCCATTTCGCGTATTCATCCGGTTCCATCACCGTGACCCAGCCGCCCATGAGCGCGTGGTTCGTACCGCAATATTGCGAGCAGAAAAAGTGATATCGACCAGTCTTCGTCGGCCGAAACCACATGTTATTGTAGTGCCCGGGCACCACGTCCATCTTCACTCGAAAAGCCGGTACGGAAAAATCGTGAATCACGTCTTCGCTGCCCATGATCAACCGCACGTTGCGGTTCACAGGGACGTGCAACTCATTGATCTCTTTGCGGCCGTCTGGCTGCTGCAGCTTCCACATCCACTGCTTGCCGATTACATAAATGTCCAGCGTGTCCGCGGGCGTATGCCTGTAGTCCACGTAGATCGCCGCGCCCCAACCAAACATCGCCAGCAAAAGAAAAAAAGGCAACACGATCCATGCGATTTCCAGTCTTAAGTCGCCATGAATCGGAACGCCGATTTCATCGGGCCGCTTCCGCTGGTATTTGAAAAAGAAATAAATTACCGCCGCGCAGATCGCCACCGCGAAGAACACGCAAACCGCGATCATGAACAGCACCAGGTTGTCCACTTGGGGAGCGAAGTTGGAAGCTTGCTCCGGATACAATGGCATTTGCGACTGCACGATCAGTGGGCTCCTTGCTGGCTCAAATTCGCTTGCGCTGCGCGCTTGTCGCGCCTGCGGAAAATCACAATCATCAACAGCAGACCTGCCACGGTTCCCACGGCTACCAAGCGCATTACTCCCAAAATTGTCGCGCTGTATCGCGCCGTCGAAGGATCGTACTGAAAACAGAACAGCAGCATCTTATCGACCGGCGTTCCAATCTTTCCCTGCGACGCGTCCACTAAGCCCAGCCGAAGATCGCGGCCCGGAAATTCTACTCCATAGAAGTAGCGCGAAATTCTGCCGTCCGGAGTCAGCAGCATGATTCCGCTTGCATGTGCGAAAAGATTGTTCTTCGCGTCAAAATTGAAATGGAAATTTGCGGCTTTCGTAACCGCGGCGATCGATTCCTCGGAACCCTTCAGGAAATGCCAGCCGGCCGCGGTCTCCGGACGGCGAAAATGCTCCATCGCCGTATTCTTCTTCGCCGCGGCCATCTCCGGCGTATCGCGCCCGTCAAAACTCACAAAAGCGACTTCGTAATCGCGACCCGGATTGAGCGAAAGCATCCGCAACGAGCCCACCACGCCTTGTTCCAGTTGTGTGCACAGCATCGGACACCCGTAATACACAAACGCCAGGAGCACAGGTTTTTGCTGATGGAAGTACTGTCCGAGCTGCACGCTCTTCCCAGCTTCATCCGTGAACGGAGTGTCGAGCGGCATCTGAGCGTTCAATTCCGGCCGAAACGTTACATCCTTCAGGATCGTCGGCATATTTGCGGAAGTTTCCCCGACGTTGTCCGGCACCGTTTGGGCAAAACTCCCCGCAGCTGCCACAAGCAGCATTCCGAAAACGCAAATCGTGCGCAATTTACCCATAACCGTTATTTCTTCTTCTCCGGAGCAGCCGATGGGGTTCCAGACTCTTCCGCGATGATCTTCATGGCTTCCGACACAGAAATCTTGGCGACACCGTTGGCTTTGTCGATCCAGCCAAACGACTCGTTGGCTTTAGTATCGGCTTCGATCTTGTCCCGCAAGTCCTGCTGCGGATCGGCAACGTGCCCTGGGACACCTTGCAGGCGGGGCTCTGGAGGAAGCGCCTTTTCGTCACGCTCCGCCGGGCTCATCTCGGCTCGCACCGGCGGCACGGGTGTATCGCTCTCCGCAGAGCGGTTGGTCAGGGCCTTTAGGATCGGCATGCAAACCAGCAGCGCCAGCCCAATCGTGATTGCCAGATAGATCAGCTGTTTCACCACGGTCGCGACGTTAATATCGCGCGGCTCGAACGTAACGCTCTCGTGGAACGGCGCTTTGCCGTTACCGTGGCCGCTGTTGTGCGACTTAGTGCTCATGGTTGGCGATGGCCTCCGCGAGTTTTGGCTCGCCGAGCGGCAGTAGCGGCCGCTGCTTCAATTGCACGGCGAAAAACCACAGCCAGATTCCCCCTAATGCGAACACCGTGGCAAAATCCCAGAGTTTCGGCAGCGCGTTCGACGTGAATTCCGGACGCGTCAGCCAGAAAAGATCCAGGCAGCGCATCGCAATCATCCACATCGCAAGCTTTGGCAGGAGCGTCTGGTTTCGCTTCACATCTCGCGATAAGAGCGCGAAAAATGGGAGGAGGAAATGCAGAATCAGTACCATCGCGGCTACCACGCCCCATCCTCCAAAAAGTCGCGACCTGTAGAAGGAGATCTCTTCCGGCTGGTTGCCGGACCAGATGATAAGCAACTGAGAAAACGCAAAATACGCCCACAACATGTTGAAAGCGAAGAGCAGTTTCCCGAGGTCATGCAGATGCCGCTCCTGAACCACGTGGGCAAACGGCTCCGTCTTCGAAAGCATGATGACGGTGATGATCATCAGCGACATTGCAGAAATTGCCTGCCCCGCCACGAACAAGAAGCCATAGATCGTTGATGCCCAGTGCGGAGAGAGCGACATCGCCCAGTCAATCGCCGCAAACGTCATTGCGAAAATGTAAAGAATGATTCCCGGTCCCGCCCAGAACTTTAGCCGGGCGCGCAGCGCGCGGTCGCCCTGATTGACGTCCTGCTGCGCAGACATCTTATTGAAGAGCCACATCAGGCCAATCCAAACCACAAAATAAATGACCGCACGCAGGAGAAAGCCGTTCCGGGTCAGGTACCCTTGCTGCAACGAAGAAAGCGCTCCTTCGTGGCCCGGGGGCGGAGGATTTAGCCACCCTAGACGGTCATTGCCATCGACACTGTGAGTCGAATAGAGAGCATTCATTCCGAGAATCACGGGAATGAAAAAGATCGGCACAAGCCACAACACCCGGGTTGCCGACTCCAGCGGCCGTCGAATCAAAATTCCCCAATGCCCGCCCGTCAAATGCTGCAGCATCAACAAGCCGAGTGAGCCAAGCGACAACCCCAAAACAAAGAGAAACGCGATTAGGTACGACCGGTAAAAATCCTCAGGCTTGGTGATCCATCCGACGACAGACACAATCAACCCAAGCACACCGACAACCAGCGCGCGCTTTTCGAGCCGCCCCACGCTCTCCGGCGCTTTGTAATCCTGCGCGCTCATTCTTTCGCTCCCCCAGATGGTTCCCCGCCGTTCGCCAGCTTCTCCCGCAGGCTCTGCGGCAGATCGCTGGCCTTGGCGTTGCGGCTCAACTGCAACGCGCGAACATACGCGATAATTGCCCAGCGATCGCGCGGCGAAATTCGCTCCGAATAGCTGTACATCGCGCCAAAACCGTTGGTAATCACATCGTAGAAGTATCCGTTCGGCGCCTGACGTAACCGGTCAATGTGATAGCTGGGCGGATGCTTCATTCCACGCACCGCCGCCATGCCCAACCCGTCGCCTTGCAGCCCATGACACGGTGTGCAGAAAACCTTGTAGCGATCTTCGCCGCGTCGTAAAAACTTTTCGTCTACTCGCAGCGGATATCCAGGGTAGTCTTTCGAAACATTGTATACGTCGTTTTCCACGGCGCCGTGCGCTACGGTATTTTCGGGCAGCGGCCGCCCCGAACGTCCGTCGGCGAAAAATTTGCTCGGTGACAGCGGACGATTCTTCGGCTGGTCGGCCATGTCCTGCCGCAATGCCATGTCGCATCCGGAAAGCGCCATGGCGCACCAGGCCGCGCCCACGAACAGAGCAGCGCTAATCTTCATCGCGCACCTCCGTCACATGCTTGGCGTTGATGCTCTGCAGGAACCGCGCGGTCTGTTCCAGATGGAATTTCGGATCGTGCGCCTCGATGCACAGGAAGAAGCCATCGCTCGACGCGCGCTTGAACCGCTTAACATTGAAAAGCGGATGATGCGGCTGCGGCAACTTGTTGAGCGCCAGCATCCCAAAAACTGCAAAGGTTGACGCGCCGAGCACCGTCAATTCGAACGTCACCGGAATAAACGCGGGCCAGCTGTTCAGCGGCCGGCCCGCGATGTTCATCGGGTAGGCCGACATGTTCACCCAGAGCTGAAAAAAGAATCCTGTCAATCCGCCGCCCAGTCCGCCGATCAGAGTCAGCAGCGGGACCAGATCGTGTTTCCGCCCGAGCCCTAGCGCCTGCGAAAGGCCTTCCACCGGAAACGGAACAAACGCATCGATGTGGCGGTATCCCGCTTCGCGCACTTTCTTGGCGGCGTCCATTAACTGTTTCGGCGAATCAAATTCGCCAATCAGACCGTACAAATCTGGATGCGGCAGATTCATTCCTGGTCCTCGGAGGTGTGTGCCACAAGTTCGCGCATTTCCGCGATGGAAATTGCCGGCAGCCCGCGCACGAACAGGAACAGCAAGGACACGAAAAGTCCCAGCGTCCCGACAAATGTGCTCCAGTCCCAGAACGTCGGCTGGTAGCGGCCCCAGGCGCTCGGCATAAAATCACGCGTCAGGCTAATCACAACGATTACGAACCGTTCCAGCCACATGCCGACGTTAATGACCAGTGACATCACAAACAATACCGCAACGTTCGTGCGCATTTTCTGGATCCACAGCAATTGCGGCGTCAGGATGTTGCACAAAATCAGCGCGTAGTAATACGGCGCATACGGACCATGCAGTCGTTGCTGCACCAGAAACACGTCAAACTTGTTTCCGCTGTAGAGCGACATGAAAAATTCGAAGAAGTAACCGTACGCGACGATCAATCCCGTCGCGAGCATCACCTTGGCCATGTTCTCCAGATGGCGCATGGTGATGAAATCTTCCAGGTCATAGGCTTTGCGTAGCGGAATCGCAATCGTCAGCACCATCGCAAAGCCGGAATAGATCGCGCCGGCAACGAAGTACGGCGGAAAAATCGTAGTATGCCACCCCGGAACGATAGCGATCGAAAAGTCGAAGCTTATGACGCTATGAACGGAGAGCACCAGGGGCGTCGCGAGTCCAGCCAGCAGCAAGTACGCTGACTGATAGCGATGCCAGTGCCGCGCCGAGCCGCGCCACCCCATCGCCAGCATTCCATAAATAATCTGCGCAGCTTTGTTTGTCGCGCGATCCCGCAGCGTCGCCAGGTCAGGAATCAATCCCACGAACCAGAACAAAGCCGACACCGTGCCGTACGTCGACACCGCAAAAACGTCCCAGATCAGCGGGCTGCGGAACTGCGGCCAGATTCCCATGGTGCTCGGATACGGGAACATGTAATACGCCATCCACGGGCGGCCCGTATGAATCAGTGGAAAAATGCCGGCGCAGGCTACGGCAAAAAGCGTCATAGCCTCCGCGAATCTGTTGATCGACGTGCGCCACTTTTGATTCAGCAGGAACAAAATGGCAGAGATCAAAGTTCCGGCGTGGCCGATACCGATCCACCACACGAAGTTGACAATTGCGAAGCCCCAGCCGATCGGAATGTTGATGCCCCAAATTCCGACGCCCTTCGTGATCAGCCATGCGATCGATCCGATCAGCACCATCATCAGGGTGAACGCAACGCTGAATCCCGCAAGCCAGCCAATCGACGTCGGCCGCGTCAGTACAATCGACGCAATCTTTTCGGTCACCGACCCGTAGCTGTGACCCGGCTCAAGCACCCTGGCCAGCCGGCGGATCTCTGGCGAGTTCACGGTGGGATCTCCCGCGCTCATGCCGGCTCCTTATTTTCCGCAACTGCAAGGTCCGGGTGCGGATTGCGAATCGCTCCGAGATACGTCGTCCGCGGGCGCGCATTCAATTCACCCAACAGGTTGTAGTTCCGTTGCTGCGCACGGAGCTTTGAAACGCGGCTGTTCGGATCGTTGGCATTTCCAAAAACGATCGCTTCCGAAGGACACGCTTGTTCGCAGGCGGTTACAATTTCGCCATCCCGGATGGCGCGCCCCGCACCGTTTTCACCTTCTCTTTCGGCCGTAATGCGCGCGTTATTGATGCGCTGTACGCAGTAGGTGCACTTTTCCATCACCCCTCGGCTGCGGATCGTCACTTCCGGGTTCCGCATCAGCTTCAGCGAAGGGGTCTCCCAATCCTGGAAGCGCAGGAAATTGAATCGCCGCACCTTGTACGGGCAGTTGTTCGAGCAATAACGAGTGCCGATGCAGCGGTTGTAGACCATGTCGTTCAGGCCTTCCGCGCTGTGCACAGTCGCTCCAACCGGGCAGACCTGTTCGCACGGAGCGTTTTCGCACTGCTGGCACGGCACCGGCTGAAAATACGTCCGCGGATTCGCCAGCGCCGGATTTTCCGCTGCCGTATCTTCCTGCGTCAACAAACCCGATTCGTAGTAGCGGTCGATGCGGATCCAGTGCATTTCGCGTCCGCGCATGACCTGATCTTTTCCAACTACCGGACTGTTGTTCTCGCTTTGGCAGGCCACGACGCATGCGTTGCACCCGTTGCATTTCGTGGTGTCAATCGCCATCGCCCACTTATAGCCCTGATAAAATTTCAGCTCCGGATAGTCCTTGCCAAAATCCTTGTACAGCGTCATGTCATGCGCCGGCGTCTCGTCGTGCTCTCGCGCGAAGTCCGGATTCTTTTTGAACTCCTCGAGCGTCGCCGTGCTCAGAATTTTCCGGCCTTCCACGTTGTGGTGATACTGCGTGCAAGCAACCGGATAATCGTCGCCGGTCACCGTCACCTTGCCGCCGCTCGCGCTCCACAACGCATTCGAAGTCCGCACCACGTACGCATTGAAACCTTTGTTCGAACCCGTGTACCCAGCCTTCTTCCTTCCATATCCCAGCGGCAAAACCACCACTCCATCCGCCTGGCCCGGCACCACCCAGACCGCCGCCGTCACTTTGCTGTTCGAAAGCTCTATGTCCACCACCGCCGAGCGCACCTGCCCGTGCTCGCCGCCACGCGACATTATTTTGTGTGTCACACCAAGCTTTTCCGCCGTTGCCGGACTCATCAGCGCCGCGTTGTCCCACGTAATCTTGGTGAGTGGCTTCGCCAATTCCTGCAGCCAGCCGTTATTTGCAAACCGCCCGTCATATACCGTCGGATCCGGCCGGAACAAAAATTCCACATCTGCGGTGGCTTTGGCCGCCGGCAAACTCGCCAGGCTCGCCTTGGTACCGAGGTTCAAGGGCCCAAATGCCGAGCCCACCGCAAATCCGTCATTCAGCGTCTTCCGCCAGGATTTATCCGCGTCCGCTGCGCCCGGCATGCTCTTCATCCGTTCGCGAATCGCGTCATACGCGGTTACGCCGGCCTTGTCTGAAAACGCCGCCAACACTTCGAACGCCGTGTGTGCTCGATACAACGGCGCAATCAAGGGCTGAATCACGCTGTAGGTCCCGTCAAACGCCCGCGCGTCGCCCCAGGTCTCGAGAAAGTGCGCTTCCGGGATGTGCCAGTGCGAATATTCGCTCGTTTCGTTGTAATGCGACGAGAGATGCACAATGGTGTGCACCTTTTTCAGCTTCGAGACAAAATCCCAATCATGCGGCGCGTCATACACCGGATTGCCGCCCAGAATGAGCAGCAAATCCACCTTCCCCTTGGCCATGCCCGCACACAGATCCTGCAGCGATTCCCGGTGATTCACCGGATTCACTTCCACCGGCTCGGTGTAATACACCGTCGTTCCGGCGTTTCCGAGCAGATCGTTCATCAGGTGCGCCAGCGCATGCACTTCCGCCGATTGTTGTTCGCCTGCAATCACTAATCCCGCGCCGCGATGCTTCAACAAGTCGGATGCCACCGCGTCCAAAAACTTCGCCGCTCCTGCGGGAGCGACTGCTGCTCCGCCCGGGCCAAGCTTTGCCGCCAGCGCCCGCGCAAACAACTCCACGTCATTCGAACGCAAGGGAAGACGGTTGTCGGCCGTGGCGCCGGTTACGGTCGGCGTCGGTTCGACCACATACAACCGGTTCATTTCATCGTTCGGTCCGGTCAGGTTGCGCCGGCGGTAAAAATCCTTCATGTAGCGGACGTGTCCCGGACCGCTAGCCATAAAATCCGCGTCAAGCGAAACGATGACAGCCGCTTTGTCGACGCGATAAACCGTATTCACCACGCGGCCAAACACGAGCTTCGCGCCTTCCCGCGAGCCATCGCCGACGGCCGGCTCCCACTGGTGCCATTTTGCCTGCGGATAAAGCTTTTGCAGCGCTTCCATTTGCGCCGCTCGCGCCGGCGAAGTCGTCGTTCCGGTCAGGATGCGCATCCCTGCGCCATTGACGGCTTTTTGCGAAACCGCAAGTCCTTGCGCTTCACTCTGAAATGCTTCCCACGTGCTTACCTGCCCGAGCCGCGTCGGAGTCTTCGCCCGGTCGGGATCATACAAATCCAGCACCGCGGCTTGCGTGATGGCATCCGTCGCGCCCAGGCTCGAGGGATGTTCCGGATTCCCCTCAATTTTCGTGGGGCGTCCTTCGTGACTTTCCACCAGCACGCCCAGCGCGTCGCCGCCAAACGGCATTACCGTCGCATAGTGCTGCGGATTCCCGAGCACCATCCCATCCGGTTGCTTGACGTAGGGGACAATATATTGGTCCGTCGGCTTTCCGCATCCCGCCATTCCGGCTAGCGCCAGCGACGCTCCCATCAACTTCAGGAAATCGCGGCGGTCCACCGTTTCATCCCATTCCGACGCCGCGCGCGGAAATTCCCGGTGCAGCAAATCCGTGAAATGCGGATCCTCGGAAAGCTCTTCAAGCGTCCGCCAGTATTGCTTGCCCTGCTTGTCCGCAAGCTTCTGGCGCACCATTGCCAAATCCAGCGGATACTCCCGCACCTCGCGCTCTTCCGCTGTGGGCGGGTGATTATCTAGGTCTGGCTTGTGATCGTGTTCGCTCATACCATCCATTAACGGTGACACGTCGAGCAGCTGGTCAGCTCGGACGTCGTCCGAATGTTGCGTTCTTTGTGATACTGCTTGCCGATTTCCGTCTGGTTTGCCGGAGGCTGCCACGCCATGTCGTAAACTTTGTCCATCGGCCGCAGCGCCTTTTCGGTATTGCGATGGCAGTCCACGCACCACTCCATCAGCAGCGAGCTTGCCTGAAACATCAGCGGCATCTGATCAACTTGCCCGTGGCAGGTTGAGCAGCCCACACCTTTGCTCACGTGAATGCTGTGATTGAAATACACATAATCCGCCAGCCGATGCACTTTCACCCACTGGATGGAGGTGTCCGTGCGATAGCTTTCGCGGATTGGCTCCAGATAATCCGAATTGTTGAAGAGAACTGAGTGGCAGGTCATGCAGGTCTTAGTGGGAGGTACTCCTGCCGTCGCGGAAGTCTCCACAGACGTATGGCAGTAGCGGCAATCGATGCCGTCGTCGCCCACGTGGTGTTTGTGGCTGAATTGCACCGGTTGGGAGCGCGAAATATTTTGCCGCGTAAAATACGGGGACCGCGCCAGCCCCAGGACAGCCGTCAGGGCAAGACCTGCCAGGAATATTCCTGAAAACAAACTAAACCTGGCGATAAAATTCGTACTGCGGTGAAAAATCTGGGCCATATTAGCGTTGCGCTGTGGCGGGGTCTCCAGGAAGGAAGCGGGACCAGGAGAATCCACCCTCAGTCACCGAGTCGGCGCGCTTCTCGGGTCAATTTCGACTCGACAGTTTCTAACAAATCTTTTCGAATTGCAACCCGCGCCGCCACTTCATTATTTCCGTTCTTATCTTCCTTCTTGCTGTTCAATTGCTCCGTAAGTTTCGGAATGCTTGGACAAAGAATAAATCTTCCGCTGCATCTTCTTTCGGCTGGGTCGGGGATGTGTTCCCGGATAAATTTCAAGGCTCCGTGACGTTGGGTGATCGCGGTCCTCGTGGTATCGTAGAGAGATACTTCGCGTCCGTTTTCCCGCGAAGAGATCTCTCATTCGCGTGCTCCGCCCGCGAATTGCCCGCTGGGGCGTGGTCCAACCGGTAGGACACCTCACTGTTAATGAGGATGGTGAAGGTTCGAATCCTTCCGCCCCAGCCAATTCTCCCTCGTAAATAGAGCGCGTCGGAGTGGTGGGCAGTTTTAATATCCGTCGTAATACCCGTCCGATTCCGGAAATCACGAGCAGCCATCGTGGCCCGCGACCGCTCCCAAGCCGCCGCCTGATTGGAGGGGCCCGAAATAGCACCCTGAATTCTTGCAATCGGGGAGAAGCTCCGGAGACTCGACTGCTGTTACTGCAATCCATCCACAATATACAAATCCGACGCGATACGGGTGTATGCGTAAACGTAACTCTTGAAGTCCGCAGAAAATATGGGCGTTCCCAAATCCTCCGCCCGCATTCCATCCGGAACCGCGATCGTCCGGAAAGACTTCCGTTTACCCGTGCTGAGCTCAATTTCATAAACCACATTCGGACGTTCCACCCGCACTGCCAGCAAGATCTTCCCGTCCGGCAGCCAGTCCAGAGGACGTTCTCCAACCTCACCGCCGGGTACTGGACTCGCCTCTCCACCATCCACTGGATAGATCGTGATCTTGCCATTCGGGTCGACCGCCGCTACTCGTTTGCCGTCCGGCGCAATCGTGCCGCTCAGTCGCGTATCCACACCTTCGGGGCTGATTGGTCGGGGGTTTCCTCCTGCGGCATCTTGCACCCACAATCGCTGGCCGTTGGAACTTGCCGCATTCCCCAGCTCCAAAATCCTCTTCTCATCGGGAAAGAACCGGGCTATTTGCACTTGAACGTCACCGGTGGCAATGGTCCGTGCCTCGCCCGCACCTGTTGGCAACTCCGTAAGCCTGCGGTTGCCGTCCGGTCCTGGAACCAGCGCCAAAACTTTCTTGCCATCCCGGCTCAATTGCGGCCCTACTCCGTTGCCCAGTCGAACCGCGGGCGACCCGTCCGTTCCCCGCACATAGAACGCACCGGTTGCTTCGCCCGCTTCGCCGGTTTCATCGAAGGCCGCCGTCTTGCCGTCCTCGGTAAGGTCACGGGCGATCGTCCAGTCATGCCAACTTAGGTCGCGCTCGTGGTTAGAACCTGGGCCGAGCCCACGCATTCCGCTGCGCCAATCGTCGCGCGAAAACAACACGCGGCCTTCCTTCGAAATATCGTGCAGTGTCAACGTTCCAGTTCCCAAATAAACCAGCCGCTCTTTTTTGCCCGGCGCCACCGCATAGAGCGCGCGGCTTGAGCCAGACGTAGTGGCGCTAAACCAGATTTCGTTTTGCGCCGGATGCCAGGCCAGCCCTTGCGTGCTCACAAATTTCAGCGTGGTCAGCGTCTTTTTCTGTCCGCTCTTATCCACCGTCGCTACCGAGCCAGCGTCATCCCGCGCGTAAGGATGATCCAAAAATGCCACCAGCGATCCGTCTGGTGAAATACGCGGGTGGCTGATCCATCCAGCTGATTCATAAAGGATCTTTCCCAGCGGATATTCCAGCCGAACCTTCCCGCCGACGCGGCGGACGACAGCCAGCGAACCATCCTGCGCCCAATCGGCATACTCCACGCCTTCCGCGATCGGTCGCGGCGCGCCTCCGGTCTGCGGCGCCCGCGCCAGCATTCCGGTATACGCAAAGCCCAGCGAAGTGGTTGGGTTGGACTGCACGGCCAATTCGCCATTTGGCGCGACCGCCAGAATGCTCGTCCCCGTCATTCCGATCGGGCGCGACTCCACGCTGCCGCTCTGCGCAAAGAATAGTTCCGGCGAATGTCCTTCAAGAGACGCCCCGTAAATCAAATTGCCGTCCGGCGTAAACCGCGCGCTCAAAATCGTTAAACGGCTGAAGGTCACGCGATGCAGCCGCGGGTGAAGCTCAGGCGCTCCTGGCCGCATCCACGCGCCCAAAGCCAGCCCGGCCGCGAGCAGCACCACTCCAGCCAAGGCCGGCTTCAGCCATTTCGCCTGTGCTTTTCCGCGCACCACTGCTGCGCCGTTTGTTGTCGAAGTTCCTGAAACCGACTCCAGGTCAAAGGCGATGTCGTGCGCCGACTGGAATCTCTGCGCCGGCTGCTTCTCCATGCAGTGCCGCACGATGCGATCCAGCGCCGGCGCGATTGTCACCTTTGGCGAAAACTCCGGCGGCTCCTCGTTCAGGATCGCCGTCATCGTCTCCGCACCCGTGCCCTTTTTGAACGCACGTGTCCCGCTCAGCATCTCGTAGAGAATGCTGCCGAAGCTAAATATGTCTGAGCGCTGGTCGGCCGGTTCGCCTCTTACCTGCTCCGGCGACATGTATCCGACAGTGCCTAGAACGTGCCCGGCGTGCGTGCCGATTGCTGTGGCGCCTGTCACGGTCTCTATCTGCTCGGGCCGTTGCAGCTTCGCCAACCCAAAATCAAGAATCTTCAGCCGTCCATTCCGCGTGACAAAAATGTTTTCCGGCTTCAAATCGCGGTGAACAATTCCCTGCTCGTGCGCCGTGGCAAGCCCGTTCGCCAGTTGTGTCGCTAGCTCAATGGCGCGCTTCGCCGGAATCCCGGTCGCCGGAATACGCTCTCGCAGCGTATCGCCGTCAAGCAATTCGGAAACGATGTAATGCACATCGCCGCTCGCTAGCGGCGCCGTGCCCACGTCATAGACCGCCACAATGTTCGGGTGATTCAGCGCCGCAACCGATCGCGCTTCCAATTCGAAGCGCCGCAGCCGATCAGAATCGTGTGTGAACGAAGCAGGAAGGACTTTCAGCGCAACGTCGCGCTGCAATCGCGTGTCATGGGCCTTGTACACTTCGCCCATTCCACCCGATCCGATAAGCGCGACGATTTTGTACGGCCCGATCTGGGTGTCGGCCGGGAGCGCCATCGTCGCGCGCATTATACCTGCCCGGCTCTGCTTTGGAAAGAAGTCGGCAACATCTGCGCGGCGGCTTTACTCGAAAAAGCCGCCAGCCGCGAATTATGCATTCGCGAAAGCGGGTCAGACGGTGATGGCGTTGTCGGCGATAGAGAGGGCGGAGTCAAGAGCCGCCACGCCCTGATCGATTTCGCCT
>JBKOXA010000112.1:0-29940 GCA_046724685.1 Acidobacteriota bacterium | reverse complement strand
AAACGGCTAGCAGAATTGAGAACCAAAGAAGCGAAGTGGTGGGAAGGGGACGCAAAATTTTTCGACGCGGTGAAATCGCGCGCTTGGATCATGACCCGCCGCCTGACTCACACCTCGCATCACCGCGGCCAGCAGATGGCCATGCTCAGGATGCTCGGGAGAAGTTTGCACAGTAACTACGGGCCGACTGCGGACACGGGCGGCCTCATGCAGAATCATGCGCCAACGATTTACGCTTACCCCGGCTTGGAACTCTTGCTAGAAGGCGAATCTGGGGGCGGCAGGAAATCACCGCTCCCCGGCGCCGGCGGCAAGCCGGTGACCGAGCGGCCCGATTCGCGCTGAGCTTTCCTGCCAACCTAGGGCTTGGTGATGACCCCGCATGCGATGCGCGGAGGTGCACTGCTGCTGGTTGCGCTGCTCACGGCGTGGATCACAATGGCGGTTCCCCCGTTGCTAAATACAGAGTGATCATCCGTGCCCAGGGTGACATTGGGCGCGACCACGGAGACTTGTGCGGTTCCGTCGGCCGCTACCAGCAAAGAGAAATTGGGAATGTCCCCCGCGGTCTCTCCGCTGTGGTCGTGGCCGCCAGACGCCCCCGAAAAGTGTGGTCCAGCCGACTTGAAATCAGGAGGCTCGCACTTTGCCACTTGGTGAATGTGAATGGAATGCTCGCCTGGCGGGAGCGAACGGATATCCAGCTTGATGCGCACGCCCGGAGCAGCGTCGGTCAGCGTCGCCGTGCCAACGCTTTGTCCCGCAGCGTTTTTGATCTCCACTACAACCGGCTTTGGCGCGGGACTCGCCGCAGAGGGGGTCGCTCGGATCGCCGCGCACGCCAGCAATGCGCCAGCAAATAAGGGTGAGAATCTCATAAAGCTCCTATCTGAACCGATTCGGTCTGCACCCGTTCATTTCTGAGAGGCGCAAATTTACTGTACCGATTGCGGGGTCCGGGTAGGTTACATGTCGCCATTCAGACAACCGCCCGAGTTCAGGGGGCGAGAAAGCGCTTCGGGCGCAACCTTAACGGTATAGCTCCGGGTAGGTTTGTTTCAGACGTTCGAGTTTCGGGAGATCGTTGGATCGGACATACGCATTATCCGGATGCTTTTTGAGGTAATCCTGGTGATAGTCCTCGGCTTGATAAAACGCCGAAAGCGGGACGATCTGTGTCGCTATGGCGCGGTCATAGAGTTTCGCCTCATCAATTTGCGCGATGTAAGCCTCCGCGATTTTTTTCTGCTCTGCGCTCGTATAGAAGATCGCCGAACGATACTGCGAACCAATATCCGGGCCTTGCCGGTCTTTCTGAGTGGGGTCGTGCGCCACGGCGAAGAAAATCATCAACAGCTTGCCATAGCTGATTTGGGAAGAGTCGAACACCACCTCGACCGATTCTGCATGGCCGGTACTTCCACTGGACACGAGTTCGTAGTAGGGACTCTCGACCGTCCCTCCCGCATATCCCGACGTCGCGCGGGTCACGCCCTTTACGTGTTCAAAAACGCCCTGCACTCCCCAAAAGCAGCCACCCGCAAACACGGCCGTCTGCTGCGATGGTTTTGTTGCCAAACCCGCGTCGATCGCGGGCGCCGGCAAGGCTCCTTTCGGCTCAGCGGGACGTCCCGATGTGACGCGAGCGCCCCACCAAACGACACATCCAAGCAGAACAGCCAGGCTAAAGGCGCGGCCTATAAACGGAGGTTTCATTGCAGTGGACCCTGCTTTCTGTTCCATTCGATGCGCCGTCTGCCCATAGGTTTCCGGGAATCCTGGTAACTGTTTTCCGCAACGATCCATCCAAGGAGTCGTGACAGGTAGCCCGCAGCGGCCAGACCGGGACCTTCCCGACTACGTAGCCGAAAGCATCTGCGATACGTCCAAGCTCGGGAACCCAGAGAGCCTGCTTCTCTGAGGAGTCCGCTTTCTGTCCGTTCGTTGTTTGTCGCCAGGTCCGGTTCGCTCTAGATTGAATTTTCAGAACGCTCGACGAGGAAATCATGAATCTGCCGAGGAATTCGATGATACTTCCAGCGGTTCTCGCTGCCATGCTCATTTTGACGACTGCACGGGGCCAACTGACGCATGGACAAAAACCCAAATTGCCTGCGCCGTTCGCCACTCACTCCGCAGGCAACGGGCCGGACACCATCCGGGCGCCCGCGGGCTTCCTACCCACCGTACCCAAGGGTTTCCGTGTCAATGTATTCGCCAAAGATTTCAAGCGTCCGAGACTGCTCACGGTCGCGCCGAACGGAGACATCTTCCTGGCAGAGACTGGCGCGGACGAAGTCGTCATCCTTCGTGATCCAAAACAAACTGGCGGCGCGCAAGCGCGAGTCGTTTTCGCGAGCGGCTTGCGGCGTCCTTTTGGAATCGGGTTTCACGATGACTACGTTTATGTCGGCAATATGTCCAGTCTCGTTCGATTCAAATATGACCCGAAGACTTCAGAGCGTCTGGGAGAAGCGGAGAAGCTGCTGGATTTACCGGGAGGCGGGCACGACACGCGCAACCTTGCGATCACCCCGGACGGCAAACACGTTTTGATCGCGGTCGGGTCCGGCAGCAACATCGATACGGGTGAGCCGCCGATGCGCGCAGCCATAACCATCTGCGATCTCGACGGCAAGAACGCCCGGCAATTCGCCACCGGACTTCGCAATCCTGTCGGTCTGGCGATCGAGCCCGTCACCGGCACGCCCTGGACCACGGTCAACGAGCGCGATGAACTCGGAGACGACTTGCCGCCTGACTATCTCACTAGCGTTCAGGATGGCGGGTTCTACGGCTGGCCCTACAGCTACATCGGGAGCAACGTCGATCCACGTGTGAAACCGCAAAAGGCGGACTTGGTCGCCCGCGCGATCATTCCCGACGTGCTGCTCGGCGCGCATGTCGCGCCGCTGCAATTCGCTTTTTATAGCGGTAAACAATTCCCCGCAAGCTACTCCGGCGGCGCATTCGTTGCCGAGCATGGTTCCTGGAATCGCGCCAGCCGCTCCGGCTATCAAGTGACGTTCGTCGCGTTTAAGGACGGCAAGCCCTCCGCCGATCCCGTACCGTTTCTGACCGGATTTGTACCCGATCCCAAGAGCGGACTGGTTTACGGGCGGCCTGTCGGCGTTACCACCGCCCCCGATGGCGCCCTGCTGGTCTCGGACGACGGCATGGGTGTGATCTACCGAATTACTTACTCAGAATCGCAGTGAACCGTGAGCGTCCGTTGAATCGGCTGCGGCGTGACACCCGCAGCAAGGCTGCTACGAGCCGATAAAGCCGTACGCCAAAGATTCTGCCGTCGCCCGGTTAGCGATTTGTAACGTTCCGTTAACCAGCGCGAAACCTGATTTGCGGTACTCTCTTGGCCCATGCAACCTGTCAAGTTGGATATCTCGCAGCGACCCTCCGGTAATGGAACTCTGGTCGCTCAACTGACCGGCAAACTAAGCCTCGAAACCGTCAGCAGCTTCCTTCAGGAGTTGCGGCCCGTCGACGCCGAGAAGCTGATCCTGGACATGAGTAGGGTCAGCTACCTGGATTCGGCCGGCGTGGGCGCGCTGGTGCAGCTTTTTGTACACCGTAGGGCGAAGTCCCAAAGGTTTGCTTTGGCAGCCCTCACGCAACAGGGCGTTGCGGTGATGCAAGTTTCCGGCTTGGTCAGGCTGTTACCCTCCTTCACGACAGTGGAAGAAGCCTCAACGGGGAGCTAGTCGCGCGGCCTTCGTGCCACTAGACAGGGCTTGATCGCCGTCTCAGCGCGGAACCCAGTTGGCATTCGACAAAAACAGTCCATCCACAAAGCCGATGTGGTAGGCCAGCGCCGCTCCGAACGCTAGACTGAGGAGTCCCGTGCCGGTCACCATCGTTCGGTTCAGCCAAGCAAAACGGTTTCCGGACAGCGTGAACGGCACTGCAAACGCCATGGTGAGCAGCATCATCCCAGCGATCGTACCCAATCCAAACAGCAACAGATAGCAGATCGCCCATTGCGGATTGCGAATCGTCCCGAGCACCAGCAAAGCCACGGCAGCGGATCCCGCCAGGCCGTGCACGATTCCCACGAGCAGCGGCCGGAGCGAATGAAACCATCCAAGCTTCACAAACGGCGCACCGAGCCAATGCGGAGGATCGACCTCGCTCGCGTGATGCTCCGCTCCACCATCGTGCGAATGCGGATGAGCGTGAATATGTGCACCATGAAAGTGCACATGCGAGTGTTGTCCGGCGTGCTCTGGATGCGCCGGCGACAGTTTGTGGCTGATCCAGCGCATCGCGCCGGTAAGGTTCAACACGCCAAGCAGAATCAACATGAGGGCGACCGAGAATTCGAGAGCGAGACCCAACCGCGGTGGAATGACAAACCCAAACAGAATGATCGCGGCGCCCACAAACAGAATCGTGATCGTATGGCCGACGCCCCAAAGAACTCCAATCCATCCCGCGCGGAGAATCGACTTCTCCCGACTGACAATCGTGGACACCGCCACAACGTGATCCGGATCGGCGGCGTGCCTCATGCCAAGAAAAAAACCGACTCCCAGGATGAGCAGTGCGCTAGCCATAGGTCATCACCATGATAAGCCAGAAGGGAAGGCACGCCAAAAGATCGCAGGATCGCGAAGGATGAGTCCGGAGTTCGCGTCTCTATTGTTTTTGGTCATTAGCCATGCTACGTTGCGGGCACTGACATGGCGGAGTCTGCCTACCTCCTAGGAGTCGCAATCCGGGATACAGAAGTATCGGATGTTCCGCGGCATTCTGTCCTGGTGCGCGTTACGCACTGGGTTCACGCGGTCAGTTTCGTGGCGCTGGTCGTGAGCGGAATCGGGATCCTGCTCGCTCATCCGCGATTTTATTGGGGCGAGACGGGATCGCTCGACACGCCTTCGCTGTTTGATCTACCGCTCCCGTTCATGATCGGGGGTCCGTCCGGCTGGGGACGTTATCTTCATTTTCAGTCTGCGTGGCTTTGTGTCTTGACCGGGCTGCTGTATGTGGTTACCGGGCTGGTCACGCAACACTTCCGCAAAAACCTTGTGCCCGGGAAGAAGGATCTTTCATGGAGTTCCATCCGGCGGGTGATGTCGAATCATATGCGACTGAAACGGCCGGACGCAGAGGGAGCGCAAAGTTACAACGTGCTGCAGCGGTTTTCCTACCTGTCGGTCGTTTTCCTGGTGATGCCCATGATGATCTGGACCGGCATGGCCATGTCGCCCGCGGTGACGTCGGTCTTTCCGTTTTTCGTGACATCTCTTGGCGGCCACCAGACCGCCCGAACGCTGCACTTTTTTGCAGCAGTTTTCCTGATCCTTTTTTTGTTGGTGCATATCGCCATGGTGATTCTTGCGGGCTTCGCACAACGCATGAAAGCCATGATTTTTGGTCAGGCCGGCCAAGCTGGCAAAAGTGCTGCCGGAAAGGAGCACTCATGAGCGACAAAGTTCCCGGAGTTTCGCGCAGAAAGCTGATTACTGCCGGCATTGCGACCGCCGCGGGCGTGTCTGGTTTGGCGGTCGCCGCAAAAATTGCGGACCACTATGGGTTGATCCCGCCGGATCATGGCGGCATCTACGGCGTGGGTGAAACGCTGACCTACGGGACGCAACGCATCTTGATGGCGCGCCATTCGATGGCCCGCGAGTTCAATCGCAGCGACATATCCAAGATTGCCACGGTGAACGGCCAGCCCCCGCAGAGCGAAGAGTATCACCGGCAGAAGGCCGGTGGTTTTGTTGACTGGCGGCTCAAAGTAGACGGCCTGGTGGCGCGTCCTGCTTCGTTTTCGATGGCGCAATTGAAAAGCTATCCGGCGCGAACCCAGATTACCCATCAAGCCTGCGAAGAAGGCTGGTCATTCATTGCCGAGTGGTCGGGCGTTCCTCTCTCCTACGTGTTGAACCTGGTGGGAGTAAGCGAGCGCGCGAAATACGTCTTCTTTTTTACCATTGATGAATGGTGGGACAGCCTGGATTTGCCGGATGCCTTTCACCCCCAGACGCTTCTGGCCTACCGGATGAATGGCGACGAGATTTCGGTGGGACACGGGGCTCCGGTCCGATTGCGCGTAGCGCGACAACTCGGCTACAAGAGCCTCAAATACCTGACCCGCATTACGGTAACCGACACGGCGAAGGGCATCGGTGACGGATTGGGATCCTCCGCGCCGTCGGCGGGCTTCTCCTGGTACGCGGGAATCTGAGACCGTTTCCTAAATCGGTGGTGCGAGCTGTTGTGCAACTACGCCTGTCGGCTGACCCTGAGCTCCAGTAATTTGCGTGGCGGCTCGGAGCCGATCATGATGTGAGCGAGTTCTGTCCACTCGCCTTTCTCAGTGATTTGCAATACAGAGCTCGTCCTGATTTCTCCCGACCGGAAGCCCCAGGTAATTCCCAGGCCGTTGTCGGCCAATTTGAGGGTGGTCTCCAGATAGCGGCCGTCATTGTACGCGCGCATCCGGTATTCTCTGGCCTCGTCGTCATAGGCGACGACTCCCAGTGCTTGCATCACTGCTCTTCCATTTGGCTCGCGCCCGATTCCTTCGATGAGCAGAATGAGCCCGCCCAGTTTGTACTGGGCCTCCTCGGTCTGCATCAGTCGAAGAGGCTCGCCGGGCCCGCGCAGAATGTGCGCCTCCCCGGACCATCTTCCAACCAGGAAGCTGAGCTTATTCATTGCCGCGCGCTGCGTTTCAATGTCCGGCACTTGAGGTTGTAAAGACATGAACCAACCCTTCCAGCCTGGCCGTCAGTCGACCCTCAAGAGGCGAATTAATTCGGCGGCAGCGTGAGGCAGACGCGCGCCGCGGCGTGAAATCATGTATACATGCCGCGGCAGGTTGAGCTGCCGCACCTTCACTTCCTTCATCCAGCCGTGATCGATCTCCCAGGCAACGCACATCCGCGGCACAATCGCTACGCCCATACCCATTTGCACGAAACGCTTGATGCTTTCGATCGTGGGCATTTCAATCGGCATGTTCAGTGTTGTGTGATTGCGTCCAAACAGCTCGATCACACGCCGCCGGAATGGCGATTCAACACTGTGGGCGACAAAACTCTCGCTTCCGAGGTCGCTGACGTCCACCTCCCGCCGCTTGGCCAGCGGATGCTTAGGGGGCACAACCAAAGTAAGTTCGTCCTTCAGGATTTCCGTAGCTTGCAGTTGCGGTTCGCGCGGCACAAACGAGACGGCTCCCAAATCCAGCCGGTAGTTCAGAACCTCGTGGGGAATATCGCGCGAGAACATCCTGTGCACGCGAATTTGCACGCCGGGATGAAGCTTTCGGAATTGCCCCAGCGCCGGCAGTAAAGCATGGATTGAGCTTTCGTTCACGCCCAGAGAGAGCTCGCCGCGATTCAGGCCGCTCAGCTCAGAAAGGCCCTTTTTCACTTCGTCGCGAAGATTGATCAGCCGCTCAGCGTAGTCACGAAGCAGCGTGCCGGCATCGGTTAGACGCACCGGACGCGCTCCCCTCACAAAAAGAGGCTGGCCCAGGCCGTCCTCCAGCTTCCGAATCGCCAGACTGACCGCAGGCTGTGTTCGGTAAAGCCGCTCTGCTGCTCGGGAAAAGCTTCCTTCGCGCGCCACGGTCAGGAATACCTGCAGCTCGCTGAGATCCACAAATTCCCCCTTGCGGGCCATTATAAGGTAGAATTATTAAATCCAGAATAAAGATAAATTTGACCCGCAGGGCCAGCTCTGCGTTACTACTATCGAGGGAAACCCATGGACGTAGTCCGCATATTCGACACCACACTTCGCGATGGCGAACAGTCGCCCGGCTTCTCAATGAACACCGACGAGAAGATCCGCATGGCCCGGCAGCTCGCAAAGCTAGGCGTCGATACCATAGAAGCCGGATTCCCCATTTCTTCTCGCGGCGACCTTGAAGCCGTGCAAGCGGTGGCCCGCGAAGTCCGCGATGTGCCTATAGCGGCTCTGGCCCGGGCCAAGAAGGCAGACATTGATGCGGCAGTCGAGGCCCTCCAACCCGCCGCAGCTTCGCGCTTGCACATTTTCCTAGCGACCTCCGATCTTCATCTGCAGGTCAAGCTTCACATGACGCGCGAGCAAGCTCTTGAAGCCATCGGATCCATGATTCGCTACGGCAGGCAGCAGGTCGCCGAAGTGGAATTTTCCGCCGAAGATGCGGGCCGCACCGACATCGATTACCTTTGCCAGGTCTGCAAGGTTGCGGTGGAGGCTGGCGCAACGATCTTGAACTTGCCGGACACCGTCGGCTATGCGGTCCCGGAAGAGTACGGCGAAATGTTTCACCGCGTTCGCCAATCCCTGGGCGATGCGCAGGGAATCACACTGAGCGCGCACTGCCACGATGACCTCGGGCTCGCCGTGGCCAATTCGCTGGCGGCGGTCCGCGCCGGCGTGCGCCAGATCGAATGCACGGTCAACGGAATCGGAGAACGTGCCGGCAATGCCTCCCTGGAAGAAATTGCAGTGGCATTGGCCGTTCGCAAAGAGAGCTTCGGCGTAACGACCAACGTCAAACTCGAACATCTGTTCCCAGCCAGCCGCATGCTTACAGAAATTACCGGAGCGCAGGTCGCCCCGAACAAGGCTGTCGTCGGCGCAAACGCCTTCGCCCACGAAGCGGGCATTCATCAGGACGGAATCATCAAGAATCCTTTGACCTATGAGATTATTTCGCCGGAAACCGTGGGCGTCCCCTCTCGTTCGCTCGTGATGGGCAAGCACTCCGGTCGTAATGCGCTGCGCGTGAGCTTGCGCGACCTCGGGTTTGAAGCCTCGGATGCGGAACTCGCGGAAATCTACCGCCGCGTCACCGCGCTGGCTGACGAATCGAAATCCGTGCGCCCGCGGGATATTCTGGGCATTGCGCATGAGGTGATTCGGCGCGGTTCGACAACCGTGGCGGCCGAGGCTTCTTCCGCGGCATAATGCGCGGCGTAAAAGTTTTCTTGCAAGGTCGATCATGAAAAAGTCCATCGTATTGCTGCCGGGTGATGGCATCGGCCCGGAAGTGACCGCTGCCGCTGCCACCGTGCTGAAAGAGTGCGCGCGCGAATTCCATCACCAATTTGAATTTCAGGAACATCCTGTCGGTGGCTCGGCGATTGACCTGACCAGCACGCCCCTTCCCAACGCCACGATCGATGCATGCCGCAAAGCAGATGCGGTGTTCCTCGGCGCCGTCGGCGGTCCCAAATGGGATTCTTTACCTGTTGGCAAGCGTCCGGAAAGCGGACTCCTTGCCCTTCGACAGGGTCTGGGACTTTACGTGAATGTGCGGCCCGTAAAGCTGCTGGAACCCCTGCGCGGCATGTCTCCGTTAAAACCCGAGCGCCTCGGCGATCTGGATCTGGAAATTGTTCGCGAACTCGCAGGCGGCATGTATTTCGGCGATCGCGGCCACAGTGCAGAAGCTGGAAAAGAGCGTTCCTGGGACACGGAATCCTATTCGACACCGGAGATCGAGCGCATCGCAACCTTCGCGTTTGGCCGGGCAGAGAATCGTTCCCACCGTCTCTGCTCCGTGGACAAAGCCAATGTGCTCGCCAGCTCGCAGCTCTGGCGTCGCACCGTCACGGCGATGAGTAGCGTTTATCCGAACGTGAAGCTCGAACACATGTACGTGGACAATGCGGCGATGCAGTTGACGCTCAAGCCTTCCCAATTTGACGTGCTGCTCACTACAAATATGTTTGGCGATATCCTCAGCGATGCGGCGGCCGCTCTGGTGGGTTCGATTGGACTGATCCCTTCCGCCAGTTTCGGTTCCGGCGCACCCCTTTTTGAACCGATTCACGGTTCGGCTCCGACACTCGCCGGGAAAGACTCCGCCAATCCGGTCGGTTCGATTTTGAGCGCAACCATGATGCTTCGCGACGCCTTCGGCCTGAACCTCGAAGCCGATTGGGTCGAACAGTCCGTCGTGCGCGTGCTAAGCGCCGGCTACCGCACCCCCGATCTGACCGCTTCTGGCGCGAAAACCATTGGAACCACTGGATTTATGGAACTCCTCCACGAGGAGATGCAGCGCACCTTGGAGCACGCCGAACGCTACGGTTGGGGCGTATAGCAAGGCTCACAGGGTATTGCAAATTCCTCGTCTTAGGCGCACAATCCTGCCTCTGCTGAGGGGCAGAAATGCGCTGGTTACGCTTAATCATGCTGGGCTTGGCGTCTGTTTATCCGCTGTACTGGACGGCCCAATTCGCCCTTTTCTTTGTGCCCGAGAGCCTGGTGGGTTTTTGGCTCGGTAACCCAGTCCAGGTTGTCTCCCTTTCCTACCTGCAGGCTATGGCCGTCGTCCAGCCGCGTGCCATCTTTCCCGCGCTCTGGGAGGGATTGATCTTCGCGCTGTTTTTTTCAGCCCTCATTGTCGGACTGCGCGGTGATCGTTTCTTGACCGGCGCGCTCGCCATCGTCGTTTTGGGGCAGTCCGCTTTATTGCCCTTCCTCAGTCTCGCGATAGGCTCTCCGACTGTCTCTTCCACGGTCGGCTTTGGCGGCGCCTTGGCATTCGTCCTGATGGTTATCGGCTTGTACCGGATCTTGCGCTGCACCGGAGGTTTTGACTTCCTGGATCGCCTAGCGCTCTTAAGCCTGCTGGCGATCTTGCCGCAGGCCACCCTGTGGCTGACCTTTAAGTTCGCTTACCCGTTTTTTGATGTGCGCTTCTTGCTGCTCCGTCTGGTGCCCCTGTATTTAGCGGCCCTCATCGCTGCGGCGCTGCCTGCGAAATTTTCAGAACCGGGCTTTAACGGCGTTCCCTGGACCGAAATCTTCGCAAGCTCCGCTGCGGCTGGGCTCTTGATCCTTGCCATTGGTCTCAGCAGCTATTCATTGAAGTTGGCGAGTTCTTCGTTCCATGACCGTCCGCTCCAGCTCGCGTCGCGAGTCTCCATTGCTTCCCCGTCCGAACCACCGGTAGTCGGTCAATTTAACAAGCGCGCGGCCATATGGGGATCGCGGTTCATATAGAACTTGCGATCGTCCTCAAGCGTGATCTGGAAGCCCAGTCGCTCATAGAGACGCACGGCGGGATTGATTCTGAGAACGTTCAGGCGAACTGCCTGATTGATCCGGGCGGCCTCGCGAATCACACGCTTCATTGCCTCTGTGCCGATACCCCGCCGCTGAAGGGGACCGTCCACGAAGAGCTGTCGAACAAGAAGGGCATCATCTTCCGTGAAGCTTTGGAACCAGCCGGCATCGGCACCGTCGAGCGTTATGATGCGTTATGATGCGGACCTGAGTCAGCTCCCATTGCTGCTCGAAGCGGACTGCTTGAGCGGGCTAATCCAAACGGAACGCCTCAATCATCCACGTCATTTCGGCGAAGTAGAGGCGTCTGCAATAATCAAAATCCTGACTGACAGCGGAGCGGAGTGCAGTCGGCATTGATTCATGTTCTAGCATGACCGGTGATCAGTTTCAGCCCACGGTCGCCCGCCGTTAATAAGTAGCGGAATCCTTCCTCGGGTCCCTTCATCTTCGGCACCTGGAAAATAGCGCGGACCGAGCAAATGCCCTCGTCAAACTCATCCTCTTCTTGCGAAGAGTGCCAGCAGGATGTTAACTTAGCAAATTCGCACGTCGCTGCCTGCCCGCCGCCGTAAGGACCACATACGGCAGGGGATAGCCTCGCAGCCAACAGGGTAGAAATCAAATTGTCGCAGCCATTGCAGACGAGTGAACTCTCGCGAGTCGCGCGCCGTTAGGCACACGCCCGTCATGTCAACTCTTTCTCCATCCGAAAGCGCCAATGCGGCCCGCACCGCCGGGGGTCCTCCGGTCTACTGGCGCGTCGAAGGCTCGCTTCTCGAACTAAGTGCCCTCCGTCAGGTCGACTTCTTTACCTGGAACGCACAAAGCTTCGCCGAGCGATGGCGACGCAGGGTAGGCATGGGGCTGATGACCCTCCTGCGTCCAGTCGCCTATCTTGCCGGGCGAACCCGAGCGACGCGGCTCCTCTATACCCTGCTCCGTGGTATCACCCGGGACCGCCTCGACTTGCTTGGCGAAGAATACTTCGAATACTTTTTGAAGCCGCGGCTTCAGAAGCAAGCAGTAGATGCCCTGCGTCGTGCGCAGAGCGAAGGCCAGCAGATCGTGCTTGTCGGCCAATCGCTGGATCACGTCTTGCGGCCGCTCGCACGGCACCTTGGCGTAGACCACTTTGTCGCGAATCGCATGGAATTCCGCGACGGCGTAGCCACAGGGCGCCTGCTGTTGCCTGTCGTCCGCCCGCGTGGACCGTTTGCCTGGATTGCTTCTGGAGAAACGGACGGCCGAATTGCGGTCGTCGCCCTTCTTTCTCAGTTGGGAGTCGAGCAGCCGAGCCAACTCGCCGTTGCCACTCAACCGTCACATCGCACCGTCGTCGCGAACGCTCCTGCGGTCGTGCCGTTTGAAACGGCGCCGCGCGTCGACCGCCTCAGCGCCCGGCAGGCCCTGACCGGAAAGCATATTTTGCTAATCGGGGTCACCGGATTCATCGGCAAGGTCTGGATGGTGGATCTGCTGGAGCAGATTCCCGACATCGCGAAAATAACACTCTTGATTCGCCGCAACCGCACCACCACGGCTCAACGGCGGTTTGAAAAAATCGTCGAAGAGTCGCCCACGCTCGATGGGCTGCAAAAACAGTACGGCTCGCGTCTCGGCGATTTTCTGCGCCAGAAAATCGAAGTCGTCGACGGTGATGTCAGCCAGCCGGGACTTGGACTGGAAGAGAACGTCCGCGCGCGGTTATCTCGGTCGCTGGATCTGGTTGTCAACAGCGCCGGCTTGACTGATTTCAATCCTGATCTCCGCGATGCCCTCTCTTCGAACGTCGAATCCGCCGAGCATCTGCTCAATTTTATTCGCGCTTCCGACCATGCCGCGCTGATGCATCTGTCCACGTGCTACGTCGTCGGAATGCGCGACGGCCGCGTCGCCGAACAGCTTCAGGACAACTACAATCCCGCAAACGTCAAAAATTTTGACGCCGAGCGCGAAATCGCATCCTTGCGTGAAATGATTCGCCACATCGAAGAGCGCTCTGAAAGCCCCGAACTTGCCCGTGCCCTGCGTCGCCAGGCTCTCGGCCGTGGCGCCGACGAAACCCGTGTTGCCGCCGGCGAACTGGACGGCGTCCTGAAGCGCAATCGGGGCCGTTGGGTTAGGAACAAGCTGGTCCGTGTCGGCATGCGCCGCGCGCAGTATCTAGGCTGGCCGAACACCTACACCTTCACCAAGAGCCTCGGCGAGTCACTTCTCGCGCGCCGCGGCAAGGATTTGTCCATCGCAGTAGTGCGCCCCTCCATCGTCGAAAGTTCCAGGCACAGTCCTTTCGCCGGCTGGAACGAGGGCATCAATACCTCCGGGCCGCTCTCGTATCTGCTGGGCACGAATTTTCGGCAGTTGCCATCGAACGCAAAAAAATGTCTCGACGTTATTCCCGTAGACATGGTTTGCCGCGGCATGACTCTGATCGCCGCTGCTTTGATCAAACGCAAGAATGCGCGCATGTATCAGCTGGCTACTTCAGGCATCAATCCTTGCGACATGGGGCGCAGCATCGAACTGACTGGCCTGGCCCACCGCAAGCACTACCGCACCCAGCAGGGAATCGAGCACTGGCTTAAATTGAAATTTGAAACTATTCCTGTCTCGAAGCAGCGCTACGAACGCCTGTCGATCCCCATGCAGAAGGCCGTCGTTTCCGGAATCAATCGCTTCGCCGAAAAGCTCAGCATGAAGAAGCCCCCCCTGGCCAAGGCAGAACGCGACCTCTCGCGTGCCGAGAAATTGATCGAGCTTTACGAACCCTTTATCCTGCACAACGAACATGTATTCGAATGCGAAAACGCGCGCTTGCTCTCTGCAGCTCTTCCCGATGAGGAACGTGCCCCGTTTGCGTTCGAACCCGAAACGATCGATTGGTGGGACTACTGGATCAACATCCACGTTCCCGCCCTGCGCCGCTGGTGCTATCCCTTGATGGAAGGCCGTCCTCTCGAATCGCGCCCTCCTCGCGACGTGGGCTGGGGACCCGAGCCTTCCGCGGCCGCCGCAGTCGCCCATTCCGGGGAGAACCGCTAAGCGGCCATGGCGCTTTTCCTCACTGGCTCAACGGGATACCTCGGGAGCTACCTCGCAACAGGCTTGCTCCGCGGGCACGGCGATTCACTGAATCTCTTGGTTCGCGCGAAAAATCAGCAGGAAGCGCGTGAACGCCTTTGGCAATCGCTCCAGCTGCACATGGAATTTTCTGAATTTGAGGAACACATCCGCACTCGCTCGCGAATTTTTCTCGGCGATCTCACCAGCCAGCATTTTGGTCTCCCCGATGACCACTATCACACTCTGGTTCAATCCACCGATTCATTGATCCATTGCGCCGCTTCGCTCAACCGAAAATCTGAAAAGCAGTGCCTCAACGTAAACTTGCGCGGCACCCTCGAAGTCATTCAATTGGCCCGGGGTGCGCAGGACCACCATGGCTTGCGGCGTTTTTCCCATGTTTCCACGGTTGCCGTCGCAGGAACACGCCAGGACGAAGTCGTCCAGGAAGACACTGCCATCGACTGGGGGCGCTCCGACTACGACCCCTACGCCCGCACCAAGAAGTTCTGCGAGCACATGACTCAGCAGTTGCTGCCTGACGTTCCTCGCACGATTTTTCGCCCCGCAATTGTGCTCGGCGACAGCCGCCGCCCGGAAACCACGCAATTCGACATGGTCCAGGCGTTCAGCGTGCTGGCAAGCCTTCCCGTTCTCCCGCTTCGTCCGACCGACCGGATCGACATCGTGCCTGCGGATTACGTCGGCAAAGCCATTGTCACGATTCATCAAAAAGATGAACCGGCCCAGCCGCGCTACCACCTTTCATCCGGAACCGGCTCGCAAACCTATCGCGAGTTGACCGACGGGCTCGCGCACGCCCGCGGGGGCCCCCGCCCCACCTATATGCCTTCCCTGGGCGGACCGTTTTCCGGCACACTCAACTGGCTCTCGCACCAAAAAAACAGTTTGGGCCGCGGCGCTTTGCTGTTGAAGGTTTTCTGGCCCTACCTCACCTGGAACACGGTGTTTGACAATTCCCGCGTAGTCGCAGAGCTCGGCGGCGAAACACCCGCCAAATTTTCCTCGTACGCTCATTCGCTTTTGAAATTCAGCCGCGAAAACAATTTTCGCTATCCTGCAAAGCCCTGGCCGTCGGAGAATGCCAGCGTACCGACTGCCGGAGGAGGCGCGGTGGCATGACGGATTTTCTCCTCGTCGCTTGGGTAAGCATTCTGATCGAGCTGACGCGCCTGCAGTGGATGCTCGGAGGCGGGAAGACTTGGCAGCCCGGCGAAAAACTGAAACTTCTATTTGCGGGATACAACGGCACCCGCAACACCGGCTCGGACGTCCGCGTCAACGAAATGCTGCGCCAGATCCGTCAGGTTCTGGGCGCAGAAAACGTCGATTTCAGCGTGATGTCGCAGAATTTCGAGCGCACCAAGGGCTATTTCGAAGGCACCAGGCAAGTGCACCTGCCTGACGTTTTTCCACCTTTCCTGTATGGCGAAACCCGCAAGAATCACGGCGTCGTGGCGTGCGAAGGCTCCATGTTCAAAAGCAAGTTCGCCAACGCCCTTACCACCATGATGATTGGCTCGCTGGGTTTTGCGTCGTCGGAAAATAAGCTGTCGATCGCCTACGGCGCGGAAGCGGGGCAGATGGATCCGCTTGTGGAAAATATGTGCGCGCGCTACGTCCATGATTCGTTGGTCATCACACGCAACGTGGAGTCGCAAAGCGTACTGGGCAAACTCGAAATCTCCACCGAGCTCGGCACCGACACCGCCTGGACCTTCGAGGCGCATCCCAACGTCTACGGCCGCAAAGCCCTACGAGACGCCGGTTGGGACGAAAAAACTCCGGTGCTCGTCTTGTGTCCCATCCATCCGTTCGTCTGGCCGGTCAAAGCGTCTCTGGCAAAATACATCGCCCGCGTCACCACAGGCGCATACAAGGAAAGCCAGTACCGCACCGTCTATTTCCACAAGTCCGGCGCCGAAGCAGAGCGAAAATTCAAGCACTACCTCGACGCCTTCGTTACCGCGACCCGCGCATTCCAGCAGAAGCATCGCGTGTTCACCGTGCTGGTCGCGATGGAGCGACTCGACGCCGTTGCCTGCCGCGCCATTGCCCAGCAAATCCCGGGCTTGCCCATCTTCACCTCCGACGACTACGACATGTACCAGCTGGTTTCCATCCTGCGGCAGTGCTCTTACATGGTCTCTTCGCGTTACCACGGCATCGTCACCTGCATGCCCAGCCTCGTCGCCTCCGCAGGGGTCACCATGGACGAGCGCATCCGTAACCTCATGCGCGAACGTGGCCACCCACATTTGCTCCTCACCGTCGACGATCCCGACCTCGGCCCCAAGATGTTGCAAATGATGGAAACTCTCGTCGCCGAAACCGAGTCCGTCCGCGAGGGCATCGGCCAGACGGTGGTCCGCAATCTGAAGGTGATGGCTCGCATGGGGGTAATTCTTGAAGATCTCATGCGGCGTCAGTATCCGGAGTTTCCGCTGCGCGGCGGCGTGCGTTCCTGGGAGGGGTATCTTCCCAAGTTGAGCGAAAACCTCGCGGAGCTCGCAGACAAGTACGATATCTCCGAGGCCGCCCTGGCCGCATCGAAGTAATTCTCCATGCCGAACTTTCTGCAAAACATTTTTGGTCGGTTAGAACGTTCGGCCAGCCGCGTGGTTCTCCGTGAAGTCCGTGGCCATCAGTTTGTCTCCGTCTCCGCGGCGGAGTTGCTTGGCCTTATCGAGCTCGCGCGCCAATGGCTGCGCTCCACTGGCGTTCCACCCGGCGAGCGTTGCGGCCTGGTCGCCGCAAACTCCATCCACTGGATCGCGATGGACCTGGCGTTAATGGCCGAAGGAATCGTGGTCGTCCCTCTTTACCATCGCCAGACGGCGGCCGAACTCGCGGCCATGCTGAAGGATTGCCAGCCGCGCCTCGTCTTTACCGGTGACGAGGCGATCTGCCAAGCTCTCGCGGGGGCCCTCGCCGAACCGTCGCCTGAACCACCGAAGATCGTAACCCTGCAGACGATTTTTCAGCCGGCCGGACAAACCCGCCAGATTTCCGAAATCCGAAGTCGCGCAGACAGCGATCTCCTGACGATCATCTACACCTCAGGAACTTCCGGCGAGCCCAAGGGCGTTTGCCTCACAGTGGCCAATTTGAATCACATGACTGGCTGCACCACGGAACGCCTCGACCAGCTAATGGGCGCTCCCGCGAAGCAATCTACCCAGCCGGATCGAATCTTTCTCTACGCGCCCATGAACTTCGCCGCTTCATGGATGTTGATGCTCTCGGCATTCTCGCGTGAAGCGGTCCTCACGCTTTCGACCGATCTGACGAAGCTTGCCGAGGAGATTCGCAACTCCGCCCCGCATTACTTTTTGAATGTTCCCACGCTCCTCGAGCGTGTGAAACGCGGGGTGGAAGACAACATCGCCCAGCAAGTCGCGCCGATTCGCTCGCTCTACGCCCGCGCGCGCGACGCATGGCAACGCCAGCACGTCGGCCGCGGTTTGGCGTTCGACGCTTTCTGGCTCATGCTTGGCCGCAAGCTTATCTTCGCGAAAATCAAGGGTCGTTTCGGGCCGAACCTACGCGCGCTGATCTGTGGCTCCGCCCCGCTTGCGCCGGAAACCCAGCAGTTCTTCCTCATGCTCGGAATATCCGTTTTGCAAGCTTATGGACTCACGGAAACGACCGCGCTCTGCACGCTCGATGACCCGCGCTTGCCTGTTGAACCCGGTTATGTCGGCCCCGCGATCACCGGAATCGAAATGCAGCTCGGCGCCAACGACGAAATCATCGTCCGGGGACCAAACATTTTTGCCGGTTATTGGAATCGTCCCGACGAAACCGCGATGGTCATTCAGGATGGATGGTTCCACACCGGCGATCAGGGCGAAGTCAACGTCCGCGGCAATTGGCGCATCGTTGGCAGAATCAAGAATCTTCTGGTCTTGAACACCGGCCACAAGTTCGCTCCGGAGCCGATTGAAGACAAACTCGCGCAGCTCTTGCCGGATGCACAGCAGATCGTTTTGATTGGCAATGGCCGCGGCTATGTTTGCCTGCTGGTCACAGGTAAAGTCGAGCCGAGTGCTGTCCAGTCCGCCATCGATGCCATCAACCCCGATTTGCCGCACTACCGCCAGATTCGCGATTTCAAAATTCTCCCGGATTCCTTCACGACTGAAAGCGGCCTGCTGACCGTTATGGGCAAACTCAAGCGCGACGCCATCGCAAAACGATATGATGCTGAAATCAACGCCATGTACGGGCGAAAGGCTTCCGCATGAAATTGTTCAAGGGTGAAGCGCTCGGATGGGAATGGCGCGAAGGTGTCCTCGAGCTTACGCTCGACCGCGCGCCTGCGAACGAAATCGGCACGGTCATGCTCGGCGAACTGGAGCGGTTTGTCGAAGCCGCAAGAGAACTTGCCGGCGAAACGTCAGCGTGCATCATTACCAGCGCGCAAAAGAGCGGTTTCTCGGCGGGAGCCGATCTTCGCGAGCTTTACAAAGGTGCGCTGGCACTGAGCGAAAAGGACCGCGCCACGGGTGTTCGCGAATTTCTCGAACGCATTCACGCCGTCGCGAACTGGCTCGATGAAGCGCCCTTCGTGACCATCGCCGCTGTTCACGGAGTCTGTTTCGGCGGCGGCCTCGAGCTCGCGCTCGTTTGCGACGTGATCATCGCCGACAAAATGGCTCGCTTCGCGTTTCCGGAGCTCCGCCTCGGACTCATCCCCGGTTTCGGCGGCATTCCTCGCCTCAAACGTGATCTCGGCAATGGTTTTGTCCGCGATCTTTTGCTTACTGGACGCAGCGTCAACGCCGCGCGCGCGCAAGCCGTCGGTCTCGTCGCTCAACTCGCCGCGGAAGGCGAGTCCTTGAAGCTCGCCAGGGCAACCGCGTCCCAGATCACAAAATTCGATGCCGGCACACGGCTCGCCGCAAAAAAATTCATCAAGAAGGTGCCGCACGAAGAGCTTCGCCGCGAAATCGAAATCTTTTGCGAACTTTTCACCCGCCCCGTGGTAATGGCCGGCCTCAAGAGGTTCGTCGAAGACACCGGCCCCATGCCCTACCAGCCTTAGCCGTGATGATGTGTATCAAGCCAGGGCGGTACTCCAAATTCTCCCAAGGCTCCAGGATTTCGGGCGACAAATGAAGCCCGCCCTCGGAAACGGGTCGAGAACTGACCGCACCATAGGAAACGTCGTGCTTTCGCTGTACTCCCGAAGCGTTCTTGTAATGGGCAGCGAAAGTCCTAAAGAGCGCAGCGAGCCCGCTTCGAGCGAGTCCCAGTGGCGGCCGACGAGATTCGCCATGAAACAGTGTATTTGTGCGCAGCCAGATTGTGCGTCAAGAGAACTGGGACCGATAGACGGCTGGCGTCTGGCGGACGCTTTCCGAGTTTTTCATTCTTCGCTAGGGGATGATAAATTAAACAGTGTCATGCCCACTCTCGAACAGACTACCCAGGACGTCCTGAATCTCGCCGCCGCGCACTTTAAACTCGCCCCCGGCACGCTCGCGCCCGAGGATGATTTTTTCAAAAAACTAGGCATCGACAGCCTGCAAACTCTCGAACTTCTCTCGCGCATCGAAAATCACTTCGGCATCGAACTTCCCGACTACGAAGTCCAGGGCGTCAGCGACTTCAAGACCCTCGCCGAACGCATCCAGTCCCGCCTGTAATGCTCGACCTCTCGCAGCATTCTTCCATCGAAGCCGCATTGAAGGACGCGATGGAGCGTTTCGCCGACGAAGTCTGCCTCATCGAGGCCGACCGCGAGCGTGAAAAGGAACGCCTGACCTATCGTGAATTCAAAGCCCGCGCTCTGCCTCTCGCTGGCGCAATGCAAGAGGCTGGCCTGTCCGCCGGCGACCGCGCCAGCATCATCATGACCAATCAGTCGAAGTGGCTGATTTCCGCGTACGCCATTTTCTATTCCGGTGGCGTGTTGGTCCCGCTCGACTACAAGCTCACTCCCGCCGAACACTGGCAGCTTCTCTATCACTCCGGCGCAAAAATTCTTGTCACTGAATATCCTATCTGGCGGCAACTTGCCGCGTCTTCCGGCCGCGCCGAGGCACAACATATTCAAACGGTTCTCGTTACCGAAGCTCCCCCCAACGTCGATCTTGCCGGCGCGCACCGCTGGGAAGAGTTTCGCGAAACCAGCGAACCTGCCTTCGTTCCCCGCGGACGCCAAGACGTCGCTTCCGTTGTCTATTCTTCCGGCACCGGTGGCCGTCCCAAGGGGTGCATGATGACGCACGAAAATTATCTCGAACAGTGCGTTGCGTTGACTTCGCTCTATCCCTTCTGGCCTGGCGTCCGTTATCTCAGTATCCTTCCCACCAATCACGCGATTGATTTCATGGTTGGCTTTTTCGGCCCCTTTACCTGCGGCGCCTGCGTCGTCCATCTGCGCACGCTCCGTCCGGAGTTCGTCCGCGAAGCCTTCACTCGCTACAAAATCACTTATGTCAGCCTCGTCCCGCTGGTCTTGAAAAATCTCCAAAAAGGCTTGGAAGCGCGCTTCGCCGAACTTTCTCCAGGCAAACGGAAGGCCTTCGAATTTCTCATCTCGGTGAACAAGGCCTTCACCAAAAGCCGCCCGCGTCTTTGGCTCAGCCGCCTCCTCTTGAAGCAGGTTCACGCCGCCTTTGGAGGCGAGCTCCGCGCCATCATTGTCGGTGGCGCGTTCACCGAGCCTCAAACTCTGCAGTTTTTCTATGACATCGGCATTCCCGTCGCTAACGGCTACGGCCTCACCGAAGCCGGCACCGCGATCACCGTCAACGATCTGAAACCGTTTCGCGCGGACACCGTCGGAAAGCCGCTTCCAGGCATGGAAGTCCGCATCGCTGATCCCGGTTCCGACGGCGTCGGCGAGGTTCAGGTTCGCAGCAAGACCATCATGTCCGGCTATTTGCATGAACCTGAACTCACCGCCGAAACCATCGTCGACGGCTGGCTCCGCACCGGCGATGTCGGAAGGTTCGACGACGAAGGTCACCTGCACCTCAGCGGCCGTAAGAAAAATATGATCGTCACCGAAGAAGGAAAGAACATCTACCCGGAAGACATCGAAGCCGCGTTCGAAAGCCTTCCCGTCAAAGAATTCTGCGTGTTTGCCGCCGACTACATTTGGCCCAGGCGCTCCATGGCAGGCGAACAGCTCATCATCGCCATCCACCTGGAAAGCGGCCAGTCGTGTACGGACCAACTCAAGCAAGAAGTCGTCCGGCGCAACAACCGCCTGTTGAACTACAAACGCATACACGGAATTGTGCTTTACGAGGAGGATTTTCCGCGCACAACGTCTCTGAAGATCAAGCGTAACGAACTAGCGGAACGCCTTTCCGCCCGCGACCGCGACCGCGTTATACTCCCGCTCTAGTCCCCATGGCCGCGCCCAAAGACCGCTTTCTCGCCATCGTCAACCCTGCTGCCGGTGGCGGTAAATCCGCCAATCTCGCCGGCGTTGCACTCGCTCGCCTCCGCGAGAAAGGACTCCACATTGACGTCATCGCATCCACGAGTCCCGGCCACGCCGCTCAGCTCGCGCGCGAAGCCTACGGCCAGGGCTATCGTCGGTTTCTAGCCGTCGGCGGCGACGGCACCGCTCACGAGATTCTCAATGGTGTTTTCGCGCGTAATCCTGGAGCTGCCCGCATCGCTCTTGGCTTTATCCCTCTCGGCACTGGCAATTCCTTCCTGCGCGATTTCGCTAAAGACGGTGCGGAAGCTGCTCTCCAGGCTCTTCTCGACAACCGCACCCGCCCCGTGGACTTGGTCCGCCTGACCCACGCTTCCGGCGAGGTCTATTCGTTCAATATTCTCAGCGTTGGCTTCACCGCGGATGTTGGCGCCCTCACCAATCGCGCCTTCAAACCGCTTGGACATCTCGGATATCTTCTTGGCGTCCTCGTTTGCGTGATCCAGCTCAAGCGTCGCGCGTTCGTCCTGCGTTCCGATGACGAAACCGAATGGGACTCCCGCCGTAGCCTGTTCCTCGCTTTCAACAACAGCAAGTACACCGGCGGCACCATGCTCATCGCCCCGGACGCCGATCCTTCCGATGGCCTCATCGAATTCGTTCGCTGGGGACCTATCGGCCGACTTGCCTTGCTCCGCATGCTGCCCCGACTGTACGACGGCACCCACCTCGAACATCCTCTCGCCTCTCGCAAACCGGTGAAGCACGTCGAATTCAAGATTCCCGTTCCGGTCGATGTTCTGATCGACGGCGAAATTCTTACGCTGGAATGCAGATCCCTCGACATTCTTCCGGCTGCCGTGGATGTCTACATATGAAGCGCATCTGGTACGTCCTGCGCAGCGCGCTTCTTTGGCTCGTGAGTCTCCTCCATTTCGCGATTGTGGTTCCAATTCTGATCGCGTTGGCAATTGTCCTCGATCCCAAAAAGCACGATTGGCTTCAGCGCACGTTTTGCCGCCGCATCATTTTTTTTGCGGGAGCGAGGATTCGTGTCGTGCGTTCCCCGGGCTTCGACCCGCATAAGACCAGTTTCTTTGTCTCGAATCACGTCAATCTTTTCGACCCCTTCGTACTCTACTGCGTGATTCCCCAGTTCGTTCGCGGATGGGAACTCGAGTCGCATTTTGAAATTCCGGTTTACGGCTGGCTGATGAAGCGCTTCGGAAATGTTCCCGTTCCGAACGTCCGCCGCCCCTCCGACCTCAGACGCATGTGGCGCCTCACTCGCGACGCCATCCACAGCGGCACCAGCCTCATTGTTTTTCCGGAAGGGAAGCGCACGCGGGACGGTCAGGTGAGCGAATTTCAGGAGGGCGCATTCCGCGTCGCTCAACAACTGGAAATCCCCATCGTTCCGGTCAGTATTGTCGGCTCATTCGAGCATCACCGCACCGGCCACTGGATGTTCTGGCCCGCGACCATCTCGATTCATCTGCATAACACCATCAACACCACTGGTATGACCAAGGAAGACGTTCCTCAACTTTGCACTCGTGTTCGGGATTTGGTTCGAGGACCTGTTGAAGGTTCGCTGGCAAACCAAGCTGCAGAAAACGCGCGCTCGGCTGAGCAACAGCCTACAAGCTGAGCTTTATCCCTGGCAGAGTCCGCCCCGCTCGCGTTTCCTGCCACGTATATACAATCCGGTGAATCACCGTGATCGTCGAGACCACCGCGATCACCCACAGCACCGGCGCCATCCGATTAAAAACCCCGCCAATGATCAATAGCACCAGCCGCTCGGGCCGTTCCATGAATCCGACTTTACACAGAGGTATCAGCGATTCGGCCCTCGCTCGCGCATAGCTCACCATCACAGAGCCAGCCGTCGCCACCGCTGCCAGCACTACGTACGGTGTTCGTCCGCTCACCGAGTAATAAACCAGCAATCCCATGTACAGCGCCATGTCGGCATAGCGGTCCAGCGTCGAATCGTAAAACGCGCCGAATGCCGTGACGCGATTCTGCCGCCGCGCCACCTGCCCATCTAGCATGTCCAAAAAGCCGGCAAAGAAAATAATCACCGCGCCGTAGAAAAACTTGCCCACCGCAAAACTTGCCGCCGCCCCAAAATTCACCACCAAACCCAGAAACGTCAGCACGTTGGGATTGATTCCCGTGGCCGCGATTGCGCCAACAATTCTGTCCAGCAGCCATTTGCTGCCGATTCCGATTGCTCCGGTAAATGTCGCCATTTTCTGGTGGGAAAACGCGCACTCTCAAGTCACATAGCGTCTCCGGTATCGTACCGCAGGCGTTCCATCGTCGCAAACTAGCAGGCCAATTTGGAAATCCAATCTGCGCCGGTGTTTTATTCCATCGGTTCTTTTGCATTGACGTTCACGCAGCCAGAGCTTACAGTCGCAAAAAACGAATAAAAGGCGCTCCATTGCTCACTGAACTCGACCGCAGACAATTTTTGTCCCGTGGCCTTGCTGCTCTCGGCACAACCTGGACCACCGCTCACTGGCCTGCAGTTCTTGCCGCCGCGGACCATGCTCACCGCGCCGCGGCATCGCCCGAAACACAAAAATTCGAATACCTCACGCCCGAGGAAGCCAAAGAAATCGCAGCCATTGCTTCTTGCATCATTCCGAGCGACGGCACTCCCGGCGCGCGCGAAGCCGGCGTCATCTATTTTATCGATCGCGCTCTGGTCACCTTTTCCGTGGACGACCAGAAGACTTACCGCGAAGGACTTCCCGCAATTCAAAAGCGCCTCAAGGAACTTTTCCCTTCCGCCACGGTCTTTTCCGTTGCTACTGCGGAGCAGCAGGAAACCGTCCTTGAATCCCTGGACGAGGCCGGGTCAAAAAAACCTCCCCGTCGCCCACGTGCCAATTTTCTCCCAGGATCAGCTGCGCAGCCTCTTTTTGAACTCATTCGCGCTCACACTCTCGCTGGTTTTCTAGTCGATCCCGAATCCGACCGCAAGGGCAACCGAGGCGGTGTTGGCTGGACCCTTATCGGCCGTCTACCCGAACACACATTCCAGCCCCCATTCGGTTCTTACGACAAAGGTTATCCCGGCTGGCAGCCCGTCTCCTCCAGCAAGGAAGCGGACAAGAAATGACCATCGATCAGCCAAAATACAAGCCTTCCGAGGCGGTGGATTTTGTCATTGTCGGCTCCGGTGCAGCCGGCGGCGTCCTCGCCAAAGAGCTCTCCACCAACGGATTCAGCGTTGTCGTCCTCGAACAGGGTCCATACCTTCACGAATCCGATTTCTCTCACGACGAAATCAAAATCTTGCAGGAAGACCTGCTCACCAACCATCCGAAACTTCAGCCGACCACCGTCCGCAAGACTCCAGCCGACAAAGCCAAACAGCAGCGCGCCCTTGTTTATGGCCGCGCCGTCGGCGGTACCAGCAACCACTTCACCGCGAACTTCTGGCGCTTCCACGAGATCGATTTCAAGGAGCGCAGCAAGACCGGCGCCATCGCCGGAACCACTTTCAGCGACTGGCCCATCTCCTACGCCGACCTCGAGCCCTACTACACCAAAGTTGAATGGGAAGTAGGCGTCTCTGGGCTTGCCGGCGCCAGTCCTTTCGATCCGCCGCGTTCCAAGCCGTATCCCATGCCGCCTCTTCCGGTCAAGGGTTCCGGGGTCGTTTTCGAACGCGCCGCGCGAAAGCTCGGCTGGAATCCCTTTCCGGCGCCCATGGCCATTCTTTCGCAACCACGTCCGGGACGCAGCGCTTGCGTCAATTGCGGCTTCTGCCTGGGCTTCGGCTGCGAGGTCAAAGCCAAGTCCAGTTCTCTCGCCAGCATGATTCCGCTTGCCGAACGTTCCGGCAAATGCGAAATCCGTCCTAACAGCTACGTCCACAAAATTGAAATCGACGAACAAGGCCGCGCCGCGGGCGCCCTCTACTTCGACGAAAAGAAAAACGTCCAGCTGCAAAAGGCGAAAGCGGTCATTCTCTCGGCCAACGGCGCCGAAACCCCGCGTCTGTTGCTTCTTTCGGCCTCCGGCAAATTTCCGAACGGTCTCGCCAACTCCAACGGCCTGGTTGGCAAGAACTTGATGTTCAATACGGCCGCCGTTTCCGTAGGAGTTCTTGATGAGCCGCTAAACGACTACAAAGGCTTTGCCGTCAGCCGCGTTCTCCACGATTTCTACGAACTCGATCCCCAGAAAGTCGGCTTTTACGGCGGCGGTGGACTCGACGCGCGCTTTGACATCACGCCCATCGGCTTTGCGTTCGGCGGCCTTCCGCCCGGCAGCCCGCGCTGGGGCAAGGATTTCAAGGCCGCCCTGGCACACAATTTCAACCGAACGTTTGAAATCTTCGGCCATGGCACCTCGCTGCCCGTCGCAGACAACAGCTTCTCCATCGATCCCGACGTGAAGGACGCTTGGGGTCTTCCCGCTCTCCGCCTCACTTACAAGGACCACCCCGACGATCTCAAGCTCGCGCACTGGCTCGCCGATCGCTCGATGGAACTCTTCGACGCCACAGGCGCAAAACAAAAATGGACATTCCCCATCGACGAACAACAGTTCGGCGTCCACCTCCTTGGCACTTGTCGCATGGGCGATGACCCCACGACCTCCGTCATCAATTCCGATCATCAAACCCACGACGTCAAAAATCTCTTCCTCTGCGACGGCAGCAGCCTCGTCACCTCCGGCCGAGGCCAGCCCACCATGACCATCATGGCGCTCGCTTTCCGTGCCGCCGACCGCATCATGGCCTTGGCCAAACGCGGCGACCTCAACGCCTAGCGGGTTTCACGGTTTGTTTGACAAACCCTGGGATCATAATGATCCCACCCCTTGTTACAGTCCCTTTGAGCCGCGCCGATTGTGCATAACCAATCGGCCTGCTCCGCACTCTAACTAATTTCCCGGCCGCCCGGTCTGTGGCGCTCTAAACTTTTTCGTTAGCCAGCGGAGGCTTTCCATGAGTGAAGCTGCTCGTCCATCTCCCACTACATTTCCGGCTAAGGCTTTTGCCGCGAACGGCCCGACTTCTCCGCTCGCGGGACATACCATCGCGAGGCGCTCGCCCCGTCCGCAGGACGTCCAGATCGAAATCCTTTTCTGCGGCGTCTGCCATTCCGACCTCCACCAGGTCCGCAACGAGTGGAAAGAGGTCATGCCTACGGTCTATCCCTGCGTTCCAGGCCACGAGATCGTTGGCCGCGTCATCAAGGTGGGTAGCGCCGTCAAGAAATTCAAGGAAGGCGACATCGCCGCCGTCGGCTGCATGGTCGATTCCTGCCGCGTGTGTGCCAGTTGCCGCGCCGGCGAGGAGCAGTATTGCGAGAATTTCATGACCCTCACCTACAACGGTGAGGACAAGATCCTCGGCGGCGTCACCTACGGCGGCTACTCCGACAGCATCGTGGTCGACGAAGCCTACGTCCTGCGCGTGCCGAACGGCCTCGACCCCGCCGGGACCGCCCCTCTTCTCTGCGCAGGCATCACCACTTATTCGCCCCTGCACCACTGGAAAGTCGGCAAGGGACAGAAAGTCGGCATCGTCGGCCTCGGCGGCTTGGGCCACATGGGCGTGAAATTCGCCCACGCCCTCGGCGCTCATGTCGTCCTCTTTACTACCTCGCCGAACAAGACGGCCGATGCGAAGCGCCTCGGCGCCGATGAAGTCGTCATTTCCAAGAACGCCGATGAAATCCAGAAACACGCCGGCAGCTTTAACTTCATTCTCGACGCCGTATCGGCCGATCACGACGTCAACTCCTATTTAAGCCTTCTTAAGCGCGATGGCACGATCTGTCTGGTCGGCGCCCCGGAGAAGCCCTTCCCCGTTTTCTCTTTCAACTTGATAATGGGCCGCCGCAGCCTCTCCGGTTCCGCCATCGGCGGAATTCGTGAAACCCAGGAAATGCTCGATTTTTGCGGCGAACACGGCCTGACGGCCGACATCGAGAAGATCCGCATCCAGCAGATCAATGAAGCCTACGATCGCCTACTCAAGGCCGACGTCAAATACCGTTTCGTGATCGACATGTCGTCACTCAAATCCTGAGTCGCCTGTGTTACTCGAGTGCCCCGCCTATGATTTTGGCAGGGCGGGCACTCGTTCTCCAGAGCGCGGAAGTCCTTTCCGCTTTGAGGCTTTTTCCTCAACGCCCCCCGCGCGTTTACTCGAGACGGAGTCACCACAGCTCAAGCCCGCGCACTTCGATTTTTGGCCTCTTCTGCTACACTCTTCGCTTCCGTATCCATGGGGACCGAATGAATCACGCGAAACTTAAGCTGCTGTTTGTCTCAACCACTCTGCTCGCTTCGCTTGCGGTCTTTCTTTTTGCTGCAAGCGCGCAAAATCCGCAACAGACGACGGCTCACTCGACCGCTGAATCGTCTAGCGCTCCCGCCACAACTCCCAAGACCGCCTCCCAACAGTTCAAAAATATCCAAATCCTCAAAGACGTCCCCGCCGACGAGCTCGTCCCCGCCATGCAATTCATGACCGCGTCTCTGGGCGTCGATTGCGAGTACTGCCACGTCGAGCACGCTTTCGACAAGGACGACAAGAAGCCCAAGCAATTTGCCCGTCACATGATGGAGATGATGTTCAACATCAATAGAGAAAATTTCGAAGGCAAACGCTGGGTCACCTGCTACACTTGCCACCAGGGTTCCCCGAAACCTCCGAGCATTCCCGTCATTCCCGCCCATGAAAAAGCGCCGGAAATGAAGGAAGGCTCCGCCGTCTCTGAATCCGCCAATCCAGCGCCGGAATCCTTGCTCGACAAATATCTCGCGGCCGTAGGTGGCGCCGACGCGCTGAAAAATGTCACCAGCCGCGCCGGGAAGGGAACCGTCGCCGCTTTCGGCGAGGAGCGCATGCCCATTGAAATTTTTGCCAGCGCTCCGGACAAACGCATTTCCATCATGAAAATGAAGGAAGGTGAGAGCGTCACCGCCTACAACGGCAAAGTTGGCTGGCTCAGCATTCCCGGCCGTATTCACATGATGAACGCGCAGGAATGTTTTGGTGCCCGGATGGACGCCGACATCGCCTTCGCGGCCAGCGTTAAATCGCTCTACTCAAAATGGGAGACTTTTCCTGGAGAAAAAATCGACAGCCACGACACATGGCTGATCGTCGGCCACCAAGAAGGCGAACCGCCTCTCAATCTCTACTTGGACCAGAAATCCAATCTGCTGCTTCGCTTGGTCCGCTACGTTGACTCGCCGATCGGCTACAACCCCACGCAAATTGATTACGCTGACTATCGCACCGTCGACGGCGTGAAAACCCCCTATCGCTGGACCGTCGCCCGGCCCGGGAACCGTTTCACCGTTCAGCTCGAGCAACTCCAGCAAAACGTTCCAGTAGACGACGCCAAGTTCACTCCGCCGCCTCAACCGCCACCAACGGCGGCGCGTCAGCTTGGAAGGCAACGTTATTAAGTGCCGTTCATGCTACGAGACCCGCATGTCCCAAAACACAGTCTAGCCATGCTCCTCGTGGAAGCTAACACCAACCAGGCGACTGTCCTGTCGCGCTAGCCACAAGTCGACCCAAAGCACGGCAGTCTCCTTTATTAAGCCTCAGGTCGGGCATTCCGGTTTGAAAATAACATCGCACTACAATCCGTCGAGCGCGAAAAGAAGCGAGCTTGGGCGGAGCAGTTGTTGTTTTGCACCAAAAGGCGGGATGTTGTAGCTAATTGCGAAGCGGCCCAAGGCGTTGTAAACTAACGTAGTTGTTTGGCAGTGTGCCAAGTACACTTTGCTGGGCCTGTAGCTCAGGTGGCTAGAGCGCACCCCTGATAAGGGTGAGGTCGGTGGTTCAAGTCCACCCAGGCCCACCATTTAATTCAATGACTTAGCAGAAGTCCTAGAATCGCCTGCCGTGAGTTGGTTCACGTTTTGGTTCACACCCACATCAACAATCGCGTCCGTGGCCGTGCGTTTCGCGTCCATGCGAATGTGCGAGTAGTGCTCGATCATCCTTCTGCTTACGTGGCCTGAAATAGCCATAAGGGTCTGTTCGCTTGCCTGAGACTCCGCTAGCTTCGTGATGCATGTGTGCCGCAGATCGTGAAAGCGCAGTTGAAGGCCCGCACGCTTTAGCACTGCACGCCAGGCAGAGCGCCAAGACTTGATAGGACGGGAAGGGTCAATGCGCTCGCGGTCGGGGTGCTCCCGCTCGATTCCCGCCGCCTCGCATGCGGGGAAAGCGTAGTCGTCCGCGTTCGCCTCGACTAGGCGACCGGCCCACTTAGCTACTTTCCGTCGCAAAATAGGTCGTCCTGAATGAGCTATTCGTTTCTAGAGGCCGCCTGATTCTGCTTGCGCATTTCGATCTTCTGCCGCTCGACCTGTTTCCGTGCCGAGCCGTTGCGGATGAGACCTCAAGCTCG
>JBKOXA010000051.1:0-22874 GCA_046724685.1 Acidobacteriota bacterium | reverse complement strand
CAGGCGGCGAAGCCAAAACGCGCAGCTCCATCGCAGCGTGAAGTTGGAGCAATTTCCGCAAGGCGACCCGCTCGATGGAACGGAACCGCCTGCTGTGGTGATAATGAAAGAGCTCCTCAGTTTCCTTCGAGCCAAAGCTCTAATCACACGCACAGAATACTACTGGCAGCAAATGCAAATGTAGCCAGTTCATTCAAGACAGCTGGGATCGCGAAATTGAAAGATACTGCTTGAGACGCTGAACCCAGGCGCGTTAGTCAAAGAACGAAGTTTTGTTGCGTTTGTGAAGGTCAGGCGTCCGGAAATGCCTACCAAAGCCAGCCATCGCACTCCTTCTTCTCCCCAGCAATGGCGCTTTCCTTGCGGTCTCACCAACCTGCGCAGCACTTAGGAAAGAGACTAAAATGGCTCAACTTAGCCCTCACCTAAAGATCAACGGCAATTGCAGGCCAGCGTTGGAATTCTACAAGAGCGTTGCGGGAGGGCAACTCTAGAGCGTCGAGGGCAAGCGATGACGTAGCGCGCTCCACGATCGGTGGTGCCGCTCGTTCGACGACATCATCGTCGTTTCAACGTTAACGTGATTTCAGTTCTTACGGCGTATCGAAAGAGACCGGCTCGGCGCAACGTCGTCGTGCGCGACCGCGACGTTGGCGCGCGCGGCTGGCGCAGAGCGACCACCTTGGATGCGTAAGGTGTGGCAGTGTAAGAAGGGGGCATCATCTCCCAGGTGGCCTGAAAGGTTGGATTCGATTTGCGTTCCACGCATCTCAAGACATTACGGGACGGCCGTTTTGTTCAAGACGACTGACATCGGTCGTAGCGACACTCAAGCGAGTGGTGCCGTGCCTTGAGGCCGATGCTTTCCGCTTGGGACCAAGCGCCATAAGCCCGCTCGAGGTCCAAGTCGCAAGGCGGCCGACGAGGTGACTTGGCACAGCAAAGGAGCGTTTTATGAAAGCTCGTACTCTCTTTCGAATCGGGGTACTGTTGTGTGTTCTGCTGCTGATCGTTGTCGCCGTCGTCGTTCTTCGCAGCGATCACCAGCGTTCCGCGAAACTGCACAGCCCGGAGCTCGAATATCTGAAGTCCGTAAATCGTGCCGCCCCGCCAAAGGACCCGGAGCTTTTATTCATACTGATGACTGAGTTTGTGAATTCGAACTTGCAGGACGAGGGAGCGGAATTTTTCGGCGCGCGTCTCAGGGAATTCGAGCCACAATTGACGCCGGTTCAGAAATCTCTATACCTGGGAATCATTGGCTTGCTGCGCGCTCAGCATGCATCTAGGGTGCCGCTTATCAGCCGCTACGGGTACGTCAAGGACACGATTGCTGTGTTGGATCAGGCTAAGCAACTCTCTGGCGGGCAAGTTTTCGTCGTGAACTGGATCGCCGGTGTCGTGCATACGAAGCTTCCAGGCTACTTTCACCAACGAAAGGCTGCACAGGAGGAACTGTCTTGGTGTCTTGAGCACGCGGACAAAGCTCCTCATCCGGCATGGTTGCGCGAAGTCTATTATCATCTCGGCAAACTCGCGCTGAATGATGGCGCTACAGCAAAGGCCCAGGAGTACCTACGGCGCAGCGGCTATTCCGACTTCGATCACCCGATCACACTGGCAACGCCGTTTTCGGAGGATAGAGCCTCCGGTCATGCGTTTGCGCCGAGGCGCATTACCGAGGTCGTTCCCGGTCGCGTCTATGCGCTTTCGGGCTTCGAATTCACGGAATACTACTTCGTTGTTTCCAAGGACCGGCGTCAGCTTATAAGCATTGACGCGGGCACGCGCCCGGACTTCGCAAAAAGTGCATATGAGGCACTGCAAGCCCTTGCACCAGGACTGCCGCCGCTGACAACCGTGCTCGTTACTCACGCACACTGGGACCATGTCGGCGGTCATTCCTACTTCCGCAGCCTTAGCCCTAGTAGCAAGTTTTACGGGCGAGGCAACTATCAGGAAGAGTTCGAAAAGGAATTCAACGGGCCGGAGGTCTTCGCAAAGCAGTTTTTCGGAGAGCGATTCAGCGCGGAGGATGTTCTGAGCTACAAACCGGACGTTGCGATCGACAACCGGACGGACCTGACGATCGGTGGGTCGAAGTTTGAACTGATTCCGGCTCGAGGGGGCGAAACGCACGATGCCATGTTGATTTATCTTCCCGACGAAAGAGTGATGTTCATGGGAGACGTCATCATGCCGTATTTAGGGGCGCCCTTTGTGGAAGAGGGTGATCTGCAGGGGCTATTCGATGCGATTGATATGGTAGTGAGCAGGAATCCTCAGCATCTGTTGCACGGGCACGAACCACTCACGCGAGTCTTCGCCTCACCGCTGATCCTCAGCCACCTGAAGAAGGATTTGGCATGGTTGCGGGATCAGGTGCTGACGGCTATTCGTCGTGGTGACGAGCGGGCAGCGATTCATGAATCCAACCTCATCCCGCCGGATCTCCTCGCCAATCAGCCCGATGCCCATCAACCATACTACATCCTGCGCGAGCACGTGATCGACAGAATCTATGATCAAAACGTCGGGTACTGGGAGGCGAACCTCCAGGGTCTGGCTCATCCTGGCCGGCTGGATCGCGCAGAACTTCTCGTTGACTATTTGGGCCTCTCAGAAACGCAAATAGTCAAAGCAGCAGATCGTCTTGCCGCAGATGGGAAGTACGCAATGGCAGCGGAGCTGATCGAAACGGCGGAGCCAAAGTTCCCTAACAGCGAAGCTCTCAAACGCGCCAAGCGGTTCACCTATCTGAAGCTGATGGAAAAGAATCAAAACACGGATCCGTTCAAATTCATCATCTATTCGACAAAGGCCGGCGAACAGACGCCACAGATCAACGCACAGAAATGAGCGGCATCCCCAATTCATACTCTTATCGTTCAAGAGATCTCTATGCGGCGTTTGACATTGATTTACCTGGCGAGATAGCTCCTTATTGGCGGGTGCAGCTCGCTTGTTACGCCCGATCTCACCTTGCGGCTCCTTCCTTCAAATGGCGCTTATGGTGACCTGATGCCCCGCCTGGTCGGCCTCTTCATGTCGTCCTTGGGGAGTCATAGTCCAATTCGTGCGCGCTCAAGACTATCGATACTACTTCTACACCATCGTGGCGCGGTCCTTCATTGTGTTGGTGATGACCTTCCTTTACTTCAAGGCGCGCAACCCGTTGTTTCTGGTTCTCGATGCCATCGTTCTGATCGGCTTACTCAACTGAGAAATTCATCAAACATGTCGCCAGGAAAGAAAATAGCGTTTAATGTGTAGAGCGGGCTTGAATATACTGGCTGGGAATCTTGAACAGGATGCCCGCTCAAGGCGGAATCACCGATGTTGGTCCATCAGACTCCCGGATCGCTCGTCTGGCCTGCTGCCATGATCGTGTGGGGGCCTGGTTTTACAACGGCCGCTCATCGTCATCACTGTGTCCAGTTGGTTATGGCCATGCGCGGGACCCTGTTGATTCGCGGTACGTCGGACGATCAATGGATGAGGTGCTGCGCCGCGTTAGTGCGGCCAGACGCTTTCCACGAAGTCGATGCACGAGACACAACAGTCCTGATCGGCTTTGTTGATTCCGAAAGCGAATTGGGTGCAGCACTTGGCGAACACATTGACCGGGACATTGCCGGTATTTCGGAACTCCAAGTCGCCCGCTGGCGCGCGGCTCTGGGAAGGATGCCGACCGAAGCACGTGTTGAGCGGTGGGTTAGAACGGAGCTACTTAACCGGCGCCGCCCTGTGAGGATTCACCCGGGTGTAACTCGTGCACTCAAGCACCTCCGCGAGAGGCTTGGTCTTTCTGATGATTTCTCTCTGAAGACGCTGGCCGGCATTTCTCGCCTGTCGCAGTCGCGTTTCATGCACGTTTTCACGGAGTCGATGGGAGTCCCTCTGCGGCCGTATGTTCTGTGGCTCCGGCTGCAGCGGGCTGCCTGCGACCTGATGGGGGGCGCGAGCGTAACCGCAGCCGCTCATAGTGCAGGTTTTTCCGACGGGGCGCATTTGACGCGAACCTTTCGCCGAATGCTTGGAATGACACCGACCGATCTTGCCCTGCGAAGACGAATGAGCCGCGGGGTGTCGCTGGATCGAGTTGATTCTCACCGCGAGCGGATTAGTCCGACTCCCACCGTAAGAGTGGTCGCCGCTACCAAAACCGCACCAGTGTAAAGAACAACGCGCAACGACCGCGCGTGCGCCACCGCAAAGAATCCGCCGGAAACGAGAATGGATGCCGCGATTGCTCCCACTCGGACTGGCCACACAAGTGAACTTGGGATCGCAGCATAGTCAACCGCGATTTGTAGGAGCATCGCAAGCAGAGTGAGCACCCCGGCATGCGCATGACCCGCGCGGTAAAAGGCGATCTGCGTTCCCGAGAGATTTGGGGGGCCCGGTGCACCTAGCAAGCGGTTGCTAACCACCCCCAGCACCGTTAACCCACCGTAGACGATCGTAGGAATAAGGATCAGACTGAGTCCACACATCAGGCGCGTGTCGGGCGACATGATCATCCTCCCCTGAAGACTCTTGAATGTACCTTCTCGAATTGAAAATTAGAACCTATTCGTGGAGACCGTCTTGAATAAATTGGCTGACCATTTTTTGCTCGCACCAGCATGAACAGAACTGCCTTGTGCTTGAGAGATTAATCTTGACCGACCGCACGATTAGGGCCAACTCCGGGGCAAATTCTCATCGAATCCAGGAAAGCCAGAGCCAGCCAAACAACAGCGTCAGAAGTGTGACGGGCAAGCCAATTCGAAAGTAATCGAAGAAAGTGATTACTGCCTCTCTTTGGGCTCGTTCGACAACGATGATGTTGGCGACGGAACCCGTAATGGTCAGATTCCCAGCAAGTGTGCTCGCCATTGCCAAAGTGAGCCACGCCGAATGAGTGTTAACGAATTGACTCACCAGAGACTTCAAAAGCATTACGGCGGGCACGTTGCTCACTAGGTTGGAGAGTATGGCGGTGACGAGCGTAAAGACACCCAGGTGTTGCAGGTTGAAGCGCTCGCCAAAACCGAGCAGGTGTTTGGTAAGGCCGGCATTTTCTGCACCGCCAACGATCAAAAACAGTCCGACGAAAAAGACAAGAAGACCCCAGTCGACCTCCTCATATACCAGATGAGGATCGCGAGTGCGCGTGATTAGCAGAACGGCTGCGCCGACAGAGGCGACCAAAGGCGGCGAAAAGCCGGCAAGAAATCCGGCGAGAACCATCGCGGCCACAATGCTCGCCTTGATCAGGGCGACGTGCTCAATTTGTACAATGTTCAGTGCACGTTCGGTTCTGACATCATGGACGCGCCCACGGAAGTAGAGCCACCACAAAACGAACCAATCGAGGAACAAACCGACGAGGGCGATTGGGCCTAAGTGCAATAAGAAGTCTCGGTAACCAATGCCGGAAAAAGATCCGATCAGGATGTTTTGCGGGTTGCCAGTGATGGTCGCAGCGCTTCCTATATTTGAAGCCGTTGCGACTGCCAAGAGATAGGGGACCGGCTTGATCCCCATTCTCGCGGCTACCTTCAGCACAAAGGGAACCATCACCAGACAGATGATGTCGTTGACGAAAAAGGCGGAAAGCAACCCGCTTAGGAAGATTACGGTAGGGAGCAGATGATGTGGCTTCAGGCGCGTAACCACTAGCTCCGTAACCCAATCGAAGAAGCCCGCCAAGTGCAGGTAGGCCACGACAAGCATCATCGAGAAAAGCAGCACGATCGTGCCGAAGTGGATAAGGCGCAGGGAGTTTTCGACGCGTACCGCGCCTGTCGTGAACATCAGGACGGCGCCGATGATCGCCGCACCCGGGCGGTCAATTTTCATTCCGGGAAATTTTCCCAGGGCAAAAACCACGTAGCTTGCAATGAATACCGAATACGTGCCTAGGGTTGCGAATTCGGACATCGCGGCTCCATGCAGATGAGTCGCACATCTTAGCTTCCAGTGTGCGCCCCGGCAATCCGGATGTCCGTGGCAGGGGAGGAGTTACTCTCGAGGGAGCATTGGGGCGCGTTATCTACAAACGGAAGAACGCACGGCGAAGGCAGGCAACTCGGCCCGTCCGTCCCCGCCCCAAAACCGGAGAGAACTATGAAACATTCCTCATTGATTCTGGCCGGAGCGATGGTGCTCGCCTTGGGGGCACCAAATTTCGCTCAGCGTGCACACCCGAATGGACCGCCTTCGAGCATTGGTGAGCCTTGCGTTACGCGTTCATTGCGTTCCCCAGATTTGTTCTCTTCGAAAGCAACTTCCTTCATTAACGAGCTCCCTGCTCAGCTTGGGTCATCACCGCGAGCGCCGGTTCTCCATACGACGCCACATAGAGCTGCCCGCTATTCTCGTCTACAACCAGGGCGTAAGGATTCCTTGCGGCATGGAGCGTCTTGAGAACACTGTTTCGAGCACCGTCGATCACCGTAACGTCGTTGCTGTGCGTGTTGGCGACATACACCCGATTTGTTTTCGGGTCTACTGCGACCGCCTGGGGACGCTGTCCCACCGTCACCGTCGCGACCACCGTGCGTTTTTTCCCGTCAATCACGGTTACAGTATCGTCCCCGTGGTTCGCGACGTATACGAAGTTGGTCACAGGATTGACGGCAACCGCACAAGGGATCGCACCTGTCGGAATCGTTGTAGCCAGGCCGGAAACCTCCTCGAGCGCGACCAGCTCCGAGTTCCCGGATCGCGTCACGTAGAGTGTGCTCGTTGCCTCATTCAATGCCATACCCCAAAGATGCATGCCGACTGGCAACTTGCCTACAATGGAAGGCATGCTGTCCAGCACAGTCAGGTTTTTGTCTTCGTAGCCTAGCAAGTACACTTTGTCCAACTTTGAATCCACAGCGATGGCATCCGCGGAACCGGCCTTCACTGTAGCTGTGGAATTTGTCGCGCCGTCGATCACCGTAATTACGTCGCTGAAGGTATTCGACACATAGATCCTGTTTGTGGCCGGATTGACCGCCACAACGTAAGGGAGCGGTCCTACATTCAGAGTCGTAAACACCGAATCGTTCTTCCCGTCGATCACACTCACGGAACCGCCTTCGGAATTGGCGACATAAATTCTGTCCGTTGCCGCATTCACAGCGATTGCGACCGGCCCCGCTCCCACGCGTACGCTCGAGGTGGACTTTGTCTGTGGATCAAAGACCGACACGGCGCTGCGGCTTGTTTCGACCGCATAGACTTTTCCCGTTTGTGGATTCAGTGCAACAGCTCTGCTGCTGATCAGGGTGGTCGAGGCTTCCTCTGGCTGCGCTTGCGCTGGGGTCGTAACGGAGACGCAAACGAAAAGTGCTAGGATCGCGCCCCTAGATCCTGCAGGCGTAGGTCTCGGGCATCGCCGGAACCATAGAGAAAACAGAGAGGTGCCGGAACAACTTCGGTTTATCCAATCCACGGCGTCTTGGAACCTCCAGAAACAGAAACACTCTACGACAATCGCTTGTCTAGTGCTCTTAGCGATGACATTATTTTTCCCGGGGAGAATTCGAAATACGAAATAAACAATCCCTGCGAGGGCTAATTGAAAAACATATTGCAATTTTCTATCTATGTTGAGTCCCTTGGGAAGGGCAAATGATGCCATTGTCCTGCCGCGGAAGCCTTTCTGGAAAATGGCTCTGCCATATTTGCGCTCTCATAACATTGTCGTTGTTTTGTGGTAGCACGGTGCTGGCCCAAGCTCAGCAGCCGAAGTTCAGAGTCATCGCTCTCGCTGAAGAGAACAGCATTCACAAGCCTTTTGTAGATGCAGCCAAAGTCTGGCTTGAGAAAGAAGCGATTGCCGGGAACTTCTCGACAGACTACATCCACAACACAGAAAAGATCGACGATGCATTTCTCTCCCGGTACCGGCTCTTCATTCAACTGGACTATCCGCCGTACGCCTGGACGCCGACAGCAGTAACTGCATTCCAGAAGTACATCGAGGAAGGCATAGGAGGATGGATCGGATTTCACCACGCGACACTGCTTGGGGAGTTTGATGGTTATCCGATGTGGAAGTGGTTCTCCGATTTCATGGGAGGCATTCGCTACAAGAACTACATCGCTTCGTTCGTGACAGCAAAGGTCAACGCAGAAGATCAAAAGCACCCTGTGATGCGAAGCCTCGCCGGTTCCTTCGAAATCGAACGAGAAGAGTGGTACACCTACGACAAATCACCCCGGCCAAACGTGCATGTTTTGGCCAGCGTGAACGAAAACACCTACGTGCCGGATAGCTCCCTGAAAATGGGCGACCATCCTGTTGTCTGGAGCAATGAGCATGTCAAGGCCAGAAACGTCTACATCTTCATGGGACATCGAGCCGAACATTTTGAAAATCGGGCTTTCACTACGCTCTTTCGCAATTCCATCTTCTGGGCAGCCAATCCATGATTCGCTCTCTACTTACTCTTCTCCTCGGTGCGGCGGCCGTTCTTTCGCCTTCTGCGACTCTCGCACAGCGAGCCTCCTTTCGCGCCCTCGCGTTCTACACGGCAAAGGGCGAGCCGGACCATGTCGCATTTGCGGAGCAAGCCCTGCCCTTCTTCGCGGAACTCGCCAAGAAAAACAGTTTTTACTTTGAGTCGACAACCCGATGGGAAGACTTGAACACCGAAAAGTTAAGGCACTTCCAGCTGGTTCTGTGGATCAATGATTTTCCGACAAAAGCAGAACAGCAAACGGCGTTCCAAGACTATATGAAACACGGCGGCGCCTGGCTTGGCTTTCATGTGTCTGCTTACAACGATGAGAGCACGCACTGGCCGTGGTTCGTTGACTTTCTCGGTGGTGGCGTCTTCTACGGCAACAATTGGCCTCCACTGCCCGCCAAGCTCGTTGTCGACGATCGGTCTCACCCGGTGACACGGCGCCTGCCCGCCACATTTACGTCGCCGGCAAACGAGTGGTACATCTGGAAGCCCAGCCCTCGTATAAACAAAGACGTAAAAGTGCTGCTTACGCTCGATGCGATAAATTATCCGATAGGACTCAAAGACACCATCACCGGCGGGGACCTTCCCGTAGCGTGGACGAACACGCGGTACCGGATGGTCTACATGAACATGGGCCATGGCGACAAAATTTTCACCAGCAATGAGCAGAACAAGCTATTCGAAGATGCAATTCTCTGGCTCGGAACTCGCAAATAATCCGCGGCCTTCAGTGACAACTGGAATTTCATTTCGGGCCTGCGTGAGGTTTCGCAGGTTGAGAACTGTTAGCGAGCCCGTCTCAAGAGCCGAGCTGGTGGCGGCTGAGCGGCGCCTGCTGAACGACAAAATTCGCGGTCACACGGATGGTCACTTCGATAGGCACGCCGTCAAGTCGTGTTAGGGTGAACTGCCAACGGCGGAGCGTGTCACGATTCGTTTCAGTCCGATGGCGAATTATTCATAGGCCTCCATCGATAGGAATCATCGTTCCCGTGATATTGCGCGCTTCTTCGGAGGCGAGCCAAAGGGTCAAATCCGCCACGCGCTGGGGCTGCAGCCATTTGGAAGAATCGGCGCCTGGCATGGACTTTCGATTCGCCGTAGTGTCCATGGTTCCGGGAAGGATGACGTTCGCCGTGACCCCGGCATCTTTGTTTTCGAGGGCGACGGTCCGGACGAGCACAGCGAGCGCGCTCTTAAAGACCACGTACGCGCCGAGACCAGGGTGAGGATCGGTGGCGGTAAGACTGCCAATCACGACGATCCGGCCGTTCCTGGATTGGCGCAGGTGCGGGATGGCGGCGCGCAAAACATAAAAGGCGGAACTCAGATTCAGATCGCGCATCTGCCCCCAGGTGGCGTCGTCGGTTTCGGCCACCGTCTGGCCTCCCGCAAACCCACCGAGCACGTGAACGAGCACGTCGAGGCTGCCGAAGCGTTGCGCAATGGAATCCACTGCTTGCCGAACCGCCGACGAGTTCGTGAAGTCCACAGGCAGCGCGGAAAAACTAACCGCGGGGAAATCCGTTTGCGAAATGCTTCGTGAGGCGCCGACGACAGTGAAGCCGTTGTCGAGGAACGCTTTCGTAACGAAGGTTCCGAGACCACCTTTTGCGCCGGTAACGAATGCTATGCGTGAGCTCATGGAGTTGTGCGAGACCTCTTTCACATCCTCTCAGGGGTGAGAGATTGTGGGGAGAAAAAAGTTTCATTTGGGACTCGGGCCGGGCAAGTTCGAAGGGGATGCGGAAGGAACAAAGCGGGGCCTGGCGCAGGGTGAGGCAAGCCTAAGCTCGAAGCCCGAAGGTTTGGAGTTCCCCGTTTCCTTTTGGCCAGTCGGTACTGCCGAAGCGCCCTATCCTACTGAAAGCATAGCTTTTGTCGGTGGCGTCGAGGGTTACTGTGATGGGTGGCCCAAACGCCCGGCGTGGTCGGACTCCGGTACATCACTGCAGATTCCTGAATCCGGGTCGCCTGCCGCCTCATCCAAAGGTCGGGCGAATGCGAATGTGCACACAATGTTCAGTGGTATAGTCTGGGCTCAAACGGAGGGCCATACAGGCGGCTTGCCGCTGATGCCTATCGTGAGTGCTTTGAAGCCACATCGGTTACCGTCCAGCATAGTTCAGGACGACGAACCCGTCCTTGTAGCCGCGGCAAAGAGCGGCGATCGGTCGGCTTTCGAAGAACTTGTTCGCCGGTATGAGGCGAAGATCTTCCGCCTGACGCAAAACATCACGCAAAATCGCGAAGACGCCGAAGACGCCATGCAGGATGCATTTTTGAAGGCTTACTCGCATCTGCAGGGCTTCCAGGGTGACTCGCGTTTCTATACCTGGCTGGTGCGTATTGCGGCCAATGAGGCGCTGATGCGCTTACGAAAGCGCCGGCCCGGCCAGATGTCTCTGGATGAGCCCATTCAGGGCGACACGGACCTGATGCCCCGCGAGCTTGAGGACTGGGGGCCAAATCCTGAGCAAAAGTTCGCGCAGACCGAAATCGGGAATGTGCTAAACGAGTTCATAGAGCGACTAGAACCCGAGAATCGCATCGTGCTTATGTTGCGAGACGTGGAAGAACTTTCCACCGAAGAAACCGCGAAGGTATTGGGGATTTCCATATCGGCCGTGAAATCGAGACTGCTACGAGCAAGGCTGCGTCTCAGGGAAAGACTGAGCCGTTTTTTTCGTCAGGGTGTGCCGAATTGAATTGCAAAGGCGTCATTCTCGAGTTGTCGAACTATATTGACGGCGAACTGGATCCTGCCGTTGCGCTCGAGCTTGAGCGCCATCTTTCCGCCTGCGAAGACTGCACAATGATTTTCGATCAAACCAAGAAAAGCATAGAGATCCTGTGTGATGCCGAGCCTGTTTCTCTGGCGGCTGAAGTCCAGGCGCGCTTGCACCAGGCTTTGCGCGACAAGCTCGGACGCACGCCCAGCTAGTTTTCCCGCAGATGTGCGAGCGTCGCGTCAGGAACACCACAATTGTCGTTCTTCGCCGACCTGCACCATCTCCAGACCTTGTCTCGCTCTACGCCTGCGCCAACCGATTTTCTGCCGGAGTCGGTCTTGCGGGAGATTTTTGAGCCGTCCCGCCAGTCTGTGGCTGCATACCTCGTTTTCGTGGAGGAAGTGTTTTATTTTGCCGCGACGCCAGTAGAGGAATCCGTGCATTTCAGGAATGACGCCAGTTCTTCCCGAAAGATCTTCCAAGCGGGCTCTGCGGCGAGGAGAAGGTGATTGGCACTGGCTAACGGAATAAATCGGGAGCCCGGTATTTCGGTTGCCAAAATCCTGCCTTCTTCCGGAGGCGCCACTCGGGCGCGATCGCTGTGAAAGACAAGCGTGGGCACCGATAGCGAGGGTAACAACGGACGCACGTTAATTTCATCGCAGGCGCGCATGAATTTAACGAGATTCGCCGTTGAAACAGAAATAAGCTGCAGATCCTTGAACCAGCACAGGTCCTTGTCCGTGGCGTTCTGGCTCCTCAGACTTCTCATTGGCGAAGCCTTGCAGGTTCTCTACCGGCAAAAGAAAACCTCGGAACCTATCCTCGAGCCGATCCTTTCCGAAGTCCGCTAAGTTCCGCAAGCTGATCCCGTCGCCTGGCCGGAAACAATCCGGGAAGCTACAGCAAGACGCTCTCCGGCCTACAGTGGAACCTTGATTTCGCCTTCACCCGAGCTGACGTTAGGCTGCTCAGTGAAGCGTGGCTGCGGGTAGCGAATCTCCGAATTCGGGGAGTGACTGCACACGGCAACCCGAGCAGGACTTTGCAGTTTGCCTGTCTGTGGAAGTTGCCTCGCTGCCCGCAATAGTCCAATTCGCCACATTCCGAGGCGTAGCTCAGGAGGTCATCGTGGCTAGGTACGGAAAAGCAGCAAGCAGGTCAGTTCGAAGCGCCATGCGTCGCAAGAAACGGGGAACGTTGCGATCTGGAAAGGGCGGCAAGGGCGGCCGCGTAAAAAGCAGGAAACAAGCAATTGCGATTGGTCTTTCCGAAGCGCGGAAAAAAGGGGCAAGAGTGCCGCGGAAGAAGTCTAGATAAGAGAAAACTTCATACCACCCTCAACAAAGGCCCAAAAGCCAAATGACTTCTTCAACCGAAGTTGCGAAAGCAACGCGTCGATGAGCGGCGTCACATCGAAACCCTCTGGCAGTCAACAAGCGTCCGCCGATGACTTCTTCTCGCGACTTGGACCGGGACTCATTACAGGCGCAGCCGACGACGACCCAAGCGGGATCGCAACCTACTCCCAAGTAGGCTCACAGTTTGGGTTCGCCATGCTTTGGTCGATGCTGTTCAGCTTCCCGATGATGGCAGCGATACAGGAAATTTGCGCGCGCCTCGGACGGATCACTGGTCTCGGCGTCGCGGCTAATCTGCGGAAATGCTATTCGAAGCCGGTCGTATATGGAGTTGTTCTTCTTCTCTTTCTGGCGAATGTATTTAATCTGGGCGCCGACCTTTCCGCTATGGCTGCGGCCACCCAGCTAGTGACCGGGGGAAACCTTGCGACTTATGCCTTGCTATTCGGTTTCGTATCGCTGCTGCTGCAAATCTACATTCCATACCGATCCTACGTTCACTATCTGAAGTGGCTGACCTGGAGTTTGTTCGCCTACGTTCTGACGGCCTTCGTTGTTCAGGTGCCATGGCTCACCGCGCTTCGCTCGGCTTTCCTGCCGTCCCTTTCGGCTGACCCGGAGTACCTGACGGCGCTTGTCGCCGTTCTTGGCACCACGATCAGTCCGTACCTCTTTTTTTGGCAGACCTCGGAAGAAGCGGAAGAAATCCGGGCTGACACGAATCAATCCGCGTTAAAAGAGAAGCCGTGGCAGGCGTTCGCGCAATTTCGCCGGATCGCTCTCGATACTCGTGTGGGAATGGCTTTTTCGAATCTCGTCGCGTTTTTCATCATTCTGACGACCGCGGCTACCTTGCATGCTGCGGGTAATGGCACTACCGTCCACTCGGCTGCCGGCGCTGCTAAGGCGCTCGAGCCGCTTGCGGGGCGTTTCGCGTCGCTCATCTTCGCTTTAGGCATCGTCGGAACGGGATTGCTTGCCGTTCCCGTCCTGGCAGGCTCCTCGGCGTACGCGGTGGCTGAATTGTTGCACTGGCGCGCAAGTCTCGAACACAAACCTCGGCAGGCACCGAAATTCTACGCGGTTCTGTCTCTCGCTACGGTCCTCGGAGTGCTCCTGAATTTTCTCGGCATCGATCCGATGAAGTCGCTTTTCTGGTCAGCTGTGATCAATGGAATTGTGGCGATTCCATTGATGTTCATGCTGATGGCGATGGCGAGTGACAAAAGAGTTGTTGCGCAATTCCCTCTGCCTGCGCACCTTCGGGTCGGCGGTTGGCTTGCCACTCTCGCCATGACTCTGGCCGGTTTTGCTTTCTTGGCAAGCAAGATTGAAAAGCTCTTCTAGCCCGGCCTTCGTCGATTCCGAAATGTTTCGCTGAATTTCTAGAAACAAAGCGAAGCCGCAATTGAGCTAAGATTTGGGTGAAGGAGATCCGACCATGCCTTCCGCATCCGCGGCCGCCTCCGTTGCCTCCCGCAAGCCTGCCCAAGTTCTCTCGCCCGAAGAGTTGCGCAAGGTTCACGCCTACTGGCGGGCCGCCAACTATCTGTCCGTCGGACAAATTTATCTGTATGCGAACCCGTTGCTGCGAGAGCCGCTTCAGTTGAAGCACATCAAGCCGCTCACCTTGCCGGCGATGCTGTGGACCGGATCGCCCGCCTGCGCCCCGTGAACGCTCATTTCAAGCAGCATTTGCGCAACAAGCTCGTCGAGCACGGGCAATACATCCGCGAGTGCGGCGACGACATGTCGGAGATCCGCGATTGGAAATGGCCTTACTAGATGAAGATTCTGGTGCTCAACTCCGGATCGAGCAGCCAGAAGGTGTGCCTTTATGATTTGATCGGTCAGCTTCCTGACGATCCTCCAGAGCCTTTGTGGCAAGGCAAACTCGAATTTCGTGAACACGATGCGACGCTCGAAGTTCGCTCATCTTCTGGAATCGTTCTTGAAGACAAATTGCCGCGAGGCGATCGATCCAGTGCAACTACGAAGTTGCTCGATCATCTGGTCACCGGAAAAGCCCGCGTGCTCGACTCCCTCTCCGAAATCGGCGTCGTCGGCCATAGGATCGTCAATGGGGGCCGCAACTTCAACCGCCCGGTTCCAATCACGCCGGACGTGAAATCAACCATCGAAAAGATGGCGGTGTTTGCGCCCCTGCACAATCGGCTGGAGCTGGAAGGCATCGCGCTGATTGAAACACTTTGTGGAGCGGTTCGGCAGGTCGCTGTTTTCGACACCGGCTTTCACAAGGAATTGCCCGACGCAGCCGCCATCTATCCCGGCCCTTACGCCTGGGCGGAACAAGGAATTCGCAAATTCGGATTTCACGGTATCAACCATCAGTATTGCGCGGAACGGTCCGCACGATTGCTTGAAAGGGATCTCGGCGGGTTGAAACTCATTACCTGTCATTTGGGCAATGGCTGCTCGCTCGCCGCAATCAGCGGCGGAAGAAGCATCGATACGACCATGGGTTTTACTCCTCTTGAAGGATTAATGATGGGTACGCGTTCGGGTTCCGTCGATCCCGGCATTCTCACGTTCTTGATGAGGGAAGAAAAGCTGGATGGCAAGGCAGTCGATCGAATCTTGAACTCCCAATCGGGACTTCTTGGCATTTCCGGCATTTCCTCGGACATGCGCGAAATTGTTGCATCCATGCAAGGAGGCAATCAGCGCGCACAACTTTCCTTCGACATGTTCGTGCACCGGTTGCGGGCCGGAATCGGCTCCATGCTTGCGTCCCTCGACGGCGCCGATGCAATCGTTTTTAGCGGCGGCATCGGGGAGAATTCCGCGGAAGTACGAGCCGCGGTGTGCAGCCATTTGTCGTTCGTCGACCTGGAGCTTGATCCTGCGAAAAACAATGCCAGGTCTGCCGACCGGGACATCGCTACGCTGGAATCAAAAGTGCGCGCGCTGGTCGTTCGCGCTCAGGAAGATTGGGCCATTGCACGGGAATGCTGGAGGCTAGGTTCTAACGAAGTGCCTCGTCCCGTCTGACCTAGGCTTCCGTACGGAATTACCTGTTGCGCTTGAAAAATTCCACTTGCCGCAATCTTTTCTTCGCCGCTTCGAGAGACTTGTATGGCCCTCCAAGATTTTTCCCCTTGCTCGAAACAACTTTGTAGCCGGCCTTCACTTTCTTGATCATTACGGCCCTCCGCGCGGGATCCTTCGCGGATCCAGATTTGCAGCGTGGAATAATGCGCACAACTAGCAATTCAATGTATACAGGCGGTAATTCAGTCCGATTTGTGCGACGGCGAGCGTCAAGCGTATGCTAGGCGCGACGCGAAGGGAGACCCGTCGATGAAGCTTGGGGTATTTACGCCGGTATTTGCCAATCGGACTCTGGATCAAGTGCTCGCGAAAATGCGCTCACTTCCCGGAGTGAGTGCGATTGAACTTGCAACAGGAGCATGGCCGGGTCGCGATCACGTGGACGTAGACCTGCTCCTCGCCAACCCGCACAAGGCCGAGGAATTTCACAGCCAGATTCGCGATGCCGGCCTGACCATCAGCGCTCTTTCGTGCCACGGGAATCCTATTCACCCCAACCAGGCAACCGCGCGTGAACACGACGAAGCGTTTCGCAAGTCTGTGCGTCTTGCACAGTTGTTGCAAGTTCCGGTCGTCGTCACTTTTTCAGGATGTCCAGGTGACAACGATCAGGCGAAATGCCCCAACTGGATCACCACCCCTTGGCCGCCGGAGTTTTTAGAAACGCTGGAATGGCAGTGGGACAAAAGAGTCATTCCCTACTGGCAGGAAGCCGGACCCTTCGCCGCGGATCATGGGGTAAAAGTGGCGATTGAGCCGCATCCCGGATTTGTGGTCTATAACGCAGAAACCGCTCTGCGGTTGCGGGCCGAGGCCGGAAAGAACATCGGTGTGAACTTCGACCCGAGCCATCTTTTCTGGCAGGGCTCCGACATCCCTGTGGCGATTCGCGCCTTAAGTGACAGCATTTTTCACATGCACGCCAAGGATTGTGCGCTGAATCCGGAGAACATCGCTCGCAACGGAGTGTTGGACGCGAAGAGCTACCGTGAGATGGGTGGGCGCTCGTGGCTGTTCCGAACCGTGGGGTGGGGCCACGATGAAATCGTCTGGAAACGAATTGTCAGCGAGCTTCGCTTGGCTGGCTACGACTACGTGATCAGCATCGAACACGAAGACGCCCTCGCTTCTGTCGACGAAGGTCTGGAATCCGCGGCGGCATTTCTTTCTCGCATTATTCTGCACGACCCGCCGGTCGAACCGTGGTGGACATGACCGGGGCCGGCTACTTCCGCGGCTCTTCAGGCTTCCCGACTTTGGATTCGAGGGGAGCTTGAAAACGGTAGCCAACCCATGGCTCGGTCAAGATCAGTTTTGGCCTGGCAGGATCGGATTCCAGTTTCTTTCGCAGCTGGTTGATCATCACACGAAGGTATTCGGGTTCGTCGCCGTAGTCCGGTCCCCAGACTACCTGCAACAACCGCCGGTGCGTCAATGGTTTTCCTGCGTTCAGTACCAGGTGGCGGAGAAGCTCGAATTCCTTCGGGGTCAGGTGAACTTCGTGTCCTCGAACCGTCACCCGCCGGGCTTCAAAATCAACCGATAGATCCTTGGCGGTAAAAGAGCTTTCTTTTCCTTGTGGAGTGCGTCGCCGAAGCGCTGCGCGAATTCGCGCCAACAATTCCTGCATGCCGAATGGCTTGACGACATAGTCGTCCGCACCGGCATCCAGGGCCAGCACCTTGTCGCGCTCCGCGTTACGCACCGTCAGCATCACAATCGGCACGTCGAGCGAACGGCGAATTTCCTTGCAAGCTTCCAGGCCGCCCATTCCCGGCATGTTCACGTCGAGCAGGATCGCATCGGGGGTCGAAGCCCGAATCGAATCCAGCGCTTCTTCTCCTGTACTTGCTTCGTAAATCGTGTAGCCTTCGGAGGACAATGCGGTACGCAGGACGCGCCGCACTTGCTGAGCGTCATCGACAATCAGAATTTTCGCGGCACTCATCAGCGGTCCGCTCCATTTCGCGCTACCGGCAGTGTAAACGTGAAAACCGAACCGTGATTGAGTTGGCTGGTTACGCTGATCGATCCGCCGTGCGCCTCCACGATCGCTTTGGAAATCGGCAATCCCATTCCGGTTCCCTGGATCACTGCGCGGTGATCCTTGCCTCGATAGAATTTGTCAAAGATCAATCCTTGCTCCATCGTGTCAATGCCTGGCCCCTGGTCCGCCACACTGAACAGGACGAAGTTTCCGTTGGCCTCCGCATTTATGAAGATCGGTTTGTCGCTTTCCGAATACAAATTCGCATTTTCGAGCAGCTGCACCAGTACTTCCCTGCCGCGGGTCAAATCGACGCGAACCGGTGGAAGCCCGTCCGGCACACTCAGCCGCACGTCTCGCGACGTGAGCGACAATTTGCAGCTGGCCAAAGCAGCGTCGATCAGCGTTTGAACAGGAACAGCGCGGAACTCCAGCTCGATTTCTCCGGCCTCCAGCTTGGACATCTCTGCTGCGTCTTCCACCAGTTTGTTCAGCCGGTCGCACTCCTCGTCCATGATCTCCAGCAATTCCCGTTGTTGACCGGCTAGCGATGGCTTGGCGGAAAGCAGGGACGTTGCGGAAGCCTTGATTGAAGTCAGAGGCGTGCGGAAATTGTGGGTGATCGAATCCAGCAGCGCGGATTTCAGTCGTTCGCTCTGCCGATCGGCTTCAGTGCGGCTCAATTGCTCGACCGCGCGGGCCCTCTCGATGGCAATTCCAAGCAAGGTGCCAACCGCTTCGAGTGTTTGCCGCGTCAGAGGCGCTCCCGAAATGCCAAAGCTCCCGATGGATTTCAGTCCAAGCCGGACAGGGCCGTAGCAAAATCCCCGAGCAGTATCTAGGAATGGCTCTTCGCGTTCGAATGCCAGTCGAAGCTGCTGCTCTTCCAGTTGAAGCGTGCCATACCCGGAACGGTAAAACTTTTGTTTGTCGGCGAGGAAAAGGCTCGCCGCACCCGTTTCGAAGGCGTCCACGATGTGATTGGGAATCGCATTCATTAATTGAATCACGTTGCCCTCGCCGAGCAGCTTCTGGCTGAAGGCGTAAAGCTGTTCGATCTCGCGACGGCGACGGTTGGCGATGTCAGCTTCGCGCCGGATGCGGCTGGAGAGTTGGCTGCCGGTGATGGAAGTGACGAGGAACGCGAAGAGTGCCATCCAGTTCTGGGGGTCCGCGACGGTGAACGTGCCGACGGGAGGCAGAAAGAAATAATTAAAGGACAGGATGGCCGCCACCGACATCAGGACGGAGACCGCCATCCCCCAAACCGCGGAAACTGCTAAAATTGCCAGAAGAAATGAAAGCGCGACGGTTGTCTGGTTTACCCGTGGTATTGCATCGCGGAAGAGCGCAGTGATTCCGGCCACGATGAACAACGCCAGCAGGCTGCGGATCGTGCGTCGCCGAACGAAGCGAGTCATTTGCCAATTCTATCGTATTCACCAGCGGCGACGGGAGCGAGCACCCAGTGAACAAAAAGCCGGAAGATTGGCTGGCAGTTGCTTCGCCGTCGCAGAAAACGAGCGGCGTTTTCAAGCTTTTTTTGGGCTACGCACCCGGCGTCGGTAAGACTTTTGCCATGCTCAGTGAAGCGATTCGCCGCCACAGCCGTGGGGAGGATGTGGCCATCGGCGTAGTGGAAACGCACGGGCGTAAGGGAATCGAAGAGCTGATTACGCAGCTGGAAGCGGTGCCGCGCAAGAAAATCGAATACAAGGGCACCTGGTTCGAAGAAATGGATCTGGACGCCATTCTGGCGCGCCGGCCCGCGGTCGTGCTCGTGGACGAACTCGCGCACACCAACATTCCCGGAAGCAAGAACCGCAAGAGGTATGAGGATGTTCAGGCGCTGCTTGCCGCCAACATAGACGTCATCTCTACCCTCAATATTCAGCATATCGAGAGCCTCTCGCCGGTAGTCCGCAACATCACCGGCGTCGTGATCCGCGAGACCGTGCCGGACTGGGTGCCGATGACGGCCACCGAAACGGTCATGGTCGATCTCACTCCCGAGGCGCTGCAAAACCGCATGCGCCGGGGCGACGTCTACATCCCGGCAAAAGTTGAACAGGCGTTGAACAATTTTTTCCGGCGTGGCAACTTGATCGCGCTTCGCGAACTTGCCTTGCGCCAGGTTGCGGAACAAGTTGACCGCAGCCTGGAAAATTACATGGCCGCGAAGGACATCCAGAAAAACTGGGCGGTACGCGAGCGCATCGCCGTCTGTGTGAGCTCGAATCCCTCAGCACAGTATCTTATCGCGCGCGCTGCGCGGACGGCGCGGCGCCTGGACTCGGAACTTTACGTCATTCACGTGGATACCGGGCGTGACAATCTAGAACAGAGCAAGAAAACCGTAGCGGCCAACCTGCGCTTTGCGGAAAACCTCGGCGCAAAGGTAATTGAGCTGAAGGGCGTAAGCGTGGCGGACGCGGTCGCCAAGGTAGTCCGGGAAAAGCACATCACGCAGGTCATTTTTGGAAGATCCATCGAACATGGCTGGAAGAAGTTCCTGTACCTTTCGGCCGCGCACAGGTTTCTCCGCGAGTCGCCCGAAGTGGATGTGCACATCGTTTCGCAGGAAAAAGATTGAGACGATTGGACCCTAAGGCGCCGGAGCCGTGCTTCCCCGCACGATCAACCCCGGCTCGACGACAATGCTTTTCGGATACTCCGCACTCTTGGGGGCGCTGATTCGCCGCACCAACGTTTCCGCGGCGGTCATCCCCATCTCGCGAAGCGGCTGGCGGATCGTCGTGAGTCCAGGATTCTGATACGCCGCGCTCTGGATATCATCAAATCCGATCACCGATACATCCTCTGGAACTCTCCGGCCGGCTTCGCGCAGCGCCCGGATCGCTCCCAACGCGGAGATATCGTTGAAGGCAAAAAGCGCGGTGAACGGAGACGCGGTCCGCAACAATTTGCAGGTCATGTCGTAGCCAGGCTGGGGCGTCGGCGATTCGCTTTCCAATTGGACCGTGAGGTTTTCATCGACGGTCACACCCAGTTCTTGAGCTGCAACTCGCACGGCCTTCCAGCGCACTTCCGTGTCGGAGCTGAATATCTGTCCTTTAATGAATGCGATTTTGCGATGCCCGAGACCGGTCAGGTGATCGAGCGCGAGTCGCGCGGCTCGGCTGTGATTCAACGAAATGTTCGTGACGCCGGAGACGTGCTTGTGTCCTGAGACGGCAACTACAGGCACGGAAATTCCCGATTGGCAGACCGTGTCTACCAGTATGAGTCCTTCGACGGCGCGCTGCTGAAGCAGGCGGGGATATTCGTCGATCAGATCGCTCCGGTGGCGGTGGCTGACCACAAAATAGAAATAGCCTTCCTGCAGAAGGTGGTCCTCAATGCCGGAAAGAACCAGCGCCGCGTAACCTTCGCTGATCTCCGGCACGATGACTCCGACCGTAAAGCTGCGCTGCTGGCGCAGCATGCGGGCCATGACGTTTGGCCGGTAATTCAATTCGCGCGCAGCCGCGCGCACCCGAGCCTGCGTATGATGGGGAATCGACTTCGCCGCCGGCGACCGGTTCATGACCAGCGACACCGTCGCCACCGATAATCCGAGATGCTCGGCGAGCTCCCGGAGATTGACCTTTTGCTCCGGGAGATCCTGCGAAGAGTCGCCTTTTCCCGATTTCGCGCGTGACATAACTTAGATCGTTGCGTAGTCTGTCACATGCAAGAGCGCGCGGCAAGCCGCAGCAGGAACAGATAAAGACAAGAATTTCTGACGGCCTGATCCTCCGCGAAAGCATAGATAAATCGATTTACTTGGAGCTTTTTGTGCGCTATCGTTGATCAGGGTTTGGTAAGGGGCGGGTTCGGTTCGCCACCGATCCGCACGCGGAACATACGCTTCGCGTTTCCGTAACACATCCGCTAAAGCAAAGGTGCAATCATTCGAGCTATGAAACTCCGCACGCCGTCGAGAGTCAGCGCTAACGCTCGCATCCGTATTATCCTTTCGTTTCTTCTCTTCCCTCTCGCTATTGCTTGCCTGGTTCCCGAGGCTTTGCACGCGCAGTCAGCGGCTCCACGAACAAAGGCAGCTGCAGGATGGAGCAATCCGCTCGACTCGCCTTCGCTCGAGAAAAAGGTCGAAGCCTTGCTTCAAAAAATGACCCTTGAGGAGAAAATTGGGCAGCTGGTTCAGTACTCCGCCGGTCAAGCCACCGGACCCAGTTCCGGCAGGACCGACGACAAAGACATGATTCGCAAGGGCCAGGTCGGTTCTTTGTTCAACGTGACCGGGTCTCGTGAAACCAACGCTCTCCAGCGCATCGCCGTTGAAAATTCGCGCTTGCACATTCCCCTCATCTTCGGTCTGGACGTGATTCACGGGTACCGCACGACTTTCCCGATTCCACTTGGTCTTGCTGCAACCTGGAATCCGGAAGTCGTTGAGAAAGCAGCCCGCGTTGCGGCACAGGAAGCTTCGGCTGGCGGCGTGCGTTGGACGTTCTCACCGATGGTGGACATTGCACGCGACGCGCGGTGGGGTCGTATTTCCGAAGGCGCAGGCGAGGATCCTTATCTGGGAGCGTTAATGGCGCGCGCCTACGTCCGCGGCTACCAAGGCGAGCATCTCGACGCGCCGGACAGCATTGTCGCTTGCCCGAAACACTATGTCGGATACGGTGCCGCGGAAGGAGGTCGAGACTACAATACCACCGAAATTTCCGAACACACGCTTCGTCAATTTTATCTTCCGCCATTTCATGCGGCCGAAGAAGCGGGAGCGGGCACCTTCATGAGCGCATTCAATTCGCTCAACGGAATTCCGGCGTCCGCAAATCCGTTTACCTTGAAGCAGATTTTGCGAAAAGAATGGGGCTTCAAGGGTTTCGTTGTGAGTGACTGGAATTCCGTCGGTGAAGTGATGGCGCATGGCATTGCGATCGACGGCTCAACCGCTGCCCGCAAAGCATTCTTGGCCGGCGTAGACATGGACATGGTCAGCAATCTCTATCACCAAAACATGCTTCCGTTGGTCAAGTCGGGCCAAGTTCCGCAAGCCGAAATCGACGAGGCCGTTCGCCGTATTCTCCGCGTGAAATACGCTATGGGACTTTTCGACCATCCGTATGCCGACGAAACGAAGGAAGCGTCTGCGATGCTTCGCCCTGAGAGCGTCGCACTTGCAAAAACCGCCGGAACGCTTTCGCTCGTGCTCCTGCGGAATGAATCGGTCTCTGGACTGTCTCTTATACACATCTGACGCTGCCGACGAAAATTCCAGAGTGTAGATCTG
>JBKOXA010000084.1:0-30000 GCA_046724685.1 Acidobacteriota bacterium | reverse complement strand
GCTTGGGGAGACCCTGGTCCTGGCATTGCTCGGTGGCCTTACAGGGATCGCGATCACGCTGCTGGTTGAAGGGATTTTGAGAGAGACGACACCGACGCTGCAGATCCTGATTACACCTGGATGGATCGGCGGGGCCGTACTGCTGGCGCTGGCCGGGGCCGCGGCAGGAGCGATTTATCCTGCGCTTCGTGCGGCAAGCTACGACCCGGTGGTCGCACTGGCTTACGAGTAACGCCTGCGTCGCGCGGGCGCAAGACAGATTGCGAGTTTCAAATCGAATTGATATGAAATGGAACTCCCAGCGGCCCGAAGGCGGGTTCTAGCGAGAGCATCTTCTTTCGACGGCGACTCGCGCAGGCGGCCCAGCCAGAGCGTCGGAAGTGATTCGAGGTGAGAACGGATGAAGGGTAAGAGTGTGTTGCTCACGGCAGTCGTTTGTTTGATGGGAGCTTCGGCATCGTACGGGCAGTTGGGGATCAGCCCGATCAAACGGCCGAACATCGCCAACATCTCCGCCCGGAGGTCGGCCAGGGCGCGGTTTATGAGCAGACCGATAGCGAAGGAAAGAAGAGCCGGATGGAGATGTCCGTGGTCGGCAAAGAGATGGTTGGGACAGAGGAAGGGTTTTGGATGGAAGTTGGACACAACGAAGGCAAGGACGGGAATTTGAAATATGGAAAGGTGCTTGTGACGAAAGATTTTACCTTTCACAAGATGGTCTTCGTGATGCCTGGCTCGCCGCAGCCGATGGAAATGGACATGAACAACCGAAAGGCCCACCACGGCGACATGGAAAAGGAAGTGGAGAAGTGGCATTCGGTTGGAATGGAAACGATCACGGTTCCCGCTGGAACGTTTTCGTGCGAGCACTGGCAGGAGGACGACAGCCAAGGCGACGTTGGGCCAGTCCTAAGGTTTCTCCGATGGGTATGGTCAAGTCCGTCGACAACGGTCGAACCATGGTTCGAGAAGATCATTACGAATGCCCAGACGCACATCACCGGTGCGCCCGTTAAATTTGATCCACAAATGATGCGTCAGCAGCTGGGCAAGCCCAAACCCTGATTGCGGCTCACGCCGGATCGAGAGTGACTAGACTAGAATGCGGGCGGGGTGAAGGATGCCCCGCCTGAAGTTTTTAGAGAGACCGAAAGCGGTGGGAGAGGGACTAGATGAACGAGATCCGTATGGCGCCGGCTGGTGACAAGCACTACGAGGCAACGGTCCTTGAGCGGCGCGACCTGTCGGAAGATTTGTGGTTGGTAAAGGTTCATCCCGGCGGACCGTTCCAATTCAAGGCGGGGCAATATGCGACGCTCGGCGTAGATCATGACGGCAAGCGCATCGAGCGCGCCTATTCCATAGTGTCGTCCCCCTACGAGCAGGATTGGTTGGAGTTTTTCATCGAGCTTGTGCCACAAGGCGAACTGACGCCGCACCTGTACAAACTCCAACCGGGCGATAAGCTCCTCTGCCGCAAAATCGCCAAAGGCCGCTTCACCCTCGATTTGCGAAGCGGTCGCAGCAATCATCTGCTCCTGGCCACCGTCACGGGTCTGGCTCCCTTTGTCAGCTATGTGCGCACCCTCTTCAAGGACTGGAAATCCGGCAATTCGCCGATGCCGGGAGGCCATAAGCTCTTTTGTATCCAGGGAGGAAGCCGCTCCTGGGAATTCGGCTATCGCGACGAAATGGAAAAGTTCGCGGCAGAAGCGCCATGGTTCAAATACGTGACCACGGTAAGCCGCCCTTGGGAAGACGCCGACTGGCGCGGCGAAACAGGCCGCGTGGAAGATTTGATCCGCAAATACACCGACCAGTGGGGGCTGAAGCCCGGAGACACGACCGGCTATCTCTGCGGGCATCCCAGCATGGTCGAAAATGGACGCGGAATTCTCCAGCGCGCGGGTTGGCTGAAGACCGCGATGTTTGAAGAGGTCTATTTTCAGCCGGCTAAGGAAGACTGACAGCGGAAAGACTGCGAAACGCGAAAATCGAGAGAGGGTGGGCGGATGACGCTCACCCTTTTTATATTTTAAGCCGGAGAAAGCGCTAAATGCCGGGAGCGCTGTTTGCGAGTTGCGCTGCGACGTCATTTACGGTGGATAAGGGGACGGCGATGTGGACGTTCTCTTCGGGATTCACGACATCGATCTGAAGTTTTGTTCCAACGGTGCTGACACGCACGTGGTCAGCGCCGTCTTCGACTTCGACGAACGTGGTGTTTGGATACCGGCGCAATTCCTTGGTGACGATCTGTACCAGAGGAAGGAACTCTGACGCGTGTGAGGAGGCTTCGCGAAGATGTTCCTTCGGCACGAAATGCATGGCCATCGGCACGGCAGCCGCGGGAACCCAGAAGTGAACATGCGAGCCGCCATCGCGATGATCGTCGACGTCGATGCGGATGGTGCCCTCGCGGAAAGTGTAGACGGTGGCGAAAACCATGGTGCTGGCGAAGCCGAGAGCAAGTTTGGCAAGAATCATGGGGTTGTTCTCGCTTTCCCTTAGTCAGAAACGTTCTTGGAATCGAGCCATACTCGAACCGTATTGTCGTCGCTCTTCACCGAAACGAGCTCCGTGTCCCCGTGCGCGGAAAGGGCGCGCAGCGCAGCGACGATGTCCAACTCGTCCTTGCCCGCGGAGAAAAGCGCATCCACGACTTTCATGGGTACTTTGACTTCAACACGGGACTTTTCTATGGCCTTACCATCCTTCGCTGAAGATGGCGTTTTCTCCGTGACATGTACGAGCATATAGCCGCCCTGCTTGGCGACCCGAACATCGGAGTCGGTACCCTGAACGGTGACATACTCCCCATCCTTGGAAGAGCGAACCGCATCGAGGAGCACTTTCAGGTCGACGCCATCCATCTGGTGGTCGTCAAATTTGACTTTGCCGTTGTGCAGGCGATCCTTATTAATGGCAGGGAGTACTTTTTCCGCCATTTCGAGCGGAACGTTGACGCGGACGGTCTCGCCCTTTTTTTCCGTGCTGATCACCCGAACGTGAAGCCAGCGGTCGGAGGAGCTTGAAGAGCTAGTGGAACTCGTTTGAGCGAAGATGCCCGCCGGGACAGCCAGGAGGGCGGCCAGCGACAGCAAAGCAGGGCCCGTAAGGCGTAAGGTCTGAAAGCGCATGATGTCGTATCCCCGTTTCCTCGGTGAAGGCAAGCGGTCACCGACTCTTGAGGATAGTACGGAGGGCACACACGAAAAGTTCCGCGAAGCCATCAAATAGCGTTTCCTGGATGACGACTTCATGCTTTCGGATGGGGCGCCTCCGGAAACCGTACCCGCCACAGGTCTTTGTCATCTTCGAGAGAACAGATGCCGATCTGGTTTGACTCCTGGGTACCGATCTGGCCGATCCAGACGACGCGAAATTTTGCCTTGCCGCGCCAGCGCCGCTTGACTTCGATGACTTGCCCGGGAGCGGTAAGGTACCCCAGGTTGTCCAACCGGGCGCCGTTGACGCTCACGTCGAGCGTCGAGGAAGTCTGCGAATAGGCGTTGCCCTGGTGATCCTTCCCGTGCACCGTGACACGAATCGCCTGGGGAAGTCGGGCACTGCGACGCGTGGTTTTCCAGAACGTTGTGGAAGGTTGTTTGAAGGCAAGGCCGACACACGGGTCACCCGCGAACCGGGGCTCGATGTACACGACGCGAACCTCAGCCTCCTGCCGATTGGTCTTGTTCACAAGGAAGAATGTCTCGCCCATTTCGACATTGGTATGCAGTATGACCAGTCCGCCGCTGGAGTTGACCACGAGTGTTGCGGTTTCTTCATGGAATGAGCCGCAGCTTTTCGCCCATCCATAAACCACGACCGGCACATGAAGATTTTTTCGTTCGCTTGAGCGGGGTTTCCGTTTCTTTGCCGGAGGGGTGTAGCGTGTCGGTCCAGTGTCGATGTAGACGTTGGGCCGGGTCTCCGTGATTTCGAGCGGAACTTCCTGTTGCACCCCGTGTGCGGGGCACTCGAAGTTGACAGGCGAACATAGAAGCTGTTCGAGCGGTTCCAGCCGCTCCTCAAGCGGGATCCAGGTTTCGTGATCCCCGTAGGAACAGCGCAGCCGCGCGAAATAGGTTCTGGGCACGAGATTCCCCGACGCAGACGAAACTAATCTTACATGGTCTGCGGGCGGGTGCTCCGGGGAAAAACGTGCAGGCGGTGAGTTCGTAACCTTTTGCCGCAGTCGGCACTCCCATGGGGATAGGTCGGAACGCGATAGCACACAGCAAAGGCATGCGATAAAGAAGTTCGGCGGGACAGGCGAATGGGTGCGAACACCTTGACCATGGAACGCAACGAAGCGGAGCTGATCACGCGAATTCTGGCAGGCCAGAAGGAGTTGTTCCACGATCTGATCCAGCCGTACGAGCGAATGGTGTACATGACCGCTTTTGCGATCGTGAAGAACGAAGCGGACGCCGAAGACTGCGCGCAAGGCGCTGTGGTGAATGCTTACCGGAACCTCGGGAAATTCCGCGGACACGCGAAGTTCAGTACCTGGCTGGTGACCATCGCGGTAAATGAGGCCCGGCAGAAACTGCGCAAGACGAGACGCGCAAGCGAAGAGTCGCTGGATGAGGTAGTGGAGGGGGAGGAAAAGCCTGTCTCACCGGCGCCCTTGACCGACTGGCGGGAAATCCCGCTGGAGGCGCTCGAGCGGAAAGAGTTGCGGGAGGCGCTGCGATCTGCGATCACCGAGCTGCCTGACATCTATCGACAAATTTTTACTCTGAGAGACATTGAGGAGCTGAATGTGGCGGAGACCGCGGCGGCGCTCGGGATCAACGAGAACATGGTGAAGGTGAGGCTGCACCGGGCGCGGATGATGTTGCAGAGACGCCTGGCGCCATACTTGAAAACGACAGCTCCTGCACGCAAGGGATTTTGGGGGAGGATGCCATGGAACTGAACTGCAAGCACGTGTGGGCACACATCTCCGAATATCTTGATCAGAGCGTTGCGCCCGAGCAGCGCGAGGAAATTGAGCGCCATTTGGAGCACTGCGAGATTTGCTCGGCGATTCTGGATTCCACGAGAAATATTCTGGTACTGACTGCGGACGACCGCACCTTTGAGTTGCCGGTGGGCTACAGCAAGAGACTCCATGAGCGATTGGCGAGAGAGTTGGAGAGTGAGGAAGGCGCGCCGAAGAAAAGTTGAAGGTCCGCGGTCAGGGAACGACGTGCACCATGGGATGGGTGAGCCATTCCGCGGCGAGCAATAACAGGGTAAGGATGGAAAGGGCGATTTGAAAGCGTTCGGAATTCAGCTTTCTGGACGTGACTGGTCTTTGACGCCACTGAGACGCGGACTTGCTGCGCAATTTCCGGACTTTCCAAATGACAAAGAGATTGACGAGAGAGCCGGCGAGCGCGAGAAGCATCATCGGGATGCGGATGGCGTCTTGATGGAAGCCGCGCGCGGGAGCGTGGATTCCTGCCGCGGCAGACAGTGCGCTGAGCCCGATGGCGACGCGCACTCCGCTGATGGCGATGACGGCGGTGCAGGCACTCTGCAATACGGCGAAGAGAATCCCCGACCCATTCAGCAGTTTGAGGCGTGAAGAAACCGAGTCCGTGCCAGATGAAACGGCGATTGCCTGTTCGGAAGATGGTTCCGTTGTGACCGGTTCAGGCACAGCTTTGAGTTTAACGGAGGCGCTGGCCGGTGAACAATGACCGGCGGCGGGTGCCTGGCGCCCTCGGCAGTGTGTCGACTCCTAGAGTCGGGACTCTTTCTGAGTGGCGCGGTATTATTTTGCGGAGCTGCCATCGCCCGAGGAGGCAGCCTTCCGCGCGGCTTCAATTTCGTCTTGCTTCATGGGTATGGTGGCTTTGATGGAGGTACCTGGCTTTTCCGCCAGGACTTGAAGCTTTCCTCCCAGTTCGTTGATTCGCTCGCGGATCCCCGTGAGTCCAACTCCTAAATGACCGGTGGCGTTCTTGAAATGGTCCAATCTTTCGCGAGGGATCCCCCGGCCGTAGTCCCGCACCGTCAAGTTCACGCGACCGTCTTCGATGTCGAAATGAACATCTACCTTCGGGCTGCCAGAATGGCGGTGCACATTAGTCAGGCTCTCCTGCAGAACGCGGAACAAAGCAAGTTCTACGGCGTTTGGCAAACGCGCGATGCGCTCTGAAACCTCCAGCTGGACCTGAATGTTGCTCCGTTTTCCGAAGCCTTCGACATACCATTTCGCCGCGGACGCCAGACCCGTCTCATCCAAAAGAGGCGGATGCAAGAGGTAGGAGATGGTGCGTACTTCCGTGACGCACTGGTCCAACAGATGCTGCGATTCAGAGAGGGCGGCTTTCGCTTTTTGCCGGTCAGCTTGGTCGGTCTGGGCGAGAGTCATCTTTATAGCCGCCAGATACTGGCCGATGCTGTCGTGAAGCTCCCGGGCGATTCTGCGGTGCTCGTCATCCTGCATGTGCATCAGACGGCTGGAAAGGCTTCGCAATGCCAGCGTTCGCTCTTCGACCACAGATTCCAACTGAGACAGACTTTGTTCGCGAAGCCTGTCGAGCTGCTTGCGGTCTGAGATGTCCCTGGCGATCTTGGAAGCGCCGACGACCTGCCCGGACACGTCTCGGATGGGGGAAATGGTCAAAGAGACATCGAGTCGCCTGCCGCTTTTCGTCCTGCGGACGGTGTCGTAGTGTTCGATGTGTTCGCCGGCTGCGACACGCTTACGAATTTTCTGTTCTTCCTCTGTTCTGAGCTCAGGGGGAACGATGATCGAAATTGGCTGCCCGACGGCTTCCGCTTCCGCATATTCAAAGAGGCGCTCTGCACCAGCATTCCAGGTGGTGATGACTCTGTCGAGATCGGTCGAGATGATTGCGTCGTCCGAGGACCGGACAATGGAAGCGAGGCGCCGCAGAGCCAACTCACCTTCCTTGCGTGCTGTGATGTCTTCCACGGCCAGCAAGATGAGCGGTTCCTGACTCGGTGCGCCCTGAATGCGCCTTGCATTCAGAAGCATCACTCTCTGACGCCCATCGGGAAGCGTGTGCTCGACTTCGAAATCACTGACCGCAACATAATCCTTAGCGAGCTTTTCGAGCATTTCCCGCAATTCGGGAATATTCCATTGTTCCGGGCCCACCCGATAAAAGAACTGCCTGTCGGCCTCGGCAGGAGAGACCTTGAAGTCTTGAAAGAAGGCGGAATTGCAGGAGATGACCCGCAATTTAGAATCGAGAACCACGAGAGGCTGACGAACGGTGTCGATAATTCCCTCGGCGAGCTCCTTGGCTCTCTTGAATTGCTCGAGGGTAGTCTTCATCAAGTTGATGTCAGTCAACAAAAGCACAGCGCCCTCGATCTTGTCGTCGAGGGTGCGATAGGGACGAATGCGCAGGAGGTACCAACAGCTGTCTTTGTCGTGCACCTCCAGTTCCTTAGTCGCGAGCGTATCGATGACCTCCCGGATGAGGTCTTCAAGATTGGGTATGCTGATATCCGATCGGATGTCGCTGATAGGCCGGCCAACGTCGGAGGGGAGAACCTTCATGGTCCTGGCCGAAGCCGAGGTCACCAGGCGGATGTGGAGGCTGCGGTCGACCATAATGACCGGCAGGGTTGTGCTGCTGAGCAAGTTGCTCAGGTCATTGTTGACTTGAGCCAACTCGAGATTTCGATTGCGCAACTCCTCATTTACCGTGCTGAGCTCTTCATTGGTGGATTGGAGCTCCTCTTTGGAGGTTTCCAATTCCTCATTCGAGCTCTGCAATTCCTCATTCGCGGACAGAATCTCTTCATTCGCGGATTGAAACTCTTCCTCAACGGCTTCTTTGGACTCGATGACGGATTGCAAATGCCGCTCCATGCCGGCCGTCCGCCGTTGCAATTCGACAAATCTCCGATCCTTACTCGCGCGAGGCGCAGGTTTTCGAGTCCGGGCCACGGTGAGTTTTTGGCGCGGATCGTCCTCGAAGAGAATCAGGTAGTAGGGGTCGTCGGGCGTCGAACCGGCGGTAAGCCGCTGGACGACGAGATTTACCGACCTGCTGCGTCCGGCGCGCTCGAAAGTCACCGCCTTACGCCGCGCCGATCCTTTTTTCGCGGCTTGGTTGACGGCGCCGCGCAGCTCCGGAGCGAGTCGGCCCCGAGCCATCCTCAATAGGTTCAAACTCGCCCTCCCCGGTGCCGGTTCGATGTAGGGATGGGTTTGACCGCGGAACTGGATAATCTCCATATCACTATTGATCACCACTCCTGACGCTGAGTAGTGCTCCAGAACAATGCGATCGATTTCCTGTTGCAAGCTATGCCCGGTCTTGGGAACCGCACGTCCCCCTTGCGGTTTGGAGACGTAGGTAATTTCCCTGGAATGAGAAGGAACGATCGGAAAATCGTAGTGAACCCTCGCGGGAAAGTTCTTTTTGGAAAAGATTTTGTACTTTTTGTCGACGGTCGCGAACAAGTTGGGAAATGCTGCTGCGCTCTCAGAGCTTCCCAACATCAGAAACCCTCCGGGCCTGAGCGCGTAATGCAGGATGGGCATTACCTTCTGCTGCAGGGTGGAGTCAAAATAGATGAGTACGTTGCGGCAGACGACGAGGTTCATTTGGGAAAAGGGAGGGTCTTCGGCGACGTTCTGCCGCGCAAACACGCATAGGTCGCGAACCGCCTTGCTGACCCTGTAGCCTTCTTCAACCTTGACGAAGAACTGACGCAAACGGTGTGGAGATACGTCCGCAACGATTTGTTCCAGGTAAACCGCATTCCGCGCCTCTTCAATTCCGCTTTCGTTGGCATCGGTTCCGAAGAGTTGAATTTGGTAGCTGGGGGCTTGTGCACCAAGGAATTCGAGCAAAGTGATCGCCAGGGAGTACGTTTCCTCGCCTGTGGAGCAGCCCGGCGCCCAGATCCGGATGGTTTCCCTGGTCGATTTGTCCTTCAGGATCGCGGGGAACACAGTGCTCTTGAGAGCTTCAAAAGCCTGCGGATCCCGGAAAAAACTGGTCACCGGGATCAACAGGTCCTGGAACAACTGGTCCACTTCTTGCGGGTGCGCTCGCAGATACTTCAGGTAATCGCGAACCGTGTCGATTTTGTGTACAGCCATTCTGCGTCTCGTGCGGCGGTGGACAGTGGCCGGTTTGTAGGAATGGAAATCCACCCCGGACGTTTTTCGCAACAAGCTGAAAATGTTTTCGTAAACGCCTTCACCTTCGGGTTCCAGGGTGACGGCCGGGAGATTGCCAGGGGCGAGGTACGGATGGCGGCCGATGCGTACCAATTCACGGGCGATCTCCTCCGCGGTGAGAACAAAATCCGCACATCGCGCTGCTATCGCGCTGCGCGGCATTCCTTCATGTTTGGCCGACCCAGGCGTTTGCGCAAAGGTGATGCCGCCCTCCGCCTTAATCGCCGTCATTCCCAAGGTACCGTCAGAGCCGGTGCCCGAGAGAATGACGCCAATCGCCATGCTTTTTCGTTCCTCGGCAAGCGAACGCATGAAGAAATCGATTGGCAAGTGAATGCCATGAACATGTTTTCGCGGAGTGAGTTGCAGACGGCCCTGGAAGATTCCCATTTGAAAGTTCGGAGGAATTACATAGACACTATTGGGCTTGAGCGGCAGTCCGTTTTCCACCTCGACGACCCGCAGGCTGGAGGTTCGCGCGAGCAGTTCGGGCAGGATACTGTGGTGGGTCGGATCGAGATGCTGAATGAAAACAAAGGCCATTCCAGGTTCGTTCGGGAGACCGCGGAGTAGCTGGGTAAAAGCTTCCAGCCCGCCCGCGGATGCTCCAATCGCGACCACTGGGAAAAGGAGGTTCTCGGGACCCAGCTCGGCCGCTTGATGACTTCGAACGCCGGTTGATGACGAAGATTTCACGCCAAGCCTGCCTTCGCGAGCCGATCATTTTTCGGATGGTCGAACTGGCAGTGGGGACCCCTGCTTGAGCCTCAACAGCATTCTCAAACCTTCGGCCAGGAACGTGGCGAGGTGCCATCCGACGGCGCCATTCTATACCCGTTTTTCTTACCAGGCGAGCAAGCGGATTGCCGCGCGGCATGAAAAACGCGGACCCTATGGCGAGAAGAGATCTGAAGGAGACCGGATCTGTAAACGACGAACCGCGGAATCAGGGTCCTGGAGTCCATTTGAGGAAGAGAACGGCGAGAGGGGGAAGGGTGAGGCAAAGCGAATAAGGACGCCCCTGGCGAGGGTCGTCAGCGGCGCCTTGGCCGCCGATGTTGCCCACGTTGGATCCGCCATAGTGCCCGGCGTCGGTGTTGAGAACTTCTTTGTAGAAACCGGCGCGGGGGACGCCGACGATGTAGCCTTCGCGAACGACGGGAGTGGCATTGAGGACGACGACCATCAAGTCGTCGGGACTCTTGCCGCGGCGAAGGAAGGAAAGAACGCTGTTTTCACCGTCGTTGCAGTCAATCCACTCGAAGCCCTGCCACTGAAAATCGACTTCGTGAAGGGCGGGTTCGGCGGCGAAGAGATGGTTGAGATCGGTAATGAGTTTTTGAATGCCGCGATGGGAATCCCATTGGAGCAGATGCCAGTCGAGGCTGCGAGCCTCGCTCCATTCGTCTCGTTGGCCAAATTCCTGGCCCATGAAGAGCAGCTTCTTGCCGGGGTGCGCATACTGATAGGCGAACAGCAGCCGGAGATTGGCGAACTGTTGCCAGAGATCGCCAGGCATTTTATGGAGGAGCGAATTTTTCCCGTGGACGACTTCATCGTGCGAGAAAGGCAGCACGAAATTTTCGCTGAACGCGTAAATGAGTGAAAAGGTGATTTTGTTGTGTTCGTACTTGCGATAGATGGGATTGGCTGAAAAATATTTGAGAGTGTCGTTCATCCAGCCCATGTTCCATTTGAAGCTGAAGCCGAGGCCGCCGAGATAAGTGGGGCGCGAAACGCCGGGCCAGGCCGTGGATTCTTCGGCAATGGTGAGAATGCCGGGGAAACGTTCGTGCGCGACGGTGTTCAGAGTCTTGAAGAAATCGATGGCTTCTAGATTTTCGCGACCGCCATAGCGGTTGGGCACCCACTGGCCTTCCTGGCGCGAGTAATCGAGGTACAGCATGGAGGCGACGGCGTCCACGCGGAGGCCGTCGATGTGGTACTTGTCGAGCCAGAAAAGCGCGTTGGAGGTGAGGTAGTTGCGGACTTCGTTGCGGCCGTAGTTGTAAACGAGCGTGCCCCAGTCGGGATGGGCGCCCTGGCGCGGGTCGGCGTGTTCAAACAGATGCGTGCCATCGAATTGCGAGAGGCCATGCGCATCGCGCGGGAAGTGCGCGGGCGTCCAATCGAGAATGACTCCGATACCTTCTTGATGGCAGCGGTCGACGAAGTACATGAAGTCGGCGGGCGTGCCGAAGCGGCTGGTTGCAGCGAAATAGCCGAGTGTCTGGTAGCCCCAGGAACCATCAAACGGGTGTTCCATGATCGGGAGAAGTTCGATGTGCGTGTAGCCGAGGTCCTTGACGTAAGGAACGAGCTGGTTGGCGAGTTCGCCGTAGCTGAGCCACCGATTGCGGTCTTCCGGAACGCGGCGCCAGGAACCAAGGTGCACTTCGTAAATCGAGATCGGCGATTCGAGCCAGTTTTTTTGCTGGCGCTGGTCGAGCCAGGCGGAGTCGTTCCATCGATGCGAGTCGAGGTTGCCGACGACCGAGCCGGTGTTGGGCCGAAGTTCGGAGCGGAAGGCGTAGGGATCCGCTTTGAGCGGAAGAAGATTGCCGTGCGGGCCAAGGATTTCGTACTTGTAGACTGTACCTTCGCCGACTTCGGGCAAGAAGAGCTCCCAGATGCCGGACGAACCGCGCGGACGCATCGGATGAACGCGGCCGTCCCAATGATTCATGTCGCCAACGACGCTGACGCGGCCTGCGGCCGGCGCCCAGACGGCAAAGTGTGTCCCGGCGACGCCCGCGACCGTGCGAAGATGCGCGCCGAGTTTTTCGTAGGTGTCGTAGTGGCGGCCTTCGCTCATGAGATGGAGGTCGAAGTCCGTCAGCAAAAAGGGAAAGGCGTAAGGATCGAAAATTTCGAAACCTTCGCCATATTGCGTGCGGCCCTGAATTTTGTAGCTGCCGGGTTCGGGAGGAGTCGGCTGGTCAGAAGGCCAGACGGCTTCGAACAAGCCCTCGGGCCGGAGTTTGACGGCGTCGGCGATCTTTGCGGGAGAAATTGGCGGGTTCTTGAGAACGATGCTGGCTTCCGCAGCCCAGGGAAGAAAGAAGCGAATGGCCCAGCCGGACGGCACGGGATGCGGTCCGAGAATACCGAAGGGATCGGCGTTGTGTCCGGCGAGAAGCGAAGCGACCCGCGCGTCAAAGTCCGAACGCGACGAGGGTCTCGGTGACGGCGAAGTGGCGGCGGTCAGCTTGGAGTTTTGGGGAGACAAGAATGGATTCTCCGTCAGAGCAAGTGCGAACGCAAGTACGGGCGGGGGGACCCCTAAAACGATTGTAGACGCTGGTTGGCCTGATGCAAGGGGCAGCCAGCAGGAAAGAGATGTCCCCGTCGGATTGTTCTCGTTATATAGTCCCTTCACATTTTGTCGGTTGGCGGAGGAAGAGCGATGGCGGGGTTCTGTTCAAATTGCGGCAAGCCGGTAGAAGACAACACAGTTTTTTGTGGCGGGTGCGGAACCCGAGTGGGCGGGGGAACGTCAACCGGCGGAGCTACCGCGAATCCGCGCGTGGCGGCGCCGGCTCCCGAGGCCCCGGGGGTACCGGAGGTTGCGGCAAGCTCAGCGAGTCCGGTGGCGCCTGCGGGTGTGCCGCCAGCGGCAAAAGCTTCTGGCGGCTGCGGGAAGATTTTGCTGATTGTGGTCGTGGTGGTGGGGTTGCTGGCGGCGCTAGGCATCGGCGGATTTGCGTACCTGGCGTATCGGGCCAAGAAAAAAGTAGATGAGGTACGGCAGGCGTACAAAGAAAATAATCTGGAAAAGATGGCAGGAGCGCTGGGCGCAAAAGGCGCAGGCGACGGTGAAGCGAAGAGAGTAGAGGCGATGCCCAGCTATCCCGAATACTCGCAGGGAACGACTTCGAACGTAATGCCGGGAGCCGCCGAGGGATCTGGCGGGGCGGGCGGCGGAGACGCCTCGATGGGCAGCGTTGTGCCGATGCGGGCGGGCCTCCGAATTACGACCGCGATTCAGCAATCGCGAGGCGACTACGAATCCATCAAATCAATTCGGTCGGTCAACCAGGAAGGCGTGTGGATGGAGTATTCGGCGGACGTACCGGAAATGGAGAACCCTTTCGACAAGGAACAGAAGAAGGCCGCGAGCCCAAAGACACAGAACGTTCGCGCGACCCGAAAAATTCTCCGGGACGATCTAGAAAACGCCCACGAATATGCACAGGACTTCTCGCCGAGACTTCCCGTGAACCTGCCGGGCACGACATCTCTAGGAGTTTCGGCCGGCGTCCTGAATGAATTGAAGACCAAGGGGGAAAGCCTGCTTACCTATCAGGCGACCGGACTGAAGGGAGCGCTTGGCAATTTGATTGGCGGGTTGGGCGGGATGGCGGGCGGCATGGGGAATGCTCCGGGCGGGCAGGACAAGCAAGCCGAGGACGCGATGAAGGACTTGCAGAATATGTCCAAGGTGAGTTGCACGCTGAAGCGAACGGACGGCAAAACATATTCGTTTCCAGTACTGGTGAATGGAGTACGAACGCAATTGCCGGCGGTGCGCGCGACCTGCCGATCTGACGAAGGCGAAGACGCGGAATTTTATTTCCTGGACGATGCGCAGAATCCGCTCTCGCTGACATGGAAGCTGGGAGCCAGCGACCGGTTGCAGGTGATCAAGCTCGAATACGTTCAAAAGACAGCTCGTGTTTCAAAAGAGCTCGAGCAGAAGCTGGAAAACAAAGAGAAGGTGCAGGTTTACGGGATTTACTTCGACTTTGCGAGCGCCAAGCTCAAACCGGAGTCGAAACCAACTTTGGACGAAATCGCCGGAGTGATGAAGGCCCACCCGGATTGGAAGTTGAATGTGGACGGCCACACGGACAATGTGGGAACGGACCCGGGTAACCTTGAACTCTCAAAACAGCGCGCGGCTGCGGTGAAAGACGTGCTTGTGGCCGAATACCATATCGGGGCGGAGCGTCTCGATACCAACGGATTTGGCGCGTCGCGGCCGGTGGAGGCGAATTCGACGATGGAAGGACGGGCGCGAAACCGGCGCGTGGAATTGTCGCGAGAATAGATGACAAGGGGCAGCGAATGACTTGGAGCAATCAGATTGCTGGGCGTGTGGGTGTTGTCTGTTGTGTCGCGGCAGTTTGCGGCACTCTAACGGCTGCGAACGCGCAGGACCGGAGCCAGGCTCGCTCAATGGTCGTGTCGAAGGGCGGAATCGTGGCTTCCGAGTCGCCGCTAGCATCGCAGGCCGGGGTGCGAATCCTCGAAAGCGGCGGCAACGCGGTAGATGCGGCCATCGCCACGAACGCCATGATGGGCGTCGTCGAGCCCATGATGAACGGCATCGGCGGAGACTTGTTTGCGATTGTGTACGACGCGAAGGCCAACAAGCTTTACGGATTGAACGCCAGCGGATGGGCGCCGAAAGGCCTGACGATTGAGTTTTTGCAGAAGCAGGGATTACGGGAAATGCCGCAGAAGGGAATCAATGCTGTCACGGTTCCCGGGGCGGTCGATGGGTGGCAGAAGCTGGCGGATAAGTTTGGGCGAAAGAAATTGGCCGAAGACTTGAGCGCGGCGATTGCTACCGCGCGCAATGGGTTTCCTGTGCCGGAGCTGGCTGCGTCGTACTGGGCGGGAGACATCGATCTCCTGCGTGCGAATGAGGCGGCCAGCAAAGTGTATCTGCCGAATGATCGGGCGCCGAAAGTTGGCGACATCTTCAGGAATGAGGATCTCGGGTGGTCGCTCGAGCAGATCGCGGAACATGGACGAGACGCGTACTACAAAGGCGAAATCGCGCGAAAGATACTTGCAGCGCAAAAAGCCCACAGCGGCACAATGACGGCGGATGACTTGAGCCAGTACTCCGCGGAATGGGTCGAGCCGATATCGACTACGTACCGCGAGTGGACCGTGTACGAGTTGCCGCCGAACGGCCAGGGGCTGGCTGCGCTCGAGATGCTGAACATCTTGGAGACCACCCCGCTGGGGCAGAAGGGCTTTGAATTTGGCTCGCCAAAGGCGTTGCACGTGATGGTAGAAGCGAAGAAGCTCGCGTATGCCGATTTGAAAGAATACATCGGCGATCCGCACGGGCAGAAACTTCCCGTGGAGAAATTGCTGTCGAAAGAATGGGCGGCGGCTCGAGCCAAACAAATAAGTGAAGACCATGCAAACTGCGACGCTGCGGCCGCCGAGATGGCCGGCGGGAGCGACACCACGTACCTGACGGTTGTAGATCGCGACGGGAACATGGTATCGCTGATTCAGAGCAACTATTCCTCGTTCGGATCGGGAATCGTGGCGCCGGGGACGGGATTTGCATTACACAACCGCGGCGGATTGTTCGCCTTGGACATGAACTCGCCGAACGCGTTGGCAGGACGCAAGCGGCCACTGCACACCATCATTCCGGCGTTTGCGCAGAAAGGAACTACGCGCGTCGCGTTTGGAATCATGGGCGGATGGAACCAATCACAGGCTCACGCGCAGTTTGTGACCGACCTGGCGGACTACAAGATGAACATCCAGGCCGCGCTGGAAGCGCCGCGATTCACCAAGCTAACTTTCGCCGGTTGCGACGTGAAGATGGAAAACCGCTTTTCCCAGAAAACCCGCGATGAGTTGAAAACGAAAGGGCATCAGATCCAGTTGCTGGGAACGTTTTCCTCATCCGTGGGAGGCGGGCAGGCGGTGCTACGAGATTTTGCGACCGGCGTGAATTTTGGCGCGTCCGACCCGCGCAAGGACGGAGAAGCGATTGCCGAGCTGCCCTGAGCTTGAGGAATTGTCGTTTGGACCAGAAGTTTCGAATCCTAAGTCGCGTAGTCTTGGAACAGGAAAAAGAACAAGCTCCTAAATTTCCGCTTGTTGCTGCCCTTTAACTGGAGGAGGGTCACGGAGCTAGAACCCTGCGTCGTAAGCGGCAGCGGCGATTTCGCCGAGGGCCTGTCCGGCGACGTTTTGAGCGGAGTCCGGATCGCTCGGCAGGGAAACGTGATTGACGTAGGCCGCGAACGCCAGCTTACGGCCGGATTTCGTGATCACGTAGCCTGTCAAACCTTTGCCGTTGAGCATGGTCTTGCCGTTCAAATGGTCATCCGAACCGTACGTTCCAGTTTTTGCGAAGACGTGCCCGGCGGCGAGATTCTCCTTCTGGATTTTCACCAGTGTGCCGTCTTTGCCGAGAATGGGAAGGGCCTGGACGAAAACGTCGTAGTCCGGTCGCGTGGTCCAGTATGCAAGATAACGGCACATGAAATCGGGGCTGAACAGATCGGCCCAGTCGCCGCCAGCGCCGTCTCCCTGCGATGCGCCGGCGAGATCGAGGTTGGCGCCTTTCAGGAACGTGCGTTCGAGTTCAAATCCTTTCTTCAGCGGGTTCGCAGTATCTTTGCCGGCAAGCGCGCCGAGAAGATAGGGCCCCATGCCGGCGTGAAGATTCTGGCTGACTTTGAGTGTGACTTTGATTTCTTCGGCGAGCGGCAGCGAGACATGCTCAGCGACTTGATTTTCAGCAGTGTAGAAATGCGTTAGCGTTGAAAAGTCTGGTTGCACGGTAGTCAGCGGGCTTCGTTTCAACTCGATGCCCTCGCTGGCGAGTGCCTCGCGCAAGACCCACTGGGCGAAGAGGGTCGGAGATGGAACGCCGACGGAAACCGTTTGCGGTTCGATGCCGAGAGGCAGCGATCCACCAAGAATAATGTTCACGGAGCCGTCGGAATTGGTGGTGAATTCCGGATCGTTGAACGTGGGAGAGGTGCCGGTTGTCGTAGTCGTGCCGCAATTGATGAAGTGAACGTAGCCGGTTTGCGGCGAGGTGGTAAGGGACAGCGGGTCCCCGGCTATTGCACCGGGTCTGGCGACGATGTCGATCACGTTGTCGTTCACCATGATCGAGGACATGACCACGTTGGTGCCGCCTTCGCGCGGGCCGTCAGGAAAAAGGGAGGTGTCGATGAGGACGCGGCCATCAATGCGCCGGATGCCTTTCCCGCGCACTTCCCGGGCGAGTTGCTTGACGACGGTAAGCGGATCGCCGGCGACGGCTGGGCCGCCGTAAGAATGATCTTCGTCGACAAAGGCGAGAGTGCCGTCCGGTTGAATACGACTCGAAAGATTCGGATCGCCGGATGCGACCAGAATCAGGTCGCCTTTGAGGCGGCCTTTTTTGTCAACAGGAGCCGTGCCATAGATTCTTGTGTGGAAGCGGAAATCCTTGCCAAGGTGCGCGAGTAGGGCCCCCTCGGTGAGAATTTTCGTCGTAGATGCGGGCGTGAAGAGCTTGTCAGCATTTACGGCGTAGATGACTTTGCCGGTTTCGAGATCCAAGAATTCGATGCCGAAATTGGCGTGCTTGAATTCCGGGCGGTCCATCACTTTCTGAATGGAAGCAGCGAGGACCGGACTTTCCTCTGCAGCCGCGGACCGGCAGAGTCCTGCACTTAATAGGGCAAACAGCAAGCACTTCGCGATTCCCGTCAATCGAAATTGCATGCCTGCGCCTCCAGGAGTCAGGTGTGATCTGTTTAGAGTTCTTCAAACGGGACGTTTCCAATGCCGTACTCGCGCCAATCCTTGTAGTCGAAATGCCACCACTCATATTCATAAACCGTGAAGCCTTCCGACTCCATCGCCCAACGAAGCAGGTCGCGGTGCCAGCGCTGTAGGGAAGTGCCGCCGGGGTAGTTGGGATACGAGCGCGGTGACATTTCGTCGTAAAGGCCGGTCATCTCGATGGGCTCGTCGGTTTTCAGGTCGTAGAGCGTCAGGTCGACCGCGCAGCCGCGGTTGTGGCGCGAGCCCTGTGCAGGGTCAGCGACGAAGATTTTGCCCTCGGGAGGGGTCGCTTCCCAGAAAATCTTGGTGACGTACCAGGGCCGGTAGCCGTCGTGGACCAGCAAGCCGTACCCAAGCGGCGCGAGCTTGCGAAGTGCGCGAACGAGCGCCTCGGCCGCCGGTCGCTGCAAAAACGCACGCGCTTGCGTGTACACCGGCATGCCAAGAAAATCGTTGGAGGTGGCGTATCGGATGTCGATGTGGATGGCGTTGTCGAGCGCGGCAAGCTCGACGAGTTCGGGTTTCCGGAAGGGGCCCTTTTCGATCGGAGGGCTGGCCGCAAGGGCCTCGCGCCGAATTTCCGTAAGAGATCGCGCCGGCTTGATGATCTGGAAACTGCCGCCGGGAACGGAATAGGGAAGACGATGATACGGGCCGATCTGAGTGAATATCTGCCAAATTGGCTCTGCCCCATGCTGCTTGAAAGTCACGACCCAAGCGTCGGCCTCATTGCTGGCGTAAGTAAATGAGGTTTGGTCGTGTTCTTTAGAGAAACCAAGAGGATTAAGAAGATGTTCAGTTCCCGCGGGGTCTCGCAGATACAAGTGTCGCGAACGCTCGAGGAGAATAATTACATCGCTTCCCGTCTGGCCTCCAAAATCGCCAGTCTTGTTGTTGAAATCTTGCGCCAGGTGAGCCGGCTTGGGACCGGGGAAGGGAGCGGGCGACGTTTGTGAAAGGGCAGATGCGCCCGAGAGGGCAAGCAGAGCAAAAACTACGCCTACGACCGCCCGGAACAAACACGACCGCTCGCCCGGAACGAGGAGAAATGAGAGAGCAGATTCCTCGATTCGCTCGGAATGAAAATCGGGACCTGGGATCGTGCGCCAAGGGTCAGGTGCGGAAGGTTTCCTTTTCAACGGTCCACCGTTCGATGAGGTCGCGGCGGACATGATAGCCGAGTCCAGGATTTTGCGGCACGCGAATTGTGCCTTGCGGCGTGACGGTAACCTCGGGTTCGATCACGTCTTCGGCCCAGTAGCGCGCGCTGGCGGAAACGTCGCCAGGGAGGGTGTAGCCGGGCAGAGTCGATACGGCGACGTTGTGAGCGCGACCGATTCCGCATTCAAGCATCCCTCCGCACCAGACGGGGATGTTCTTGCTGAGACAGTGCGCTTGAATGTCGCGGGCGCTCGAGTGTCCGCCCACCCGGCCCAGCTTGATGTTAACGATCCCGCATCCGCCAAGTTCGATCGCTGTCTGCGCGTCGCGAAGATGCCGAATGGATTCGTCAAGGCACAGCCTGGTCTTGAGCTGCTTTTGAAGCTTGGAATGCTCGTAGATGTCGTCCCACCAGAGCGGCTGCTCGATCATCAGCAGGTTGAATTCATCAAAGCTGCGCAGGAGTTCGGTGTCGTTGAGCGTGTAGGAAGAATTGGCGTCCACCGACAGGAGAATGTCGCGAAAGGCCTTGCGGACGGTGGCGATATAGTCGAGGTCCTTGCCGGGTTTGATTTTGATCTTGATGCGCTGGTAGCCGGCGGCCACCTCCGTGGCCACCCTTTCCAATAGTTCTTCCGGACTGGATTGCAAGCCGAGCGAGACGCCGCAGGGAATCTCCTGCCGAGTGCCGCCGAGCAGTTTCCAAAGAGGGACGCTGTGCTGCTGCGCCTCAACGTGGCAAAGGGCATTTTCGATTCCTGCGCGGGCCATCTCATGACCGCGAATGGCGGCAAAGTACTGCCGAGCCGACGACGCGGCGGAAAGTGATTTCCCGAGAACCAGGGGAGCGAGAAATTCGCGGATGACGAGCCAAGAAATGTCGATGGACTCCGAATTGAAGAATGGCCCCTCGGTTGAAGTGACTTCGGACCACCCAGTGAGACCGTCGGCCTGCAGCTCCACAAGAAGTACCGGGCGATCATGGGTGGTGCCGAAACTGGTTTCAAACGGCGCCTTCAGGCGCATCTTTAATTTGCGAAGCGTGATGGATTCGACGCGCATCGAAGTCCTCGTTAAAAGTCAGAATGCACAAAGCCCGCCGTACCCCGAAGACCCACCAACGGAAGCAGCCTCGGACGGGCAGAGGTTGCCGAGATTTTAAGTTCGACGTATGGAATGCAACAACTGTTACACGGGAACCCGGGAAACTAGTCGCGGAACCAGCGGGCGCCGTGGCGCTGTTCTTCGGAGATTTCGCGGACGATTTCCATTGTTTCAGCTCTGCGAACGTGTGCACACGCCGCGAGAAGCGCATTGAGCAGCGCTATCGGAGCGGCGTAGGAAGCACCGAACGACGTTGTTTCAATGCCGGCCAGAAACGTCTCATGCGCAATCCGCGCCAGCGGCGAGAGGAATGTGTCGGTAATCGCCACGCAATAGGCCTCGTGCTGGCGAGCTTTCGTTGCGCCTTCGACCGTTTGCAACAATCCCCGGCGGAAGGAAATGGCGATCACCAGGTCGTCTTTTGTCAACGAACGTGTCAGATGATGGATGCGCCCGGAGGAGGTAGCGCCGAAGACCGGAAGCCCCAGCAGCCCAAGCTGGTATTCGAGATAGTCGGCGAGAAATGCAGCCAGGTCGCCCGCCAGCAAGACGATGCGCCGGGCCGAATAGAGCCGCTTCGCGAGGTCGACGAGCCGAGGGGCTTCCAGGGTATTTTTCAGGGCCTGGAGGTTTTTTAGGTCGCGGTCGATCGAATCGGCGACAAAGGAGTTGCGCCGCCCAGAATCGGGCGACTGCATGGTGTCCGCAGAAGTAGCGAAGGCGATGGAAAGATCGTGCAGATGTTTCTGGAAGTCGCGAAAGCTTTCAAAGCCGAGCACGCGGACAATACGAACGATGGTTGCCGGGTCGGTGTCCAGGCGCTTGGCCATCGCACGGACGCTCAAAAGCACAAAGCCGCGCGGCTGTTCGAGCACGGGCCGAAGAATCTCCTGCCGCTTGGCGGTTAATTTCCCGAGACGTTCCTGGAGATTGATGGGCCGGGTGACGGGCAGTGCCGTATCGCGCTTCATAGATAGTGATGGCCGGAGGCTTCCTGACGACGGGCAAGATAATACGACACCAGGCGCGTTTCCGCACGCAAAGTCTAGCCACCTAGGCGCTCAAAGGCTTGACGTCACTTTTCGGAGGTCGCGGATCTTACGTTCAGGCCGGGGGCCACTACCGGCTGCAAAAAGGGCATCATGGCTCGGAGGCCAGGCCCGAGTTGCTCGATGGAATGCTGTTGCTCTGCTTTCCGCTTGGCAAGGAAGTTGGGGCAGCCGTTGTCGTTTTCCTCGATCCACTTTTTCGCGAAGCTGCCATCCTTAATTTCGGCCAGGAGCTGCTTCATCGCTTTGCGAGTTTCGTCGGTGACGATGCGCTGGCCAGCGGTGTAGTCGCCCTGTTCGGCGGTGTCGCTGATCGAGTAGCGCATGTAGCTGAGGCCTCCGCGGTAGATGAGGTCGACGATGAGTTTGAGTTCGTGGAGGCACTCGAAGTAGGCGACTTCGGGCTGGTAACCGGCTTCGGTGAGCGTTTCAAACCCGGCTTTGATCAATGCGCTGACGCCGCCGCAGAGAACAGCTTGTTCGCCGAAAAGATCGGTTTCCGTTTCTTCCGTGAAAGTCGTTTCGAGGACGCCGGCGCGCGTGCAGCCGATCCCGCGGGCGTAGGAAAGTGCCAGAGCTTTGGCTTTGCCCGAGGCGTCTTGTTCGATTGCGAGAAGTCCGGGTGTGCCGCCGCCTTCCGTGAAGACTTCGCGGACGCGGTGGCCGGGCGCTTTCGGAGCGACCATCGAGACGTCGATCGTTGCCGGTGGCTTGATGGTGCCGAAGCGGACGTTGAAACCATGCGCGAACATGAGCGTCTTGCCGGGCTTGAGGTTGGGCGCGATGGCTTGGTTGTAAAGTTTCTGCTGTTTGGTGTCAGGAACGAGGACCATGATGACGTCGGCCCAAGCTGCGGCTTCGGAGGGAGTTTTGACACTGAGACCGTCTTTTTCAGCTTTGGAGCGGGAAGCGCTGGCTTCTGGCAGACCGACCGAGACGTTGCAGCCGCTATCGCGCAAATTGAGCGCGTGGGCGTGGCCCTGCGAGCCATAACCGAGAATCGCGACCTTTTTGGACTGAATGAGCGAGAGGTCGGCGTCCTTGTCGTAGTAAAGCTTTGCCATGTGGTTCCTTTCGTGGGCCGTTCGGCCCGTAAATAAAATTCGTTTTGAGGAGTTCGTCCTGGACCAGACAACCAGAAGACCCGCCCTCCGCTTCGTTACGCGGCGGATTCGAGTTTGCTCGAGCCCTCGAAGCCAGGCGGCTGAAGTAGGTCGCCGCCACGAGTCATCGCGATCCGTCCAGTGCGGGCCATTTCAAGTACCCCGTAGGGCCGAAGGACCTCGAGCAGGCCGTCGATCTTGTCGACGGTACCAGAAACTTCGACGATCAAGGACTCGGGCGCGACGTCCACGACCCGGCCGCGGAACACTTTGATGAGTTCCATCAGGTGAGGTCGGGATTGCTGGTCCGCGGCGACTTTGATCAAGGCCAGGTCGCGCTCGAGGACGGAACGAGCGGAGATGTTTTCTGCAAGGAGCACGTCCACGAGCTTTTCCAGGCTGGCTTCGAGGCGGTGCGCGCCTTTCGCGTCGGTATGCGCGACGATAGTCATGCGCGCAACTTCCTCGTTTTCCGTTGGGCCAACGGTGAGCGAATCAATATTGATGGCCAGACGCCGCGCCAGCGATGAAACCCGATTGAGCACGCCGGGTTTGTTTTCAACATACGCAATAAGGGTTTGCATCTGATCCTCGTTTCCGGCGAAATCTACTCCTCGAACGACCGCCCCTCAAGAGAAGGCCACTGCAAATTTTCGCCGCGCGACCGCGGCGTAGAGCCGCCGCTACGGTTCCGCGGCGGTTTCGACCAGAGGGTTATGCGGCCGCCGAATCATTTCGTGCAGGGACGCTCCGGCCGGAACCATCGGGTAAACCGAATCTTCCTGCTCGACGCGGAAATCAATCAAAACGGATTCTTTCGATTCGCGCGCAGAGCGGATCGTGGAAACCACGTCGCCGCGCGAGGTGACGCGTTCGCCGCGAATACCGAAAGCGTTGGCGAGTGCGGCAAAATCCGGAGCGACAAGCGGCGTAGCCACGTAACGCTTGTCGTAGAAGAATTCCTGCCACTGACGAACCATGCCGAGATAGCCGTTGTTGATGATGGCGATGTTGACCTTGATTTTTTCCTGAACGATCGTCGCCAGCTCGCTCATGGTCATCTGGAATCCGCCGTCGCCGACTACGACCCATACGTCAGCATCGGGCTTTGCGAATTTCGCGCCGATGGCCGCGGGTAGTGCAAAACCCATGGTGCCGAGGCCACCCGATGTAATCAGCGTGCGCGGGCGATTGTGGTGGTAATACTGCGCTTCCCACATCTGGTGCTGGCCGACGTCGGTGACAACAATGGCGTCGCCCTGGGTTTCCTTCCACAAATCGTTGATGACGTGCGCGGCATAGAGATGCCCGGTATCCGGCAGGCTCTGGATATCGCGAACCGCCGAATCACCCTTCATTTCCCTGATACGGCCTAGCCAGTCAGGGCGCTCTCTTTTTTCGACCAGCGGAAAAAGTCGTTCGAGAACTGCGCGAGCATCCCCGACGAGTGCGGCGTCGACTTTAACGTTCTTGTTGATCTCGGCGCGGTCAATTTCGATATGAATTTTGCGTGCGCTCTTGGCATAGGTACGCAGGTCGCCCGTGACGCGGTCGTCGAAGCGCATGCCCACGGCGATGAGCAGGTCCGCTTCTTGGATGGCGTGATTGACCCACGCTTCGCCGTGCATGCCCATCATGCCGAGGTTTAACGGATCGTTGGCAGGGAAGCAGCCGATACCGAGCAACGTCATCGCGACAGGAAAGTGGCCCGCGCGAACAAATTGCTCGAAAGCCTTCATTGCGTCGGAAATCAGGATGCCGTGGCCGGCCAGAATGAGCGGGCGCTTGGCCGAATTGAGGAGTTCGACCGCGCGATCGAGTTCGGTCTTGTCGAGGCCGGGACGAACACGCTTGGGGGGGAGTTTCGGCGTAGCGGCGTTCCAATCGAATTCCGCGGAGGCCTGCTGCGCGTCCTTCGTGATGTCCACTAGAACCGGGCCGGGCCGCCCGGAATCCGCGATGATGAACGCTTCCCGCACGGTGCGGGCGATATCATCGGCGTGAGTGACGATCACGTTGTGCTTGGTAATCGGCATGGTAATGCCGGTGATGTCGATTTCCTGAAAGGCGTCGGAACCGAGAAGTTTGCTGCCGACTTGGCCCGTGATGCAGACAACCGGAGAAGAGTCGAGCATCGCGGTTGCGATTCCCGTGACCATGTTCGTCGCGCCGGGGCCACTGGTGGCCATGGCGACGCCCACTCCCCCGCTGGCTCGCGCGTAACCGTCAGCCATGTGCGTCGCGCCTTGCTCGTGACGAACGAGAATATGGTGAAGCTTCGATTTGCCGAGAGCGTCGTAAACCGGAAGAATCGCGCCGCCCGGATAGCCGAAGACGTGTTTTACGCCCAGATGTTCCAGCGATTGGCAGAGGATCTCTGCGCCCGTGAGTTTCATAGCGTCCTTCCCGAAGGTGCTGGTTGCGAACTTGAACTTGGCAGGGCCGTGACTGCGCCCAGAGAAGAAGAAGATACGAGGAACGCGTACTTGGCCATGACGCCGACCGTGAAGCGCGGCGCCGGCGCGTTCCAGTGGGCCAGCCGCTGCTGGATTTGCCCGGCGGTCAATTCGACGCTGAGCGTGCGATTGGGAATGTCGAAGACGATGGTGTCGCCATCGGCGACTGCTGCGATGGGGCCGCCGCGCGCGGCCTCGGGAGCGATGTGGCCCGCCATGAGCCCGTGCGTAGCGCCGCTGAAACGCCCATCGGTAAGCAGAGCGACCGAATCGCCAAGGCCCGCGCCCACAAGGGCCGCGGTGACCGCAAGCATTTCCCGCATGCCGGGGCCGCCCTTGGGGCCTTCGTAACGAATCACAATGACGTCACCGGCTTTGATTTTGTTCTTATCGATTTCGGCAAAGGCCGCTTCTTCGCTGTCGAACACGCGGGCAGGTCCGCGGAAATTCTGGATGTTGTGTCCGGCAACTTTTATTACGCAGCCTTCCGGCGCAAGATTGCCCTTCAGGATCACCAAACCGCCCGTGGGCTTTAGAGGCTTGCTGGCTTCGCGAACCACTTCCTGATTTGGTTTCTCCTTCGCCGCTTCGGCTTCCTGCGCGAGCGTTTTCCCGGAAACCGTGATGGCCTCGCCTTTTAGAAGACCGGCTTGAATCATGCGCTTTGCGATGAGCCCGGTACCGCCCGCTGCGTACAAATCCGTGGCCACAAAACGTCCGCCGGGTTTCAGGTCGGCGATGATCGGCGTTTTGGAACTGATGCGGTCAAAGTCGTCGATGGAGAGCGGAAGTTTCGCTTCATTGGCGATCGCCAGCAGATGCAGTACTGCGTTCGTCGAACCGCCGGTTGCGGCAACTCCGGCAATGGCGTTTTCGATTGCAGTTTTTGTGATAATTTTTGATGGCTTTGTGTTGCTGCGAAGGAGATCCAGAACTAGTTCACCTGCGCGCTCGCCTGCAGCCGCTTTTCCGACGTTCGTTGCAGGAACACTAGAAAGTCCCATCGGCGCGATGCCGAGAAACTCGCAGACCATGGCCATCGTGTTCGCCGTGAATTGGCCTCCGCATGCGCCGGCGCCGGGGCAAGCCGATTTTTCTAGCGCCAGCAGGCGCGCATCGCTCATCTTGCCGCTCGAATGCGAACCGATGGCTTCGTATACGTCCTGAATGGTGACAGGATGACCTTCAAACTCACCCGGGGCAATCGAGCCGCCATACAGAATGAGTCCGGGAATATCCAAACGCGCGAGCGCCATGACGCCGCCAGGAATGGTCTTATCGCAGCCAACAAGGACCACGAGCGCGTCGAAAAGATTCCCGCGCGTGACGAGCTCAATGGAGTCGGCAATCACTTCGCGGCTGATCAGTGAAGCACGCATGCCTTCCGTGCCCATCGTGATTCCATCGGAGATAGACACGGTATTGAATTCAAGGGGGGTGCCGCCGGCTTTGCGGATGCCTGTCTTTACGTGTTCAGCGAGTTCGCGCAGGTGATAGTTGCAGGGACCGATTTCAATCCAGGTATTGGCCACGCCGATCAACGGCTTCGAAAAATCGTCATCTTTCAGGCCAGAAGCCCGCAGCATCGCACGAGCCCCTGCGCGGCTCGCGCCCTGAATCAGTGTTTTGCTGCGCAGTTTCGGACTATCCTCGTTCACTTACTTCCCCCCGCGCCGGCCTGGCTCCGCGTGAAACCAAGGTGACGGCAAAAAAAAATTGGGCCATCATCTCACCTGGATGATGGCCCGAATCTCTCGGAACTTCGCTGTTAAGCCGCCATCACCCGCCCTCGTCGCCGATTCCGACGACCTGGCTAATTCGTACGATTCCGGGCACGACGCAGACCGGCATTTTCAGGTTGTTGATCGGTTCCTGCGTCATCATGGCGCTGCGAGTCATTTCAGTTCAGTGAGCACGGACCGCTGCGGGCGGCACCGTGGTGCCTCACGGTTTGCCGAACAAACCCTGAAACCCGTTCGCCATGTAAGGTAGCAGAATGGCGCACGAGCGTCAATCAGTCCAATTAATAGAAATGACAAACACGATAAATATGGCTTATTGGCTACCTTCTCAACGGTTCTTTGCCAGGGAACTTTCCACGCGATTGTCGGGAATTGTCTGCGAGGGATGATCGAGAGTAACTCCACGGGACCGCCAGCCGTCCTATCCGAGAGAGCGGCCGATTCCTTGTACGGTGAAGACGATGAAGACAAATGCTTCCAGGGTTAGCGCACTCGCTATCTTATCGATGACATTTGCCTTGCTGCCTGCGAGGCAGGCGCAGCAACCAGATCAAGGGCAGTCACCGGCTCCGCCGCCAGAAATGCAAAGCGGACCTGAAGGTTCTCACCGCGGAGCGCGAGGTCGCGCCCGCGGGGTGTTTGGAAAAATCACCGCGCTCCAAAGCGATTCCATCGAAGTCGCTCGGCCGGACGGAACGAAAGTGTCCGTCAAGCTGACGGCAAGCACGGAATTTCGCAAAGAGCGGGAGGCCGCAAAAATTTCCGACTTCAAGGTCGGGGACGCGGTGGTGATTCGGACCGACCAGGAATCGCCGGAATCGGCGGGAGCAACGGCGCTTGTCGTCTCCTCTCCGCCGCGAGGATTTGCCGGAAGCACTCCTGGCGGAGGGCCGGGAGGGATGCCCGGCACGATGGGGAAGGACTTTGTAGCGGGTGAAATTACGAGTGTCGATCCTCCCAGGCTCACTGTCAGGAGAATAGACAAGGTGGAGCAAACGCTGGAGCTGAATGAAGAAACTTCGCTGCGTCGTGGGCGGGACAGCATCACCATGGCGGAGATTCACCCGGGAGATCACATTTTTGCGCGCGGCGGAGTGGCGAACGATGTCTTCGTTCCAAAGAACCTGAGCGTGGTTCCGCCGGAGCTGTGGAAACGCATGCAAGAGATGAACGTTGAAAGCGGAGCAAGAAGTGCAGCACCGCGAGGTTCGCCGCCCCCGACTTCGCAGAATCCTCCGGAGCAGCCCAATTGAACAGGTTTTGGCGCGGGGTGATCGTGGTGCTTGCGCTGGCGCTGATCAGCGCCGTATGCCTGGTATGCATTGTCAGCGCCCAGGAGCCGCCAAAGGCTACGCCAACAACCTTTCGAATTTCTGGAACGGTGCGCAACGGGAAAACCTTGCTGCCTGGCGTCACCGTGACTGCCGCAAACACCCTGACAGGAAAAAAGAATTCAGTTGTCTCGGCAACGAACGGGACGTTTCAGTTTTCCGGATTGCCTCGCGGACGTTATGTGGTGCGAGTGGAGTTCATGGGCTTCACCCCGGTGACCCAGGAAGTCGTCCTGAATCCGGACAATCCCGCTGGACGAGTGGACACAGAACTGATTCTGGCGTCACGCCAGCAGGAACCACAAGGAGATGCAGCGATGCAAGCCGTGCGGCACGGCTTCCAAAGCCTTGCAATGAGCGGCACTCTGTCGGCACTGGCAGGAGAAGGAGCGGCGAATGGCCCGGCCGGGAATTCGACCGACGCCGTGGGCATGCCGCTAAATGGCGCAAGCGCCGACAGCCCGACAGAATCGGTGAGCGTCAGCGGTGCACAGGGGCGCACCCAGGACTTTGGGGGCGGGTCGGAGCAGGATCTGGAAGATCGCATCCAGGAATTTCGTGAGCGGATGCAGCGCGAGGGCGGCGCGAACTTGCAGGGAGGCGGACAGGCTGGGGGGCCAGCTGGTTCCGGCGGCGGCCCAGGAGGGCCGGGAGGATCGGGTGGCGGGCCAGTCATGATTCGGCTTGGGCGCAACTTCAATGTCAACGAGCCGCACGGATTCTTGTATTTTCAAAATGACAATTCCACGTTGGATGCGCGTCCTTATTCTTTGACAGGTATTACAACGGACCGTGCTGACTACAATCAGGCGCGGTTTGGCGCAAACATCGGAGGGCCGCTGAATATCCCGCACCTGTTTAACGGCGGAAACAAATGGTTTTTCTTTGCGGGCTGGAACGGATCGCGCGGCAGCACCCCTTACGATTATTATTCGACCGTTCCCACATTGGCCGAGCGCGGCGGCGACTTTTCCGCTGCAACCTACAACAACGGCAGCCCGGTACAAATTTTCAACCCACAGACGGGCGTGCAATATCAATCGAACGGGGTGCTGAATGCGATCGCTCCCGCGGACATCAGTCCCGCAGCGCAGTCGCTTCTCCAGTTCATTCCATTGCCAAACATTGCGACCACCGCTTCCGGGCAGAACTTTCACAACGTCACTGCGGGGACGAGTACTTCGGACTCCGTGAACTTACGACTGATTCACAATTTCGGAGCGCACGACGGACTGCCGAATCTTCAGATGGGACCCGGCGGAGGACCTGGCGGCGGAGGCGGAGGAAATCGCCGGCGAAATCAGAACAACATCAACTTTGGATTGAATTGGTCGCGAAATTCCACGGACACGATCGGCATCTTTCCGTCGCTCAATGGAGGCAACAACACACAAGGTCTGAATGCCGGCGCCGGCTGGGTGTATGGAAAAGGCCGGCTGACCAACAATCTTCGGTTCAACTACAACCACAATCACGTTTCGGCTACGAATTTGTACTCCGGAATCGACGACGTCGCGGGGAACGCCGGGATCACCGGAATTTCCAGAGACCCATTCGATTACGGTCTGCCGGGCCTCAGCTTTACGAGTTTTGGCGGGCTTAGCGATCCGACGCCCCGGCGCGAGCTCGACCAGACTTACACGATTTCTGATACCGTGGCCTGGAATCGCGGCACGCACAACTGGCGCTTCGGCGGAGACTATCGCCGCATCCTCGAGAGCTTCCGGTCGGCGAAAAATGCCAACGGCTCATTTGTGTTCACGGGGTTTGCGACAGCGGACTATTCTGGTGGAGCGCAGGCTGCAAGTACCGGCTACGACTTTGCCGATTTCTTGCTTGGCCTGCCGCAACAGACCAGCCTGCAATCGGGTACAGACTCCTACGACTTTCGCGCGAATTCCTACGATTTGTTTGTGCAGGACGACTGGCGCATTCGGTCGAACCTGACTTTGAACCTCGGCTTGCGCTATGAATACAACGGCCCTTACACGGAGGCGCACAACCGCATTGTAAATCTTGACGTCGGACCGAGTTTTGCGTTTGCGGCGGCCGTGCAGCCGGGACAAACCGGAACTGTTTTCGGCACTTATCCGACGTCCCTGGTTCAGCCTGACCGCAATAATTTTGCGCCGCGTATCGGACTCGCCTGGCGGCCCCTAAAGCAAACGGTGGTTCGGCTGGGTTACGGCATGAACTACAATCTTGCTCAATACGGGACCGTAATTCAGAATTTCGCCTTCCAGCCGCCGTTTGCGACCACGGAAACCAATTCGGCTACCAGTCCCGCGACGAGCAACTTGACGCTTGTCAACGGCTTCCCCGGGGCGACTTCGGGAAC
>JBKOXA010000001.1:0-19645 GCA_046724685.1 Acidobacteriota bacterium | reverse complement strand
AAGCGAAACCACAAGTCTTCACTAACGCACTGGTGGATCATCTGTTCACGCACGCTGCGTCCGCGCGGATCGGCAGCATTCGGACGGAAAGCAAGGTCTTCATCGCGAAATTCACTCCAGACGCTGAGAACTTTCACGCGTTCGCTCTCGTACGTTTCCACAAGAAAGTCGTAAACCATCGCGCTCTCCAGGAGTGACTGCGTGCGGCTTGCCTGGGAACGGGGAGTTTGCCACTCCGGCACGTCTGTATTGTGATAGGCTTCCCTCGTTCGTGCCTCGTAGCAGGCCCCGTGTACCCTACTATGCTTCGCCATCGTACATCGTTCGGAGGATAAAACCATGAAATCCAACCGCCTGGGTCTGATTGCCGTGTCATTGCTCGCAGTGATTGGGCTGACGTCGTGCCAGACACCCTACCACGCTCAGGAGGAACGCTTCGTTTTTGTGGCTTCAAACGTAAACCTCCCTTACTGGCAGGAGGCGCAAGCTGGGTTAACAGATGCCGCGAAACAGATGGGCGTCAAAGCGGAACTGACGGGACCGGAAAAATTTGATCCTCAGGAACAACTGAACACCTTTCAAAAAGTGGTGGCCAGCAAGCCGTCTGGAATTCTCGTTTCAGTGACGCGCCCCGAATTGCTGCAGGATGCCATCAACGGCGCAGTGGCGCAGGGCATTCCGGTGATCGCTGTGGATGCCGACGCGCCGAATTCGAAGCGCGTCATGTTTGTGGGAACGGACAACTTCCGTGCAGGAGGTGAAAGCGCCAAGCGGATGGCGGACATCCTCAAGGGCCAGGGACAAGTGGTGGTCATTTCCATTCCGGGCCAACTGAACCTCGACGAGCGTTTGCGCGGGGTGACTGAACTCGCCAAGAAATTCCCGGGAATCAAGATCATACAAACCATTGACGACAAGGGCGATCCAAGAATTGCAAACGACAGCGTATCAGCGCTGTTGAAGGCCAAGGCCAAGATCGACGGGTTTATCTGCCTGGAGGCGTCCGGCGGATCCGGCGCGGCGGAAGCGCTGCATCGTCTGGACGTGAAAATTCCGGTCGTCGGATTTGATAAGGACCCGGAAACGCTCGATTGGATCGACCGCGATAGGATTACAGCAACGGTCGCGCAAAAACCGTACGTCATGGCATATTACGCCCTGAAGTTTGCGGATGATCTCCACCACAATGCCGTGCATGACTTCAAGGATTGGCGCACAGCACCCACTTCCCCGATGCCCACTTGGGTGGATACCGGGACCGCAGTGATCGATAAGGGCAATCTAAAGGTTTTCCGCGAAGAACTAGCTGCCCATCCAAAACCGTTATAGTGGAAGCGAGGGAGAAGTTTCACGGTAGAACTTCTCCCTCGTCGTTCGGGGTTCGTCGGAGGAAACTACAGACTACGAACGGTTCGGGGGGAAAGGTCTCCACGAACCATTCAGTGGGCCGAGTTTGCGGCGCCCAGCGATGAAAAGCCATACCGCGTTTGCTTGATACGAATGGCTGAGTCACCGTAACTGCCGCGTGGCTGTGGTTGATTTCGGCGGGCGGGACAAGCGTGCGAACGGGACGCTGAAACGGCGAATCGGGCTCGAGTGGAAGCGGCGGAAGGCCGAGCAAATATGAGCCCAAGCCCAGCTGGCAATCGCAGTGCTGCTCACCGCTCCGCTCCGGGCTTTTCGCCAAGGTCTAAGCGGGCGGCTTGTGTTCGGCCGTACCCGTCTCAGACCGCTTACCGGGTTCGTCGATCTTTGTGGGATCTAGCTCCTCGACAAGCGCGCAGGGGGCTAGCTCTTGATGTAGTCCAACCTGGTGGCTTCCGACTTCGGTGGCATTACTTCGGGTACGGCGGGGAGCTGCGTCGGCAGCAACCAGGGAACAAGCGGAAAGTAAAATTCCCAACCAGACTAAGCAAGGAGCAGCGGGCAATAAGCGCTCCTTTTTGTGTGCCGTAATTTTGCGGGTTGACAGCTGGACAGCATCGGCGTATGAACGAAAACTGCGCGCGAGCCGTTCCCGCCCCATCGAGCGCGCCTACTTCAAGCTCTCGGAGGTTTCACATGGCTGTTCAGGCTATTCCGCAAGGATTTCACAGCGTTACACCGGGTTTGACTTGCAAGAATGCGTCCCAGGCAATCGATCTTTACAAGAAGGCGTTTGGGGCGGTCGAGCGCAGCCGCATGGCGGGTCCGGATGGAAAGATTGTGCACGCAGAGATTCAGATCGGCGATTCGATCCTATTCCTAGCCGATGAATTTCCCGCAATGTCCGCGGCGCCATCGCCGAACGCACTGCCGTCGCAATCGATCTACCTGTATGTTCAAAATGTGGATTCGGTTTTCAAGCAGGCCGTGGCGGCCGGCTGCCGGGAAGGGATGCCGTTGGCCGACATGTTCTGGGGCGATCGTTTTGGCAAGGTCATCGATCCTTTCGGCCATCACTGGAATTTGGCCACTCACATCGAAGACGTGGCACCTGCCGAGATGGAACGCCGTTCGAAGGAATGGATGGCAAAAATGGCCGGCGCGGCAAAATCCGCTGGGCAGAGCTGAACTCCAACTCCTGGCGGGACGACCCGTCATCGCTGGCTGTCGATGCCGTGCCTGACGGCGAAGTCTTTGATTTCCCCGCAGGAAGCCCCATTGGGGTGTAAGTGCGCCAGGACTCGCCCGGAGTTTTCCCCCATGCTAAGCTCGCTGCTGAGGCAAAGGTTGGATTGCAGACCGCATCCAACCTTTGCAAGCGGCTATGAGTCTCTCCAGGTTCATTCCTTTTCTCGCAGCGGCCCTGGGCGCGTTTTTTGGGCTCCCTTTAGGTTCCAACCCACAGGCTCCAAGCCATCCGAGCACGGTCGATAAGCGCGCGGCTGCTCCCGGTGTGTCGGACCGGGGGAAAAAACTTGTCCTGAAAGACGGCAGCTACCAACTCGCCCGCGAATACCAGCGAAACGGCGAGAGAGTCCGCTACTTCAGCGCGGAACGAGGGGATTGGGAAGAGATCCCCGCGGCGATGGTGGATTGGGACGCAACAAGCAAGGCCGAGGCGGCTGCAACAAAAGAGCGGGAAGCACTGCTGAAAACGGTCCATCATGAAGAAACGGTCCAAAAGGCGGAAATGCCGCTGGACGTTGATGCTAGCCTGCCTGTGGCACCGGGCGTCTTCCTGCCGCCCGGCGAAGGAATGTTTGTCGTCGAGGGAAAATCGGTAACTCCCTTGGACCAGGTCGGAGCGGAAATTCGAACCGACAAGAAACAAAAGCTAAAGCAGGTGTTGTCACCGGTTCCGATCGTTCCGAGCAAACGCAACTTGGAGATTCCCGGAGCCAAAGCAATACGGCGCATTAATTCTGAGCGGCCGGAATTTTATCTGCGAGAAGCGCCGACCGACACCGAGCAGATCTCGCGGATCAAACAAAGCAGCAGACCCGGAGAATCCGGCCCGGAAATTGAACTGGTCCGGCTGACGGTCAAGGGCGGGAAACGTCAAATCGAGTCGGTTCGCAGCCTGTTCGGGCAACAGATTTCGGAAGAACGCAACTCCGTAATGATTCAAAGATGGGATGTCGCCAAGTACGTGTATCGCTTTACGCTCGGTCAGGACCTTCCGAGCGGCGAGTATGCGTTCGCGGAGATTCTGCCCGACGGCGTGAATCTATACGTGTGGGATTTCGGCGTGGACCGAACGCCCGGCGAAACCTCCGCTCCAAGGAAATGAAGAACTGATTTGCGCGCTCATCTGTCTGAGCCTTGCTTTGTCACCACGAACGCTTCCCGTAGGATGGCCAACACGTCCAGAATGCGGAACGGTTTTTGCAGGAACGCAGCGCCATCGTCTCCAAGCTTCGCATTGGGGTCGATATACTCGCCGGTCATGTAAATCACCAGCGGTCTATGGGCTCCCGCAGCGGCCAGAACGTGCGCGGCGGCCGTATGGCCATCGCTGAAGGCACCCGCCGATTTGAGCCGCAGGTCGCACAGCAGAGCATCGTGAGGGCGCTGGGCGACTAGCGCCGCAGCTTCTTCCGCCGTGGATGCGCAGGAGACTTTAAGTCCGTGAGCGCCGAGCCCCTCTTCAAGAAGCGACCGGATGCTCTCCTCATCATCCAGCACCAGTACGCTGATTCCTTTCAAGACGGTAGCAGCGGGGGGTATTGAATCGCCGCCGTCTGAATCTTTCCTGGCCGCATTGGTTGCCGCTTCCTTGCTGGATTGCGGTTCCGCTTCCCCTGCGGGCAGATAGACCCGAAACGCGGACCCGCCACCCGGTAGCGATTCCGCCTGAATCGTGCCGCCGTGCTCGCGGGCAATGGAGAGGCAAATACTCAGCCCCAGGCCGGTGCCTCCACCAGGACGCTTGGTCGTATAAAACGGGTCAAAGAGCTTGGGCAAAGACTCAGGCGAAATCCCGACGCCGTCGTCCTGCACGGTCACAATCACGTTTCCGCCTGCGGCGGAGAGCCGGATCTGAATTCGACCGGATTCTCGCACTTCTCGGATTGCTTGCTCGGCGTTCGAAACAAGGTTCAGAAAGACCTGAATTAGCTGGTTGGCATCGCCGACGACAGGGGGAAGATCGCTGCGCGGCGTAAAGTCCACCGCGACCTGATTTCTGCGGAGAGAGTGTTCGTGCAGCTGCAGGGTGCGCTCGATAATGGTGCTGAGATCGATTCCCTTCTTTTGCGGCGACGCAGGACGAGAAAACTCCAGCAAATTTTGCACGATGCGGGCCGCGCGCCGCGCCTGCCGGTGCGTCAGGTCGAGCTGGCGCTTCATCGACTCGTCCAACCCTTCGCGTTCCCTGACAAGCTCGGTAACGCCCAGGATCGCCGTCAGAGGATTATTCAGCTCGTGGGCCACGCCCGCGAGCATCTGGCCCATGGCCGCAAGTTTTTCCGCTTGGATCAGCTGCTCTTCCAGGCGTTTCAAGTCGGTGACGTCTCTTCCAGACAGAACCACCCCTTCGATTTTTTCGCTCTCATCAAAGAGCGGGCTGAAATTGAAAAGAATCCGCCGCCATTCGCCAAGTTTGTGGCGCACACGCAATTCAAGCGACGCAAAACTCCGCTGGCCATTGACAATGTCCTTGAACAACGCCATCAGCGTCGGATGGTCTTCCGGATGCGTCCGGTCCCCGAGCTTCATTTCGCTGATTTCGTCATCCAGATAACCAAGAACTTCGCGGCATCTGGGGCTGACAAAGGTGTATCTCGCCTGCGTATCGAGAACAAGAATCAGGTCGGGAAAGCTTTCGACAAGCTTGTGGGCGAATTCCTGCTGCTTGTGAAGGCGCCGCTCAATCTCGCGACGTTCGGTGATGTCCATCAATGCGCCTTGGTAGCGGATGATCTTTCCGGTAGGGTCGCGGACGGCCGCTGCGGTATTCAGGCAAGTGATGAAGACGCCGTCCTTTCGCAAGAGTCTTATTTCGCGGCCCGCTAGGACCGGCTGGCGATCGACTTCCTGGCGGACCACCTTTCTCAGCGCCTCGTCGGGGAAAATATCCGAGACTTTTTTGGCGAGCAACTCTGATTTGGAATCGTAGCCAAGAATTCTTACCAGCGCCGGGTTGACATCGAGAATTTCATCTTCCGGCGTGACGATGTAGATGCCTTCTTGGAGTGTTTCGAAGAGCTCAGTGAAGCGGGCTTCGTTGCGCCGGGACGCGGTGATATCGCGCGCCAGGATGGTCATCCCGTGAACGTCGTTGCCTCGCATCATGGCGTGGATCACGCACTCGAAGTAATGAACGGTGTTGCGCATCTTCAAGCGAACTTGTGCCACGCCGGACCAATGGCGCTTTTCGAGGAAGCGCGGCATGGTCCGTTCGATCAGGTTGGGGCCGTCACCGCCGGCATCCTGCAGGAATTCAGAAAGCTGGTGACCGATGATGTCCTGGAAGGTTGCGCCCACCAGTTCCGCGAAACTGCGGTTGGCCGCGCGAATTTCGCCGTCAAGCGTCACCGCCACCAACACATCGTCGAAGGAATCGATCAGGTCGCGATAGCCTTGTTGCGAGCGTTCAATGACCGAAAAGAGCTTGTCCAACTGCTGGTCGCTGGGCGGAGAAGTATGGCGCTGCTCAATGCCACGGACAAGTCCGCGAAGTTCCGCAATCTCCTTGTTGCGTTTCCAGACAAACACAATGAAGGCCGCCACGAGGAATATGAGGACCGGGCCGGCCGCGAGCAGATACTCAAACCGGCGCGCGAATGCCCGGACCGTATCCCATGAAACGGCCACGTAGGCGATCGTCAGCAGGCTCAGCAGAAAATACGTCAGCCGCCACAATTGACGCTGCCGCCGTTCGAACTGCGCGAGGCGGTCGGCGATGTTTGACCGCGGCGGGTCGGAAGGACCTCCGGTTGGATGAGGAGTTTGTGTATATGGCTCTGGCATCGGCAATGCCTGTCTTCAGGCAGGAGACGCGCTAGGGGGCGTCCTCAGCCCTATTCTGCGGTGGTGCTGGTCGCCCGGGCAATGCGCTCAATCGCCGCAAGTTCCAGACAGGTACCTGTACCTCCTGCCCAGTGGGGCCTAGCAAGGCCGCTAACGCTACCTGCAAACCGCCGTCGATCTCTCGAAACAAAAGGGACGCGAGTCGTCGCGTCCCTCTGGTTGAATCACATTTGAAGGGCCAGGGCTTTGGCGCTCCGCGGGTTGTTTAGCCCTCGGCTGCTGCGTCCGCCTCGGTGTCAGCCTTCCCGTCGTCGCTCAGGAAGTCCAGACCGGTGCCGTCGTCGGCAAGCAGATCCGCCGTCTCGGGCAGGAGCTCTTCGGCCGGAGCAGGAGGCGGCATCTCCGTCAGCAACTGCAAGCTGCGGTAGTGCTCGAGACCCGTGCCAGCCGGAATCAGGCGGCCCATGATGACGTTCTCTTTCAAGCCGCGCAGGTAATCGACCTTCCCGGCAACGGCGGCTTCGGTAAGGACGCGCGTGGTTTCCTGAAAGCTGGCGGCGGAGATGAACGAGTCGGTCGACAGCGAGGCCTTGGTGATACCAAGGAGCAGTGGGCGTCCCGTGGCCGGGCGGCCGCCTTCGCCGATCACACGGTCGTTCTCCTCGCGGAAGCGGAACTTGTCCACCTGCTCCTCGAGCAGGAACGTGGTGTCGCCGACGTCCTCAACCTTCACCCAGCGCATCATCTGACGAACGATCGTCTCGATGTGTTTGTCGTTGATGTTCACTCCCTGCAGGCGGTAGACCTCTTGAATGGCGTTCACGAGGTACGCCTGGGTGAACTTTTCGCCCAGCACGGCCAGCAAGTCGTGAAGGTTCAGCGGGCCGTCAATCAAAGCCTCGCCGGCTTTGACGTGCTCGCCTTCCTGCACGTTGATGTGTACACCGCGCGGTAGCGAATATTCCTTGGTAGTCTTTCCGTCTTCGCTTTCGACGTAGATCTTGCGCAGGCCCTTGCTGATTTCGCCGTAGCGCACGATACCGTCGACTTCGCTGATGACCGCGGGGTCTCTCGGCTTGCGCGTCTCGAAGAGCTCCACCACGCGAGGCAGACCTCCCGTGATGTCCTTCGTCTTGGTTGTTTCCCGGGGGATCTTCGCAAGGATGTCGCCCGGCTGTACGTCATCGCCGTCTTTCACCATCAAGTGCGCGCGCGACGGCATGAGGTACTTTTTCTTGACCTTGCCCGCGTTGTCGCGGATCAGGATTGCAGGCTGGTGCTTTTCATCGCCCGGAGGCAGGGTCACGACGTCCTGTGACATGCCGGTGACCTCGTCCACTTGTTCTTCGATCGTCAGGCCGGGGCGTAGATCGTCGAATTTCACCGAACCACCGGTTTCCGTCAGGATCGAGAAGGTGAACGGATCCCATTCCGCCAAACTCTGTCCGTGGGTCACCGTGTCCCCGTCAGATACGCGCAGCCGCGCGCCGTATACAACGTGGTAGCGCTCTTTTTCGCGGCCCTTTTCGTCAACGATAGCAATCAAGCCCGAACGGTTCATCGCGATGGAAGCTCCGCCGCGGCCCTCTACGTATTTCAGGTCCACGAACTTCACGATGCCGTTATTGCGTGCTTCGAGCGTGGAACGCTCGCTGACGCGCGTCGCGGTCCCGCCGATGTGGAAGGTACGCATGGTAAGCTGCGTGCCCGGTTCGCCGATGGACTGCGCAGCAATCACGCCGACCGCCTCACCAAGTTCCACCATGCGGCCCGATGCGAGGTTGCGGCCGTAGCACAGCGCGCAAACACCGCGACGGGATTCGCAGGTGAGCACGGAGCGGATGCGAACCCGCTCGATACCCGCGGCCTGCACGGAGTTGGCAAGCTCTTCGGTGATTTCCTGGTTGACTTCGACAATCACGTGACCTTCGAAGTCTTTGATCTTGTCGAGCGAAACGCGGCCGACGATGCGGTCGCGCAACGGTTCAACTTCGACGCCGGCTTCGATAATCGGTTCCACGTAGATGCCTTCGTTTGTGCCGCAATCGAGCTCATTAATGATTACGTCCTGCGCCACATCGACCAGTCGGCGCGTGAGGTAGCCCGAGTCCGCGGTCTTGAGTGCGGTGTCGGCCAGACCCTTACGCGCTCCGTGCGTGGAGATGAAGTACTGCAGCACGGTCAGGCCTTCGCGGAAGTTCGAAGTAATGGGCGTTTCCATCACCTCGCCCGACGGCTTGGCCATCAAGCCGCGCATGCCGGAAAGCTGCCGGATCTGTTGTTTCGATCCGCGCGCGCCGGAGTCCGCCATGACGTACACCGGATTGATCACGCCTTCCTTGTCGTGGCTTTCGAGGGCCTTGAACATTTCGTCGGCGACCTTTTCCGTAACGTCGCCCCAGAGCGAAACGATCTTGTTGTAGCGCTCGCCGTGGGTGATCGCGCCGTCCAGGTATTGCTGCTGCACCTTGACGACTTCGCGTTCCGCAGCGTCCACCAGTTTGACCTTGTCGCCCGGGATGAGCATGTCGTCGATGCCGATCGAAATGCCGGACCGGGTGGCATACGTGAAGCCGAGCGCCTTCAGCCGGTCAAGCAACGCGACCGTGCCTTCGAGGCCGTAATTCAAGTAAGCGAAGTACACCAGTTGCTGCACACCCTTCTTTTTCAGAAGGCCGTTGACGAACGGCATGTGCGACGGCAAATGCGAGTTGAAGATCACGCGGCCCACGGTGGTCTGGATAAACTGCCGTTCCATCTTCACCGCTTCGGTGTGCGTGACGTCCTGGTTGTCGTATGCCGTGCTGAGGTCGATCACTTCGCCCGTGTAACGCAGGCGAATCGGAGTGAGCAGTTCGACTTCGCCGGCTTCGAGCGCGAGCACGACTTCGTCCGCGGAGCCGAACACGCGGCCTTCACCCTTGGCGCCGGGCTTGGACTTGGTGAGGTAATAGATACCGAGAACCATGTCCTGTGACGGCACGGCAAGAGGCAGGCCGTGAGCCGGAGACAAGATGTTGCGCGAGCTGAGCATCAACACCGACGCTTCGACCTGCGATTCTGGTGAAAGCGGAATGTGCACGGCCATCTGGTCGCCGTCGAAGTCCGCGTTGAACGCGGTGCAGACCAGCGGATGAATGCGGATCGCCTTGCCTTCGACGAGCGTCGGTTCGAACGCCTGAATGCCCAGCCGGTGCAGGGTCGGAGCGCGGTTGAGCAGCACCGGATGTTCGCGGATGACATCTTCGAGGATGTCCCACACCACCGGCTCCTGCTGTTCCACCATTTCCTTTGCCTGCTTGATGGTGGTGCAGTGCCCCTGCGCTTCGAGCTTGTGATAGATGAACGGCTTGAAGAGTTCGAGCGCCATCTTCTTCGGCAAACCGCACTGGTTGAGCTTGAGTTCCGGACCGACCACGATGACGGAGCGGCCGGAATAGTCCACGCGCTTGCCGAGCAGGTTCTGGCGGAAGCGGCCCTGCTTGCCCTTGAGCGTGTCGCTCAGAGATTTGAGCGGGCGGTTGTTGGTCCCGCGAAGGACGCGGCCGCGGCGCCCGTTGTCAAACAGCGCGTCCACCGCTTCCTGCAGCATGCGCTTTTCGTTGCGCACGATGACGTCCGGCGCGCGCAGTTCCATGAGTTTCTTCAACCGGTTGTTGCGGTTGATCACGCGGCGATAGAGGTCGTTGAGGTCGGAAGTCGCGAAGCGTCCGCCATCGAGAGGCACCAGCGGGCGCAACTCCGGCGGAAGAACCGGGATCACGTCCAGAATCATCCACTCCGGCTTGTTGCCGCTCTTGCGGAACGCTTCGAGCACCTTCAGGCGCTTGGCGTACTTGATCCGCTTTTGCAGCGAGGGATCGGCCTTCATTTTGTCGCGGAGTTCATCCGCGAGTTTGTCCACTTCGACCCGCTTCAGAAGCTCCTTGATGGCTTCCGCGCCCATGCGAGCGGTAAATTGTCCCGGATATTCCTGCACCAGCTTGCGGTATTCCTCTTCCTGAAGGACCTGCCGTTCCTTGAGGATGGCGACTTCGCCCGTGTCCACGACGACGAACGCTTCAAAGTACAGAATGCGCTCGAGGTCGCGCATGGAAATGTCCAGTAGATAGCCGATGCGGCTGGGCAATCCCTTGAAGAACCATACATGCGAGCACGGTGAAGCCAGCTCGATGTGGCCGAGGCGCTCGCGGCGAACTTTAGACAAAGTGACTTCAACGCCGCACTTGTCGCAAATCACTCCGCGGTGCTTCATCCGCTTGTATTTGCCGCAAAGGCATTCCCAGTCGGTAACCGGGCCGAAAATTTTGGCGCAGAACAATCCGTCACGCTCGGGCTTGAACGTGCGGTAGTTGATGGTCTCCGGCTTGGTGACTTCGCCGTGCGACCACGAACGGATTTTCTCCGGGCTGGCCAGGCTGATACGAATCGAATCAAAATCAGCGATCAAACTTGCGCGATCATAGGGGCTGCTGCGATACAAGGTTGTTTCCTCCCTGCTCTCGCCTTTCGGCGGGAGCCGCGGCCCGGGGCTTTTTCAAGAACCGGTCCGGCTGAGAACCCGAACAAAGAAACTCGAATTCAGCGATCCTGCCGATGGGGCGCGAATCTCTCGCACCCCGCTCGGACATTCAGTTAATCGGCTGCCTTCTCGGCTGGCTTCTGACGTTTCATCAACTCCACGTCGAGGCACAGCGACTGCAACTCGCGAACCAGCACGTTGAACGATTCCGGCACGCCCGGCTCGATGCCCGGCTCGCCCTTGACGATGGCTTCGTAGATCTTCGCGCGGCCATAGACGTCGTCGGACTTTGCCGTGAGCAGCTCTTGCAGGATGTGCGCCGCACCGTAGGCTTCGAGCGCCCAGACTTCCATTTCGCCGAAACGCTGTCCGCCGAACTGCGCCTTGCCTCCGAGAGGCTGCTGTGTGATGAGCGAGTACGGCCCGATGGAGCGAGCGTGAATCTTATCGTCCACCAGGTGCGACAACTTCAGCATGTAGATGTACCCGACCGTTACGGGCTGGTCGAACATGTCTCCGGTCATGCCGTCGAAAAGATTGATCTTTCCGGCGTGCGGCAAGCCCGCGACTTCAAGCAGGTGGCGGATTTCCGCTTCGCGCGCGCCATCGAATACCGGCGTGGCGAACGGAATCCCATCGCGGAATCCTTCGGCGACTTCCAGCAACTCGTCGTCGTCGAGCTTCGAGAGGGATTTCCAGATGGCCGTCTCGGTGAACACTTCGCGGAACCACCGGCGAAGAGCCTCCGCCCGCGATTCCTTGCTCAGAAGCCGCTTCAGGCTGTTGCCGAGCTCTTTGCCGGCCCAGCCGAGGTGCGTTTCCAGGATTTGTCCGACGTTCATGCGCGAAGGAACGCCGAGCGGGTTCAAGACGATTTCGACCGGCGTGCCATCCGGCATGTACGGCATGTCTTCATCCGGAACGATGCGCGCGATCACGCCCTTGTTTCCGTGGCGTCCGGCCATTTTGTCGCCGATGGAGAGCTTGCGCTTCATCGCGATATAGACCTTGACCAACTTGATTACGCCTGGCGGCAGTTCGTCGCCCTTCTTCAGCTTCTCCTTGCGCTCCTCGGTGATCTTGCGGAGCACATCGATCTGCCGCGAAGTCATTTCTTCAACCTCTTCGATCTTCTCGATCAGCAGAGGATCCTTCTCATTGAGTTTCAGGCGCTTCAGGTTACGCGTCGAAATCTTTTCGATCAGTTCGCGCGTTAGCTCGGTGCCCTTAACGAGCAGGCGCTTGTTGGTCTTTTCGTCGTGCAAGTCGGCCTGGAGAACCTTGCCGCCAAGCAAATCCGAAAGGCGCTTCAGCCGCTCATCGGTGAGGATGCGGATCTCATCGGCCAGGTTCTTTTCCAGCTTGAAGACCTGCGAAGCTTCGATGGCCTTGTGGCGCTCGTCCTTTTCTCCGCCCTTGCGGGTGAAGATCTTGACGTCCACGATGGTGCCTTCAATGCCCGGCGGGCAATAAAGTGAAGCATCGCGAACATCGCCGGCCTTTTCGCCGAAGATCGCGCGCAGCAGCTTCTCTTCCGGAGTCAGCGTGGTTTCGCCCTTAGGCGTCACCTTGCCGACCAGAATGTCGCCCGGCTTCACGACCGCGCCGATGCGAATCACGCCGCTTTCGTCCAGGTTGCGAAGGAAAGATTCGCTGATGTTCGGAATATCACGCGTGACTTCTTCCGGACCTAGTTTGGTGTCGCGCGCTTCGATTTCGTACTCCTCGATGTGAATCGAAGTGTAGTAATCGTCCTTCACCAGCTTTTCGCTTACCAGGATCGCATCTTCGAAGTTGTACCCGCGCCACGGCACGAATGCCACAAGCACGTTGCGGCCAAGAGCCAGTTCGCCGCGGTCGGTGCAGGGACCGTCGGCAAGAACCTGCTGCTTCTTAACGCGGTCGCCCACGCGAACCAAAGGCTTCTGGTTGATACAAGTGTTCTGGTTCGAACGCTTGAACTTGGTCAGTGTGTAGATGTCCGCGCCAACCTCGCGGCTCAATACGCCGGAGTGGTCGGATTCCACGCGCACGATGATGCGTTCGGAATCAACTTGATCCACGATGCCGTCGCGCTTGCAGAGCACAACCGCACCGGAATCGCGCGCTGTAACCCGCTCCATGCCGGTGCCGACCAGCGGCGCTTCACCGCGGATCAGCGGCACGCCTTGCCGCTGCATGTTCGAACCCATCAACGCGCGGTTCGCGTCGTCGTTTTCAAGAAACGGAATCAAGCTGGCCGCGACGCTGACCAGCTGCTTCGGCGACACGTCCACGTAGTCCACTTCTTCGCGGTTCTTCAGAACGAAGTTGCCGGCCTGCCGGCAGTTCACGAGTTCCGTCGTGATCTTCAGCCGGTCGTCGAGAGCGACGTTGGCCTGCGCGACCACGTACTTGTCCTCTTCCCACGCGGAAAGATAGAAACAATACGGCTCGTACACCACCTTGCGGCGTTTGAGCTCATCGTTAAGCTCTTCGACGCGGTCTTTCTCGATGATTTCGCCGGCCTTGAATTCACTGTCGCCGGCGTTCACCACCTGCACGTAGTCGATGATCCGGCCGCCCTTCACCTTGCGGTAAGGCGATTCGATGAAGCCGTAATCATTGATGCGCGCAAAGCAGCTGAGCGAGCTGATCAAGCCGATGTTCGGACCTTCCGGCGTTTCAATCGGGCAGATACGGCCGTAGTGGGTCGGGTGAACGTCGCGGACTTCAAATCCCGCACGTTCACGTGAAAGGCCGCCTGGCCCGAGAGCGGAAAGGCGCCGCTTGTGCGTGATTTCGCTCAACGGATTGGTCTGGTCCATGAATTGGCTCAACTGCGAGCTACCAAAAAACTCGCGAATTGCGGCCATAACTGGCTTCGCGTTCACCAGATCGTGCGGCATCGCTGTCGACATTTCCTGGTACACGCTCATCTTCTCCTTGATGGCGCGTTCCATGCGGACCAGGCCGATGCGGAACTGGTTTTCAAGCAACTCCCCAACCGCGCGGACGCGGCGGTTGCCGAGATGGTCGATGTCGTCCACTACGCCGATGTTCTTGCGCAGTTTCAACAAGTACTTGATCGCTGCGACAAAATCCGGCGAATCGAGCGTGCGGTTATCGAGCGGCGTATCCAGGCCCAGCTTGATGTTGAACTTCAAGCGGCCTACCCGGCTGAAATCGTATTTGCGCGGATCGAAAAACATTCCGCGGAACAAGTTCGTTGCCGTTTCAAGCGTCGGAGGATCGCCCGGACGCAGCTTGCGGTAAATTTCAATCAGCGCTTCCTTGGAAGAGCGGATCGCGTCCTTGTCCAACGTGCGCGAAAGCACCACGCCGATGTCGTCCCGCTCCGGGAAGAACACATCAACCTCGGTGATGCCAGCTTCGGCAAACGCCTGCCAGAGGTCCGCGGTCAATGGCTTGTTGGATTCGAGCAGAACTTCTCCGGTCTGCCGGTTGACCACGTCGGCCACAGAATAAGCGCCTTCAAGGTCGGCCAGCGCCGCGCGGACCTGCGTCACGCGCGCCTTGATCAGCTCCTTGAAAAGATTTTCGTTGATGCGCCTGTGCGCCCCGACAATGACTTCGTCCGATTTGGGATTCTTGATTTCGTGGGTCAGCTTGCGGTCCACCAGACCCGGCGAAACGTTCCAGAACATGTCTTTGTCGCGCAGCGAAATGCGCTCCACCTGATAAAACGTGCGGAGAATGTCTTCATTTGACTTCATTCCCAGCGCACGCAGGAAAATCGAACCCAGGAACTTGCGCTTGCGGTCGATGCGGACGTAGAGAATGTTCTTCGTGTCGTATTCGAATTCCACCCATGAACCGCGGTATGGAATGATCTTTCCGAGGAAGTAGGTCCGGTTGTTCGCCGATTCAAAAAACACGCCCGGTGAGCGATGCAACTGGCTGACGATGACGCGTTCCGTGCCGTTGATGATGAACGTGCCGTTCTCTGTCATCAGCGGAATATCGCCGTAGAAAACTTCCTGTTCCTTGATGTCGCGTATGGTCTTCGCGCCGGTATCGGGATCCTTGTCGTAAATCGTCAGGCGAATGGTGACTTTGAGCGGCGCGGAGTAGGTCATGCCGCGCTCCTGGCATTCGTTCACGTCATATTTCAACTGCATCGCCACCGGGTCGCCGCACTTGTTGCAGAATGTCGGCGTGTTCTTGTTGAACGTGCCGCACTTGTGGCAGATCACGTCGCCGGTCTGGTAAGGATTGGTTACAACGCTCGCGCCGCAATTGCGGCAGGTCGCGCGCAAGTGATGCAGCCCCTTGAGGTTGCTGCATTTGCACTCCCAGTTGCCGATCGCGTAGTCCACGAACTCCAACTGCGACATCTCGCGAAAATCCTTGATCGGAAACACGGAGGTGAACACGGATTGAAGTCCGCCGTCGTCGCGCTCGCTCGGCAGCAAATCCATCTGCAGAAAGCGCTGGTACGACTTCATCTGGACTTCAATCAGGTTGGGAATCTGAATCGAGCTCTGAATTTTCGCGAAATCCAGACGCTGCCGTTCCCGGACGTGCTGATTGGTGTTAGACATTCTTGGTGTACCTCGTTAACTTGGGCGGCCGAGAAAATAGCCGTCAATATCGGGCGAATCCAGTTGGCGCACAGAGAGACGAATAGCCGTCGCGCTTTTTGACTTGCCCGGAGTCAAGAAGCACACAGCCACAGGCTGTCCCTAGGGGACATTCCAGTTTGTAGTAATGCCCAGCCTCGACGTGCGTAAGAGAAGTCCTTTGGCGCGGCGCCCTCGCAGATGCTTCGCGTCCCCCGCGATCGAGAGCCGCACCGCAATCCAATTTCAGCCCCAACATCCCCCGCCGGACGCGGCCACAGATCATTAGATGCCCCTGCGGCCGGAAAACTACTTTCGCAGCGCGGCGGTCTGTTACTTGACTTCGACCTTCGCGCCCGCTTCTTCGAACTTCTTCTTGATGGCCGCGGCCTCGTCCTTGCTCACGCCTTCCTTCACGGTCTTTGGCGCACCATCGACGAGATCCTTGGCTTCCTTGAGTCCGAGGCTGGTGACTTCGCGAACGGCCTTAATCACATTGATCTTATTGCCGCCCACATCGGTGAGAACCACGGTGAATTCCGTCTTCTCTTCCGCCGGAGCCGCGGCGGCCGCCGCACCGCCGCCAGCCGCCACCACCGTGGCTGCCGCCGCCGATACGCCGAACGCTTCTTCCATCTTCTTCACCAGGTCCGACGCTTCAAGAAGTGTCAGGCCCTTGATTTCTTCCAGGATCGTTTCCACTTTCGACATGACCGCTTGTTCTCCTCTCAAGAACGTTTTGAATTTTTTTCTGAGCCGCGGCGGTTTAGGCCGCGCTGCTCAAAATCCTCACGAACCAAACTTGTTTGCCTTGATAGCCTCGTTGACCGTCACCGCAAGGTTTCGCGGCAGGGCGTTCAGCGCGCTCGCGATTCGCTGTGCCGGCGCATTCAAAAGGAACATCAGCTTGCTGATCAATTCTTCCTTCGACGGCAAGTTCGCCAGTTGTTGAATTTCTGAAATGCTGATCACACGGCCTTCGACCACGCCGGACTTGAACTGGAACGCCGGGACATCCTTGGCAACCTTGGTCAGCGCCTTTGCCAGCGCCACTGGGTCCAGTTGCGTGTAGGCAATGGAATTCGTGCCGCTGAGATTTTTCAGCAAACCCTCGGCGGGCGTTCCCTGCCCCGCGCGTTCGGCCAGCGTGTTCTTGACGACCTTGTACTTGCCGCCTACCGCCTGCACGGCGCGCCGTAGTTTGGTGTCGTCCTCAACGGTGATGCCCTGGAAGGTCGAAAGAATCACAGTCGAAACCTTCGCGAGCTCGGTCTTCAGTTTGTCCAGGTCCTGCTGTTTTTCACTTCGCTTTTTCATGATCTCGTTTCCTCTGCAGCCCGCTTAGGCAGCGGCTGCCAGGGTTTCCGCCTCGGCCAGATCGATCAGGATTCCCGGACCCATTGTCGAGGTCAGCGTAATTTTCTTCACGTACTTGCCTTTTGCCGCTGCCGGTTTGGCCTTCAGCACCGCGCCGATCAGCGCATGTGCGTTTTCGGCGAGTTTCGCGGCATCGAATTGAATCTTGCCGATCGGGCAGTGAACGATGCCTGCCTTGTCCACGCGGAATTCCACTTTGCCGGCTTTCGTTTCGCGAATGGCTTTGGCCACATCCGCGGTCACGGTCCCGGTCTTAGGGTTCGGCATCAAGCCGCGCGGCCCGAGCACTTTGCCAAGTCGTCCCGCCGACTTCATCATGTCCGGCGTAGCGATCACCGCGTCGTAATCGGTCCAGCCTTCCATAATTTTCTGCACCATTTCGTCGCCGCCCACGAAATCCGCTCCGGCTTCCTGCGCTTCGCGAACCTTTTCGCCGCCTGCAAGAACCAGGACGCGAACCGACTTGCCCAAACCATGCGGCAACACCACCGTTCCGCGAACCACCTGGTCGGAATGCTTTGGATCCACGCCCAAGTTGAACGCCAGTTCCACGGTCTCGTTAAACTTCGTGTGATGCGTCTTCTTGATCAGCTCGGATGCTTCCGTGAGCCTGTACGGACGCGCTTCCACTTTCTTGCGCGCGTTCTCTATATGTTTGCCGGACTTCTTTGCCATGCTCTTTGCCTCACTCGATCCCGCTTCGCCTCAAACTCCTTAGGCTTCCACAACTTCCAGGCCCATGTTTTTCGCCGTGCCCGACACGGTGCGAATCGCAGAGTCCAGATTCGTGGTGTTGAGATCGACAAGCTTGATTTTCGCGATCTCCTCAACCTGCTTTTTGGTCACCTTGCCGACCTTGTTGCGGTTCGGTTCCGGCGAACCTTTGGCGATTCCCGCCGCGCGCATCAACAACACCGATGCGGGAGGGGTCTTGAGGATGAAGGTGAAGGTGCGGTCGGTATAGACCGTTACCAGGACGGGAAAAATCATTCCATCCGGTTCCTTCGCGGTTTTCGCGTTGAACTGTTTGCAAAAATCCATGATGTTCAGCCCGTGCGGACCGAGCGCGGTGCCGACCGGCGGCGCCGGAGTGGCCTTGCCCGCTGGCAATTGCAACTTGATCGTGGTTTGTATCTTCTTTGGCGGCATGTTCGATTACCCTCTAAATCCTTTATCTCCCCGACTGCCAATCCCTTAGGTCAGCCGAAAAACCGCAGCTTCTGTTGTCACCCTGAGTCACGCCAGGCGCAGCGAAGGGTCGCAACGCGAACCGCTAACTCAATTTCTCGACACTCGCGAAATCCAGCTCCACCGGCGTCGATCGCCCGAAAATTGTCACCGAAACCTTCAAACGGCTGTGGTCGTTGTCGATCTCTTCCACCGTGCCGTTGAAATTCGCGAAGGGACCGTCCACGATCCGAACTTGCTCATTGCGCTCGTAGACCACTTTCGGTTTCGGCCGGTCCTGCGGCGTATGCACGCGGTTGATGATCGCATCCACTTCCGCATCCGACAGCGGCGATGGCGAAGTCGCCGAACCCACGAAACCCGTTACCCGCGGTGTATTCCGCACGATATGCCAGGTGTTCTCATCCAAATCCATTTCCACCAGCACGTAGCCCGGATACGACATACGCGAGGAAACCACTTTTTTGCCGCCGCGCACTTCCACCACGTCTTCCATCGGAATCAGCACGCGGCCGATTTTGTCCTGCAAACTAAAAGCGGCCACTCGGCTTTCCAGGCTTTCCTTGACTTTTTTCTCGAAGCCCGAATACGTGTGAATGATGTACCACTGCATGCTCATGGATCGCTGGTCCTTGTCCCTTACGAGCCGAATCTCTTCAGAAGATAGCCGACTGCCCGTGCCGCACCCTGTTCGACGAAATACAGATAGATCGCAAAAAACGCCACCGTCGCCAGCACCACACCGGTCGTCGCAACCACGTCGTCGCGACTTGGCCACGTGACCTTCTTCATCTCCACGCGGGTTTCCTGTAAAAACGCTCGCGTGTTTTCAATCGTGCCGGTTACCTTCTGGGGCAGCCCAGAGCCAGTTCCGCCCTGAGTTTCTTCTTTGCTCATTTTTGCCGCCTGCGTTGCCATACTTCCTTTCCGACCCGCGCGAAACTTCTCCCGCACCACTGCAAAGTTCTGGCAGGGGAGGAGGGATTCGAACCCCCATACCCGGTTTTGGAGACCGGAGTCCTAACCGTTGGACGACTCCCCTTTACCCTGAGCCTGCGCAGCGGCGAAGAGTCTGCCACCCCTTTGCTTCTGCCGCATCGGCCCCAGCTTTGGCGCCCTTTCGTCCCGCTTTGCGAAACTCAGGGCAAACCGGAGTCATGTTTCTCGACCCCGCTCCCCGAACTCGAAGCCTTACTTCACCTCTTTGTGCGCGGTCTGCTTACGGCACGTATTGCAAAACTTCTTCGTCTCCAGCCGCTCGGAATGCTTCTTTTTGTTTTTTGTCGTCGTGTAGTTACGGTTTTTACAGTCCCCACACTGCAACGTGATGATTTCCCGCATGTCTGAATTCCTTTTCCTGGAACTTTTTTCCTGACCGCCAAACTACTCAATGATCTCCGTAACGGCGCCTGCGCCGACCGTGTGGCCGCCTTCGCGTATCGCGAACCGCAGCCCCTTTTCCAGGGCTACCGGGGTGATCAGCGTCACTTCGCAGCTCACGTTGTCTCCCGGCATCACCATCTCCACTCCCGCCGCCAGTTTCATGTCTCCCGTCACGTCCGTCGTCCGGAAATAAAACTGCGGCCGGTACCCGGAAAAA
>JBKOXA010000016.1:0-30976 GCA_046724685.1 Acidobacteriota bacterium | reverse complement strand
ATCTAGATCCACTTCATGCAAGACGATCTACTGTCATTAGTAAGACATATGGAAATATGTATTACTTATTTTCGAGGGCCGGTCAGGCCTCAGAGTGCTCTTTTGTGGGCATCCTGACCCCCCGTTTGATTTGCTTTCCCGGGAAACTTTACGCAAAATGCTGTTCACGGCACCCGCACTTCTTTCCGGAGGATTCATGCACACCAAGAGGTTCCTGATTTTCCTGCAGGTCTTCCTGCTGGTGATTTCGGTTTCCTGTAACAAGATGAAGAAGGCGGATGATGCGGCCATTACTACCGATGTAAAGGCCAAGATGTTCTCGGAACCGGCACTGAAAGCCGCCAGCGTGGACGTCTCGGTCCACAACGGCGAAATCACGCTCTCGGGGCAGGTTCCAGACGATTCCGCGCGCCTTGCAGCCTACAAGATTGCCAGCGAGGCCACGGGCGTCATGAAAGTGAACGACCAGATGACAGTGCAAGCACCGCAAACGGCAGCGGTGCCATCGCCCGATGCTCAAGCTTCGGAAGTCGCCCCGCCGGCGCCGCTTCCTGAAAAGGACCGGCCCGCACGAAAGTCAGCTCCCTCCAAACACGGCAAGTCGGCTCCGGGAGCAGCAGCCGAACCGGCAAGCGACGCACCTCCGGCTGCTCCGGCAACTGCGGCTCCGTCAACAGTGGCCGCAGAAAGGCCATCGGCTCCCGCGGCTCCTGCGCCCCCTCAGCCCAGAACAGTGACCGTCCCTGCGGGCGCCATCATCACCGTTCGCACGATCGACAACATCGACTCCTCGGTGAATACAACAGGTCAAGTCTTCAAGGCGTCGCTCGATGCACCGATCGTCGTGGACGAGCAAGTCATCGTGCCGAAAGGTGCCGACGCGTACGTCAAGCTCGTCAACGCAAGTTCGGCGGGAAAGATAAAGGGCCGGAGCGAACTCACCTTGGACATTCAGGGCATCGTTTTTCAGGACAGGACTTACAACATCACCACGTCCGACGTGAGGCAGTCAGGGGCCTCACGCGGCAAACGTAGCGCGGCTACCATCGGCGGCGGTGCCGCGCTGGGCGCCTTGATTGGCGGCTTGGCTGGCGGCGGCAAGGGCGCGGCGATTGGCGCGGGAGTCGGCGCAGGCGCCGGTACCGGCGTTCAGATCTTCACCAAGGGCCAGCAAGTCAAGATTCCGTCCGAGACGCGACTTGATTTCACGCTTCAGCAGCCCTTCGACATCACTTACACTCCGACGCGAAGGTCGCGCCAGTCCGCGCCCGCGTCTCCGAGCTCGGATCAGCCTGCTCCGAATTCCCCTCCAGAAGCATCGTCGGACCGTCCTCCGTCGAATTAAGACTGCTGACGGATCGCGATTCATTTTCACCGGAGGTGCCCGGTAGAAAGGGCGCCTTCCTTTTGTTTGCAAGCCCGCGTCTCGGACTGACGCTCTGTCAGCCTTGACACCGGGGTCCCTTGCGACTCAAGCTCTCCGGACCATGACTGATTCAAAGACTGATCCAAGGGATTTTTCGTCAAACAGTGTCAGCCGGCGCCAGCTTCTCCGCTCGACCGCAGCTCTCGCCGCAATCGCTCCCGTCTCAGCGATTGCCCAGGAAAAGCCAATCAAGTCATTGCCGTCGGCCTTCGACGAGTTAAAGCCACTCGGCGCCCGTGTGAAGCCGATCGCCTCCGAGGAATATCGAGCGCGCGTCGACCGCGCTCAGCAGCTCCTTTCGAAACAGGATCCCAAGCTGGACGCTCTGTTTGTCGCAACGGGAACCGCTCTTTACTACTTCACCGGCGTTCGATGGTGGGCCAGCGAGCGGCTCCTGGGGTTTTTGATCCCCGCAAAGGGCGAACCTCTCGTCGTGTGCCCAGCCTTTGAAGAGGGGCGCTTCCGCGAGCAACTGCGCTCGCCCGCCGAAGTGCGCGTCTGGCAGGAAGACGAGAGTCCCACAAAACTAGCAGCTTCGGCTTTGGCGGACCGCGGCGTACGCACCGGACGCATCGGCGTCGAAGAGACGGCAATGTTCACGTTTTACGACCACCTGCGTCAGGCCGCAAGCGGCTTCGAGTTTGTCTCCGGCGATCCGGTCACCATCGTATGCCGTGGCGTAAAGTCCGCGCACGAAATCGAGCTGATGCGCCTGGCCTGCGAGGCGACGTGCCTGGTCTTCCGCGCCGTCTTTGCCTCGTTGAAAGCGGGCATGTCCCAAACCGATATTGGCAGCCTCGTCGAAGGTGGTTTTTCGAAGGTTGGCTTGCGCGGTGACGCGCTAACCCTGATTGGAGCATCCGCAGCGCTTCCGCACGGCTCGATCAAGCCGCAAACTTTGCGCGAAGGTGACGTAGTGATGATTGACGGAGGTTGCAAGGTCGAGGGCTACTCCTCCGATGTGACGCGCACGGGAATCTTCGGCAAGCCCTCGGAAAAAATCCAGCGAAGCTACGAAATCGTGCGCAAGGCACAGGACGCCGCGCTCGACGCTGCGCGCGCAGGCAGGCTTTCAGGAAGCGTGGACGACGCAGCGCGCAACATCATTACATCTGCCGGCTACGGGCCGGGCTACAAATTCTTTACGCACCGGCTTGGCCACGGCATCGGCCTCGACGGCCACGAGCATCCCTATCTCGTGCGCAGCAGCGCGACCCCGCTCATGCCGGGCATGACATTTTCAAATGAGCCGGGCGTCTATATTCCGGGAGAGTTCGGTTTGCGCTGCGAGGATCTCATGGCGATCACTGACGACGGACCCGCACAACTCCTTACGCCTGGATTTCAGACGTCCCTCGAAAAGCCGGTCGGCTGAGTTACCAGCCTCCGCAACTAGCCGCGTTTTGCCAGCGCAGCGAAAAATTCCGCCACCTGCTGCTCGGCCCAGAACCTTCCGCTGCCGCCTTTGCCGGAAATGAACCCGCAGTGGCCGCCATGGGCTGGCGCCATGAACTGGATTGCGGGATTCTGTTCGGCTCCGCTGGCTTGCGTCGCTTCGTACGGCACAAACGGATCGTCCTGCGCGGTGATCAGCAGTGACGGCACTCGAATCTTATCGACAACACGCTTCGCTCCCGCCGCTTCGTAGTATTCCTGCGCGTCGCGATACCCAAATTGCGGCGCCGTGATGGCATCGTCGAAATCGCGCACCGTCCGAATCGGGCCAAAACCGTTTCGTGAATATCGCTCCGGAAACAATTCAGCCTTCCGCGCATAGCGCGACATCAAACCAGCGACAAAGTGCCGCTGGTAAAAATAGTTGTCGCGCCGCTCGAGCGCATCGGCGCACGCCGCCAGATCCAACGCCGGACACACGGCTGCGACTCCTCTCAAAGCCGTTGGAACGTCGTCGCCAAATTCGCCGGCCATCTTGGTGACCAGATTCCCGCCCATCGAATAGCCCGCGAAAAAAATACTCGAAAAGCCATCGCCCGACGACAGTTCGTTGAATACCGTGCGGTAATCTTCGCTCATTCCAGAGTTATAGAGCGTTGGAGTCAAGCGCTCCGTGCCGCCGCAATTTCGTTGATTCAGCCGGATCACGTGAAAGCCGCGCTGCCAGGCTTTCTCCCCAATGCCAAGCATGTAGTTTGAAATGCTCGAACCTTCCAGGCCGTGAACCAGGACCACCAGAGGCGTGCCGCGATCCCTGCCGGATTGCCAGTGGCAATGGCCCAGAAGTTTCGAGTCGGGATCGACCTGAAAGCAGCGCTCCTCTGCGCGCGGCAATCTAAACTGCCGGCGCCAAAAGGCCGCCGCCACCGTCATTACGTGACCATTCCTCAGCAGGGGATGGGGATGAAACTCCTGCTCCGTAGAGGGCATTCCTTCAATTTAAGCGACGCCACCCGTAACCGGCAAGTTTACGACAACCGACTTTCATCAGGAAAACGCGAGGGGTATCGTTAACACTGCCGCTAGCTGCCCCGTCTATCCGTACATAGGAGGAATCGCCGAGAGCGATTGCGGCGACATGGTTGCTTCTGTGGAGATGCAATTCGAAGGGTTGAGCCTGCCAGGCGCTACCTCAGCGGAGGGCGTGGACGACTCCGACCCGCCGCTGGTTCGAGCCGCGCAGAACGGTGATCGCTCTGCGTTCGGCGCGCTCTATCAACGATACGTCCGAATGGTTCACGGAATCCTGCTGGCGCGAGTGCCTCGCGCCGCGGCCGAAGATTTGGTTCAGGATGTTTTTCTGCAGGCGCTGCCGCGTCTTTCCTCGCTTCGAGACGCTACCCGATTCGGTGGCTGGTTGGCCGTCATCGCCCGGAACCGCGCAAACGATTACTACCGCCAGAAGGGTCCGGCGACCCAACGCGAAGACGAATTTTGTGAGGATTCCGGCGCAGGCGCCAGGCCGAGGCTCGGACAGCTCGAAGACGGTCTTTTCTTGCTGGAAGCGATTCGATCGCTGCCGGAAACCTACCGCGAGCCGTTGATTTTGCGCTTCGTCGAAGGCATGACCGGACCGGAAATCGCTGCTCGCACGGGGATGAAGCACGGTTCCGTTCGTGTGAATCTTCATCGCGGCATGCAGATGCTCCGTGAAAGGATCGGGCGGGAGTGAAGCGCATCGGATTTTTGTGCGGCTTCATCAGCAAGCCTAGAGGAAAAGTATGAAGAACGACTATTTGTGGGACCGCTCGGGAGACGCTGACGCCGAGTTGCGAGACCTGGAAAAGGCTCTCGGCCAATTTCGCACCGCAGCGGAAACACCCAACTTCTCTGCCATAGGCGCCGCTGTCCGCGAAAGAAAATTTCATTTTACGTGGAACATGCCGCGTCTCATCGCCGCTGCGATGCTCTCGTTTGCGTTGGTAGCCAGCGGAGTGCTTCTGTTTCTTCCTGTTTCTCCGATCTCCAGTTCTCCTGGCTGGGATGTCGCACGAGTCGAAGGCACGCCCAGCGTAGGGCAACTCTCTTTAACCGGCGGTGCCAAGAAAGCTCGACTAAAGGTCGGCGAACTTTTGGTCACCGATAGCTCTTCCCGCGCTTCAGTGACCGTCGCTGAAATCGGAGAACTGAATGTAGACCCCGGTTCTCGGCTGCGGCTGCTTGAAACCGGTTCGAACCGCAAACGCATTGCAGTCGAATTCGGCACCATTCACGCGGCGATTTGGGCTCCGCCCGGAGAATTTGTGGTAGATACTCCTTCCGCCACCGCTGTGGACCTCGGTTGCGCTTACACACTGAAAGTTGCTCAAGATGGTTCGGGGACTCTTAGGACCACACTCGGCTGGGTTGGCTTCCATCAAAATGGCCACGATTCTTTCATTCCTGCAGGAGCAATGTGTTTGACCCGGCCGAAGGAGGGCCCTGGCACTCCGTTTTTCGAAGATGCTTCAGACGAATTACGCGTCGCGTTATACACACTCGATTTCGAGCGGCCAAGTCCGACTGCGCGGCAGCTGGCGCTTCAGACTGTTCTCAAACAAGCGCGGCCTCGCGAAGCCTTCACTCTCTGGCATCTCCTCTCTCGTGTGAGGGCTGACGAGCGCCCCCTGGTCTACGACCGTCTGGCATCGCTCGTCGCTCCCCCTTCCGGAGTAACGCGAGAAGGGACGCTTCGGCTCGATCCCAAAATGCTCGACGCTTGGTGGAATGCTTTTGGCCTAGGCGATATCGGAATCTGGCGTTTCTGGGAGCAAAACGAAGCCCCTCGTACCAAAACGGCTGTTCGTTAACATTCCCGGCTGCGGTGACGTCTCCTCTTATGTCAGTCGAGGTCAGTGCACGGAGGCAAAAATCATGAAAGCAAAATTCTCAGGTACAATCCGCCCGGCGCTTACGTCGATCACCGCCTTCCTTCTCCTCGGAAGCGCGGCCTTCGCGGGCCCGCCCCTCATTTGCCATTCCTTCGACATTGGAAACGCAAAATCTCTGCCCTGGATAAGCCATGACTGGAATCTGACCGGTGCGGAAAGTTACTCCACAACCCATCTGGCCAGCGACACGCTAGCCATTCTCGATGCCAGTCAGGTACCTCTCGTTCATATGGAAACTCTCCGCCGCGCCACTCTGTACGCGCGCAAAGATCCCGTTGCAGCCAAGCAGCTTCTCGGGAAACTTGTTGCTCGCGCGCAGAGCACCGAATCCTCTCCTCATCCTGACGCTTTCGCCTTGTTCGATGCTGCATATCTCGCAGAAGCCTACAAGCAGTGGCTGGGAGAAAAGACGGACAATCCAGCGAATGGCTTCGACGGCCGCGCCTGGATCAAGACGGCCGTCCAGTTGCGCGGCAGCGACCCTCAAATGCAGTTCGCGGCTGCGTTGATTACCCTTCGGGGAGCAGATGCGGAAAAGCAGGAATACGCGCAAAAGACCATCGCCGGCGCCAAGACCGACGAATTGCTCGCCCGCAATCTGGACAGTCATTTTTTGGGAGCGCAGACTCCTACCATGGCCGAAATGATTCTTCGCAGCAATTCAACCAAGGTGGCAACGAAGGTAGAAAAGCAATGATCCTGGCACTTAGTTTTCGCATTCTTCGTCTTCGCCACTCGCTGCCTCGCCCTTCGACTCGGCGAGCCTACATGTTGTTCGCTTCTCTGGCCCTGTGCGCTTCGCTCGTCAGCAACGCGCAGGAGCGGCGGATCGACCCCGGCCTCATCGCACACGAATGGGGCACCTTCACTTCGATCGCCGGTGAAAACGGTCAGGCAGTCGAATGGTTTCCGTTGAACGGCCCGGCCGAACTTCCAGGTTTCGTCGAGCATCTTCGAACCACAGGCTTCAAAGCCGGCTTAGGCGGAACTCTTCGGATGGAAACTCCCGTTCTCTATTTCTATTCGACGCATGACACCACGGTCGACGTCAGCGTTTCATTTTTTCATGGACTCATCACAGAGTGGTATCCAGGCGCCAGTAAAGTCGAACCCTCCCCCACACTCAACAATATCGCCCTGTTTCAGCAGCAATCGAGCGGAAGCATCGCTTGGAACTCGGTCAGCGTGCGGCCTACGGCCGCCTCTGCTTTTGCGCGCGAAGCCGCAGCAAGCCACTACTACGCCGCGCGCGCGCCGTCGGCTTCTCCGCTTCGCGTCTCCACCCGCGATGGCGAGCAGCAAGAGAAATTTCTCTTTTACCGTGGCGTCTCCTCTGCTTCTCCGCCGCTTTCGGCGGTCGTTTTGCCGAATGGTCAAGTCGAAGCAATGAACCAGACTGCCGAGGAAATCCCTAATCTGATCCTCTTCGAGCGGCGGGGCGACGAAGTCGGCTATCGCCAGGTCGCCGATCTTCGCGAAGGCGCGATTCTTGATCCGCCGGTTTTCGGCGCTTCAGGCGACTCCCTTGTTCCGGATCTCGAAGCATCCTTAGTATCCGCGGGGCTTTATCCACAAGAAGCACAGGCGATGCTGGAATCCTGGAAAGACTCCTGGTTTGAGGAAGGTTCGCGCTTGATTTACATCGTGCCGCGTTCCTTTGTCGACAAAATTCTGCCGCTCGCCATTCAGCCACAACCCGCAGGCATTCATCGCGTCTTTGTAGGCCGCATGGAGCTGGTCTCGCCAGCCACCCGAAAAGCGATCGACGCCGCGCTGGCCACGCACGACCGCACAACGCTTGCGAAGTACGGCCGGTTTCTCGCGCCAATCATGGAAACGATGGTCCGAAACGAGTCGGACCCTGATCGCATCGCCCTACTGCGCGAAGCGTTGAGCCAAATCTACGGCTCTTACGTGGCGCAAAGCACGGCGCCCCAGCCGGTTCGAACCCGTTGGCGGGCCGAGCCGGCCCGCCTCGGCTATACGCCACTTCCCTCCATTGGCTGGCAACCCGATACACTGGTTCGCGTCTAACCGAACCGATTGCCGTACTTCGGAGGGATCCATGCGTCTTGCCCAGCGTATCGCCAGTGTCTGTCTAGCTGCAGCTGTTCTCTTGGGAGTGCCCCGTCCGTTCGACCCGGTGTTTGCCTCCGACAAGGACGAAGACCAGAGGGCCGACGCTTCCGCTCTTACCATCTACAATCAACAGTTTGCGGTCGTGCGTCAGAAGCTGCCGCTCGATTTGCGCGCAGGAGTAAATCACGTTCAAGTCACCGACATCACGGCTCACCTCGAGCCCGATTCCGTAATTCTGCGTTCGCTCGACACCGGCCGTCGTCTTCAGATCCTCGAGCAAAACTACCGCAACGATCCCGTCTCTCAGCAGTTGCTTCTTTCCCTTTATGAGGGCAAGACCATTGATTTCCTCGAGACCGACAAGGATGCCAGCAAGAAGATTGTGCAAGGCAAAATCATCCGCAGCGGCTACGTGCCCCATTACACCGCCTTCCAGGCGTACGGTTCGCAGTATTACGCCCAGCAGGCTGCGGCTGCCCAGGTCAGCGAGCAACCCGTGGTTGAAGTAAACGGGAAGTTGCAATTCTCGCTGCCGGGCCAGCCTCTTTTCCCCGCGCTGGCCGACGACACCGTACTCAAGCCGACCCTCTCCTGGGAACTGCTCGCCGACAAGCCGGGCTCTTCTCCGACGGAGTTCAGTTACGTGACCGGAGGCATGACCTGGGACGCAAGTTACAACGTCGTTGCGACGTCCAAATCGAACGCGCTGGAACTGGTGGGCTGGGTGACGCTAGACAATCAAAGCGGCAAGACCTTTCGCGATGCGCATATCAAGCTGATGGCGGGTGACGTGAATAAGGTTCCGCCGCCTGATTTTGACCGGGTGCAATTCTACGCAAGGATGGGCGCCGCGATCGGCGGTGCGCCAGCCGCCGGCCCGCCCGTAACCGAGAAGACATTCGACGAATACCATCTCTACACACTCGAACGTCCCACCACCCTACACGACCGCGAAACCAAACAGGTGGAGATGATCCGGGCCGCTGGAATCCAGTCCAAGGCCGTTTACGTTTACGACGGAATGAGAGTCGATCAGAATTATCAAAATTGGCCGCTAGAAAGCATTCGCCAGCAGGAAAGTTACGGCGTGCTCTCCAATCCGAAAGTGTGGGTGATGCAGGAATTCAAGAACAGCGCGGAGAACCACCTGGGCATGCCGCTCCCGAAAGGTCGCGTGCGTTTCTATCGGCGCGACGACGATGGTCAGCTCGAGTTCACGGGCGAGAACGACATCGATCACACCCCAAAGGACGAAACGATTCGCCTCTATACTGGCAACGCTTTCGACATCACCGGCGAGCGAATCCGTTCGGAATACCGCGCGGATTTCAATGCCCGTTGGATCGACGAATCGTTCGAAATTAAGGTGCGAAATCACAAGCGCGAGCCTGTCGAAGTGCGCATCGTCGAGCATCTCTACCGCTGGACGAGTTGGGACATCCTGAAGAATTCTGAGCCCTTCAAGAAACTCGATAGCCGGACCGTGGAGTATGTCGTGCAGATTCCAGCCGACGGCGAGAAGACGCTGGACTACAAGGCTCACTATAGTTGGTAACCATCGCGCGGAAATAGAATTCTCGAAAGGCCACGGAGTGGGCTGTTCCAACGTCCGGCGATTTTTTGAAGATGTCACGTCTGATGGGACAGGAGAGGACCGGACTGACTGCACGTCTCTGCTTGGCCAAAGTTGGTTATTTCAGACCGAACCGTCGTTCGCGAGCGTGTCGCGAGCGTGTCAGCTTGACCCACCCCGCTGCTACGCCCTAAACTACTTGTTCGACGTGATTCATTTTTTCGATTCGATGAATTTTTCCTTCGGCCCAGCGGCCACCCGCTGGGCTGCGCTGTTTTAAGGCGCCAACGTTTTTTTAGCTCGGGGTTTGCAAGACAAACCCTGAAACCCGTTTAGCTCAGGGTTTGTGAAACAAACCCTGAAACCCAATCGCGAGGATGGAATGATTGACGGTCCCATTCAGGAAGGTCTTACTTTCGACGACGTGCTGCTCGTTCCGGGCAAGAGTTCCGTGCTGCCTACGGAAGTGGATACGCAAACAAACTTGACGCGAACTCTGAAGATCAACGTGCCGCTCGTCTCCGCAGCGATGGACACCGTAACGGAGTCGCGCCTCGCCATTGCCATGGCCCGCCAGGGCGGAATTGGGTTGATTCATCGCAACATGCCAATTGACCGTCAGGCCGAGGAAGTCGATCGCGTGAAGCGCTCCGAATCCGGGATGATCGTCGACCCAGTAACCATCTCGCCCGATATCACCGTTCGTCAGGCCCTTGAAATCATGACCAAATACCGCATCTCGGGACTTCCCGTGACGCGCGGCACCCGCCTGACAGGCATACTGACCAATCGCGACCTCCGCTTCGAAAAGGACCTCTCTCAACTGGTAAACTCGGTGATGACCAAGGCCAACCTCGTCACCGTACCGGTCGGCACTACGCTTGAGGATGCGGAAAAGATTTTGCAGAAGCATCGCATCGAAAAACTGCTGGTGGTTGACCAGGATTTCAACCTGAAAGGCCTCATCACCGTAAAGGACATTCAGAAAAAACTCGAATACCCGCGCGCATCAAAAGACAGTCACGGCCGGCTGCTGACCGGAGCAGCGGTGGGCGCGACCGGCGACTTCCTGGAGCGCGCCGTGGAATTGGCAAAAGCCAAGGCCGACGTACTCGCGATCGATACCGCACACGGCCACACGGCCAAGGTGATGGAAGCGATCAAAACCATTCGCCAACGTCTTCCGGAAATGCAGATCCTCGCCGGCAACGTCGCAACCTTCGAAGCCGCAAAGGATTTGATCTCGCTGGGAATCGACGGCCTGAAAGTGGGCATCGGCCCGGGTTCAATTTGCACCACGCGCGTGGTTACCGGCGCAGGCGTGCCGCAACTCACGGCGATTATCGAATCTTCTCGCGCGACGCGAGGCACAGACGTGCCGATCATCGCCGATGGCGGCATCAAATTTTCAGGAGACATCACCAAAGCGCTGGCTGCGGGAGCGTCCTGCGTCATGATCGGCAGCCTGTTTGCGGGTACGGAAGAATCGCCTGGAGAAACAATTCTCTTTCAGGGACGCACCTTCAAGTCTTATCGAGGCATGGGCTCCATCGGAGCCATGGCCGCCGGCTCCGATCGCTACAGCGTGGTGCAGGAGACAGCCGAGAGCGGCAAGTCCGTGCCGGAGGGTGTGGAAGGCCGCGTCGCGTACAAAGGCCCGCTCGGCGCGCTGAGCGACCAACTGGTCGGCGGACTCAAAAGCGGTATGGGCTACGTTGGCGCCCGCACGCTGAAGGAATTGAGCGAGAAGGGTCGCTTCGTGCGCATCACTGCGGCAGGTCTCCGCGAGTCGCACGTTCATGACGTAGTCATCACTCGAGAAGCGCCGAACTATCGCCTGGAATAAGGGCGGTGGGAATTATTCGCGCTCAGGAGATCTAGTTGTCCGAACAATCTTGGCGTAATCCGCGTCCCGCACCAAAGCTGGCCGAAATCCGCCAGCGCGTGCCTGCGAGAAATTTCGTGCCGCAGTTTTTGAATTCCTGGTGGCCGGCGCTGCTGTGGGCGGCGATTATTTTCTCACTTTCCACCGATGCGTTTTCGGCCGAACACACCGACTCGTTTCTGTATCCTATCTTCCACAGGCTCCTGCCCTCGCTGACGCTTCAGCAGTTTGTTCCAATTCATTTCTTTATTCGTAAAGCCGCCCACTTCACGGAATATTTTGTTTTCTGCGTGCTCTTATTTCGCGCGATTCGCGGAGCGCGCCAGGGCTGGCGATGGACCTGGGCGGTCGCCGCGTTGGGAATTGCAGCTGGCTACGCCGCGCTCGACGAAGTCCACCAGGCCTTTGTGGTATCGCGTACTGCTTCACCTCTGGACTCCCTACTCGATTCGGTAGGCGCTTTCGTCGCTTCGATTGTGTTGTTTTTTTGGTTTCGTTTCCGCCGCACTGCTCCACCCGCTACCGCCCCTGCCGACTAACCTAATTTTTCCATCCGCCTCGGAATTTCGGGGCGCACGTCCCTGACAAGCATCTCTACAGAGTGATCGACGCCCTCGATGGAGTCGCCAAAGAAACCGGAAAGACCATTCCTCAGATCGCCCTGAACTGGCTCCTCTAACGCCCGACGGTCGCTAACGTCATCGTCGGCGCTCGCCTGGAACAGCAGTTGCGCGACAATCTCGTGCCCTCGGCTGGAACCTCTCGGAACAAGTCGCCAAACTCGACGCCGCAAGCGACGTCTCGCCCGGCTACCCCTACTGGCACCAGCGCGGCGCCGGGCGCGCCAGGTGACTCCAATATTTTCTTCGGTGCTGATTACGGGTGAGCAGGTAGGACTCTTCTGCCGGCGGCAAACCCGCCGAAGCTCAATTCGGCTCTATTCTCTTCCGCACCGCCCGACACGATTATCCTGTAGCGAGCCTTCATGTCTCGCGTTCACGAATACGATTTCTCTTCTTCACCGCCCGCTCGCGACCTAACCTTCTGTTCTTCGCGCGCCGACAATCAATGTTCCACCCTGCTTGCAGAGCGTACCGGTTAACACCGCCGGGACTGCTGCACACGAAAGCCCCGTGCCCGCAATCCAGCTCACCATGCGTTCCCCTCGCCCCGCTTTCGTATCTTTGCCCGTAAGCAAACGAAAAAAGAGGTTTTGCGTTGGGAGCAGCTTGTTCAGCGCGCTTTGCGAACAGCCCAGAATGTCGTACTCAAATTCCTGGTGAGCTTCCCTGACGGGCAGAAACCCGCGCTGCTTCAGTAGTTTTTGCAGCGAACTCGGCTGGTAGTGGAAAAGATGCCGGGGAACATCCAAAGCGAGCCAATCCCGGCCGAACCACGCGGCCTGCCATCCCCCCGCGTTCGGCACGGCTACGATCAGCCAACCATCCGGCACCATCAAATCCCGGATTTGCGACAGCGTCCCGACCGGATCTGGCAAATGTTCCAGACAGTGCCAGAGCGTAACGCAGTGAAAGGGCCCACGGGAAGCCGCCTCTTCCAAGTCGTTCGCGATATCTAAACCACGCGATCGCGCAATTTCCGGATTCATCTCCGTGCCAGTGACGAGCCATCCCCGCTCCCGGGCGTGCGCCAGGAAAGTCCCGTCTCCGCATCCGAAGTCCAATAGCCTGCGGCCGTCTCCCGGGCCCGTATTCTTGTTTACAAATGCGACGCGGCGTCTCGCGCGAAATTCCGCGCTCTTTCCGTGCCGGTTCCCATGATAGTTGAGATAGTAGGGCTCAAGGCTCTGGGGAACCGGCGAAGTGCAACCCAGTCCGCACGCTCGACACCGAAGGATATCGAAGCGCTCTCCCGTGATGTAATCGCGCGCGTTCTTTAAGTGCTGGGACAGCTCCAGCTGGCAAAGTGGGCATACCTGCGCATTTTTGGCAGAAGGTACCATGCTTGCTTCGAAGCTATAACGGACCGCTGCTCTGGGCAACCGGCTCCCTGCCGTGAAAGGGTGACGTTGTCCAAAAACAAAACGGGTTTAAAAACAAAAACGCCCGCCCTGCTTTCACAGAACGAGCGGTCGAGTTACTGGAGTAAGCTGGCCTTAGCTGGCAGCCGCTTCGACGGGTTCTTGCTTCTTGGCTTTTTCCTTCTTTTCCTTTTTCTTGAACTCGTAGCCGACGAGTTCCAGGATGGCGACCTTCGCTCCGTCGCCTACGCGAACGCCCGCGGAGATAATCCGCGTGTAGCCGCCGGAGCGATCGGCGAACTTCGGCGCAATCTCGCTGAACAGCTTTTTGGTGATGCCTGGAGTCATGATGTAGGCGGCGGCAATGCGGCGCGAGGTCAGCGTGTCGCGCTTGCCAAGCGTGATCATTTTTTCCGCCACGGGACGCGCAGCCTTGGCCCGCGTCAGCGTGGTGGTGATCCGGCCGTGTTCAAACAGATTGGTGACCAGGTTACGCAGCGTCGCGCGGCGATGCCACGGATTGCGTCCCAGCTTCGATCCTGATTTCAGGTGTCGCATGTCGCTTTTTCCCCTGGTCCTTACAGTCCCAAGTTCTCTTCGGTGGATGGTGCTGCGGTTTGGCTTGGGAGCGGTGGCCAGATGATGCGACCGTGTTCGTCAAACTTCATGCCCAGCGCGAGGCCCATCTTCACCAGTATATCTTTGATCTCATTGAGGGACTTGCGGCCGAAGTTCTTGGTCTTGAGCATTTCGTTTTCGCTCTTCTGCACCAGTTCGCGAATGGTCTGGATATTCGCGTTCTTCAAGCAGTTGTAGGAGCGCACGGAAAGCTCGAGCTCTTCGACGGAACGATCGAGATGTTCGAGCCGCGGATCGTTCGCCATCTCCACCGGCGCTTCGATCACATCGGTCGGCTCTTCGAAGTTGATGAAGATGCTCATGTGGTCCTTGACAAGCTTGGCGGCGAGGCCAATCGCGTCGTTCGGCGTGATGGCGCCGTTGGTCCACACTTCGAGCATCAGCTTTTCGTAGTCGGTCATTTGGCCAAGACGCGCAGATTCGACCGAATAGTTGACCTTGCGCACCGGCGAATGAACACTGTCCACCGGAATGTAGCCGATCGGCAGGTCTTCGTCGTAGTTGCGGTCGGCCGCTACGTAGCCGCGGCCGTTCTTGACGCGCATTTCGATTTGCAGCTTGCCGCCCTCGCTGACTGTCGCGATGTACACGCTCTTGTCCAGCACGGCGAAATCGGCGTCCTCTTCGATTTGCGCGGAAGTTACCGGACCCGGCTGCTCGACATTGACGTAAATCGTCTTTGGCAGATCGGTGTTCAGCTTGATCGGCACCTGTTTCAGGTTGAGGATGATGTCCGTTGCGTCCTCGACCACGCCGGCGATCGACGAGAACTCGTGCAACACGCCTTCGATTTTCACCGCAGTGATCGCCGCTCCTTCAATGGAGCTGAGCAGCGCGCGGCGAAGCGTATTTCCTACGGTGGTGCCCCATCCGCGCTCAAACGGCTGCGCGGAAAAGCGCGCGTACTTTTCGGTCAGCGATTCCAGTTCCGGCGCAAGCCGCTTTGGCTTTTGAAAACCCTTCCACATATTATTCCTTCCTTCTGGGAGCCGGTGTTCGTGGCTTCCCCTAAACTTTTTTCACTCGTCTCTCGTTCGGGGTTTTTAAGTACAAACCCCGAACCCGGAAACCCGATTACTTGGAGTAGAGCTCGACGATCAGTTGTTCGTTGATGGGCGGTGTCTGCACATCTTCACGCCTGGGCAGAGCCACCACCTTCGCCTTGAACTGTTCGCGGTTCTGTTCGAGCCATGGCACGCTGCCCTGGCTCTGGGCGACGTTCCGCGCTTCCATCACCATCGCGTTCTGGTGCATCTTTTCTTTGATGGAAATTTCTTCGCCGACGTTTACCTGGTACGAAGGAATGTTCACCTTCTTCCCGGAAATGCGGACGTGGCCATGCAGCACCAACTGGCGCGCCTGCGAACGCGAGGACGCCAGCCCTGCGCGCCACACAACGTTATCAAGACGCCGTTCGAGCATGATGATCAGGTTTTCGCCGGTCGGCCCTTTGACGCGTTCGGCCTTTTCAAAATAGTTGCGGAACTGGCGTTCCAGCAACCCGTAGGTGCGCTTTACCTTTTGCTTTTCGCGCAACTGCAAGCCGTAGCCCGCAATCTTCGCGCGACGCGACTGCCCGTGCTGACCCGGAACGAAGTTGCGCTTTTCAATGGCGCACTTCTCGGTAAAGCACCGCAGTCCCTTGAGGAACAACTTCTGCGTCTCACGACGGCAGAGGCGGCATACTGCTTCACGATGTCTTGCCAACTTCTTTTCTCCCTTCCCAATACCTTCGAAATCCTTGTAGCGCAAACGCCTTCTGACGCTGGTGCACAGTCAAGAGCGGCTGTGCTACCAACAAATCAGACGCGGCGGCGCTTTGGCGGACGGCAGCCGTTATGCGGAATCGGCGTGACGTCGCGGATGACCACGATGTGTAATCCCGCGGCGGCCAATGCGCGCACGGCGGATTCGCGGCCGGAGCCGGGACCCTGCACACGGACTTCAACGCTCTTCATGCCGTACTGATCCCGCGCGTTGCCGGCAGCGTTCAGCGAAGCCTGCTGCGCGGCGTACGGCGTGCCCTTGCGCGAGCCCTTGAAGCCGATCGCGCCCGCTGAGGACCAGCACAGGGTGCGGCCATCCGTGTCGGTAATGGTGATCTGCGTGTTGTTGAACGAGGCCGCGACGTGCACGACGCCGTGCGGCACAACCCGCCGTTCGCGTTTCTTCTTGAACTCTTTTTTGCGCTTCGCTGGCGCCCCTGGCTTTGCCGGGGCTGTGACGTCAGGCGCTGCGTTCTGCTGCTCTTTTGCCACGTGTGACTCCGTTTCCTTTTGCCTACCAAGACCGCCTGGAAGGCGGCCGCTACAACCGCCGGGCTAAGCCCGGCACTGCAGGGGAACCTCAGAAAGCGGCAGCACAGCGCTGCCGCACTCCAAATTAGCCCTTCTTGCCCTTGACCTGCTTTTTGGCTGCAACCGCGCCGCGCCGCGGCCCCTTGCGGGTACGAGCGTTGGTGTGGGTGCGCTGGCCGCGAACCGGCAAGTTGCGACGGTGCCGGATGCCGCGGTAAGCCTGAATTTCGATCAGGCGGCGAATGTTCATCTGGATCTCCTTGCGGAGATCGCCTTCCACGCGGCCCTCTTGCTCGATGGCCTGGCGGAGCTTGTTGACTTCATCTTCCGTGAGGTCGCGGATCTTTTTCGTAAAATCCACGCCCGCTTTTTCCGCGAGTCTCTTCGCGCGCACTTGTCCGATGCCGTAGATCGAGGTCAGACCGACCCAAAGACGCTTCTGCACCGGAAGATCAACACCTGCGATACGTGCCATGACTTAAATTCTCCTTAAAATCACTGGCTAAAAAAATTCCTGGTCAAAAATACCGATACTATCCCTGCCGTTGCTTGTGCTTCGGGTTGACGCAGATTACCCGGACCACGCCGCGGCGATGGATCACCTTGCATTTGTCGCAAATCTTTTTTACCGACGCTCGTACTTTCATGTTGCCTGACTCCCTTTTGCTTCCCAAACCGGCGGGATAAACCCGCCGCTAGAAAAACTGTTCCGCTATTTGTAGCGGTAAACGATTCGACCACGGGTCAAATCGTATGGCGAAAGCTCGACAGCGACTTTGTCCCCCGCGAGAATCCGAATAAAATTCTTGCGCATCTTCCCGGAAACATGCGCCAGCACCTGGTGCTTGTTTTCCAGCTCAACGCGAAACATTGCGTTCGGGAGCGGCTCGATCACGGTCGCCATGACTTCAATGGCGTCTTCTTTCGAATTTCCCGAGTCGTTCTTTTTCTTGTCGTCTTCGTGCTTCGCCATAAGCTCCCAGATCTACCCTTACCGCGCCTCGTCCAGCAAAACAAAAACCGCTTTACAAGCTCTCTACCACGACGGCCCGGTTACTTCTTTCGGTCGCGTCAAAATCAGCGGACCGTTCGAGGTTACCGCGATGGTGTGCTCGAAATGCGCCGAAGGGCTGCCGTCGGCGGTTTCCGCCACCCACTCGTCCCGCATGCGAACTTCGTGCCGTCCGGCGTTCACCATCGGCTCGACCGCGATCACCATGCCCGCCTGCAACCGCGCACCGCGCCCGGGTTCACCGTAGTTCGGCAGGTTCGGCTCGTCATGCATCTTGGTGCCGATGCCGTGCCCGACGAACTCGCGCACCACCGAAAAACCGTTCTCCTCGACCAGACTCTGCACCGCGTGGCCAACATCGCCGAGACGGTTGCCCGCCCGCATTTTGTCAATCGCGCGGTCGAGCGAATCGCGGGTCACGTCCAGCAGCTTCTGCAGTTCGGGCCGGATCTTCCCGACCGGAACCGTTACTGCCGAATCCGCAAAGTATCCATCCACTTCCATTCCGAAGTCGATCGATACGATGTCGCCTTCCTGCAGCTTCCGTTTCGGCGACGGTATCCCGTGAACAATCTCGCTGTTCACCGACGTGCAAAGCACGCAGGGGTAGCCGCGATACCCTTTGAACGCCGGGTGGCCCGGCTTGCCGGCGATTTTTTCCTCGGCAAGCTTCTCGAGGTCCATCGTCGTCATTCCGGGCCGAACACTGCCTCGCAGCGCGGTGAGCACCTCGTGCACGATCAAGCCGGCCCGGTGCATCTTTTCAATTTCCTCTGCGCTGCGCAGGTGTATCGCCATCTTCTTAACAAACCGCTCGCTCAAAAAAGGCCGCCGCCACAGTCCGTCACCGGCCCTGCCCGTCGCCCCGCTCAGGGTAAACGAACAATCTCGACGACGCGCGCGGCAACTTCATCCACGCTCTTGGACGCGTCAACCTCGCGAAGACGCCCAAGCCGCTTGTAATACGCCGCCAGCGGAGCGGTTTGCCGTTCGTAGGCTGCCAGCCTCGGTCCGACAATTTCCTCGCGATCATCGGCCCGCTGCTCCAACTCGCCGCCGTCTTTATCGCAGCGGCCCTCAACCTTCGTCGGGCGCTCGTAGATGTTGTAAATCTCGCCACCTACTTTGCACACTCGACGCCCGGTGATGCGCCGCAAAAGCATTCCAGGATCGATCACGAAGTGCACAACCAGCGGCGGCTTGAAGCCGTGCTGCTTGAGCAGTTCGCCGAGCCACTGCGCCTGGGCCACGGTTCGCGGAAACCCGTCGAACACGAACCCATGCGAACAATCCGGACGTTCGATGCGGTCCGCAACCATGCGAAGCACAATCGAATCCGGCACCAGCTCGCCGCGAGCCATGATCGGCTGCGCCCGCTGCCCGAGCGAGGTGCCGTGCGCCACGTGCTCGCGAAGCATGTCGCCCGTCGAAAGGTGCGGCGCAGAAAACTTGCGCGCCAGCTCTTTCGCCTGGGTACCCTTTCCCGCCCCCGGAGGGCCGAGAAAAATCACTGCACGGTCCAGCTTCTCGTGCGGGCGAATGTCCGGCGTCACTCCGTCGTCTCCCCTTTACTACCGGGCTTACCGCCGGCCGCGAATTCGGCCCTTCCGTGCAAATCCTTCGTAATTGCGCATGACCAACTGCGCTTCAAGCTGCTGGACGGTGTCCATCGCGACACCCACCACGATCAACAGCGACGTTCCGCCAAAATAAAAATTCACGCCCAAACCATTCAAAATCCATTGCGGAAAGTGACGGTCAAACCAGTTGCCACCCAGCCACAGCGGCAAGTGATTCAACTTAATTCCAGCGATCATGAATTCCGGCAGGAGACAAACTAGCGCCAGGTATATCGCGCCAATCAGCGTCAGGCGCTTCAGGATCCTGCTGACGTAGTCGCTGGTATTGCGGCCCGGGCGAATGCCAGGGATAAAACCGCCGTTCTTGCGCATGTTGTCGGCAAGCTCGGTCGGATTAAACACGATGCCGACATAGAAAAACGCAAACAGCAGAATCATCGTAACGTACAGCACCGTGTAGAGCGGCTCTCCCCAGCCGACGGCCTTCGCAAAGGATTTCACAAAGGCGTAGGTGGGGAAGATCAGCGCGAGCGTCGCGGGAAACGCCAGCAACGAGCTCGCAAAAATCGGCGGAATCACGCCGCCGGAATTCACTCGCAACGGAAGATACGAGGACTGGCCGCCCATGACGCGCCGCCCGACAACTCGCTTCGCGTATTGCACCGGAATGCGCCGCTGGCCCTGTTCGACCAGGACGATGAAGGCTACCACCGCAACCATCACGGCAAGAAGCAGGATGATCGCGAGCGGCGTGAACACCCCCCAAGCCCCGGTTTTGTACTTTTCATACAGGTCCAGGATGGCACGCGGCAAACCGGACACGATGCCGACAAAGATGATGAGCGACATCCCGTTGCCGATGCCGCGTTCGCTGATTTGTTCGCCAAGCCACATGATGAACGCCGAACCGGTGGTCAGGGTCAGCACAGTCATCAAGGTGAAACCCAAGCCGGGGTGATAAACAAGCGCCTGGCCGCCGGAATTCTGGGCTTGCAGCAAGCTGGCCGTCGAAAGCGCCTGAATCACGCTCAAGACAACAGTGAGATAGCGCGTATACTGCGTAATTTTGCGCCGGCCAAGTTCGCCTTCTTTTTGCAAACGCTCGAGGTACGGAAACACCACGGTCATCAACTGCAGGATGATCGATGAGGTGATGTAGGGCATGATGCCCAACGCGAAAATCGTCAGACGGCGGAACGTACCGCCGCTAAAGAGATCGAAGATGCCGAGAGCGGTTCCCTGGGCTTGCGAAAAGAGCTGGTCGAGCACCGCGCCATTGATTCCCGGCGTCGGAATGTGCGCACCAATGCGGTACACCGCCAGCAGCGCCAGCGTGAAGAAGACGCGCTTCCGCAGATCCTCGATGCGGAAGAGATTCGCGAATGCTTGTAAGAACCGGTTCATGCGTATCCTTAAATTACCTTGGGGTCTGTAAGTGCAAACCCCAAAACCCGTGCCCGTCTCCTCGAACCTATACCAAGACCTCGAACGAGCCTCCCGCCTTGGTGATCTTGTCCTTGGCGGAGGCGCTAAATGCGTGCGCGTGAACGGCGAGCTTGTTCTGCAGATCGCCGTCACCCAGAATTTTTACCGGCTGCTGAGTGCGGACAAAGCCATGCGCGCGAAGCAGATCCGGTGTAACCGTTTCACCTGCCGGAAAAACGTTCAAGTCCTCGAGATTGATGATGGCAAACGTGGTCCCGAACGGGCTGCGAAATCCGCGCTTTGGAATGCGGCGATGCAATGGCATCTGGCCGCCCTCAAATCCGCGGCGGCGGGAATAGCCACGCCGTGACTTTTGTCCTTTGTTTCCGGCACCGGACGTTCTGCCCAATTTCGAGCCGATTCCGCGTCCGACGCGCACTTTGCGCTTGCGCGAGCCACGCGGCGGGCGGAGGGTTTCAAGATTGAAAGCGCTACGAGTCTCTTTCGCCCCACTTCTTTTGCCGGCCTTTCTGGCGACTGCTTTTCTGACAATTTTTTTGGCCATGACCTTAGTCCACCACTTCCACGAGATGCCGCACTTTGTGGATCATGCCCTGCGTTTCGGGCGTGTTCTGGCGCTCGACAACCTGGTGCAGGCGGCGCAGGCCAAGCCCGCGAATCGTTTGCCGCATATCATCGGTGCAGCCGATAAAGCTGACCACCCACTTGATTTTGACCGTAGCTCTGGCCGTTCCCTTACTGGGGGCCTTTTTTTCTGCTGCCATTATTCCCCTGCTGCCTTCTCCGCTTTCTTTTCGCGGCCGGTAATTTCTTCAACGGTCTTGGTGCGAGTCTCCGCAACCTGCGCCGCATCCTTCAAGCCGAGCAGCGCGGAAAACGTGGCTTTCACGACGTTGTGCGGGTTCGAAGTGCCAAGCGACTTGGTCAGCACATTGTGAATTCCCGCTACCTGCATGACCTTGCGCACCGGGCCGCCGGCAATTACGCCCGTGCCTTCCGGTGCGGGCTTCAGCAAAACCTGCGCCGAGCCGTAACGCCCAAGGACCTGGTGCGGAATCGTCGAACCAGTAAGATTGAGCTGGATCAAATTCTTTTTTGCCTGCTCGATGCCCTTCTTGATCGCCATCGGCACTTCACGAGCTTTGCCCATGCCGAATCCCGCGTGACCATGATGATCGCCGACAACCACGAGCGCAGAAAAGCTCAGGTTCTTGCCGCCTTTGACCACTTTGGTGACGCGATTGATGGCGATGACGTCGTCCTTCAAATCCGAAGGATTGACTTCGAGCAACCGCCGCACCGCGAGACTGTCCCTCAATGTTTGCTTCGACATAAGCTTAGAACTGTAACCCCGCTTCCCGCGCCGCATCCGCGAGCGCCTTGACGCGGCCGTGGTACTTGTACCCGCCGCGGTCGAACACCACTTTCCCGACTCCAGCAGCTTTGGCGCGTTCGGCGATCTCCTTGCCGACGACTTTGGCTGCCGCGACGTTGCCGCCGCCCTTCAAGCTTTTCTTGGTGCCCTTGTCCGCGGAACTCGCGGCTACCAGCGTCTTGCCCGCGCCGTCGTCTATGATCTGCGCGTAAATATGATCAAGCGAGCGATACACACACAAGCGAGGACGCTCGGAAGTGCCAGACACCTTCATGCGCACGCGATCATGAACCCGCTGACGCTTGAGGTCTCTTGATAATCTGCGAACCGGTACGGATGCCACTGTTCTTCTCCTTCAATCTCAACTCAGGGTGGTAAGTGCAACTTATTATCTCAGGGCCCCTAAACAAGCCCCAGAAACCCCTGAAACCCGCTCTTGAGGCCGCGGCCAGCCTATGTCCCGGCCTTGGCTCCAGCCTTGCCGGCTTTTTTCTTCAAGCGTTCGCCGGTGATGCGAATTCCCTTTTGCTTGTAGGGATCGGGCGGACGCAACGAACGAATGTTCGCGGCCACCTGGCCAACTTGTCCTTTATCCGCTCCGCTGATGATCAGGTGCGTCTGCTTGTCCACGGCGATTTGAATACCTTCCGGAACCGGGAACTCGACCGGGTGCGACTTCCCCAGCGCAAAATTGACCACTTTGCCCTTGAGCTCCGCACGGTAGCCGACGCCGACGATGTCCATTTCCTTTTTGAAGCCCTGCGTGACGCCGTGGACCGCGTTGGCCACCAGCGCGCGGGCCAGGCCGTGAACCGCGCGGAACTCTTCCGCGTTACGCTTCACGTTGAGTACCCCGTCCTTTTGCTCAAAGGAAACGCCTCTGGGAACCAGGACGCTCATCTTGCCCTTGGGCCCTTGAACGTCAATCTTGTCCGAGGCCACGGCGATTTTTACGCCGGAAGGCAGTGGAATTGGTTTGTTTCCGATGCGTGACATTGTTTTCGTTCAACCCTTCGTAAATTCGCTTGCTTCCGCTTTCGAAAAAATCTTTACCAAACTTCGCAGAGCAGTTCGCCGCCAACACGCGACTTGCGCGCGGCGCGCCCGCTCATGAGTCCCTGCGGCGTGGTCAGAATGCTGATCCCCAGCCCGCCGACCACCGGCTTGACGTCCTGCGAACCCACGTAGCGGCGCGCTCCCGGACGCGAAATGCGCTTGATGCCGGAAATAACACTCCGGCGGTCCGGCGTGTACTTCAGAAAAACGCGAAGCGTCTTGTGGCTCTTGCTCTCGTCCACCAGTTTGAAAGTGGAGATGTAGCCTTCTTCTTTGAGAATACGGGCAATCTCGCTCTTCAAACGGGAAGCCGGCACGTCCACGCGCTGGTGCTTGGCGGCTACCGCGTTGCGAATACTGGTCAGAAAATCGGAAATGGGATCGGTCTGCATGGCGCTCCTAAAGTCTCCTTACCAGCTGGCTTTCACGACGCCGGGAATTTCTCCCTTGAGCGCCATGCCGCGGAAACAGATGCGGCACATTTGAAATTTGCGGATGTAGCCGCGAGCACGGCCGCAGCAACGGCAACGGTTCCGTGCGCGAACCTTGAACTTCTGCTTCTTGAGTTCCTTGACGATTTTCGCGGTGCGTGCCATTAGTTGGCTCCTCCGGGCTTGCGTAGAGGAAAGCCGAGGGCCATCAGCAGCTCGCGGCCTTCTTCGTCATTCTTTGCGGTGGTGGTCAAGGTGATGTTCATGCCCTTGATCTTGTCCACGCGCGTGTAATCAATTTCAGGAAACACCAACTGGTCCTTCAGGCCCAGCGTGTAGTTGCCGCGCCCATCGAACGCGTTCGAGGGAAGCCCCCGGAAATCGCGTACGCGAGGCAGAACCACGTTGCAAAGACGGTCGAGAAATTCATACATCTTGTCGCCGCGCAAAGTCACCGCGCATCCGATAGGCATCCCTTTGCGAATCTTGAAATTCGCAATGGACTTCTTGGCGCGGGTGATGATCGGTTTCTGCCCGGTAATCTGGCCAAGTTCCTGGGCCGCGGTATCCAGCAGCTTCACGTTCTGGCTGGCCTCGCCCAGGCCGATGTTTACCGTGATCTTCGAGACCTTCGGCACGGCCATGACGTTTTTCAATCCGAAACGCTTCATCAGCGCCGGGGTTGTCTCATTCCGATATTTTTCCTGCATTCTGCTCTTCATTTCGTTTCTTCTCTTTTTCCTGTCTTCCCTTTACTTGTCTAAGGTCGTGCCGCAACGCTTGCATGCCCGCGCGCGGGTGCCGTCGGAAAGCGTGTTGTGCCCGATGCGGGTGTGCTTTCCGCAGCTGCTGCAGACAATCATCACGTTGGAAGCATTGATTCCGGCTTCCTTTTCCACAATGCCGCCCTTGATGTTTTTCGAAGGGTTCGGACGTGTGTGGCGCTTGATGAGATTCGCGTGTTCGACCACAACCGTGTTCTTCCGCGGATTGACGGTCAGCACCCTGCCGCTCTTGCCGGCATCGCGGCCGGACATCACCTTCACCTGGTCGCCTTTGCGAAGCAATATGGTGTGTCGTTTTGTTCGTTGTGCGCTCATCGCTTTACCAGACTTCCGGAGCCAGCGAGACAATCTTGGTGAACTTCTTCTCGCGCAGCTCTCTTGCCACCGGCCCGAACACGCGGGTCCCGACGGGCTCGTTTGCATCGTTGATCAAAACCGCGGCGTTGTCGTCGAACCGGATGTAGGTGCCATCCTTGCGGCGCTGTTCCTTGCGCATCCTGACGATCACGCACTTCACAACCTTGCCTTCTTTTACCTGGCTTTCCGGTGTCGCTTCCTTCACCGAAGCGGTCACAATGTCGCCGAGACCCGCTTTCAATCCCACATCGCCGCCGACCGGCAAAATGCACATCAGCTTGCGCGCGCCGGAATTGTCCGCCACCGTCAGCCAGGTTCGCATCTGAATCATGGCTCGTTCTCCCCGTTCCGCTTACTGCGCCGACGCGTTCCGCGTCAGCACTTCCTTCAAACGCCAGCGCTTCAGCTTGGAAAGCGGGCGCGACGCGGAAATCGATACCGTGTCGCCCGTCTTTGCTTCGCGCTTTTCGTCGTGCGCGTAAAACCTTTTCGAGATGCGAATCACGCGGCGGTATTTCGCGTGCTGCACCAGGCGGATCACTTCGACGACGATGGTCTTTTCCATCTTCGCGCTGGTGACCTTGCCAATCAGCTCGGTGCGCTCGCCGCGCTCCTGCACTGCTGGAGTTTGTGTCTCTGCTGTCATTCCAATGTCCTCACGCCTTCTTCAACTGATGCGCACGGAGAAGTGTTTTCACCCGCGCCAAATCTTTTTTCGCTTCACGAAGCCGCTTCAGCGCTTCCGCCTGCCCCGTCGACAATTGAAACCGCAACCGGAAAATCGTCTCGGTCAGTTCTTTTTGCTGCACTTCAAGCTCGTTGACGCCCGCTTCGCGGATCTTTTCCATACGTCCCGCCATAATCAGAATCCTCCTGCGCGGGAAACGAATTTGGTCGGAATCGGCAGCTTGTGCGAAGCAAGTTCCAGGGCTTCGCGCGCCGTCGCTTCATCGATGCCCGCCATTTCGAACATGATGCGTCCCGGCTTGACCACCGCCACCCACTTTTCCGGAGCGCCTTTGCCTTTACCCATGCGGGTCTCCGCCGGCTTCTTGGTAAAAGGCTTGTCCGGGAAAATCCGGATCCAAAGCTTTCCGCCGCGCTTGATGAATCGCGTGATCGCTACACGCGAAGCTTCGATCTGGCGGTCGGTGATCCAAGCATTTTCCATGGCCTTGAGCCCGTACTCGCCAAACGAAAGGTCCCCGCCGCGCCACGCTTTGCCTTTGCGGCGGCCGCGCATCTGCTTTCTGTACTTCACCTTCTTCGGCATCAACATCGTTGTGTTCTCGCTTCCGTGTTATGCGCGACCGCGGAGCGGTCGACAATTCCGCTTCGTTGCTTCAGTCCGCCGCGACAGCTTCGGGCTTATCCTGAGTCTTTTTGCGCCGCGGGATATTTTCACCCTGATAAATCCAGCACTTCACACCGATCACGCCGTAGGTGGTTTGCGCTTCCGCGGTTCCGAAATCGATGTCCGCGCGCAGCGTCTGCAGCGGCAAACGGCCCTGCAGGTACCACTCTTTACGCGCGATTTCCGCACCGTTCAACCGACCGGCAACGCGCACTTTGATGCCCTTGCAGCCAAAACGCAGAGCCGAATCGACGGACTTGCGCATCGCGCGGCGAAACGCCACGCGCTTTTCGAGTTGCAACGCAATTGATTCCGCAACGAGCGTGGCGTCGAGCTCCGGACGGTGCACTTCCTGAATGTCGATGTGCACTTCACGCTTGGTGCGCTTCTGGACGTCCTGCTTCAGCTTGTCGATTTCTGCGCCCTTGCGGCCGATGATGATGCCTGGCCGCGCGGTAAAGATCCGCACCACCAGCTTGTTGGCCGCGCGTTCGATATCGATGGAGCTGATCCCCGCGGATTTCAGCTTTTCTTTCAGTTCCTTGCGGAGCTTGACGTCCTCGTGCAGCAGGTCGGCATACTCGCGATCGGCGAACCAGCGCGACTTCCACGGCTTGTTGTAGCCGAGGCGGAATCCGTATGGATGTGTTTTCTGTCCCATCGTTATCCCTTCTTGCCCTTCTTTGCGGCTCGCTGCTTGCCGGTCAATGCCTTGCGAACACGCCGCGCGGTTCCACGAACGCCTTTGTTGGCTTCCGCTTCGGCCACGTTGCTGGCGTGGCGTTCGGCGGCCGCGATCTGATGTTCGGCCACAGCAACCCACACATGCGCAGTACGCTTCTGGTAGCGGAAGGCCCGGCCCATGGGAGCCGGCCGCAGCCGCTTCCAGCGCGTGCCTTCGTTCACGAAACACTTCGAAACAAAAAGCTGGTCCACATCGAGCGGTGCGCCGGCATCGTCGGCCTTGCGTTCCGCGTTCGCCACCGCGCTGCGCAGCAGCTTTTCAATCGGCTTGGCTGCGCGTTTCGGCGTGTAGCGCAAGGTCTGCAAGGCGTCCTGCACGCGCTGCCCGCGAATCAAATCGATCACCAGGCGCGCCTTTTGCGGCGACAAGCGGATGTGACGCGCAAGGGCATGCGCTTCGATCAACGGAGTTTGTGTCTGTACGTCGGCCATGGCTTATGCCTTCGGTGCTGCCGGAGCAGCGCCGCCTCCTGCCGGAGCGGGCGCTGCAGCCTTCTCCAGCGCGGCCTTAACCGCGTGGCCCTTAAAGGTGCGCGTTGGAGCGAATTCGCCCAGCTTGTGTCCAATCATTTGTTCCGTCACATACACCGGGATGAACTTTTTGCCGTTGTGCACGGCGATGGTGTGACCAATCATGTCCGGCACAATCGTCGAACGCCGCGACCAGGTCTTCACCACTTTCTTTTCGTTGCGCGTGTTCAGCCCTTCGACCTTTTCGCGCAGGTGTCCGTCCACAAACGGACCCTTTTTCAGTGAGCGTGCCATCTCTTTGCTATTCCTCCACGCGGCGCAAACGCCCCCACTGGGCATGCCGCATCTTTTTAAATCCACGCACCGGCCCCGGAACGCGATGCGATTTCGGGCAGAACGGGCAAACAAACCGCGTTCCCATCGCATTCGGCGTGCGGTCCACTATCACCGCCCATCCGGGCTTGCACAGTTTGTACAGCACGGGCTCGAGCGGCACAGCCTGTTTCCGAACCACCACGGCAACTTTCGCTGCCGGTTTCGGGGTCACTCGCTTTGCTACACGCTTGCCCGACCGCTTCACGCCGCGTCGTACTGCCGCCCGGCGTCCTGCTGCACGGCTTGTTCGTGTCGCTCGCATCGGTTCTGCTCTTCATTCGCAGTGTGATTGCGCCGCGAATGCTCTCCCTCAGCTACCTTGCAAACCTTCAGGGTTGGTAAGTACAACTTCTTCCCCCTCAGGGCTTGTAAAACAAGCCCTGAAACCCTGAAACCAGCCTATTTCCGGCGCTCGACAATGTGCTTGTCGGTGCGCTTGTTATGACGCGTCTTTTTGCCCAGCGTCGGGAATGCCCATGGCGTTACCGGGTGATTGCCCTTTACGCGGCCTTCACCGCCGCCGTGGGGGTGATCCACCGGATTCATCGCCACGCCGCGAACCGTGGGACGAACACCCTTCCACCGCGTGCGTCCGGCTTTGCCGTAGGTTTCATTCTCGTGGTCAAGATTTCCGACCTGTCCGACCGTTGCCATGCAGTCGATCGAGAACTTTCGAACTTCACCCGAAGGCAGCTTGATCAGGGCCAGGTCGCCTTCTTTGCTCAACAGTTGCGCGGAAGCTCCCGCGGTGCGAACCAGCTGGCCGCCTCGGCCGGGATACAGTTCCAGGTTGTGCACCATCGTGCCCGGAGGAATGTGGCGGAACTTCATGGCATTGCCCGGGAGAATATCCGCCGATTCACCGGTCGTCACGGTCGCGCCAACTTCGAGACCCACCGGATGCAGGATGTAGCGCTTTTCTCCGTCCGCGTAATGCAGCAGCGCAATGTTGGCGCTGCGGTTGGGGTCGTATTCAATCGCTTCGACCTTCGCCGGTACGCCATCCTTATCGCGGCGGAAATCAATCTTGCGATACTGCTTCTTGTGACCGCCACCGCGGTGCCATACCGAAATCTCGCCCTGGTTGTTGCGTCCGCCGGAGCGCTTTTTCGGTTCCAGAAGACCCTTTTCCGGTGTCTCCTTGGTGATATGGCTCTTGTCGAGGACGGTCATAAACCGCCGCGACGCCGTATATGGATTAAAGCTCTTCAGTCCCATCTCTGCCTCTTGCCCTGCTCATCTCTCGGCGGCATCGACCTGCCGCGCTGTACTGCCTTGGCCTGTTTCCTGACCCAAACTACAAACTTTCCGCGACTACAAGTTCTCGGCAAACTCGATCATCTTTTCGCCCGCAGCCAGCTTTACGTACGCTTTCTTCCAGTCGCGGCGATATCCTTCGGTCTGGCCCCGGCGGCGCATCTTCCCCGGGAAATTCGCAGTGCGCACGTCGGAGACCTTCACGTTGAAAATCTGCTGCACCGCTTCCTTGATCTGCGTCTTGGTCGCTTTGGAAGAAACTTCAAAAACCACCGTGCCCTGGACTTCTTTCACGCCCAAACCTTTTTCCGTGATGATCGGGCGGCGAATAATCTGATAGTGAGGGGTCGACATGAGTTATCCCTTCCCCTTTTTGGCTTTCACTGCGGGCTTGGCCGCCTTCTTCGCGGCCGGCTTTTTCGCTGCGGTCTCTTTCTTTACCGGAGCCGCGGCAATCGATTCAACATCGGGAACCTCAATCGGCTTTTTCTCCGGGTCGAGTGACCGCACCAGGCGCGCCACCGCATCCTTGGAAAGGACCAGGCGATCGTGCTTCAGCACTTCATACGGCTGAAGGGCGTTTGGAGCGGACAACTTCACATTTGCGAGGTTGCGGCTGGCAAGTTCCAGATTGCGGTTTTCGCCGTGTGCCACCAGCAAAGCCGACTTCGTGAAGCTCAGCTTTTCAAGCGTCGAAACCAGCGCCTGCGTCTTATGCGAATCGAGTTGCCAGCCGTCTACAACCGTCAGCTTGGCATCCGCAAGCTTCGCGGAGAGCGCCGAGCGCAATGCGCCAAGCAACATCTTTTTTGGCAACGCGTAGCTGTAGCTACGGGGCCGCGGTCCGTGGACCGTTCCGCCATGGCGCCACAGCGGCGACCGGATAGAGCCGACACGAGCGCGGCCCGTTCCCTTCTGCTTCCAGAGCTTACGGCCTGCACCCGAGACTTCGCTCTTTTCCTTGACCTTGTGTGTGCCCCTGCGGAGCCCGGCCAGGTACCAGCGGGAAGCTTCGTGCAGCAGATGCGGATTCACCTTCGCGCCAAACACCGCGTCCGCCAGCTCAACTTCGCCGACTTTCTTTCCGTCCAGATTGACTACATCCACGACTGGCATAATCTCGTTTCCTTCTCTGTGTTTCCTAAACCCTTTAGCTCAGAGCTTGTAGAACAAACCCTGAAACCCTTACTTCGCCTTGCGCGCCTTGCGGATGAAAATGTATTGCCCGCTGGGCCCGGGAACCGATCCCCGCACCAGCAGCAGGTTTTCGTCGGTATCCACCTTGATTACTTTCAAATTCTTTGCGGTCACTTTCGCGTTTCCCATGTGACCCGGAAAATGCTGATTCTTCCAGACACGCGACGGGAACGAACTGCCTCCGATGCCGCCCGGTGCGCGATGAAACATCGAACCATGGGTCGCGTCGCCGCCCGCGTAGTGCCAGCGCTTTACCCCGCCGGCAAATCCCTTGCCCTTGCTGACCCCGCTCACGTCCACAAGCTCGCCCGCCTTAAAGCTTTCGACCAGGACCCGGTCGCCAACTTTCGTCTCGTCTTTCGATTCCCCTATGCGAACTTCCCGCAGAACTTTCATTGGCGCAACGTCGGCCTTCTTGAAGTGCCCGGTCATCGCTTTATTGACACGCTGCGGCTTGACGAACTCCACCAGGCCCAATTGCGCAGCGTCATAGCCGTCCTTCTCTTTTGTCCGGCGCTGCACTACAACGCATGGCCCGGCCTGCAATACCGTGCAGCCGACCAGATTGCCGTCTTCGGCAAAAATCTGCGTCATCCCCAGCTTGATCCCAATAATTCCTTCGACTGCCATTTTTTCGTCTCTCTTTCGCAGCGTGCCTCAAACTCCCCTGGGTATTGGCTGCGTCCTGCTCGAAATTTCCCGATTGAATCGGGTCCGAACCGCCGGGCTAAAATCCGGCGCTACTCTTACTTCGCGGCGTGACCAAACGCCTTGATTTCCACGTCCACGCCCGGCGGCAAATCGAGCTTCATCAGAGCGTCCACCGTGTCCGGTGTCGGCTCCAGAATGTCGATCAAGCGCTTGTGCGTGCGCATCTCAAACTGCTCGCGGGACTTTTTGTCCACGTGCGGCGAGCGAAGAACGGTCCAGCGGTTGATCGTGGTCGGAAGAGGAATCGGGCCGGCAACATCCGCGCCGGTACGCTTCGCTGTTTCGACAATTTCACGCGTGGACTGGTCCAGAATGCGGTGATCAAAAGCCTTCAAACGAATTCTAATTTTGTCGCCTTGTCTCATGTGTTTTCTTCTAAAGAAGCTTGGCCTTCGGCGCCAAACTACTCAATGATCTCCGTAACGGCGCCTGCGCCGACCGTGTGGCCGCCTTCGCGTATCGCGAACCGCAGCCCCTTCTCCAGGGCTACCGGGGTGATCAGCGTCACTTCGCAGCTCACGTTGTCTCCCGGCATCACCATCTCCACTCCCGCCGCCAGTTTCATGTCTCCCGTCACGTCCGTCGTCCGGAAATAAAACTGCGGCCGGTACCCGGAAAAA
>JBKOXA010000031.1:0-92576 GCA_046724685.1 Acidobacteriota bacterium | reverse complement strand
CTTCAGCGTCAGTAGTGGTCCAGCGCGCCGCTTTCGCCACGGGTGTTCCTGCAGATATCTACGCATTTCACCGCTACACCTGCAATTCCACGCGCCTCTCCCACACTCAAGCACAGCAGTTTCGGAAGCAGCCTCTGGGTTGAGCCCAGAGATTTCACTCCCGACTTGCCACACCGCCTACGAACCCTTTACACCCAGTAATTCCGAACAACGCTGGCCCCCTACGTCTTACCGCGGCTGCTGGCACGTAGTTAGCCGGGGCTTCTTATATCCGTACCGTCACCCCTCTTGCGAGGTATTCGTCCGGATCGAAAGGGGTTTACACTCCGAGAAGCTTCATCCCCCACGCGGCGTCGCTGCATCAGGCTTTCGCCCATTGTGCAAGATTCCCCACTGCTGCCTCCCGTAGGAGTCTGGACCGTGTCTCAGTTCCAGTGTGGCTGGCCATCCTCTCAGACCAGCTACCGATCAAAGCCTTGGTAGGCCATTACCCTACCAACTAGCTAATCGGGCGCGGGCTCCTCCTCCGACGACTTACGCCTTTCAGTCCAAAAACCGAAGTTCTCGGAATATTATGCGGAATTAGCCCGCCTTTCGGCGGGTTATTCCCCATCAGAGGGCAGATTACCCACGTGTTACGCACCCGTGCGCCGTGCGCCAGTTGTATTGCTACAACCGCGCACTCGACTTGCATGTGTTAAGCACGCCGCCAGCGTTCGTTCTGAGCCAGGATCAAACTCTCGTTTGAAGCCTGTCGCTTGGGCGAAAAAAAATGCCCTCTGATTTGCATCAGAGAGCCAGCCTGCCCAAGCAAATTGTTGATCGCTCGATGTTACTCAATCATTCGGGCTCGAATAGGCCGAATGATTTCGAACGGATTCTGGCACATCGTATCAATTGTCAAAGAGCTACGGCCTCCCTGTCCAGCAGAGTGGCGTCCAAACAACTTTCGAAGTATAGGCACGGCCGCCAGGATTGTCAACACCTAGAAATACGAAATTCAAACATTTCCACAACGGTCCACCCGCTTCCTTTAAGTCGCTTAAAGTCCATGAGATGCGAGCCCACGGTGCAATCCTCGGCAATTTTTGCCAAAGATTGCAGGGCAGCAATCTTGACGATGAGCCTAGGCCAGAGGAAACCAGCGATGCCTATCGCCAAAAGACGCCAGGCCGGATGTCTCCTGAGCGCAAGCGCCAGACCGGCTAGAACGTCGGGTCTATCGTCGGTGCCGCTTCCTGTGCGCACATACATTATTCAGAAAATCCAGCCGCAAGAATTTCGGACCGAATCAGAAACCGAGTCAGCTCCACGCGCATCCCACTATTAGGAAACGGTGTCTTTCGAGAGCCCCCAAGTCCGCTTCACATTTTCATACCGTCGTATGAGTACTCATAGATAATTATTGGAGTTCTTGTACTTACCGGTAATTATTGTTTTTGGGAGAAATCTCTGGTTTCGAATAGCCGAGACGATCTGCCAGCAACGCAAACGCTGTGTAAACTCAAGATAAACCAGATATTTCATGAACCGGCGAAATGTGGCATTGAGCTTGCACGCTGAACCTCGCCGGGAAATTCGAGTGGGTACTGCGCAGCCCTTTTTGAGCAGCGGTGAACCGTAGGTCCTCAGGAAGCCTAGGCCGGCTCGCGGTACAAAGCAACCAAACAACGACGGAGAAGCGCGTGACACAGGAATCACGCGAAGGGACAGGTGTGTCCCCGCGCCCGACGCTTGCGGCGCATTGCGCGACGGAACGGAAAGAAACACCGAGGCGCGCAGCCAGGCGAGAAGTGGGAATACAAATTCAAGGAGAACGTAAGAACTATGAGCGTCAAGCGGTACTTAAGACACTTTTCTTTGATTCCGGTGCTCGTTTTTGTCGTCAGCGGTGCAGCATATGCACAGACCATCGTCACTGGAGCCATCAACGGCACGGTGAGGGACGCTTCAGGAGCCGTGGTGACGGACGCGCAAGTCACGCTCGTCAATGAAGCGACGCAGGAATCGCAATCCTCGATCACCGGGCCAACCGGTACGTTTCAATTTTCCTTGCTGAAGCCCGGACGGTACAGCGTGACGGTTGAAAAGGCGGGGTTTCGGCGCACGGTGCAAAAACCCGAAGTTCTACTCGGGCAAACTTCCACCGTCAACGCCAAACTGGAAGTCGGCGAAACCACACAAACCATTGAAATCACCGGAAGCGCACCATTGTTGCAGACCGAAGACGGCAACATCACCGCCAACATCGATCTGCACACGCTCCAGAACATTCCGAACCCGGGCGGGGACCTGAGCTACATCGCACAGATTTCTCCCGGCGTGACGATGAACACATCGAATGGGGGAGGGTATGGAAACTTCACCGCTTTCGGGCTTCCCGCGACCGCGAATCTCTTTACGATCAACGGAAACGACTACAACGATCCATTCCTCAACCTCAATAACTCAGGCGCCAGCAACCTCCTGCTCGGTTCGAACGAAGTGCAGGAAGTGGCCGTGGTGAGCAACGGCTACACCGGGCAGTATGGACGGCAAGCCGGCGCACAAGTGGACTACACGACCAAGTCCGGCAGCAGCGCGTTTCATGGGAATGCCGTCTACTACTGGAACGGAAGCGCGTTGAATGCGAATGATTTCTTCTTGAATGCGGGCGGACAACCGCGTCCGTTTGAAAACAACAATCAGTGGGCAGCGTCGCTCGGCGGTCCCATCAAGAGAAACAAAGCGTTCTTCTTTATCAACACCGAAGGCCTGCGCTATACGTTCGGATCCAGCAGCCAGGTGTTTGTACCCACCCAGGCACTACAAAATTACATCCTCGGCACGAGCCTTCCGGCGAACAATCCGGCGGCAATTCCCTTTTATCAGCAGGTCTTTGCACTCTACAACAACGCGCCGGGCGTAGCGAATGCCCAGCCAGTGGTCGGCGATTCGTGCGGCAGCCTGGATACGGTATTTTCAGGACCATGCCTCGCGCAGTACCGGGTTTCCGTGCCAAATGGCAACCGCGAGTGGCTGGTCAGCGGCCGCGTGGACTACGAGCTCAGCGACAAGGACAAGATCTTTGGTCGCGTACGGTTCGATCGCGGGAACCAGCCAACCTACACCGATCCGATTGATCCGGCATTCAACATCCAGAGCGATCAGCCACAGAATGAAGGGCAGTTGAACTACACGCACGTTTTTAGTCCTCGCGTGGTCAACAACTTCATCGGCTCGGTGATCTACTACTCGGCGTTGTTCCAAAGCCCGAACTTGAGCAGTGCGCTGTCCGCGTTCCCTTATATCCTCAGCACCAGCGATACGAGCTTGACGCCTTTGGGTTCGGGCTCGGGGTTTTTCCCCCTTCTGGCATTGTTCCCGCAAGGCCGCAACGTGACGCAGTGGCAGCTGGTGGATGATCTTTCGATCGAGCGCGGCCGTCACACGTTCAAGTTCGGCGCGAATTTTCGCCGGGACGACGTCAGCGACTTCACCGCGAGCGAAGGCAGCTACCCTGCGATCCAGTCCAAGATGCTGGACTTCGCCAATGGTGCGGCCGACGTCATTCAGCAGAATTTCGCGATCCATGGTTCGCAGCCGCTGGCCTTTTACAGCATGGGCCTCTATTTTCAAGACGAGTTCCGCGTGAATTCGAAGCTCAAGCTCACATTGGTGCTGCGCGCGGACCGTAACTCCGGTGGCACCTGCCAATCAGATTGTGTGGCCCGCGGAGTCCTGCCGTTCGATCAGCTTAGCCACGATCCGACGGTTCCCTACAACCAGATGGTGACCACGGGAATCAGCCAGATCCTCCCTGGCGTAGAAAGGGTCGTGTTCGAACCGCGCGTAGGCTTTGCGTGGAGCCCGACGGGAGACAAGACAGTGATCCGCGGAGGAATCGGGTTGTTCTCCGACCTGTATCCCGGGCAGATTCTGGACCAGTTCACGACGAACTTCCCGCAGGTGACGAGCTTCTCGCTCGCGGGACTCGGATCGATTGACGCGATGAGCAATCCCAACAGCGCCGCGGCACTGGTTGCACAGTGCAACTCGGCGTTCCAGGGCACCTTTAATGGCGGTGGCACGGTGTCCGATTTCCTCAATGCCGCACCGCCAGGCTGCGCAACTCCTAACCTGAATGACGTGGTCGGCAGGCTCCAGAACCCGAAGTACGTGGAATGGAACTTGATGGTGCAGCACACGCTCGGGAAACGAACGGTGCTGTCGGTCAACTACGTTGGAAATCACGGATACGATGAGATCCTCGAAAATCCTTACCTCAATAGCTTTGGGTTCGGCGGATTACCGTCGTCGCCCGCGGATACCCGAGTACAAAACGTCACGCAGCTGACGAACAACGGCAGATCGAATTACAACGGTTTGACCGCGACGGTGCAGGAGCAGCTGTGGCGCGGATTCTCCGGCCGGTTCAGCTATACGTTCAGCCACACGCTGGACAATGTTTCGAACGGCGGGATCGATCCCTACAGCTTCAACGACAGTCTGTTGAACCAGATCAGCCCGTTCAACCCGGCCGCGTTGAACTACAGCAACTCAGACTACGACGTTCGCCACAGTCTGAATGCCAGCTACGTGTGGGATTTGCCGGTGAAGTTCGGAAACCGCGCTCTGAACGCCGTCGTAGGCGGGTGGACTGTGTCGGGAACCTTGTTCTACAGGACCGGCTTGCCCTTCAGCGTCGTGGATGGCAACACCGCTGGCAACCTGCAAGGTGCCGGCACGAACTTGCAGGGCGTCACGGTGCTCGGCCAGCCACTTACCACAGTTCCCTTCTCCTGCGGAGCGGCTAGCGTGGACACGCCATGCTTTTCCGCCGCAGATTTTGCGAGTGGGTCGTCGGTTACCACCTTCGGCACCATTCCTCGCAACTCGTTCCGCGGGACCGGATATTTCAACACCGACCTGGGCCTGAAGAAGACGTTCCGCTTTCACGAGAGGCTCGCGTTCACGGTAGGCGCCAACGCATACAACGTGCTGAACCACGTGAACTTCGCCAATCCGACTTCCAACCTCAACAGCAGCGTGTTCGGACTGATCGAGAGCGCGGTGCAGCCGCCGACTTCGCCTTATGGCGCATTTGCAGCGGCTGCGACGGATGCGCGCATCGTTCAGGTGATGGGCAAGATCACATTCTAGGTTCGACTGATCAACTCTGGCGGAGAGGCAGCCTTTTTTTCGGCTGCCTCTCTTTTTTGTGCGTCTTGAAGACTGCGACGGTCGCTTTTCGTGCGATGATGCGGGCGAAGCGAGGCCCGGATTGCGCACGGTCAAAAGCAGCGAACAGCTTCAGGGTCGCCTTACCCGGCACTTGAAAGAACTGGCGTGGTTCCGAGCAGGTCTAAAAATCGGCGTCGGCGTGTCGGGCGGAGCGGATTCGGTGGCACTGTTGACGCTGCTGGCGGAGCTAAGAGCGAAGCTGGGAATCGTTGTAAGCGTGGTGCATTTCAATCACAAATTGCGCGGAAGAGCTTCTGACCTGGACGAGAAATTTGTGGAAGCTCTGGCAGAAAAGCTTGGCTCGACGCTGCACATTGGCCGTGGAGACGTCGCCGGAAAGGCCAAACTTGAGAAAGCAAACCTCGAAGACGCAGCGCGTCGCGCGCGATACGGATTTTTTGAGCGGCTCGTCGAGCAAGGCCTGCTGGATATCGTGGCCACGGCGCACACCATGGAGGACCAGGCCGAGACCGTCCTGGCGCACATCCTACGCGGAACGGGAATCGCAGGGCTCGCGGGAATTCATCCAGTGGCAGGACGTGTTGCCCGGCCCCTCCTTGGTTTTCGCCGCGAGGAGCTGCGAAAATATTTGCGTGCGAGGAAACAGGCTTGGCGCGAAGACGCGACAAACCGTGACAAAGCGCGGACGCGAGCGCGCATGCGCGAAACACTCTTCCCTTTGCTTGCGAAACAATTCAATCCGGCAGTGATTGAACATCTCGCGGCGCTGGCCGATCGCGCGCGTGAACAAGCTTCGTTCCTCGAGCATCTCGCTCTGCATCTTTTTCAAAAGAATATCACTCTGACTGCAACGACTGCGCGAGTCGCGCTTCCGGAATTGCTGAATCCCATGGCAATAGAACAAGCTGGCGGCGCATCGGCCGCGTTGCGAGCCCGGCTGATCCAGGAAATTGTCGGACGAGTGAGGCAACGGCCCGGGCAGATTTCGATCGGGCACATTGAGTCCATTATCCAGCTCGCGAAATCGGGTGAGCCAGGCAAGCGGCTGCAAATTCCCGGCGGCGTCGATGTCCTTCGCGAACGTGACGCTCTGGTGTTTATGCCTCGCCCGGCCCTGAAGTAGGAACTGCCACAGTCCGTTTGCGGAATGCCAAATCCCGGAACACCATGCCGAATTCGCTTCTCGCTGATTGACTGCACTTCCCGCAGGCGAGACACTAAGAGTAGAGGAAGGGGCAGCAGCGCTGCGTGGGCCACCTGGAATACGTTTACGAACGCAATCAGGAGAGTTCAACGTGAACGCTAGGCCGCCTTCTTTCTCGGCGAAGCGGATCTCGGCACGGGTGACCGCGCTGGGCAGGCAGATTTCGCGAGCCTGCGGCGGGCGCCGGCTGGACGTGGTGGTGACGATGGACCGCGGCTTCGTTTTTGCAGCGGATCTGCTCCGCAACCTGGCGGCCCCGACGGTTTGCCATTTTGTCCGGGAACAAGTTCGCGACGTGCAACAGGGGAATCATGCACGGCGCGAAGTTTTTTTCGGCGCACGGCCGGACTTGAGAGGACGCGATGTTCTGGTCCTGGACGCAGTGATGGACTCCGGCGTGACGCAGGAGTTTTTGCTGCGACGCCTTGCGGAAACGCAGCCACGGTCGCTTCGATTGGCGGTGCTGCTGGACAAAACGTCCGGCCGCCGCGTGGCTCTGGAGCCGGATTACTTTGGGTTCCAAACCGCATCTAATCATCTATGGGCCGGGTACGGGTTGGCCGACGCCACGGGCAAGCGGAGGAACGAACCTGACCTTTCGGTGACCGGCAATTCGGCGTCTAATAAGAAGAAGGCGCGCAAGCCCTGACAGAGATTTTTGAAAGCAGTGGTTTGAACCAGGCAAGTGAGGTAAACGTGAATCCCAGTTCTACAGCGAAAACAATCCTATTCTGGCTCTCGATCGTGCTCCTAGGGGTAATGCTCTGGAAGCTCGTGTCGCAAAACGGGCAATCGGCGCGTGAGGATACGCCCAGCTATAGCGAGTTCATGGCTCACGTCGAGCAGGGTGACGTCAAAGAGGTCACCATGTACCTCTCGCCGAACAGCTATGAGCTGCAGGGCGAATACGCCAAGCCGGCCAACAAGAAGTTCCACACCACGATCTTCAAGGAAGATGCGCCGAACCTGAGCAAGACGCTCCGCGATAAGTCGGTGCTGATCAACGTGAAAGAAGTACGCAGCGGCGACTGGCTGATTATTCTGCTGAATGCGTTGCCGCTTTTGCTGCTGGTCGGGTTCTGCTTGTTCCTGATGCGCCAGATGCAAGCCGGAGGAAACAAGGCCCTGAGTTTCGGCAAATCCCGGGCACGTCTGCTTTCCGCTCAGCAGAAGAAGGTGACGTTCAAGGACGTTGCCGGAACCGACGAAGCCAAGGAAGAGCTCCAGGAAATCATTGAGTTCCTGAAAGATCCTCAGAAATTCCAGAAACTCGGCGGGCGCATTCCCAAGGGTGTGCTGCTCGTCGGACCTCCAGGAACGGGCAAGACTCTACTGGCGCGCGCAATTGCCGGCGAAGCGAATGTGCCGTTCTTTTCGATTTCGGGTTCGGATTTCGTCGAAATGTTTGTGGGAGTCGGCGCAAGCCGGGTGCGTGATCTTTTTGAACAAGGAAAGAAGAACGCACCTTGCATCATATTCATCGACGAAATCGACGCGGTCGGACGCCATCGCGGGGCAGGATTGGGGGGTGGCCATGATGAGCGCGAGCAAACGCTGAATGCGTTGCTGGTGGAAATGGACGGGTTCGAATCGAACGAGGGCGTGATTCTGATCGCCGCAACGAACCGGCCGGACGTGCTGGACCCGGCGCTGCTCCGCCCGGGACGCTTTGACCGGCGCGTGGTCGTTGCACGGCCCGACGTGAAAGGTCGCGAAGAAATTCTTCGCGTGCACACACGCAAAAAGCCGATTGCCGACGATGTTGACCTATCAATTATCGCGCGCGGTACACCGGGATTCTCCGGCGCCGACCTGGAAAGCCTGGCCAACGAGGCTGCCCTGTGGGCGGCCCGCCAAAATCGCAAGTTCGTGATGATGGCGGACTTCGAAATGGCCAAAGACAAAGTGTTGATGGGCGTTGAGCGCAAGTCCTTGATCCTGTCGGATGAAGAAAAGAGAAACACCGCGTATCACGAAGCGGGACACGCCCTGGTTGCGGCGATGACGCCGGGCGCCGATCCGGTGCACAAGGTCACCATTATTCCGCGCGGCATGGCGCTGGGCTTGACCATGCAGTTGCCGACTGATGACAAGCATTCCTACACCAAGAGCCATCTGGAAGGCATGCTCGCTGTCTTGATGGGCGGCCGCACCGCGGAAGAGATTTTCTTGGGCCACATCACCACGGGCGCGGGCAACGACATCGAGCGCGCCACAGACATTGCGCGCAACATGGTCTGCGAGTGGGGTATGAGCGAACTCGGACCGCTGGCGTTCGGCAAGAAGGAAGAAGCGATTTTCCTCGGCCGAGAAATTGCCCAGCACCGCGATTTCAGTGAAGCCACCGCCGTGGACATCGACAAGGAAGTGAAACGCATCGTCAGTGAGGCGTACGAAAAAGCCAAGAACATCCAGAACACGCATCGCGACGTTCTGGAGCGCATCGCGCAGAGCCTTCTTGAACGCGAGGTGCTGGATGCAAACGAAGTAAAGCTGCTGATCGAAGGCAAACCGTTGCCCGATAAGCCGCGGACACCGCCGACGTCGACGCCGCCGCAGGGCGCAACCGCAGCCGACCCCAAGGTGGTCCGACCGGAACTTCGGCCGGCACCCGGATTCACGCGCGGAGATAGCCCCGCGAAAGCGTAACAGCATCTGGCAAGCACTGCGGCTTCGCGAGGGCGATTTGGAAGACGGGGCGCGAGGAACCGTGCCCCTACTTTTTTGCCCGGCAGGAGTACAATACGCGTATGGGATTGAAGGACGGCGAGAATCTGAACGTGACCTGCCCGTGCTGCCACGCCAAACTGGTGGTCGATCCGGTGTTTGGAGCTGTGTTGTCCCACGAAGCACCCGTGAAGCCCGGGCCGGACGTCGACCTGACACAGGCGTCCAGCATCCTTGAGCAGCAGAAGCGCCAGCGCGAAGACAAATTTGCGGACTCCTGGTTTCAGGAAACCAACAAGGAAGACATCCTGGCGAAGAAGTTCGAAGAGGCCATGAAAAAGGCCAAAGATGCTCCCGCCGGCAAGCCCATCCGCGATTTCGACCTGGATTGACGGGGATGCCGACTGGCTTCGGAATTGGTGCGAACGCAAGACCAGCGGAATCTTAAACGGGGATTACGAATCAAGAGAAGCCAAGGCAGCGTCAACCAGCCGCTTGCAAGGCCGATTGCCCTTCGGACTGGAAGGCTCGCTTCACCTGATTTCCGTCCATCACCGGGAACGTGCGACCCCTCCCACGCAGTAAGAAGATCTGACGGCGAAGAGGAAACTTTTCCGAATTGAGTATGGGATTCTACCGGCGCCAACGCTTCCGACTACGATTGCGTCCCAGGAGTATTGCTCTCGGGAAGCGCACGCTGGTGATGGGCGTGCTGAACGTCACGCCGGACAGCTTTTCCGATGGCGGAAAGTTCCTCGATCCGAGCCTCGCGGTGGAGCAAGCCCTCGCGATGCGGCGCGACGGAGCGGACTTGCTGGACATCGGCGCAGAATCGACTCGGCCGGGCTCCCATGGAATCTCTGCGGCAGAGGAGTTGCGCCGACTCCTGCCCGTGCTCGAAGCACTGCGCGGCAAACTCAAAATCCCCATCTCCGTGGACACCCAGAAAGCTGCGGTCGCGGAAATTGCGCTCGGCGCGGGGGCCGAAATGGTAAACGACATTTCGGGCTTGCGCAGCGATCCACGGCTTGCGCAAGTGGCGGCAAGGCACGGCGCGCCGCTCATCCTAATGCATATGCGCGGAACGCCGCGCACGATGCAAAAGGGGCCATTCGCGCGCGACGTTGTGAAGGATGTCGTGAGCGGCTTGCGTAGGTCGATTGCCATCGCACAAGAAGCGGGCCTACCGAATTCGCAGATCCTAATCGATCCCGGCGTCGGCTTTGGCAAGAGCTTTTCGCAAAACTACGAACTGCTGGCAAGGCTGCCCGAACTCGCAAAGCTCGACTATCCGCTGGTCATCGGAACCTCGCGGAAGGGTTTTCTAGGAGCGGCGCTTGCCAAAAACGGAAAGCCGGCTTCCGTCGACGAGCGTATCTGGGGCACCGCCGCGACGGTCGCAGCAAGCATCCTGAACGGCGCGCACATTGTCCGTGTCCACGACGTCGCCGAAATGAAGCAAGTCGCGCTGGTAGCGGATGCTTTGCTGGCCTCAAGCAGCTGAAAATGTCCACCCAAGCAAAGGCCAACCCTGCGCTGTGGACGCCTCCGCGTTATACTTCACCCGCTCTTCTTCCAGCTAACGGCAGTTGCCATCGGAGTCCAGACGAATGCGCCCGATCTTGAAGTGCTCGCGTTTCTTCATTGTGTTCGCCGGAATCTTTCCCCTCATGCTGTCCGCACAGTTGCCGCCGGTGAGGGTGGACCCGCGGCGCCCTCCCCAGGGTATGCAGGGCACGGCCGGGTGTTCGACAACGGAAGCATCATCGTGCGCCGAGGCAGCCGCTAAGTTGCTGCCGCTGGTTCTGGGCGACACTCCGATGATCGAAAACCTGCGCCGCCTAACGGACGAGATTGGGGGCCGCGTATCAGGCTCACCGGAGATGGCGAAAGCCATTGAGTGGGGTGTTGCCGGCTTTCGTGCCGCCGGCGTAGATGTTCACACCGAAAAATACACGCTGCCGGTTGTCTGGAAAGAGGGCCAGACGGCGCTCACGATCACATCGCCTGCCACCAGCGCCGTTCAACTCCGAGCCGTCTCCGAAGCCTGGGGACCGGCCACTCCGCACGACGGCATCGAGGCCAAGGTGATCGATATCGGCGCCGGTGCGGACGACGGCTTTTCACGCGCCGGAAACCTGCATGGCGCTATTTTGCTGGCGCACAGCGAGATCGGCTCCGCATGGCCGGACCTTTTCAACGAGTACATGCGGCCGCCCGCGATCATCGCCCGTGCCGTCAAGGAAGGCGCGGCGGCGATCTTGTGGACTGGCGCACGCGAACGCCTGCTGCTCTATCGCCATACCAATTCACTAAACGGCGGGCTCGACAGGATCCCGCAAGCAGTCGTCGCGCGGGAGGATGCGCTTCAGCTGGCACGCCTGGTCGCTGCGAATCCTGGAAAAGTGCGCGTGAAGCTCTCCCTGCCGAACCAGGTCGGAGGCCCGATCGAACAAGAAAATGTCGTCGGCGAAATTCGCGGCTACGAAAAGCCCGATGAGATTGTCATCCTCGGCGCGCATCTGGATTCCTGGGAACTCGGCACCGGCGCGCTGGACAACGGCTGCAACTCGGCGCTGGTGATTGAGGCGGCGCGCGCGATCAAAGCGACGGGCCTCGTCCCAAAACGTACCATTCGCTTCATCTTGTTCACGGGCGAGGAGCAAGGAACGGTCGGCTCACTCGCCTACGTCAAATCGCACTCAGCGGAGCTCGACAAGATTCGCGGGGTGATCATTTTTGACGCGGGTAGCGGACGTGTCAGCGGCTATTCGCTCGGGGGCAGGCACGACACGGAAGCCGGAATCCGCCAGATCCTGAAGCCGCTCGAAGCCTGGGGCGCGCCACAACACACCAGCGACGCTTCTTTCGGAACGGACAATTTCGATTTCCTTCTGGAAGGAGTTCCAACCTTCGTGGCCAACCAGGAGATTTCCAATTATCTGGCCAACTATCACGCTGCGTCCGACACCTTCGACAAAGTGGATCAGCGTGAATTGAAACTGAACACGGTTCTCGCGGCGCTCACGGCATGGGGCATTGCCGATCGCGCCGAACCCATCGGCAAACGCTTGTCGCGTGCCGAGCTCGACACACTGGTCAAAGAGACAGGTCTCGACGAGCAGATGAAGCTCTTGGGTTATTGGGAGCAATGGCAAAGCGGAACGCGGGGCCGCAAACCGTAAGCGATATAATAGAGGGGTGAATTCCAAGGCTCAATCCATCGGACTCGCCGCGCAGAGCACCGCCGCTGCGGGAAAGATACTTGCCGTCGATTACGGACGCGCGCGCATTGGTCTGGCCATTGCGGAAGCGCCGCTCGGAATCGCGCAGCCCTTCGGAACGCTCGAACGCATCAATCGCAACGAAGACATGCGGCGCTTGCGCGAACTGGTTCGCGATCACGCGGTAAACCTGATCCTCGTTGGGCTCCCGCTGCGCCTCGATGGCACCCGCGGCGAAATGGCCGATGAAGCAGCGCGCTTCGCGCAACGCATGGCCAAGCAAATTGGCGTTCCCGTGGAAATGGTGGACGAACGTCTGACAAGCTGGGAGGCGGAACGCCTGCTCGAAGGGGAATTCGGCCGCAAGTCGAAACAGCTCGACGCCGCATCCAGCAAAAGAGATGCCGTAAAATTTACGGTGGACTCCCTGGCCGCAACAATTATCCTTCGCGAGTACCTTGAACGCCGCAGTCACGCTTCACAGGAGGCCCGCTAATGAAATCCCTGGCGAAGCTATCTTTGCTGTTTGTGATGGTGGGCGCGTGTGCCGGCGCGTATGCCTGGTACTCCATCGAAAAACCATTCGGCACCTACTCGGCTGAGGGCGTTTTCGTCAACGTGCCGCGCGGAGCTTCGAGCCGCAGCGTCGCTCGGCTTCTCCAAAAAAACGGGGTGATTCGCAATGCCATCGTGTTCGAACTGTACACGCGAAGGCATCCGCGACGCACGCTGCAAGCCGGCGAATATTTTTTCAATCACCCGGTACCTGGTAAGGACGTTTTCTGGACTCTGGCGAATGGCAACGTCTACCAGCGGCCATTCACGGTGCGTGAAGGTGAAACGATGTTTGAGATCGCGCGCGAGCTCGAAGACGGGAAATTTCTAGCGGCGGCAGAATTCCTGGCGGCCGCAAATAATCCCGAGATCATCAACGACCTCGCTCCCCATGCCAAAACCCTCGAAGGATTTCTCTTCCCTGCCACCTATCAACTGCCGCGTCATCCCGTAGCCAATGAACTGGCCGCCGAAATGACGCAGAAGTTTCGTGAGGAGTGGTCTAAGATTGCTGTTCCTGGCCCCAACCAGACGGACAGGACCGGCGAGGCTCACGGTCGTCCACTACTCTCCACGATTACACTGGCCTCGCTCGTTGAACGCGAAACACCCAAGCCGGACGAGCGGCCCCTGGTGGCCGGAATTTTCGAAAACCGCCTCAAAAAGGGTATGTTGCTGCAATGCGATCCGACGGTCATTTACGCCCTCGAACAAGAGGGCCGCTACAATGGCACGCTCAGCCTTAAGGACCTGCATGAGGACTCGCCGTACAATACTTATGTGCACGGCGGACTGCCTCCTGGCCCCATCGGGAATCCCGGGGAGATTTCCCTTCGTGCGGCGCTCGCTCCTGCGGAGACACCCTATCTCTACTTTGTGGCAAACACGCAGGGCGGCCATTTTTTTGGCGCTACATTGGCGGAACACAATCGGAACGTGAGTCGTTATCATCGGCTGCTGGCGGGCCAGCCCGCGGATCCGCCCCCTGCTCAGGCGGCGCACAATAAATCGCAAGGAAAAAAGCGCAGAGGTTCAGGAAGATGACCGAAATCCTCGAGACGAAACGTGCCATGATTCTCCGCGCAGCCGCGGCCATCGGCGCGGAAAGATGGACCCCTGCGGAGATCGATCAGCTTCGGCGCAAGCTGCTTGCCGATCATGGTTCGGAAGGAAAAACGAGTTCCGACTACATCGCGGACGTCCTGGAATCCGCCGGCTGGAAAGTCGTGCTCACCCAACAGGAGGAAGCAGAGGACCAGTTTGAGGAGGAATTTGAAGACCTGCTGCATTTCAAGACGTTGGGCGACGCGGAAGTCAGCTTGATGCGGCTCGACGAATTGCTGCGTAGATTCAAAGCGCACGGGGAAAAAGCGGCTGCGGATCGCGTCATGGAAATTGCGCGCCTCGGCAAACGCCGCGCCGAAATGATCGCCCGCAATCACAAGGTGGAAGCGCAAAAGCGCGTGGAAAAGGAAGAGATCGCAGGCTGGTTCCGCATCTGGCTCGAAAATCCTGATGCGTTCTTCGACTGGCTCGATGTGCGCAAACAGTCTCCGGACTTTCACGAAAAATTTCCCAAGGCGGCAGAAGAGGAATGAACGGGCCCGCGAACGGTTCTGCCGCCGAGGACGCTCTCGATCTACCGGCGTTTTCCCTTGATGTGCAGGCGATTGATCTTGGAGCGGACGTCAAGGCCGTCAGCATGGAAATTCTGGAAACGGAAAGCCGCGAACCTGTGCGCGGAAAGCAAGCCACGGAATTCTGGGCGGCGGTCTTTCCGCTGCTCGCCGGCAACGAACCGTTTGTTGTCGACTTCTTCAGCCATCTCGATCGCGTGCGTGATTTCTGTGCATCGAAACAGATTGCATTTCGCGAAGCTGGTCCGCGTTCGATCGTGATTCCGCAGCCCGCGCAGGAACAACTGCAGCAGATTTTTGAACGATTCGAACCGGAAACCTTTGGTTTTCGGGCGGGCGCTCGAGTAACGGAAGAGGACCCTTCGCTTACGGGCCAGCTTTCCAATCGCGGGCTCGACGCCTATCAGTCCGCCTACCAGCGCTACTCCTTTTGCGCGGTGTGCGAGTTTGCAGATGGCTGGGTGACGTTGCTCAGCGAGACGCTTTGGAGCAGCGAAGTGATCCGACGGGTGCGTCCCGCGGCACAGTCCTTTGATGTGTACGTCGCGCGGCCTCACTAGCCCGCTCCTGAAGATCGGTTCCTGCCTCGATTGACGCGTCTGTTTGTGGTTGCTAGATTGCTATATTTGGACTCAGTGTGCCGTAATTGCGAATGAAACGACCAAATTTATGCATGGCGGCGGCGACCCTGGCGGCTCTTTCCGCCGGCTGCGCTGCAAAGAATGGTGTATCCAACAGGCGCGAGGTCGCTAAAGCGGTGCGCCCGATCGCCCGCGAGGCCACACGCCAGGAGCTGCTCGATAAATACAATGCCCTTGCGTCGAGCGTGAAATCGCTGAACGCCACGGTCGAATTGAAAACTACCGCCGGCTCGACGTATTCCGGCCTGATTCAGGAATACCACGAAGTAAAAGCATTCCTACTTGCCGCGAGGCCTGCGAATGTTCGCATGGTGGGTCAGGCTCCCGTCATCGGGAAAACAATCTTTGACATGACCAGCGACGGTAGGGAATTCCATGTCTGGCTGCCGACCAAGAATAAATTTCTGGCCGGCGAGGTCGCGCTCGAACGCAACAGCGATAAACCGCTTGAAAATTTGCGCCCGCAGCATTTGCTCGATGCCCTGCTTTGGCAGGAAATCCGCAAGGAAGAAACGGTGCTTCTTGAAGAGTTCAACGACGAAAGCGCTCGTTACTACGTGCTGACCGTTCTGCGCGGCGGCTATAGCACGGAAATTTTCCGTAAGATCTGGTTCGATCGGGCGGACCTGAACGTTACGCGTCTGCAGTCTTACGGACCAAGGGGTGCGCTGCTTTCCGACGTTCACTTTTCGAACTGGCAACCCGTGGCCGGCCAGACTGATCCCGCGCCCTCTGCTGCGATTGCATCGCAAGCATTTCCCCGGACGCTGCGCATCGATCGCCCCCACGATGATTACCGTCTCGACCTCCAGGTTTCGAAAGTCGATCTCAACGTCGATTTGACCGCGGACCGCTTCCAGCTGTCACAACCGGCCAATTCGGAACTGATCCGCGTTACTTCAGCTGCCGATTCGAAGCAGCCTGCCGGGGATTCGCATCTCCGGGACACCCAGCCATGATGGGCGAATTCATTTTCCGGAACCTGCTGCACCGGCCGGCTCGCACCTTCATCGGCATCCTTGCCATCTCTGTCGAAGTGGCGCTGGTCGTTCTGATTGTCGGCCTTACGTCCGGTCTCCTTACGGAAACAGCTAAACGGATCGAAGGCATAGGCGCCGACATCATGCTGCAGCCTCCTGCAGCCTCCGTGTTTCTCGGATTTAGCGGGTCGCCGATGCCCATCAAGATCGGCGACAAACTGAAGGAACTGAAATATGTGCAGGCCGTCGCTCCCACTCTCCTGCAATTCAACTCCACCGGCGGCGTTGAAGTTGTTTATGGAATCGATCGTGACTCCTTCCGCGAAGTAAGCGGCGGTTTCGTCTTCCTCGCAGGCCAGGATATGCAGGCGCCTGACGATATTCTGGTGGATGACTGGGCCGCCAAAGCAAAGCACCTCAAGGTCGGCGACACATACAACCTCTTCAACAACAACTGGCGCGTGGCGGGCATCGTCGAGCACGGTAAAGGCTCGCGCGTCTTTGTTCCTATTGCCACTCTGCAGGATCTCGTTGGCGCTCGCGACAAGGCTTCCGTGTTTTTTGTCAAGTGCACGCGCCCGGAGCACACCGAAGATGTCATAGCGGACATGCGCCGCCCCGAAAATTTCCCAGGCTACACCATTCGTCCCCTAAAAGACTTTCTCTCCCTCATGACCTCCACCAACATCCCGGGCCTCCAGGTCTTCGTTGACGCGATGATTGCGCTGGCGGTCTCCATCGGCTTGCTTGTCATTTTTCTCACCATGTACACCACTGTCGTCGAGCGTACCCGCGACATCGGCGTACTGAAGTCCCTTGGCGCGAATCCGCCGTTCATCATTCGAGCGCTGCTGATGGAATCGGCCTTGCTCTGCCTCGGCGGCATCGCCGGAGGCATTGCCCTCAGCTACGGCGTGCGCGCGGCGTTCGTCGCCGGATTTCCGACACTGTCGATTCTCATTACGCCGGGTTGGATGATTCGCGCAGGTCTGATCGCCCTGATCGGAACAGCGATTGGCGCAAGCTATCCCGCTTGGGTAGCCAGCCGCAAGGATGCGGTTGAGGCTCTGACATTTGACTGAGGGAGCGCCTATTGATTCTGTGCTCAGCAGAATTCCGTATCTCTGGAAAGGGCAGTTTGCTACACACTGATGACAATCACGGCTACAATACCAGCGCACGAATTCGGTGCACAGCGCGCTGACGGAGAGGACTCAGGACGAAGACGCGTGGAGCCGATACTCAAGACCGAAAATCTCTGGAAGCTCTACCACGCGGGCAAGGTTGAAGTGCCGGCGCTGCGCGGCGTCAATTTTGAGGTCCAACCCGGCGAATCTGTTGCGGTGATGGGCCCTTCGGGCTGCGGCAAGTCTTCCCTTTTGTATGTCATTGGCGGCCTGGCACAGGCTTCGCGAGGAAAAGTCCTGGTGGACGGTAACGATTTGGCCGAACTGCGCGATTCCGAGCGCACCAAGCTCCGCCGAAGTAAAATCGGATTCGTCTTTCAACGTTTCAATCTCCTCCCTACACTCACCGCCAGGGGCAACATCGCGATCGCACAGTACATTCACGGCGATGGCTTCGATCCACACCGTTTTGACGTCGTAACCAAAATGCTCGGCCTCGAGGGCCGGCTCTCGCATAAGCCCTCCGAAATGTCGGGAGGTGAACAGCAACGTGTGGCCATCGCCCGCGCCATCATCAACGAACCGAAAATTCTGCTTGCCGACGAACCCACCGGCAACCTGGACACCAAGAATTCCGAGATCGTCCTGGAAATGCTTCGTCGCCTGAACAAGGATTTGGGCCAGACCATCGTGATGATCACCCACAATCCCGAAGCCACCACCTATTTCGATCGTGTCGTCCACATGCGTGATGGTGTGATCGTCGACGGCGTTCCTGCGGACTGACATGGCTTCTCCAGGCCACATTTTTTCCCGGATTTTCTTCTGGTCCTACGAGCGCGGCTCGTGGCAATACGATCTCGCCGTAATTGCCATCCTGGTCTTTGTCCTGCTCACTCCCGGCCGCTGGTTCCGCGATCAGCCCACTCATGACGGTGCGGCGTCGTCCGCCGATGTCGAACTCCTGAGCGAATCCGGCAACCGGAAAATCTACAAGGTGGACACTCGCATCCTGACGCCGCCCGAACAGATGCCGCAGCTCCAAAACGAATTGCATCGCGCCCTGCAGAAAAACGAATCTTCGCTCCAGAACGGCCGCTTCGAAATCACCAACGTCGATTCCATTCGTGACGCTCAAGGCGCTGTCGTCGCATACCGCGTGACCCTCAAGAAGAAGTAAGCATTCATTTCTTTGTACGTTCGGACCGGGCGCTGGAAACTCCTTGTGCCGGCTTTACGTCTTACTAACTGTGCTACGATCGATAGGGAGACTTTTCCTTCTGATTTGCAGGGGACAGGACCTAATTTGACGAGCAAGCCAGGCTATTTTTATTGCGTAATTCTCGCAGCGATCGTTTTTCTCCTGCCGGGAGCCGGCGCGCAGTCCTCGCAGAAATGGACCGCTGATTCGGTCCTCAGCATGCTGGACGCAGGCGCCCGCGATTTTCGTACCCTCACCGCGAACATCGAACACATTAAATATACGGACGTAGTGAAGGATACTTCCAGAGAGACCGGCCAGATGTGGCTGCAGAGAAAAGATGAAAAAATGCGTATTGAATTTTCCAAGCCCGATCCGCGCACCATTCTGCGCTCGGGCGACACCCTGTTCATCTACACGCCCAAAATCAATCGCGTCGAGGAATATAACCTTGGCAAGAACCGTGCCATGGTGGATCAGTATGTGCTCCTCGGCTTCGGAACGCGAAGCGAAAGCCTGAAAAAAGGCTATCAGGTTGCTTTCAGCGGGGAGCAGGATCTCGACGGGAAGAAAACTTTGGTGCTCGAATTGACTCCCAAATCAGACGAGATTCGCGCGCAAATCACCCGGGTCCTGGTATGGATTGACGAGTCGTCCTGGCTGGCCGTGCAGCAGAAGTTTTTCGAAGCCGGTTCCGGCGACTATTTGATATTTCATTACACCGATCTTAAGAAAAATTTGAGAATCGACGATTCAAGATTCAAAGCCGACTGGCCAAAAAACGCCACCAAAATCAAGCCTCGCGGTTGAGCGCCGCCCGGATCTTACAGGGGCGCAATACTGCTGCGCCTCTTTTTGACGTTAACGCCGCTCTTGTGCCAGCAACTTTTCTTTTCGCGAAAGCCCCCAGCGATAGCCCGCAAGATTTCCGTCCGCACGCACCACCCTGTGGCACGGCACAACAATTGACACAGGATTCGTCGCGCACGCACGCGCCACAGCCCGCACGGCTCGAGGCTTTCCAACAGCTCGTGCAATCTGGCCGTACGTTCTGGTCGCACCTCGCGGAATTCGCTGCAATTCCTGCCATACTTGCCGCTGAAACGCGGTCGCTTGCAAGTCCAATGGAAGCTCCCGCCGCGGCGCACTGCCTTGCGTGCGCGCAACGATCTCTTCCACCCACTGCGAGAACGCGCCTCGTTCCGCCGCAATCTCCGCGCGCGGGTATTCTTCACGAAGTTCGTTGACCAGCTTCGGAGCTGCATCGCCCAGATACACGGCTGATATGCCGCGCTCCGTGGCCGCCACCAGTACTTCCCCTAACGATGATTTTGCGGTCGTATATCGAATTTTCATCCCTTTTCCTCCCTTTTGATAAGTCGCTGGCGTCATCCCCAGATGCGCGTCACTACGTTCATAGACCCGGCTCGCCGATCCATAGCCGGTCGCATAAAGCGCGTCCGTGATGCTGTTGCCTTCCCGTAAAAGCTTTTTGAACTTCTTTAATCGTAGCGCCGCCGCCAGTTGCTTCGGCGTCAGGCCGGCCTGCTGGCGAAACGCCCGGCGCAGGGCGTCTGTGCTGACCCCTATTTGCCGCGCCAGCGTTCCCACATTCACTTGCTCGTCCAGATCGCTGTCCAGAACCTGCGCGGCGCGCCGAACGATTCGAACCGCGGCCGGTATCTCGTCCGGTTTGCACCGGCGGCACGGCCGAAACCCTTCCCGCTCCGCGTCGTTGGTCGTCGAAAAGAATAAAGTGTTCTTCCGCAACGGTCGTCGCGCAGGGCAACTCGGCCGGCAATAGATTTGCGTCGACTTCACTCCGAAAAAGAATGCGCCATCTGCCCGTGCGTCGCGGTCAAGCGTGGCTTTCCAGTATCGCTCCACCTGCTGCGGCACGCCCTCACTGGCCCAATGTGCACTGGTTCTCATAGCCCTCACCAGAGTCAAACTTACCGCACTGCCCCGGGCGGAGCTATCCGGAAACTGCGGTCAAATAAAAATGTTGGGGGGAAGAAACCCTAAACTTCGCCGGGAGCCGGCAAAGCATCCGCTGCTTCTCGAGGGTCACGATGCGGCGCGGTGATCACCAGCACCACCGCGGTCAGAATCACCGCCGCTGCTACCAAGGTCCGTTGTGACATCGCTTCACCGCCCAGCAGCCATCCTATCAGCAACGCCACAATCGGGTTCACGAACGCGTAGGTCCCAACCCGCGCCGCCGTGCTCTTCTTCAAGATATACAGGTAGGCTGTAAATCCGATGCACGACCCGAACAGAAATAAATAGCCCACCGCCAGCCAAGATCGCAACGATACGTTCATCGGATGAAATCTTGCCATCTCGCCACTGAAAAATCCTGCGACCCACACCGCCGCGCCTCCGCACAGCCCTTGCATGGCCACTCCGAGCATCGGCGAGCTTGGCAGGGCTCCGTGCTTCGAATAAAGCGACCCGCAGGCCCATGCCAGCGACGCCACGATCAGCACTCCCGCTCCTACCGGATCCACCCTGCCAGCTTGCCCCAGCCGCGCCGGTCCGACCAGGATCGCCATCCCAGTAAAACCCAGCGCAACTCCGATGACGACCCGTGTCGATGGCCGATGACCGCCTGGTCTCAACCAGTCCACAATCACCATCCACAACGTCACCGTTGCCACGAGCAGCGCCGCAATCCCCGAAGGCACCGTCTGCTCCGCCCAGCACACCCCGCCATTACCCACGCAAAGCAGTAGCACTCCGGAAATCGCCGCGGCTTTCCACTGCTGGGTCGTCGGTCGAATTCCTGTCCGCCAGCGCAACAGCGGGTATAGCACCAGCCCAACCGAAAAATGTCGCATCCCGGCCAGAAGCAGAGGTGGGAACGACTCCACACCGACCTTCATGGCATAGAAGGTTCCCCCCCACAAGAGATACACCGCCAGGAATCCCACCAAGACAAGAGCTGAGGATGAACCGGCATTGTCCATTGGACTCTTGCGGCTCTGGGCGAGCGAGGCGTTTTCCTGAAGGGTTTCGTTTACGCGGGACACGTGCTTCAACTCTAGAATCCTGTGGAAGCCCACGTCGAGCGCCAATTTGGGCTCGGCAACAATACGCCAGTACTACTAAAACTAAATGTTTGAGGATAAGACACTTCATGCGATTTCCACAGGTTGACGCTTGCCCTTCGATAGTGACATCCTCGCACTCCGTTTCGGCATAGTCCTTCGGCCAGCTTGGCCGTCCGACCGTTCCGGCGGGGGTTCCACACGGCACTAGGCCGCTTGATCGACGGATCTCTCGATGCTTCTGAGGGCGAGATGAGTGCAAACAATCACGCTTTACGACGGGATAAGATCCTAGCGGCACCCGTTCTCGGGCCGGTGTCGGTCCCGACCCTGGCCTCTGCCGTCGCCGCCTCTTCAGCAGTCGTTCCGCGCGTTCCGGCGATTCGTGTCATGCCTCTAGAACCTGTTAACTCCATGCGGCGGTTCGCCCGCGTCCCAACGCATGCCGTCGGCGTCTTTCCCGAACAGCGCGAGTATCCGAGAGCTTCTTTGCGTCTTCCCCTGCGCCTCCGTGGCGTAAACGGTCGCAGCGAAGATTTCCCAATCACTTTGGTCACGCGCGACATCAGTTCCAGCGGCGTCTTCTTCCTCTGCCCTCGCAAGATCGGCCTCGACACTCAAATCGAGCTTGAAGTCGTCCTCGTCAGTCGGCCGATGGGCCGAGGTAATGTCGTCATCGTCAGCAAAGCTCGCGTCACTCGCGTTGAAGCTGCAGCCGTGCCCGGCTGGTTTGGCATTGCTGCGTCTTTCGACGATCTGGAATTCGACCGAGACGACGACATTCCTAGCCGTCCATTCAGCCTCTAGTCGGCCCTTGAGAGAAGTGTTGTCGCCAATCCTGCAGGATTTTCTGCTCCCCAATTCAAACTTTCCACAACCTCTCCCCTTGCGCATTCCCAGTGTCACCGCATAAACTTTGTCTACACGGTATCTGCAGGCTTCTCTAACCTCTAGAGCGTATCTGTCACCTGCAGGCACGGGGAACTCGAACGGGGGGAATGTGAAAAAACTTCTTTTTGGCGCCGCTTTTCTGGCGTTGTGTGTTCTGCTTTCTTCAACGGCTTGGGGCCAAGCACAGTTTACAACCGGAAGCATTCAGGGCGATGTGCTCGATGAAAAAGGCGGCAGCGTGGCCGGCGCCACAGTCGAAGCCAAGAATCTCAACACCAACTATATCCGGACGGAATCGAACGACAGCGACGGCCATTTTCGCCTAGCGAATCTATCGCCTGGGCGTTACACGCTCACCATCAGCAAATCCGGCTTCGCCACCATCATTCTGGAAAACATCGACCTCACGGTGGGACAAGTATTGACGATACCGGTAACGCTCAAAGTTTCCTCAGTGGTACAACAAATAGTCGTCACCGACGTGCCGATCGTGGAGGTCACGAAAACCGAGTATTCGTCGACTCTCAACGAAACGACCATCAGCCAAACACCTGTGCTGGGCCGCAAATTTGAAGACCTTTTGACCCTGACACCGGGCGTTAGTGTCGTACAAGGCCCGGACGGCGATGAGATCAATTTCAACGGGCAGCGAGGGATCTTCAATAACTTCAGCCTCGACGGCGGCGACTACAACAACGGCTTCTTCGGCGAGCAGGTCGGTGGCCAACGTGCGGCGATCGATATCACGCTTGAGGCCGTCAAGGAGTTTCAGGTCGTAGCCAGCGGAGCGAATGCGGAATTCGGCCGCACCGCCGGCGGCGTGGTTAACGTCATTACCAAGTCGGGAGCCAACAATATCAATGGAAGCCTTTTCGCGTATTCACGCCTGAAGGCCCTTACGGCAGCTGCGTCAGACGGCACGCCTCTAGACGGGTTCCACCGCGAGCAGTTTGGCGGCGGCCTCGGCGGTCCGATCAAGAAAGATAAGCTGTTCTTTTTCGGCGCCGCAGAAGGCATCCGGGAAGACCTGATACGAAAGAATCTGAGCGTCCCGCTTGGCACGCCTTGCCCGATCACAAGTCCGGTCTTCGGCTCGAACATCACGGACTCAGAAATCTCGGCTAGTCCGGATTGCCAGCGGCAAACTTTGCTGAACTTCTTCCAGTCCAACTTCAACACAGATGAAGGCACGCCGATTGACCACGCCGTACGCAATGCTTCGGCTTTCGGGCGCGTCGATTACAACCTCAACGCCGCAAACCAGATCTACGGTTCCTACAGCTACGATTGGTCGAAAAACACGAACCAGACATTCGACGTGCCGACCTATGGAACCACGTCCAACGGCATTGAGGGACCATCGAAAATTCAGGTCGTCAATACGAACTGGTTCCACACATTTTCCAACAACATGCTCAACGAGGCGCATTTTACCTATTCTCGAGAAAACCGCCCGCGCAACACGGTGGATCCGAACGCCGTGCCGGACACCCACATCGGATTCGTCCCTACGTTCCGTTTCGGCCAGCCGTTCTTCCTCCAACCGACCGTCGACGAAATCTTCTGGCGCACGCAGGTCCGCGACAGCTTAGCTATCAGCCGTGGCAAGCACACTTTCAAGTTCGGCGGCGAATGGCTTCACACCAACAATACGCAAATTTTCCGCGGCTTCTTCAAGGGGCTCTATTTCTTCGATAGCCCGGTGGGGTTCATGCACTACGTGACCGACGGCCCCACAGTCCAGGAATGCTCGGACGGCTCCTTCGTCTTAACTGCCTGCCCCGCTGGCACCACATTCACCGGAGGACCCTTGCTTCTGTTCTTGCAACACGGACCGGCCGTACAAGGGGAAAGCTTCGACCAGTCCGGCTTCTCCTCCATCAACAACGAGGAGGTCGCACTCTTTGTGCAAGACACATGGAAAGTCACCAGAAACTTCACATTGAATTACGGCTTGCGCTGGGAGCTTCAGCATTTCCCCGACCCAGTCATTCCGCCGTCGCAAACTGCTTATGGACCGAATTTGAGTGATCCGGCGTTTCCCTCTAACGGAAAAATTCCCAACCAGAACAAGATGTTTCAGCCGCGACTCGGCTTCGCATGGGACATTCGTGGGAACGGAAAGTCTGCTCTCCGGGCAAGCTGGGGTATCTTCAATGCGCGCCAGAACATGCTGACGCAAGTCGGCGCGATCACCACGAATGGTGTCCAACAACAGTCGTTTGCCGCAGGCTCCGCATTCGGTACGCCTCCCGTATTCGGACAGAACGCAGGTCCGATTGAAAATCCTCCGCCAGCGGGCTCGCCTCCTCCAGCCGGTGTCGCGGTGCAACTATTCAGTAAGGATTACTCGAATCCGCGCATCTACACCACCAGCGTCGGTTATGAGCAGGAGATCTTCTCTGGCTGGGCGGGTTACCTTGACGTAACGATCTCCAAGGGTGTCCATCTGACGCGGTTCGTAAACCCGAACGTATGCTGCTCCTCGGCAGACTTGATCCTCGCTCCGAACAGCGACGTCAACTCGGGAAGCGGGCCGTCCTATACTGGCCCCTTGCCGTTCTCCAATCTAGGCACTGTTACGGATACGGTTAGCTCGGCAAAGGCGCTCTATCGTGGCGCGACCATCGGCGTCCGCAAGCGCTTTAGTCAGCGCTTCCAAATGGAAGGCAACTACGTCTGGTCCGAAGATCTTGATGACGATTCGAGCGAACGCGATCCATTCTCGTTCCGCTACCTCGACTTTTACAATTTGGCGAAGGAATACTCCTATTCCGACCGGGACGAAAAGCATAAGTTCAATTTCTACACCTACGCGGAACTGCCGGCGAAGGTTCAGCTAAGTGTCCGCATGCAGGCGCACACTGCCCAGCCCACCAGCGCAAATCCGAGCGGAACCGGAACAGGTCCAATCTGCAGTTCGAATAATGCCTTGCATCGGGTTCTCGCCGATCCAACCACCGGAGCGCCCGTTGACTGTGGCCGAAACTTCCTGCGCAAAGACAATGGCTTCTTCACCTTCGACTTTGGCGTTTCCCGCCCGTTCCACATCGGTGAACGGATGGCGATCATCCCGAAGTTTGAGCTCTTTAACGCTTTCAACAACAAAAACAATATCAACACACTTTCAACGCCTGCCCTGTTCAACTTTGACGGCTTCCTCCGCCTTGGCGTCGGCGACCCGCGTCAGGCTCAACTCTCTCTGCGTTTCGAATTCTGATCGCAGCCGTAGTCTGCTGTTTTCTCACCTTTCTGCGGTTTCCAAAAGAGGGGCGCTCAGCGCCCCTCTTCTCTTTTTTTTGGAATGCGGCGGCTCACGCCGCTTTTACGCGCAACTCAAAATTCACGCGAACCTTGTCCTCCTGGTACCCTAGCTCCCGCTGGGATGCGAGGATCTCAACCGCACCTGGTGGCCGGGTAAGTTGCGGACCGGGCTGGGTCTCTTTGTCTGCGTCTTCGAAACCTCTGCGCTCTCTGTGTTTCTCTGGCGAATCCTTCCGTATCCTGTAAAATCAATCCTGACTGCGCATGAAATCGCTTCCACTACAACCTCTTCGCGGCGTCCTTTTCGACTGGGACGGCACGCTCCTCAACTCCTACCCGGCAGATACTGCCGCCTACCTCGCCATGTTCCGCGAAATGGAAATTCCTTGGGGCATCGACGAACTCGAACAGCACTATTCGCCCAACTGGTACAACGTCTATCGCGCCGCAAACTTGCCACGTGCAAAATGGCAAGCCGCCGACAAATCTTGGCGCCTCAACTACGCTCGGCATCGTCCGAGGCTCTTGCCCGATGTCCGCCGCGTTCTCTCGCTTCTAGCGCGCCGCCACGCTCTCGGTCTAGTTACCAGTGGAGACCGCGACCGTGTCCACCGCCAGTTGCGCCAGTTCCGCCTGTGGGCCTACTTCGCCGCCCGCGTATGCAGCGGCGATACCCGTCTCCGCAAACCGCATCCCGCCCCGCTTCGCCTCGCTCTTCGCCATATGGGCTTACGCCCAGCCGAAACCGTCTACGTCGGCGACTCCCCAGAAGATCTCCAAATGGCCCGCAGCGCCGGACTGCGCGCCGCCATCGCCATCCTCGGCCCGTTTCCAACTGAAACGCGTCTCCGGGCCGCCAAACCCGACCTCCTCCTCGAATCGATCACCGAGCTCCCAGCCGCTCTCCTCCGCTTCTGCACATAGAGCCGGCCAGAGAACTTTGTACTGCCCCTCACCTTTTGGTCGGCGTTTTTCTTTGTTCTGATCTCTACGATCTATAGGGTCGCGAACGACCTAACCTATTTAAAATCAGCAGTTAAGGCGGGTCCGTAACCCTTTTTGCAATCGAGCCAGGCCAAAAAAAGAGGAGTCATGGTTAACCTGTGGATCTGGTGTCGCCCCGTGACCACCGATTTCCCGCTACGGCTTCGGCTTCACAGGGCTAAGCACGGGAACCGCGCTCGGCGGCAGCGGCTTGAACTCCGTCCATTTGATTACCAGCCGCACCGGCACATCCCCGCTATCCTTGAAATGGAGATAATCGTCCGAGCGCGAATAGTTCGGGAACCAATACTTCCCTTCAACGTTTTCCCGGTACGTCTCAAAATTCGTAAATGGCAATTCGGGCGAGCGTTCATCTCCGAGGTCGGTTACCCACTTGCCGTAGGTTTTCACTACTTCCAGGTATTGCTTGTCCACCCACACCACGCCCTGAAACAATGCATGTGCTCGCTCCAGGAGTTTCGGCTTGGCGTCAAAAATGTAGCAGTCCACCTCGTCCACTTTTTCCTGGCCCACGTAGCGCATCTCGTATTTCGCAAGCTGGCTCGGTATCAGCGGGTAGGCAGGAATTCTGGCAATGGCTTTCAAGTCTTCCGGCGACAATTGCAGCGCATGGAGCGTGGGCTGAGGCTGCTCCACAACTTTTTCATACAACTTTCCGTCCGAATCGATCACCGTGACCACGGCGATCTGGAATTCGCCGCTTGGCTGGCCGTCTTTCCCAAATTCCGTCAGCTTGATCGTTTTCTTGTAGCCGTACTGCACGCGGGCCCGCAGAAACTTTTCCTCCTTCTCCGCAAAACTTTTGATGATTTCTTCAGGCGGCATCGCAGGGGGCGCTTCGGCCGGCTGCGTCGTGGTCACACGATGGACATCGTGCTCCGGCGGGGGAGTCAGCGGCCCAGTGGGGTCCTGTGCAGGCACTCCGGCTGCTCCGCAGACCGCGAGCAAGCCGGCCAGTGAAGCCTTCCGGAGCCCCTTCATCAGATTGTCATGTTTTTCTGGCTTCATCGTTGTTTATGCTGGCGACTTTTCCTCTTCTTTGCATGGGATGCAGCCAGGCCAAAAGTGGCCGCCTGACGGCAAGCGCAGTGCAGAGCAAGCCTCTCTGCGTCTTTAAGTTTAGCCCAGTCAGTCTCCTGCGGGTGGTGGCGGCCTCCAGAGCATCTGATTCAGAACTGGAAATGTTACAATTTGGAATTTCATGATGACCACTCAAATCGCTCGGCGCTACCTTATTTCCGGAATTGTGCAAGGCGTCGGTTTTCGCTATTTCACGCAGGATGAAGCCGAGCGACTGCATCTTTCCGGCTTTGTTCGCAATCTTCGCGACGGCCGCGTGGAGATATACGCGATCGGTTCGCCGGAAAGTCTCGCGCGCCTGCGCACCGTCATTGAGCGCGGGCCGCGCGGCGCCATGGTTCAGCAAGTTGGTGAAGAGCCCGCAGAGATCAATCCAAAATTCGCGGAAGAATTCACCATCACATACGATCAGTAGCTGCAAATCGAAGAACGTAAGTAACACGTCAGCACAGTTCTGACCAACAGGAGCATAGGAATGAACGATCTGAAAAAGTTGATCCGCGAAGTAGCGGACTATCCGAAGCCGGGAATCCTTTTTTACGATCTGACTACGCTGCTAAAGGATAAGCAGGGATTCCACACCCTGATCGACCGGCTATGCGATCACTTCAAGGGTCATTCGATCGACATTGTCGCGGGCATCGAAGCACGCGGTTTTATCTTCGCTCCGGCACTCGCATATCGACTTGGCGCGGGATTTGTTCCCGTGCGCAAACCGAAAAAGCTTCCGGCCAAGACTGCAGGAATTTCCTACGCGCTCGAGTACGGAACGGACACTCTCGAAATTCATGAAGATGGCATACAGCCAGGCGAACGCGTCATCATCTGCGATGATCTTCTCGCGACCGGAGGCACTGCCGCCGCCACCGTGCAGCTCATTCGAAATCTCGGCGGAAAAGTCGAAGGCACCGCCTTCGCTGTCGAACTCACATTCCTTAACGGCCGCTCCAAACTCGACGGCCTCGACGTCTTCTCCCTCATCCAATACGACAAGTAATTTCGCGATTGCCGCGGCGGCAGGCGGGGAATCTTTTCTTATTCTGTTTCCGGAGTTATCTTTTCGCGTGGCGTTGACGAAGAGCCTCGAAGAGAACAACGCCAGTCGCGACAGAAACGTTCAACGATTTCACCGGGCCCGTCGTGGGCAGGGAAACGACAAAATCGCAGCGTTTACGCGTCAGTTCGTGCAAGCCCCCGCCTTCTCCGCCCAGCACGATTCCCGTTGGCGATGTGTAGTCCACTTCGGTGTAGCTCTTGTCCGCGCGTTCGTCGAGTCCCACCAGCCAGTATCCGGCTTCCTTCAGCCCTTCCATCGTGCGCGCAAGATTCGTAACCTTGGCGACCGGCAGATGCGCCAGCGCGCCGGCGGAAGCTCGCGCAACGGCATCGGTGAGTCCCGCGGCGCGGCGCTCCGGAATCACCACGCCGTGTGCGCCCGCAGCCAACGCGGTGCGAATAATGGCGCCCAGATTGTGGGGATCCTCGACTCCATCCAGCAGCACAATCAAGCCTGGCTTGCCTTTGTTTGTGTTTGCGTTCGCAAGAATATCTTCAACCGTGCCCGCTGCGCGCGCCGCGCCAATGGCAACTACCCCCTGGTGATCGCGCGTTCCCGCAGCTCGATCGAGTTGCCCGCGATCTTCAAATCGCACTGGGATTCTGTTGCGGCGCGCGAGCTGCACAATTTCCTCCGCGCGTGTGTCCTGGCGCCCCTTCGCCACCAGGACGTATTCCAGCGGCCGTGCTGCTTCGAGCGCTTCCTTTACCGCGTGGATTCCCGTGAGCTTGTCCATAGGTTCCACAGTCTAACTTCGCTCGGGCCCGCAACAAAATAGGAGCTAACTAGGTACGAAGCATTTCGTCTAGACTGGCGCACCGAGGAGATTTCCATGCGCCAACTCTTGTTGTTCCTTCTTCTCCCTTCACCGCTTCTTTTTGCCAAAGCGATTCCGGGACAAGATGCAGCGACGCAGTCGCATTCCGCGGAGTCCACTCTCTCCGGTCGCTGGATTGTGAATACGGAACTCTACGGCTCGCCAATCGTTTTCATGTTGAAGCTGGAGCAGAAGGCCGACAAACTCACTGGCGAGTTCGGAGGCGACAAACTTGAAGGCTCCGTCGATGGCAACTCCATCCGTTTCCTGGCTAAAGACGAGCAAGGCGGAAGCGAGGACGCGAAAGGCACCCTGCAGAATGGTGTGATCACCGGGACGGTCGTATTTGTGAACGGCGACGATCCCACGCATCCTTCAACGCATCAATTCACGGCCACGATCGTTCCGAAGCGTCGTGCTGGCCCTCCGCGACGTCACGAGTTTACGCCAACCACCTTCTATCGCCGGTTCTCGGCGGAAAACAAGCCGGTGCTGACCATCGCGCCGGGCGACACGATCCATACTACGACCGTCGATGCCGGGGGCACGGATGAGAAAGGCGTCACGCGCGTTTTGGGAGGCAATCCCGAGACCGGGCCTTTCTACATCGAGACTGCAGCACCCGGAGACACACTTTCCGTGCATATCACGCGGCTTCGCCTGAATCGCGACTGGGCGATCAGTGATGACGGAATCGTTGGCCGGGCCCTGGACAGTGATCTTGCCGTCAAGATGAAGGATGGTTTCAAGAATGTGCGCTGGCACCTTGATCTCGCAAAAGGCATAGCCACCCCGGAGAAACCGGGGGAACACATGACGCACTATTCCGTTCCGGTTCGTCCGATGCTGGGTTGCGTGGCGGTGGCTCCAAACATCACCCAGGCCCCGCCTGGCACAGGCGACTCTGGCGGCTACGGCGGAAACATGGACTTCAATGAAATCACGGAGGGAGCGACTGTTTATCTGCCAGTCCGCGTTCCAGGCGCACTCCTATATGTCGGCGATGGACATGCGTTGCAGGGCGATGGCGAACTCAACGGAAATGCACTGGAAACTTCGATGGACGTCGAAATCACGGTCGATGTAATTCCGGAAAAGCGCATCCAGGGACCGCGTGTGGAATCGGCAACTCATCTAATGGCAGTGGGCCTGGACGGATCGCTCGACGACGCTTTCCGCGACGCTACTTCAAATATGGCGCAATGGCTGACCGACGAATACAAATTGACGCCTTCCGAAGTGGCGCAGGTGCTTGGCACGGCAGCGGAGTACAAAGTGAGCGAAGTCGCCGACCGCAATGCAGGCATGGTTCTGAAAATCAACAAGGAGCGATTGAAGCCGCTGACCGCCCAGGCAAAGTAGCAAAAAAGGAACCGGCAAAGTGAAGTGGCAGGACTAGTCCAGAACGGAGCAGAATTCGATGATGCGCTGGCGGGCGGGCTTGACGCGCGCGGCAAAGTCCGCGGATGCGGCGCCGTCGAGAAGAAGGACGACGCGATCGAGTTCACCGTCGCCGGAGCGGCCTGCGAGCGCGAGTCGCAGCGGATGGAATAGTTCGCGTCCACGAATATCGAGATTGGATTTCATCGCCTCTACGACCTCGCGGAAGCGCTCCGTCGTGAGTGGAGCTGAGTCGATCAGTAGCAAGGCCAATTGCCGCAACACATCGCGAGCGGCATAACGCGACAACACCACGTGCGAGTCCACCTGAGCCAGAATTTCGCGGGCATCGTAATGGAAAATTAACGCCAGCAAGCTTCCGAGTGAAGCGCGGTCCGCGGACCGTGGGCCGAGCAGGGCCGCGGCACGCTCGCACCAGACGCTTTGTGCTGTCGAGAGTTCTCCGGTGTGCCAACCGTGTTGATTGAGGATCTCCATCACGTCGGATGGCGCGAATTTATTTTCGGCGGATGATTCGGACTCGGTCATGAGGATAATCGGCGCGAAGCACCGCTGGTGGAGCTCCTTCCCCCCTGCAGGAGCGGGCGCCAGGACGACAAGGCTGGCGACGAGACGCCAGAGGCTCCATGCGGCAGCCCCCGAAGGGCCAGCGGGGCACGATTTGCACCGAGACGAACGGCATTTCTCACTTGGCGGACTCCGGACTGCGCCACCCTGAGTCAATCGGAGCTGAGAGTGGCTACTACGTGTGCGGCGATGGCTTCTCCGCGGCCGATGGCGTCGACACCTTCGTTGGTCTTGGCCTTCAGGTGAATCGTTTGGGGGGAGACGCCGAGGGACTTCGCAAGCGCTTCGCGCATTTTCGGGAAATGCGGGCCGAGCTTCGGTTTTTCCGTGATCACAACAGCATCGACGTGTTCAATGGTCAGCGCTTTCTCATCCAGGAGCTTTCGCGCGTGCTCCAGGAACATAAGGCTGCTGGCGCCCTTCCACCTGGGATCGGTATCGGGGAAATGTGTGCCGATATCGCCGAGCGACGCAGCGCCAAGGAGCGCGTCGCACAACGCGTGCGCGAGAACGTCGCCATCAGAATGCCCGACTGGACCTTTATCGAAAGGAAGGGCGATCCCGCCGACGATCAGCGGACGGCCTCCCGCAAGACGGTGCAAATCGTAGCCAATGCCGCAGCGGACTTTAGTCATGAAAAGGGCTCACGCCTGAGTCGGAAGTGTACGAACCAAAAACCAATTCCTGAAGGGCTGCAGCTCCCTGCGAGTGCCCAAAGCTGAGGTCGGGAGCTGCCGCTTCGACCTCCATTGGACCAGAGCTCCTCACATGGACTCATGCTTTATGGGCCTTAACGCGTTCGAGGTCGAGATAGAAGCGGGCGAGCTCCATGTCCGCGGGTTTAGTGATTTTGATGTTGCGCTCGGTGCCGTGAACAACGTGGACATCGTGGCCGAGACGTTCGACGAGGCCGGCTTCATCCGAAGCGTTGACGCCATCGGCAGCGGCGCGGGCGAAGGCTTCTTTCAGCAATTTTATCTGAAAAACCTGGGGAGTCTGCGCGAGGACGACCCGTTCCCGCGGGATGGTGGCGGTGATTAGCGCCGTGTCTTCCGGGAGGCTGCCGCGCTTCACTTCCTTGACGGTGTCCATCGCAGGAATCCCGAGGATGGCCGCGCCGCACTTCCGGGCTTCTTCGATCACACGGGAAACCTGCTCGGGGGTGACGAACGGACGGACGGCATCGTGCACTGCGACAAGCTCTACGTCATCCGCTACATGGCCCAAGGCAGCGGCGACGGATTCCTGCCGCGTGGCACCGCCTTTTACGACGCGAACGGCTTGGCGAAATTTTTCCTGCCGGCAACGCTCCTGCAGGCGCTCGATTTCGTCCGCGCGGGTGGCCAGAATGATTTCAGTAATGGCTTCGCAGGAAGCGAGCCGCCGCAGGGTGTGGAGAAGGATGGGCGCACCGTCCAGCTCAAGGAACTGCTTCGGCGTTTCACCGCCCATACGCGTGCCCATTCCGGCAGCGGGCAAAATGGCTGTGATTCGGGTCATTGGATTCGGGGATGAAGGCTCCAGACTGGTCTGCGGCCGTTGCCCCAAGAGACTGAGTCTACCTCAAGCGGCCCAGAGGTGCGAACCGAGCGGAGCACAAATTGCCTGCGAATCGTTGGGGGCCTCAGACCAGGCCCGCGAGGCGGTTCACTCGAGGGATGTTTCCGGAAGACCGGCACGCGAGCTGCGACTACCGACCGCCACGTGCTTCGCACCTGGCGGCGTGTCGCTGTTTTCGTCGAGGCGGCCGAAAATCATTTTGCCCGCGGGCGTCTGGTGGACGGAGGTCACGAGAATGTCCACGGTCTTGTTAATCAGACGCCGGGCACCGTCCACGACGACCATGGTACCGTCCTCGAGATAGGCGACACCCTGATTCACTTCCTTGCCCTCACGGAGAATGAACACACGCATGCCTTCGCCCGGAAGAAACGCGGGACGCACGGCATTGGCGAGAAGATTGACGTTGAGGACGCTGATACCCTGGACGCTGGCGACTTTGTTGAGATTGAAATCATTGGTGACGATCTTGACGCGCAAGCGCAGCGCCAGGTCAACGAGTTTGCGGTCGACTTCATTCGAGGTATGGGGATCATCCTCGATAATCGACACTTCCAATGTTTGCATCTTTTGGATGCGTTGCAGGACTTCGAGGCCACGGCGTCCGCGCTGGCGACGCAAGCTGTCGGAGGAATCGGCGATCATTTGCAGTTCGTGCAGGACGAACTGAGGGACCAGCAAAGGGCCGTCCAGGAAATGGGCTTCGCAGATGTCGGCAATTCTGCCGTCGATCAACACACTGGTATCGAGGAGCTTGCCTTCGCCGTACGAACAGGACGACGGCGTAGGCACACGTAAGAGTCCCTGCAGGGCTCCCGGCTTGAGGTAGGCAGCTTTCTCCGAGCCGAGCACGACGCCTACGTAGCCGAAGCCGAGCAGACAGGAATACTCGACGAACGCCTTCGCGGATTCGGGTTCCGAGGTGCTGGCGATGACGGTCGAAACCAACAAAGCGGCAAATACGCCGAGCAGGCCTCCGAAGGCGCCGCCGAGAAGAGCGTTGGCGGTGAAGGCGCGGAGGCGGTGCTCTACAAAAAGGATCGCGGCGGAAAGCAGCAGCCCCAGCAGAGCTGCGGACCAGTGAGCTAGTCCGAAAGGAGAAAGACTGATGGCGATCGCCGAGAATACGACGACCAGCGCCGCGCGGAGCGGCCAGACGTTCGATCTCCAAGACGAGAATCGAGAATTGGAGACCGCAGCGAGATCCCTTGGACGGCGATCGACTCCAGAAGGCTCGGGTACTTTGGGCAGAGTGCGGCTCATAGGACCTTTCAGTGCGGGGTCTGCGAGTACAGACCCAACATCCTTGCCAGGATGCTGCATCACTGCAAAATCGGTACCACTGCCCGCAAAGCCTCTGCGGGCCGAAAAACGCGCTGCACCGTGCCCCTTATTCAGTTATATACGCGAGCCGGCAACGGGCGTCAACACCGACAATGCAAACAAAAGACGGCGCCGAGCTAAGCGATCAAGGCAGATAAACTCTTGGAACCCGGGCGCTGACAGCGCAGAGCAAGTCCGAAGTAACCGTGCCGATGCTGCGAGCGACCAGATTGGCAGGAAGAACATGTTGGCCGTCGGTGCCATAAATCGTGGCTACATCGCCCAGCGCGACGCCGTCGACATCCGTTACGTCAATCATGGTGACGTCCATGGAGACGATACCGACGATGGGAGCCAATCTTCCGCGAACGAGTACGCTGCCCTGGTCGCCCAGCGAACGATGGATTCCGTCGCCATAGCCTGCGGCGATCACCGCGATCTTGGAAGGGCGGGTGGGTTGAAATTTCGAGTCGTAGCCAACACCTTCGCCGGCGCGGACGTTACGAACGTTGATGATGCGTGCCCGCAGACTCATCACCGGTCGTAGCGGCAATCGTTTCTCCGCTTCCGCACGCCGTTCAATGGGATCGTATCCAGGATGGTAGCCGTAAAGAATTGCGCCGGGACGAACCATGTCCGCCCAAGTTTCCGGGCGAGAGGCGATGGCCGCGCTGTTGGCAAGGTGAATCAGACCGGGATCGATTCCGAGGGCGCGCAGGCGTTCAACTGCTTTGTGAAAATTCTCTTCCTGGCAGCGGTTCTGCGAAGCGACGGGGCCGTCAAACACTTCCGATGAAGCAAAGTGCGTGAATACGCCCTCAAGTTTCAGGCGCGAAGATTTTTCATATTGGCGTGCAAAGCATTCGATGTCCGATGGCGCGATGCCGAGGCGATTCATGCCGGTGTCGATCTTCAAATGGAAGCCGACCGAATGTTTGCCTAATTTGCGGCGCACGGCGGCCGAATCGAGCGCGGCGAGCTGTTCACAGCGAATAATCGCTGGAGAGATGCGGTTTCTAAGGAGCTGAGCTTCTTCGCCAGGCCAAAAACTTGTGAGCGCAAGAATCGGTTTGCGGACGCCGGCTTTGCGGAGCTGTTCGCCCTCGGCAGCGCCGGTGACGCCGAACCAGTCGGCACCGGCCCTCTCGAGCGCTTTTGAAACTTGCGGGCCGCCGTGGCCGTAGCCATTGCCTTTGACGATGCACAGGACTTTTCGCGGAGCCGCGCGCTTCCCGGATTTCGGATTCACGAAATCGCGGATGGCGTGGAGATTGTGCGCCAGTGCCGAGAGCGAAACGTCGGCCCAGACCGGGCGGCCAATTCCTTCATGCGATTTTTTCATAGTGGTCACGGGGCGTCCATCCGAAGCAGATTTGCAAGCACAGCTTGTTCACCATCAGAGCTCGTCAAACGGGCCACCCCAGCGAGCCTCTATTTTAAAACATCGGTGCGCCCGTGTCCGAATCGCGGAACGCCTGGAGCGAGAATGACAACAGGCCAAAATGCACGCCTAGCGCCTGACTGCGAAGAAAAGGACGCACTCGTATGGCACTCAAGAAAAAGGGGGTTAGCGGCGGGTTCCGAAGAGGCCCGGTTCGAGGGTGTGTCAGATGCGCCGCAGTGCGAGGGAAACTCCATACGATTCGCGGAGGCGGGCACACCGCTCGCGGCACTCAGCGGGGGGCCGCCACTACAGGTCGTCGGGAGCGAATTGCGAGAAGGCGTCGGGCGCGGCTTCTTCGAAACGGGTGAGCCGGCTGCGAAAGACGAAGCGCACTTTGTCGGTCGGGCCGTTGCGCTGCTTGGCGACCTGGATTTCGGCCTGGTCGCGCTCTTCAGGGGAGGCATCCATCTTCGCCCAATGCGGGCGATAGATGAACATGACGACGTCGGCGTCCTGCTCGATGGCGCCGGATTCGCGGAGATCGGAGAGCTGAGGGCCACGTTCTTCGCGCTCGGGAGCACGAGTAAGCTGGCTTAGAACGAGCACAGGGATCTGCAGCTCCTTGGCGAGGCCTTTCAGTCCGCGGGAGATGCTGGCGACTTCTTCCTGACGGCTGTTGAAGCGGCCGCGTGCAGTGATCAGCTGGAGATAGTCGACGACCAGCAATTTGAGGCCTTTATCGCGCTTCAGGCGGCGAGCCTTTGCGCCGATTTCAAGGACGCTGGTGGAACCGGCGTCGTCAATCCACAAAGGCGCCGAGGAGATCGTGCCAAGAGCCTCGGTCATGCGGCGCCAATCTTCGCGGCTCAAGTGGCCAGTGCGGAACTTGTGACCGTCAATTTGTGCAACCGAGGCCACCAGGCGCTGGAGGAGAGACTCCTTGGACATTTCCAAGCTGAAGAAAGCCACGGGCATGCCTGCGCGGATGGAGATATTTTCGGCAAGGTTGAGTGCGAGTGCTGTTTTTCCCTGCGACGGCCGCGCGGCAAGAATCAGCAACTCGGAAGCTTGCAAACCAGACAGAAGTTTATCCAGCTCTACGTAGCCCGTGGAGACTCCAGTGATGCTTTTGCCTTCGCGGAAGATTCTCTCGAGGCGCTCAAAATTGTCGCGGACGATGTCCTTGACCGGGATAAGGCCCGCCTTTACGCGGTCTTCGGCGAGCGCGAAGATGGAGGATTCGGCGTTGTCGAGGATCGTGTCCGCGCCGTCTTCGCCTTCGAGCGCGCGCTGCTGAATGTTGTGCGTGGCGTGGATAAGATTGCGGAGCAGCGCTTTTTCGCGGACGATGCGGGCGTAGTGCTCGACGTTGGTGACGCGGGGCATGCCGTCGGCAAGCGACGCAAGATACGGAGCGCCGCCGGAGGATTCGAGTTCGCCCACGCGATGCAGCGATTCGGTGAGCGTGATCAGATCGATGGCCTGCTGGCTTTCGCCGAGAGCGATCATCTGGTTGAAAACGCGGCGATGCTGTTCTAGGAAGAAATCCTCGGGCTTGAGATTTTCAATGGCGGCGTTGAGGGCGTGATTATCGAGCAAAATTGCGCCCAGAATGGAGCGTTCCGCGTCGAGATTCTGCGGGAGAGGGCGTTCGAGAGCGGCTTCGGCAGGCATAGGGAGAGTTTTTGTATTCGCCTTTTATTCGCTTTATAACATTTCGGCCTTCGGCACGCAAGCCTTTGATTACTGTCAGCAATGTCCGTGCGGCTGGTGATCGAAAGAGTGCGTGCATTGTGAGTGCCTGGGAGCGAAGCGTCAATCCAAGTGCGCTGTGCAAAATTTCGGAAATCTGGAAAAAATTTTCATGAAGTATTTTTGGGCGAACATTGTGGGATGATATGGCGCGCGAAGGCGAAGATGGCTGAGCCTGAGGGAGTCATGAACAGAAAATTGATGGTAAGAGTTTTCAGATGCGCGCTTTTGGCTGCAAATCTGATTTTGTCACCTGCGATTTTCACCGGCGGCATCGTGGCTCCCGCTGGTGCGCAGACTTCGGCGGCGACAGCGGCTGTGAAGCCTGCCGATTATTCAAAGCCGGAGGAACACGCGCGTGCCGTGGGCAAAGAACTTTTGGCGCGAGGAATTCCCGGCCTGTCGGTGGCTGTCGCTGTCGATGGGAAAATTGTTTATTCCGAGGGCTTCGGGTACGCCGACCTAGAAGAGCGTGTGCCGGTCTGGCCGACGACCAAGTTTCGTATTGGCAGCGTTTCGAAACCGCTGACGTCTGCGGCGCTGGTTCTGCTTGTCGAGCAAGGAAAATTAGACCTCGATGCCCCAGTGCAGAAATACGTGCCAACGTTCCCGGGCAAGGGCTCTCCGATTACATCGCGAATGCTGGCTGGCCATCTGGGCGGGATTCGGCACTACAAGGATGACGAATTCCTGATCTCCAAGCACTACGACAACGTTGTTGAAGGTCTAAAGATTTTTCAGGACGACCCGCTGGTCGCCCCACCTGGCACGCAATTCAATTACTCGAGCTATGGATACAATTTGCTGAGCGCGGTGGTGCAAGGCGCCTCCGGCCAGGACTTTCTTGCCTACATGCAGCAGCGCGTGTTCACTCCGTTGGGTTTGCGGGATACCCTGGCAGACCAGCCGGCCGACATCATCGCCCAGCGGGCGCGGTTTTATACGCGTCACAAAGACAAACCGATGCGAAACGCGCCGTTCGTAGACAATAGCTACAAGTGGGCGGGCGGGGGGTTTCTTTCCAGCGCGGAAGACCTGGTGCGATTTGGATCGGCTCTGCTGAAACCCGGGTTTCTGAAGCCGGAATCGTTGCGACTGCTTTTTACTTCGCAGAAGACCAGCGACGGCAAAGAAACCGGCTATGGTATGGGCTGGGCAATCCACAATTCTAAGAGCGGACAGCGAGTATACGAGCATTCGGGGGGTTCAGCGGGCGGAAGTTCACAGCTGATCCTCTATCCGGACGCACATGTTGTGGTGGCGATGATCTGCAACTTCGAAGGTGACGATGGCTGGAGGCGCGAGGATATCGAATCAATTGGGGAAGCGTTCGAGAACAGATAGCGTTCGCGGGAAGGTGGAGAATAAGGGCACAGCAGTACTGCGCCCTTATCCGGAAACATTGAAGCTTCTGAGTTACCCTTCTTTTTCAACGGTGACCTTGATCGAGGCCGTGACGTCGCGGAAAACCTTAATCGTGACGGATTGCTCGCCGATGACCTTGATGGGCTCGGCGAGCTGAATCTGGCGCTTGTCAATTTTGAAGTTCTGCGCCGCTAGAGCCTCGGCGATGTCGGCGGAGGTGACGGATCCGAACATCTGGTCGTTCTCGCCGGTCTTGCGCGCAAACCTGACAGCGACGCCATTCAAAAGCTCCGCTTGCTTGTGGGCTAGGTCCAGCTCAGTGGCGGTTTTCTTCGCCAGTGAAGTGCGAATGCGCTCAAGAGCCTTCATATTGCCCGTCGTGGCCTCGATACCAAGCTTGCGCGGAAGCAGAAAATTGCGCGCGTAACCCGGCTTGACGGTAACCACGTCCCCGCGATGGCCGAGCTTTTCGACGTCTTCCTGAAGAATAATTTGCATGATCGTATTTCCTTTTTATGTTCGGGCTCGTAGGTACGAGCCCTGAGACCCGTTTATCTCAGGGTTTGCAAATACAAACCCCGAAACCCGTGCTTTCCGAATCTGGGGCGCAGCCGGCACGCAAGCGGCCGGGCAGAAGTTTATGCCGCTGGGTGCGGCTTGGCCGGTTCGACCGCGCGCGGAGCCGTACTGCCCGCGGCGCTGCCTGCGAACGGCAGCAAAGCGATGTTGCGGGCGCGCTTGATGGCCACTCCAAGCCAGCGCTGGTGGCGCGCGCAGACTCCGGTCATGCGTCGGGGGAGAATCTTGCCGCGTTCCTGCACAAATTGGGAGAGAATATCAGCCCGCTTGTAGTCGATCAGGTCCATTTTCTCGACACAGAACTTGCAGACTTTCTTCTTGCGAAAAAACTGGCGTTTGCCACGGCGGGGACCGCCAGGACCGCCACCCGGCCCGCCGGGACCCCCCGGCCCGCCTTCACGGCGTCCGCCGCCCGGACCGCCTTCGCGACGCCCGCCGCCACCGCCGTGTCCGCCTGAACCGCCCTCGCGGCGCGGAGACGGAGCCGAAGGCGCTGCCTGCGGAGCTGCCGGTGATTGATTCTGTTCGTCTGACATAACGTTTACCCTTTCTCTCTTGGTGCCTTTCGGTACCTTGCGACGCCGGAGAAACCGGCATCCAAACTCTGTTCATGCAGGCAAAGCTGCGAACACCAACTGCAGCTTAGCTGGCGGCTGCCTGCTCGGCGCCAGGTGCTGCCGCGACAGGAGCCGGAGCGGGACGCTTCGGCCGGCGCGCGGCGCGCTTCTCGCGAATGGCCGTAAGCTTCTTTTGCCGCTTAATGTCTTCGTCAAGGCGAATGGTGAGGTACTTGATGACGGAGTCTTGCACTTTCAAGCGCCGTTCGAGCTCGACGATCAGTTCACCGTGCGAAGTGCGAATCTGGAAATAAACGTAAATGCCTTCGCGGTGCTTGGCCACGCGGTACGCGAGCTTGCGAGTACCCCAGTGCTCGGCCTTTTCGATCTTGGCGCCCTTTTCACTGCAGGCGTGTTCGACCGTGTGTTCGACTTTCTTAATCTCATCCTCCGGCGTGGCCGGACGGACAATAAAAATCAGATCGTACAGACGCTCTTCCATGTTTCCTCGTTTCTCTTTCGACTCAGGCTTGTAAGTACAAGACCTGAAACCTGTTTCCCTGACTCCAGTTCCAGCGGGAAAATTTTCCGGCCGGGAATCCTATTCCGCCCCGGCGGCCTCATCTTGCTGGCGTTCGCGCCGGTTGTATTTGTTCATCGCCGCTTCGATGCCCTTGCCGAGCAAAAGTTCGACTGCGTCACCCGCATCCGCGATCATTCCGGCTGCAGCTTCTAGTTCCGATTTCTTCATCGGCCGCAGGACATATTCCTTCCTGCTGCTGAGCGGATGATCTGGGCCGCAACCGAGCCGAAGTCTTAAAAGCGCCGGCGTGCCGAGCGCGCCAATCAGCGACTTGGCGCCGTTGTGACTGCCTGCAGTGCCCTCGGCGTGGATGCGAATCGCGCCCCAGGGCAACTGCGCTTCGTCCCACATCGCGAGCAGGTCCTGCGGACCAAGCCCGTACTTCTCGAGCAGCTCTCTTACCGAGATGCCGCTCAGGTTCATGTAGGTTTGCGGCTTGGCGAGAATGACTTCTTCCCCCGCCAATTTCCCCAAACCTACGAGAGCCTTGGCTTCCGTTCGCTCGACACGGATGCCGCCACGATTGGCCAACTCATCCACGGCGAGAAATCCGAGGTTATGCGGCGTCCATTGATATTCCGGGCCAGGATTCCCAAGGCCGACAATAAGCCGCATAAGCCTCGCTTCGCTCGAACTTCACAAAACCGGCAAGAAACTCCAGGCCGAGAAGGTTACTTCTTCTTCTCCTGTTTCTCTCCCTCGGCGCCTTCCTCGCCTTCGACTTCCTTCTTGCCCTTCTTGATGACTTCGGGCTCAGCCGGTGCTGCCACCTCGGCTGCCACCACCTCGGCCGGCTTTTCTTCCTCGACCTTGAGAGCAACAACATGGGCAAGAACGCGTTCCGGTTCGGTGACCAGTTTCATCTTGGCGGTGTCGATCGGGATATCGCCGGCGCGCAGAGCCTGGTTCATGGCCAGGTTGCTGACATCCAGCTTGAATTCGCTGGGGATCTCAGCGGGCAAGCATTCGATTTCGACTTCGCGGGTCACGACTTCGAAAACGCCGCCTTCCACCTTCACGCCCGAGGGTTCGCCGAAGGTGTGAACAGGAACCTTGACGCGCATGCGAACGTCCATCGCAACGCGCAAGAGGTCCACGTGGAGAAGATTTCCGCTCACCGGATCGACTTGCCAATCCTTGACGATGGCGGGCTGCTCTTTACCTGCCAGCGCAACCTGGAACAGTGTGTTGTGGCCGGTCGCGGAGCGGAGAATTTGTCCGACTTGCTTGGCGTTTACGGTAAGCGACACCGACTCACCCTTTGCGCCGTAGAGAACGGCGGGAATATTCCCGATGACCCGTTGGCGGCGCGCTTCATTCTTGCCGCGGGATTCGCGAGGTGCTGCTTCGACTACGATCTTGTCTGCCATTGCTTTCTTCCCTTCCTTATGACTGCGGGCCCCAAGACTTGGTGCCTTAAAGAGCGGTGTTGCGCAAAAACCTCAAATGAAAAGCTCGCTGATGGAGGTCTCTTCGTGAATCGAGCGAATGCCGCGAGCGAGCAGGTCCGCAACGCTGAGCACGCGAATTTTCTTGATGGCGCGGGCGGCCTCACTCAGCGGAACCGAATCGGTCGCGACAACTTCCTTGATGCGCGAGTTGGCGATACGCTCGATCGCGGGACCCGAGAGCACTGCGTGGGTGCACGCAGCGTAGACTTGCGTGGCACCCTCGCGCAGCAGGGCATCCGCCGTTTTTACGAGCGTACCCGCCGTGTCGATGATGTCGTCGATAATAAGCGTGCTGCGTCCGCGCACATCGCCGATCAGGTGCATCACTTCGCTGACGTCAATATCAATGCGGCGCTTGTCGACAATCGCCAGAGGCGCATCGAGTTTTTTCGCAAAAAATCGGGCGCGTTCGACGCCGCCCGCGTCCGGGGAAACCACGGTGACGTCCGGTAGATTCAGATGGCGAAAATATTCGACAAGCACGGGCGAACCAAACAGGTGATCGACGGGCACGTCGAAATAACCCTGAATCTGCGGCGCGTGCAAATCAAGCGTCAACGCGCGAGTTGCACCTGCGGTTTCGAGCAGGTCGGCGACAAGCTTTGCGGAGATCGGAACGCGCGGCTTGTCCTTGCGGTCCTGCCGGGCGTAGCAGTAATAGGGCAGCACGGCGGTGATACGCCACGCGGATGCACGTTTGAAGGCGTCAATCATCAGCAATAGTTCGAGCAGGTGGTTGTCCACCGGATAATGACAGGGCTGAACGACGAAAACATCCGCGCCACGCACGTTCTCCAAAATCTGAAAATAAATCTCGCCATCGCTGAATCGGCCCAGCATGGCTTTGCCCAGCGGCACATTCAAATGCTTGCAGATGGATTCGGCCAGTACCGGATTCGCGGTTCCCGTAAAAATCTTGAAACGCTCATCGTTCACGAAGCGATCTCCACCCTACACAGTGTGCAAGCTGAAATCCTGGAATTGTGTGGCTAAAGACGCTGAGGATTAATCGCGAGGCGCACGAATTGCGGTGCGGCTCTGAATCAGACGACGATACGACTCGCGAGAAACAGTCTCGCAGACGAAAGTCTGATCAAGCGGAAACCCAACAGCGGCTCGGCGCGCCTTTGCTGGGCTCGGGAAAACTCCAAACACCGCCGAACCGCTACCCGCCAGCAAGGCTTCTGTTGCTCCGTTTTGAAGCAGATCCCGCTTGATTTCAGCCAGACGGGGGTGCCGCTGGAAGACCGCTTCTTCGAAATCGTTGAGAAGGGGGCTGCCCTCAAGGCTCCAAGCAAGAGCACAGAACCCATAAAGTTTAGGGTTTCCGGCGGAATTTGTCAATTGCCGGGCGTTCAGCCAGCGATAGGCGTCTGGCGTCGGGACGTGAATCGCTCTTGGCGAAACAACCAGCAGAACTAGCCTTGGGATATCGGGCAGCGGGTAGATTTCGTCGCCCTTGCCAATGCCAAGAGCCCGACCGCCCTCGAGAAAAACCGGGACATCCGCGCCGAGAGCTGCCGCGAGTTCGAACAAGCGTGCCCGGGGCACCCGTTTCTTGACTAGGCGGAGATACCCAATCAACGCTGCGGCTGCGTCGCTTGAGCCACCGCCTAATCCGCGGCCGGCGGGAATAGACTTGCGCAACTCAATGGCCACGCCACCTTGAATCTTGAGTTCGTCGTTTAGCGCCGCAACAGCACGATAGACAAGATTCTTCTCGATGGGCTGATCGGAGAGCAAATCGTTGCCGCGCACCTGCAAGTGGATACCGGGCGTGCGCGCGAATTTCAGCCGCAACTCATCTTTGACCGAGATTGTCTGAAAAATGGTGCGCAGCTCGTGAAAGCCGTCCGGCCGTTTTCCCAGTACTTCCAGACGCAAATTGATTTTCGCAAGGGCTGGGATGCGAACTTCAGGCATGATCGCGTCAAGGCTTCATAGCTTCGGGGCCGGACTTCTGCGCCACGCGACGTTTGGATTGGCTGACTTTCTTTTCGACTTCGGCCACTTTTTCAGGCTCGAGGTCGGCAGGGAGCACGCGCTTCCATTCGACGAGAGACTTTTCCCATTCGGCAGCGGCCAATTCCGGACGACCGGACCTTGCGTAGACGTCCCCAAGATGCGAGTGCATGGTCGGATCGTGAGAGTCACGCTCTAGCGCTTTGCGCAGCGTGGCCTCGGCGTCGGGGAGTTTATTCTGCTTGAAATAGATCCAGCCAAGGCTATCGAGGTACGCGCCGTTGTACGGGTCTTCGGCAAGAGCCCGCTGCACGAGTGATTGCGCCTCGTCGAGTCGGATGCCGAGGTCGCCGAGCATGTAGCCGTAGTAATTCAGCACGGCAGCGCTCTTAGGATTGACGGCGAGGGCTTTCTTGAACTCGACTTCGGCCTTATCGAAAAACTTTTGCCGCTCGTAAATCGCGCCAAGGAGAAACCAGGCCATTTCGTTATCGCGCGGCGAGCCGGGAAGGGTTTCGGCCAGGCGAGCGGACTGTTCCGCTTCGGCGTAGCGGCGAGCGCGTTCATAAATTTGCGCGATGTTCAAATAGGTGTCGCGGTCGGCCGCAGTGCCGGTGAGCTGCGTACGCAGCATCTTTACGGCTTCGTCTGTCTGACTAGTTTCGCCGAGCAGCAAAGCGTAACTGGATTTAATCGAAGGATCCTTGGGATATTTCGCGACCGCTTCTTTGCCGGCCTGCAAGGCCTTCGACAAATCCTTCGCGGTTCGGTAGGTGTCGATGACCAGCAGCCGCGCGCGGCGGTCTTCGTCGTCGCCTAACCGTCCGAGTTCCTCATAGGTATTGACGGCCGCCGGGTAATTCTGCGTGTCGCGGTAAAGCTGCCCCAGCTGCTGATAAAGAACCGCAAGCGAGCGGCGGCGGGAAGGTATCGAAGCAGACTGCCCTTTTACTCCGGCCACGGCTTCGGAAAGGACGCGGATTGCATCTTCGTAACGGCCCTGCGCCTGATACAGCATCGCCTCGTTGTAGAGGACGTCGAGGCTGCCGGGAGAATACTGCCGCGCTTTGACGAGCGTCTCTTCGGCTTTGTCCATCTGGTGCAGTTCGCGATAAATCTGCGCGAGGCGGAGATAGACGTCCGCATCATCGGGCATCAAATCGGAAAGTTTCTGGTAGACCTTTAGGGCCTCCGGATATTTTTCTTCGGAAAGAAGCGTCTGGCCGAGGCCCCGCTGGTGGCTGGTTTCGCTGGGGTCTAGTTCCGCGGCTTTTCGATACGCGGCCTCGGCTTTCGCGAGATCTTTCGTCTGAGTATAAGCGTCGCCGAGAAGGTCGAGCAACGCGGGAGACGAAGACTTCGCCGTGATGCCTTCCAGCAGAGCGATGGCGTCGGCCGACTTGCCCTGGTCGAGCAACAACTGGGTGAGTTGTTCGATTCCCGCTTCGTTCTCTGAGTCATTCTTCAATAGCTCGCGGAGAACCACTTCGGCCTTTTCGTGCTGGTTCTGCAAGCGGTAGAGACGAGCGAGCCATAGAGCGGATTCCGCGTCCGCAGGGTCGAGCCGGACCACTTCCTTGAATTGCTCGACGGCGCGACTGACGGTCTCGGCCTGGCCGGCGGTTTCGCCAGCATTGCCGAGGCTGCGCAAATAAATGTGACCGAGCAGGCGGCGGGTCTGTGCATCTTCAGGATTGCGCTTCAGCAGAGCTTGCGCTTCAAGCTCGGCATCGTGAACACGCTGCGCCTTCCAATACATCTCCGCCAATCGTTCACCGATGACCGGCGACTTCGGATCGAGCGCGTAAGCCTTCTTGTAGTAGTCGATGGCTTGCGTCGCATATTCGGCGCGGCTGCTGGACTCATATTGCTGCTCGGCAATGTGGCCCATGGTGTAGTTGAAATAGGCTTCGGCGCGGCTGCTGCTGGAGGGTGCCGCTGGTTCCGCGCGCTCGGACGCCTGTTTTTGAGGAATCGAAGAGTGGGGCGGCGTGGCGGACTGCGCAAAAACAGCACTGCTTGCGAATCCGATAGTGATTGCGAATGCGTTTATCTTTAGAAAGGTCATATTTGCCCTGAAAACAAAGTATCCCATGCGCGCACGGGACGGTCAAAAGCAATTGCCAGACGTTTCCAGAGCCAGTTGGAAGGCCGACAGGGTTTCAGGGTTTGTGCCTACAAACCCTAACTTCACATCGCGTTGGATGCGGGTGAAGAGTAGCGCGTTGGCAGGAAAGTTTTTACGGAAGTGGCGAAAGAAAGCTTGACATTGATTCTATATTTCTGCAATTATCGAAATATGAGGAAGCCTGATCCCCTCCTGGTCACTCGATCGGCCGACCGCTTTGCGGCGCTGGGTGCCGAGCCGCGCCTGCAAATCGTTCGGGTCCTGCTTTCCGCTCACCCCACAGGATTGATTGCGGGCGAAATCCAGGAAGAGTTGGAGATTCCGGCGTCTACGCTTTCCCACCACCTGGAAAAGTTGAAGCAGGTGGGCTTGGTGAATGTGCGACGCGAGGGAACGTTTCTTTGGTACTCGGCGAATACTGATGCGCTGCGCGAAGTGCTCGGATTCCTCTACGAGGAATGCTGCACCCGCAGTCGCGCGGTCTCGCCCGAATCGTTTGTACAGATTTCCCGTTGAGTAGTCGGTGAGACAAAAAAGAACGGAGGGAATTTCATGAGCGAACAAAATATTCAGGAGGCTGTGAAGCAAAAATATGGAGAGGCAGCGAAGCAGGCAGCGGCGGGTGGCGTCGCTTCTTGCGGGGGAGGCGGCGAGCTGTCCTGCTGCGATCCGGTCACCCGCGACCTCTACGATGCGGCAGAGACCGCGGGATTGCCGGAAAAAGCTGTCGCTGCATCGCTCGGTTGCGGAAACCCTACAGCCCTGGCGCAGCTACAGCAGGGCGAAACCGTGCTGGACCTCGGTTCGGGAGGCGGCATTGATGTGCTGCTTTCCGCTAGGCGCGTCGGGCCCACCGGAAAAGCTTATGGCCTCGACATGACGGACGAGATGCTGGCGCTGGCCCGCGAAAACCAAAAAAAGGCGGGCGTGACGAACGTGGGGTTTCTGAAAGGCGCGATCGAGAACATTCCTCTGCCCGACAACTCGGTGGACGTAGTCATTTCCAACTGCGTGATCAATCTTTCCGGTGACAAGGACCAAGTTCTGCGCGAGGCGTTCCGCGTTCTTAAGCCCGGCGGAAGACTTGCGATTTCGGATGTCGTCGTGCGCGGCGAAGTGCCTGCGGAAATTCGCAAGAGCATGGAGCTGTGGGTCGGCTGCATCGCCGGAGCTCTCGAGGAATACGAATATCGCGACAAACTCTTCAGCGCCGGATTCGAATCCATCGATATCGAACCTACGCGCGTCTACAGGAGCGAAGAAGCGCGTGATTTTCTCGCGGCTGCAGGGCTGGACCCGCACAAAGTCGGCCCGGCGATCGACGGGAAATTTATCAGCGCGTTTGTGCGTGCGGCTAAACCCGCGAGGCAAGATACGACGGTCGGTCCCTCCTGCAAGTGAGCTGCAGGAGCGAGTTCACCACCTTGAGGAAGTTTAGATGGAAAACAACCGAAAGCCAGGCGTAGACGGGAAAGCGACGGAACCTGCGAGCAAGGGCACCGAATCTTCAGAGAAACCACCACCTTCAGGCAAGCAAGACGATTCGAAGACCGCAGCAAAGTGTGAATGCCCCGCAGGATGCGTCGGGCTTCCCTGCTGTAGCTGAGGACTTTTTTCGTTAAGGCTCCGTCTCATAGTTTTCAAAGGAAGGCACAAGCCATGCAACTTAATGTTCTCTTTCTTTGCACAGGCAACTCCGCGCGGTCAATTCTTGCTGAGGCCATTCTTAATCAGAAAGGGCGACCGACTTTCACGGCCTATAGTGCCGGAAGCCGCCCCGCCGGGCGCGTGAATCCCTACGCGGTGAAGCAACTCGAACTGGCCAATCTGCCGATTTCGGATTTGCGCAGCAAAAGCTGGGACGAGTTTGCCAAACCAGGAGCGCCAAAGATGGATTTCGTGTTCACGGTTTGCGACAACGCCGCGAATGAAGTTTGTCCGGTGTGGCCCGGACAGCCCGTCACGGCCCATTGGGGGGTCCCTGACCCCGCTGTCGCAGTCGGCTCAACAGAACAAATCGAACGGGCGTTCCGCGATGCGTTCGTCACGCTGGACCGCAGAATCAGTCTGTTCTTGAGCTTGCCGCTATCGAGTCTGGACACTCTCTCCGTCAAGAAAGCGGTCGACCGGATCGGAAAACAATGAACTTCTCCCTTGCGCGTCGCGTATGCGCGGAATTCCTGGGCACGTGTTTCTTGGTTACGGCCGTCGTTGGCTCGGGCATCATGGGCGAGCGCCTTTCCGGCGGGAATATCGCCCTCGCGCTGCTCGCCAACTCGATTGCCACCGGCGCCGCGCTGATCACGCTGATCCTCATGTTCGGAGCCGTTTCAGGCGCGCATTTCAATCCGCTTGTGACGCTTGCGAATGCCTCGTGGGGCGGTTTCGCTGGCCCCGATGTTCTTCCCTACTGCCTTGCGCAACTGGCCGGCGGAATTGCAGGAACCGTCAGTTCGCATTTCATGTTTGGCTTGCCGGCAATCACGTTGTCGCGTCACATCCGAAGCGGTCCCGCTCAATTCTACGCGGAGATCGTTGCCACTTTCGGGCTGATCGCAGTGGTTTCAGCGTGTTCGAGGCTCCGGCCGGCCGCTATTCCGCTGGCAGCCGGAACGTATATCGCCGGGGCTTACTGGTTTACCTCGTCCACGTCGTTCGCGAATCCCGCAGTCACCGTGGCGCGCTGTATCACCGACACATTCTCGGGAATCCGGCCCCATGACGTTCCCGGATTTGTGCTCGCGCAAAGTGTCGGCGCGGCCGCAGCTTTCTTTCTGCTCCGCTGGCTTGTTCCTGCCGAGATTAATGCAGGAAGTGGCGCAAACCGGTAAAAACCATGGACATCCCGAGCCGGTCGGCGGCTGAAATCACGTCGTTGTCGCGGACAGAACCGCCGGGCTGAATGACGGCGACGGCGCCTGCTTTGGCTGCCTCTTCGACGCCATCAGGAAACGGAAAGAACGCGTCGGACGCGACAATCGAGCCTTGCAAGGAAGACTGTGCTTTCATCACCGCGATCTTGACGGAATCTACGCGGCTCATTTGCCCGGCACCAACGCCCAGTGTGGCGCCATCTTTCGCGAAAACGATCGCGTTGGACTTCACGTGTTTCGAGATCTTCCAGGCAAATTTCATCGTGGCGAGTTCTTCTGCAGTCGGAGCGCGCTGCGTGACAACTTTTAGTTCGGCCGATTTCAATTCGCCGAGATCCGGTTGCTGGACCAGCATCCCACCCAGGACTCGCTTCAATTGCAGCTCGCGTTCCGGTTCCAGGCCGCCAGCAGCAGGAAGTTCGAGCAGCCGCAGATTTTTCTTCACGGAAAGGATTTCCTTCGCACCCGTGTCGAAACCTGGTGCGGCGATGCACTCAACGAAGAGTTTTGCGACCTCTTCAGCCGTCGCCGCGTCCACCGGGCGATTGAAAGCGAGCACGCCACCAAAGGCCGAAATGGGGTCGCATGCGTACGCCTTGAGGTAGGCGTCCCGTAGGGTTGGCTGCTCGGCCGCGCCGCATGGGTTGTTGTGCTTGATGATGACCGCGGCGGGCTTTTGGAATTCGGCGGCGATGCTGCGCGCCGCTTCCAAATCCACGAAGTTGTTGTAGGAGAGTTCCTTTCCTTGAAGTTGCTTCGCTGCGGCCAATCCTGCCGGCGGTTTGCCAGCCGGAACATACAACGCTGCGGCTTGATGAGGATTTTCGCCGTAACGCAACGGCTGCTGACGTTCGAGCGCGAGGCACAAGCGCTGAGGCAAGGTTTCCCTGGCGACAAGTGCGGCATGACCCGAGGCGACCGAGAGGCGTTCCAGCTCGGTCGCGATCATTCCGTCGTAGCGCGACGTGGCGGCAAAAACTTTTCGGGCGAGATCGAGCCGTGTGGCGAGCGTCGTGTCGCGGTTCGCTTCAAGTTCCCTGGCGACGCGGTCATAGTCGGAGGGATCAGTAACCACTGTCACGCTTTCCCAATTTTTGGCGGCGGACCGCAGCATCGTGGGCCCCCCGATATCGATGTTTTCGATAAGCTCGTCCACAGTCAGGGCGGCCTTCGCGGCCGTCGATTCGAAGGGGTAAAGATTCACAATGACCAGATCGATCGGCGCAATGCCGTGCTCCCTTGCTTGTTTCTGATCTTCGGCAAGGTTGCGACGGAAGAGCAATCCGCCATGAACTCTTGGATGAAGCGTCTTGACGCGTCCGCCCAGCATTTCCGGCCAGCCAGTGAAGTCCGAGACATCCCTCACGGCGACTCCGGAATCGCGCAGCAGTTTTGAGGTCCCTCCCGTGGACAGAATTTCAATCTTCAGCGCCGCCAGGCGCTTTGCCAGTTCCAGCACACCCGCCTTGTCAAATACGCTGATCAGCGCACGCTCCACCGCCATGTCCCGTCCTCCCTAACCCAAAAGCGATCGCGAAACTGACCACAGAAGCAGTTCAGTGTAAGCGGAACGCGACGAATCGGAAAGCGCGGGTCTGTGGAAACTGCTGGCGGGAAATTCCGTTGCAACGGGTTGGGAGGTCCCTCAGGCCTTGACTAGCGCTTTTAGCTTGACTTGCTGGTCAACCGTTTCAACCACGTATTCGACTTCGTGACAACCCTTTTGGTTCTGCAGGTCTTTGGTCTTCTTGCGGACGAATTCATTAAACCCCGCGTGCGTGAGGCGCGTTATGTCTTCGCCCGCAAGTTTCTTCGCTTCAACGAATGCCTGGAACAGCATTTCCACTTTCTCGGTTTCACGTTCCGGCTCTGAGCAGGTAATGCGAAAGACGGGCCGTTCTGCAACCCCGGCGGCCGCGCGCGCCTGCGCTTCCGCAAGGCGCTGCGCTTCAATGGCTTTGGCCGCAGCACCGAAGTGGCGTTGCACCGAGGCCTCTTCCTTCTGTTTCAACTTCTTGCGGAATATGTCTTTGTACTTCGCGTAGGTCTGGGTGAGGTTGTTAAAGCGGAAGCGCTGGCCGATTTTCATGTCTCCAGAACGTTCACCATATTTTTTCACGATCAGATCGATACGCCATTCGATTTCGCTGGGTGGACGTTTGCGACCCCCGCCAAAGAACTGATCGTATTCGATCTTCAGCTGGCGGATGTCGCGTTCGAATTGGCCGAGTTCTTCGTCGATGGTCGCCATGCCGGCAATCTCGTGTTTCCAATGGTAGGAGCCACTGGCGGGTGCGTCAACCGCTCCCGATGGTGGAGGATCCGAAGGTGAACTGTACACAGCCAAAGGCACCTGTACGAAAGGACAGGTCGTGCGGTGCCGGGCGTTGCGGGCTCCGCTCCGGCTATGCTCCAATACCCGAATGGATTTCCAGGTAAGGCGCTCGCTGGCGCCCGCAAAGGCGGAGCGGTTGCGGCAGATCCCGTCGGTGGACGAATTGCTTCGCCAGCCTCGTATGGCAAAACTCGCCGGGCGCATCCCTCGCGAGCTGCTGGTGGAGGTCGCCCGCGAAGTTCTGGCGAGCGTGCGCGCGGAGATTACCGGCGAACGAGGCGTGTCAGTCATTCCCGTCGTTCCTGCCGACCTCGAGGAAGTCATCGCACGCGAAGTAGAACGGATTCTGTCACGTACCCTGCAGCCGGTGATCAACGCCACCGGCGTGATCCTGCACACAAATTTGGGCCGAGCACCACTCTCGCCGGCCATCCTCGACGAGTTGCGCCAGACGGCGATTCGCTATTCGAACCTGGAGTACGACCTTGAAGCGGGCGGGCGGGGCAAGCGCGATGTGCACACAACCGAGCTTCTGGTGCGGTTGACGGGCGCGGAAGACGCAATCGTAGCCAACAACTGCGCCGCGGCGATCCTGCTGGTGCTTACGGCGCTGGCGCGCGACGGCGAGGTAATTGTCTCGCGCGGCGAATTAATCGAAATCGGTGACGGCTTTCGCATCCCGGAGGTCATGGCGCAAAGCGGAGCGATCCTGCGTGAGGTTGGCACCACGAATCGCACCCGCATCGCAGACTACGAAAATGCCATCACGGACCGAACGCGGCTCCTGCTTCGGGTTCATCCGTCAAATTTCCAAATCTCGGGATTCACAGACAAGCCGTCGGTAGCTGACCTTGTCGAGCTCAGCCGCCGCGCGAAGGTGCCGCTGATTGAAGACCTTGGTTCTGGTTGCCTCGTCGATCTTTCCGAATACGGCATTCACGAGCCGACGGTGCGAAACAGTGTCGCGACGGGGATTTCCCTGGTGACGTTCAGCGGAGACAAATTGCTTGGCGGTCCGCAGGCCGGCATCATCGCCGGGAAAGCAGAATTTGTGCAACGCGTGCGGCGGCATCCGTTATTTCGAGCTCTGCGCGTAGATAAGTTGACGATCACGGCGCTCGAGGTCACGCTCGGCGCCTATCAGCGAGGCGCGCTGGACGAAGTACCAGCGCTGGCGATGATTCGCGTGAGCGCCGAGGAAATGGAAACTCGCTGCCGCAATTTCATCCGTGAATTGACGCCCTCTCTCTCGATGAACGAACTCGATCTGGAAATCACCGACGGTGAGTCCCTGGCGGGAGGCGGTTCTACACCGTCCCAATGGCTGGCGACAAAAGTCATTCGCATCAAAAGCCGCCGCTACTCAGCGTCGCAAGTAGAAGAGCGTCTTCGTCGCGGGCCCTCGGCAACGCCCGTGATTGCGCGCCTTGAAGAAGACCGCCTGGTGATCGACTTGCGCACGGTCTTCGCCGAACAGGAGGCAGCTCTCGCCGACGCCCTGGCCTCTGCACTTAGCTAGCCGCTAGGGGACCGACGGGACCGTGCGAGGTACTGGATAGGCGCAGGGGTCCGCAACGAAGCGAAGTTTGAATGGCTCGAGCGAATTTGCCCGCCAGGCGGCGGCTCGCTTCCCGAAAAACAGAACGATGGCCCGGCGAAAGGACTCATTCCGCTTGCTTGCTTTCACTGCAGGTGACGGCTGTTTGAAGCCAGCGAAGATCCGTTTGAGGAAGTTGCTCCCCGACTGGGCGCTCGTACACGTGCACCTCGCCGGCATCTGTAATACCGACGTTGAAATTCTGCGCGGGTATCACGCTTTTCACGGTATACCGGGCCATGAATTCGTCGGAGAGGTGCAGGACGTCGCCGGCGTATCCGCGACGGTAAAGAATCGCTGGATCGGAAAGCGCGTCGCCGGGGAAATCAACGTTGCTTGCCGCGCGCTCGGCTTCCGACCCCTGTGCCGTTTTTGCCAACGTGGACTTAGCCGACATTGCGAACGCCGCAAGGTACTTGGAATCGTTTCGCATGACGGTGCCTTCGCAGAATGCTTAACCCTGCCGCTTGAAAATCTTCACGTGATTCCCGAGTCCGTCGGCAATGAGATGGCCGTGTTCGTCGAACCGCTCGCTGCAGCCTGCGAAATACTGGATCAGGTGCCCGTCAGAAAGTTCGGTGAAGCGGCCGTTCTCGGCGACGGTAAGCTGGCGCAGCTCATTGCGCGCGTCCTGCGAACGCAACTCTCCCGCGTCGTGCTCTATGGAAAGCATCCGCAGAAGCTTGCCCTGGCGCGTCAGGCGGGAATCGAAACTAGGCGTGTCCGCGGCGATGCTCGTGACTTGGACCGCGTGAAAGAGACCTTTGCGTTGCTGGCCGAGGCGACAGGCTCACCCACCGGCCTCGCGTTAGCACAGCACATGACCGAGCCGCGCGGAACCTTGGTACTTAAGTCAACTTTCCATGGTGCCGCGCCGATCGAAACATGGCCCATTGTCGTGAAGGAACTCAGCGTAGTCGGCTCCCGTTGCGGACCCTTCGACCAAGCTATTGCCCTGTTGCGCTCCGGCAAAGTCGATCCGCGGCCGCTCATCACCCAGACCTTTCCTTTGCACGAAGCACCTGAGGCGATTCGCTTCGCACAAAAGCCTGGGGTCATGAAAGTCCTTCTGAGTACCGCGCATGGCAGCCAGAGAAGCGTAAGAACCTAGGTATTCAACCCATCTACGCTCAGGCATGATCCGACCTTGTACTCTTAATATTTTTGTATCTGCTTTTCCTAGATCCGGTTGATGCAAGATGCGACGCAGGCCGCGCCAAAGCCGTTATCAATATTGACGACGGTTACGTTCGAAGCACAGGAATTCAGCATTCCCAGCAGCGCCGCGATGCCGCCAAAACTGGCGCCATACCCGACGCTTGTCGGTACTGCAATGACCGGCACAGCCACAAGGCCACCGACAACGCTCGGCAACGCCCCCTCCATCCCTGCAACGCAAATGATGACCCTCGCGCTAGCGAGCGCAGAGCGGTTCTCCAGTAGTCGGTGGATTCCGGCAACCCCGACGTCGTAGAGATGTTGTGCTCGGTTGCCCATGGCGCGGGCGGTCAGCAATGCTTCTTCTGCGACCGGTATGTCGCTGGTTCCCGCACAGACCACAAGAATGGTTCCTTTGCCCGCGATTTGCGTATCGCGTTCGATCGCGATCACACCGGATTGTGGGTGAAATTTCGCAAATCGCGATTCCTTTCCCGCTACGCGCTTCACCGCGGCGAAGATTCCAGCGTCCGCTCTGGTAATCAGAATGTTGTGTTTGCTGCCCTTCTTGGAGAGCATTGCGCGAACGATTCCGGCAATCTGTTCCGGAGTCTTTCCCTTGCCGAGAATCACTTCCGCAAATCCCTGCCGCAAAGCGCGGTGATGATCCACTTTCGCGAAGTCGAGATCTTCGAATGGCAAATATTTTAGCCGCTCCATCGCTTTTTCGGGCGCAAGCCGGCCGGCGCGCACAGATTCCAGAAGTTTCAAAAGTTCCTGAGCGTTCATCGAAGTTGCCGCCAGAGAAGTCTATCACCGCATCCATCGCACCCCGCTGCTTGACTTGCCACAAATCGGCTGCGAAACTCAATTTATCCGCGGCGACAACATGCACGAAAACACCAAAAGAATTATTACTGTAGGTGTGACCGGCGCGAGTGGCGCCGTACTCGCGCAAAAAATACTCGCCCTACTGGATGCGGACGCTCGCGTTGAACGAATCCTTCTCGTGGTCACCGAAACCGGCCAGCGCCTTTTTGCCGAAGAGTTAGCAATTGCGTCAAACAGCCCGAATCACCTCATCGAACGCATTCTCGGACATTCCTCGCAAAAAGTCGAAGTCCTTCCCAACAGGGACGTCGGCGCCTCGATCGCTTCCGGCAGCTATTCAGTCGACGCGATGGCCGTCATTCCTTGCTCCGTCGGAACGCTGGCAAAAATCGCCGCTGGAACTTGCGATGATCTCGTCGCCAGGTCCGCGGACGTCATGCTGAAGGAGGGACGCAAGCTGGTTCTCTGCGTGCGCGACACTCCCTTCAGCCGCATTCACTTGGAAAACATGCTCCGCGCGCAACAGGCGGGAGCAGTCATCATGCCGGCAATCCCCTCGTATTATCACGCGCCGAAAAACATCGACGACCTTGTAACGCAGTACGTTTGCCGCGTGCTGGCGCAAATGGATTTGTCGCAAGACGCGATGTTTCGCTGGTCCGGCTCGACCGCCGCGAAAAAAGCCAAGGCCTAGGCGCACTTCGATGAGCAGCCGCATCCGCATCGTTCTGGAAATGATCAAGTTCGAGCACTCCGTATTCGCGCTGCCTTTTGCTCTTACCGGTGCGCTGCTGGCGGCGCGCTTCGCCTCGCACGGCTGGCCTTCATGGAAACAGTTTGTATGGATCATCGCCGCAATGGTCGCCGCACGCAGCGCAGCGATGACCATCAACCGCATCGCCGACCTGCACTACGACAAAGCGAATCCGCGCACGGCACAGCGCGCGCTGGCCACCGGCGCACTTTCGACGGCTTTCGCATGGACCTTCACGATGGGAGCGGTCGCCGTCTTTTTTCTAGCGGCGTGGCAACTGAATCCTCTTGCCCTCAAGCTGGCTCCCGTCGCGCTCGCGATTTTGTTTTCCTATTCCTACACCAAGCGGTTCACCAACTGGTCGCATCTGTTCCTTGGATTTGCGCTTGGCATTTCTCCGGCCGCAGCATGGATTGCCGTCACCGGCGGTCTTGATGTACGGATGCTGATTCTTTGCGCGGCTGTCACGCTTTGGGTCGGCGGTTTCGACATCCTCTACGCCTGCCAGGACGTTGATTTTGACCGCCGCGCCGGCCTTTTCTCCGTCCCGAAACGCTTCGGCATCGCCAACGCTCTGCTCATTGCGCGCCTCATGCACGTTGGAGTAGTGGCCCTGCTGTCCTGGCTGGCGGCAAGTTTTTCGCTGCCGTGGCCGGCATGGCTCGGTATCGCCGTCGTCGCAACTCTTCTCGCCTACGAGCATTCCCTTGTGAAACCCGACGATTTAAGCAAGCTGGACGCTGCGTTTTTCACGATGAACGGTTATATTAGTATTTCGTTCCTGCTTTTCTGGGGAGCTGCAGCTGCACTCTGGAAAGTTTGAAGAATCTGAAAATGCCGGCGGAAGCGGGGCGCTGGCGGAATGCCGGTTGATGGCATCCTATCACTAGAAAGTTGAACCACTTGAGCGAACTACTTCTTACCGACGCAGGACTCCGGTCGATCGCGGACAAAGTTCTCGCGAGCGAACGCCTCTCTTTCGAGGACGGCATCGCACTTTACCGTTCGCCCGATCTCCTCGCCGTCGGCTGGCTCGCCAACCACGTGCGCGAGAAAAAGCACGGCGACGTCACCTATTTCAACGTCAATCGCCACATCAATCCGACCAACATTTGCGTCGCGCACTGCAAGTTATGCGCTTTCGGCCGCGATCCCGATTCGCCCGGCGCTTACAGCTATGCACTTGAAGAAATTTATCAGCGCGCCGAACAGGGTGTTCGCGAAGGCGCCACCGAATTTCACATCGTAGGCGGCCTCCATCCCGATCTTCCATTCGATTACTTCCTCGAAATGATTCGCGGCCTCAAGCAGCGCTGCCCCGGCGTGCACCTGAAAGCGTTTACGATGGTCGAGGTCCACTATTTTTCGCGCATTGCGAAAATTTCCATCGAAGAAACGCTCCGCCGTATGAAAGAAGCCGGCGTGGACTCCTGCCCCGGCGGCGGAGCCGAGATTTTCCATCCGCGTGTGCGCCGTATCATTTGCGACCACAAGGTCAGCGGTCAGGTTTGGCTCAGCACGGCCAAAAAAGCTCATGAAATCGGGCTGCCGTCCAACGCTACGATGTTGTATGGCCACGTCGAAACGGAGGAAGAACGCGTCGATCACCTCGTCAAGCTCCGCGAGGTGCAGGACCAGACGCGCGGCTTCGTAGCCTTTATTCCACTCGCGTTTCACCCGGACAACACGCCGCTTTCTCACATTCCAAAAACCACCGGCTATCTCGACCTGCGCAACATCGCGGTTTCCCGCCTCATGCTGGACAATTTCGAGCACATAAAAGCCTACTGGATCATGCTCACTCCCAGCATCGCGCAAATCGCACTGCGTTTCGGCGCGAACGATCTTGATGGCACCGTTGTTGAAGAAAAGATTTATCACGACGCCGGCGCCAAGACGTCCGAGTTCACGCCCCGCGCCGAACTCGAACGCCTCATTCGCGCTGCAGGTCGCGTCCCCGTTGAACGCGATACCCTTTATCGTCCCGTGGACCGCTCCAAAATGCCGGCAGTGCCTCCGGCAACGCCACCGGGCCTTGTTTCGCTCACCCTCAATGTCTGACTAGAAATCTCGAAGCTGCCTGATCCTTCTCAGGCAGCTGAGCAGACAGAGGGAGCATCGCGTTTTTCGAATGCTGCTTTCAGGTGCCCGCGAATCCTTCCGGCTCTTATGAATTCGACACCGCCCGGCTCAAGACCATTCAGGAAGTCATCGCCCTCACCGTTTTCGCGGTCTTTTCGGTGACCTACCTTGGCGAAAAATCAAAGTGGAAGAACCCCGCGTCGGCTTCGGCTCTTGTTCCGGCGCGTTTTTGTCTTTCATATTCGGTAGCCCCGGCCGAACGGCGGCCCGAGGGAAGTCAGTCCTTCACTTTTTCGGGCCACCAGACGATGACCTGCTGTAGTCGCGAAAAATGAAGGGTTGGGGCCCCGGAAATTCTGATCCCCAGCGGATCGGCCATCGCGTTTACCTTGAAGCGAGCGCGCGCCGGCCGAAGCTGCCATGGCGGATGATGGATCTCGCCCCGCAGTAACTCTTGGTTGGGAGACTGTGCGTACAAGCAGTAGCGCTCGACAAGGAAGTATTCCAGCGTTCCGGCTTTCGCCTCGAATCCTTGGCCTTCACCCGAATAGATCACTTCCAATGTTTCACCATTCCCGCGGTAGTCCGTACGAAGCGAACGGTACACAATCCCGTCGCTACCTTCGCTCATCGTCACTCGTGCGCGAAAGTACGGCAGGTGATAGGAAAGCCTCGCAGCTTCAACCGCAATAGGATTTGCCGCGTCAAGACTGAAGAACCACACTCCCGGTTTATCTTCCGCAATCACGTAGGTTCGCACATTCAGTTCGGGAAACGCCGAAAGCCATGGCAGCGCCGGTGTGCCTCGCAGCCGGACCCCGGTCATTCTGAAAGGCACAATGCCGAGCCACGCTTGACCATCAAACAAGTCGAGTTCCAGCCGCCCCGGAATAAATCTTCGCAGCGCTTCCGCAGGTACCGGCCAATGCGCAAACAGCAGATCGTGCCAGCTCTGCGCCATAATCCAAGGTCTCGCCGGCACGACCCACGGGCGATGTCCCAATTTCCGCTGCGAAGGATGCATCTGCTCTCCCCCCTAGCTTTTCCCTGCTAATATACCCGTCGCAGCCTTTCGCGAATCGAATCCGGTAGATTCAAACTAAACAAACGCTTCAACGGAGACCTGATATGCAACGCAAAGCTTCCGCAGTCTGGCAAGGCGACTTGAAAGCCGGCAAAGGCGCGATTTCAACCGACAGTGGCGTATTGAAACAGACGCCCTATTCTTTCCACGCGCGTTTTGAGAACGGCATCGGCACCAACCCCGAGGAGCTTCTCGCGGCAGCGCACGCGGGATGTTTCACAATGGCGCTTTCCGCGCAACTCGGGGGCGCCGGTCTCACCGCCAAGAAACTCGAAACCACCGCCACGGTCTCACTCGAAAAAGTAGGCGACGGCTTTTCCATCACAAAAAGCCATCTCGATCTCGTGGCCAGCATTCCCGGCGCCGATCAAGCCAAGTTCGATGCCGCCGTGAAAGCCGCCGAAACCGGCTGCCCCGTCTCCAAACTTTTCAAGGCGGAGATCACGGTTTCCGCCAAGCTCGTAAGCTGACTTCACCCGCACAAACTGCGGCCAACAGGTACAATTGCGCCCATGCTCACGTCTCCCGCCGCGTTCTTTACTGGCGCAGCGATACTCATCATCGTTGTCTGGGATGCGTTTGAAGTCATCATCCTTCCGCGGCGTGTCACGCGCCGCTTCCGCCTAAGCCGCCTCTTCTACAAAAGTTTGTGGACACTCTGGAAATTTTTTGCGCGCCTGGTTCCAGCTCGCAAGGTTCGCGAATCCGCATTCAGTGTCTTCGGACCGCTCTCTCTGCTCATTCTCGTAGCGGTTTGGGCTTGCGGCCTGGTTCTGAGCTTCGGCCTGATGCAATACGCAGCCGGCTCGGCGGTGAACGTTGAGGGAATGACGCAGAATTTCTGGACCGACCTCTATCTCAGCGGAACAACTTTCTTCACCCTCGGCCTCGGCGATGTGGTTCCAAAGTCGGGAATCGCACGCGCTCTCGTGGTGATCGAAGGCGGCTTGGGCTTCGGCTTCCTCGCCGCCGTCATCGGTTACTTGCCATTCATCTACGGTTCGTTTTCAAAGCGAGAAGTGAACATTTCCCTTCTCGATTCTCGCGCCGGCACTCCTCCTACCGCAGGCGAACTGCTCCGCCGCCACAGTTATCCTCACGGGCAGGATGCTCTGCGCGAACTCCTCAAAGAATGGGAACTTTGGTGCGCAGAACTCATGGAGAGCCATCTCAGCTATCCTGTGCTCGCCTATTTCCGTTCGCAGCACGACAATCAATCCTGGATCGCTTCACTTGCCGCAATTCTCGACACCTGCGCTCTTGTTATGGTCGGCATCGATGGGGCTTGTGAGCGCCAGGCCGAACTCACCTTCGCCATCGCCCGCCACGCCGTCGTTGACCTCTCGCAGGTTTTCGGCACGTCCCCTCGTGCTCTGCCCGAAGATCGGTTACCCTCAGATGAACTTGGCCGCATCCGCGATGTTCTCGCCCAGCATGGTATGAAGTTGAATGACGGCGAAACCGCCGATCAACGCCTCGTCGAACTTCGCCGCATGTATGAACCGTACATCTTCGCGCTGGCATCTTATTTGAACCAGTCGTTGCCGGCTTGGATACCGCTGAAAATGGGGAAGGACAACTGGCAGACCACCGCCTGGGGCCAGGCAACCGGACTAATCGAGAATCACAAGACTCAGGTCCACGACGACCATTTTTAGCTGTTGAGAGCGCCGGTTTTCATCCCGTATTCGACTGTCGCTTTCCTAGTTGGCATTGGACTATTGTTTTGTCTGGAGATTGCAATGAAGGCCATTCTCGTTCATCAGTTCGGCGGTCCTGAAGTCCTGAAACTCGAAGAAGTCCCTACACCCAAGCCTTCGTCCGGACAGGTGCTGGTAAAAATTCACGGTGCAGGCGTCAATCCCGCCGACACTTACACTCGCACTGGCACCTATGCCATCAAGCCTCAGCTCCCCTACACTCCCGGGATTGAAGGTGCCGGTGTTGTCCAATCCGTCGGAGATGGAGTGAAGAGCGCAAAAACGGGAGACCGCGTGTACGTCGCAAAGAGTGTCGGCGGGACCTACGCCGAGTACGCTCTCGCACTCGAATCGCAGGTGCACCATCTCCCCGATCGAGTCTCCTTCGCGCAAGGTGCCGGCGTCTTCGTTCCCTATGGCACGGCGTACCACGCGATCCATCACCAGGCGAACGCCCGCGGCGGAGAGACAATTCTCGTTCACGGTGCCAGCGGCGGCGTTGGAATCGCCGCCGTGCAAATCGCTCGCGCTCTGGGCCTGACCGTTTTCGGCACAGCGGGAACCACTAAAGGTCTTGAATTGGCTCAGCGCGAAGGCGGGCATCAAGTCTTCGATCATTCGAAGAGCGGCTATCAGGACGAAATCGTGAAAGCCACGGGCGGCCGCGGCGTCGACATCATTCTCGAAATGCTGGCCAACGTGAACCTCGGCGCTGATCTGAAACTTCTTGCGCAATACGGCCGTGTCGTGGTCATCGGCAGCCGCGGCGACGTCACCATCACTCCCCGCGACCTCATGGGACGCCGCGCTTCCATCCGCGCCTTCACTCTCTGGGCCGTCACCCAATCCGAAGCCGTCGAAATACACGCCGGCCTCTTCGCCGGCCTTGAAAACGGCACGCTACGCCCAGTCGTCGGCTGCGAACTCCCTCTCAAAGACGCCGCCAAGGCCCACATCGACGTCATGAAACCCTCCGGCGCCTTCGGTAAAATCGTTCTAATTCCCTAAACGTCAGAGATCGCTTGAAGATGGATCCGGTAACAACTGCGCAGGGCCCTGCTCGATCTGGTGATGATCCCGTCAACTCGGACACCACTGCTGTCCGAGTGGCATCAACGACCATCGAGCAGATACAAGCCCCCCTCACGCTCCAACCCCGAGTCGCAAGAGAAGTCCGGTCAACGCCCCGCCCAAAATTAGCCATGCGGAATTCACTCGATAACGGAAGAGCAGAATTGCACTAGCCATTGCGATGGCGATAGCCAAAGGTGTCACAACCGCCTCCCGTGCAAACTGAAAGCCGACAAACGCCATCAGCGCCACCGCGGCTGCATTCACTCCATCTAGGAATGCACTCGCCGTCGGTGATTTCCGCATTCGTGGCAACGCCGTGGCTGTCAGCGCCACATAAGCGAATGCCGGAACGAACATGCCCACCGTCGCCAGCGCCGCCCCCCGCCATCCTGAAAGCACGTATCCCAGAAACGTCGCCACAGTAAAGAATGGACCGGGCGTCGCCTGGCTCACGGCAATCGCATCCAGCAATTGCGATTCAGTCAGCCAGTGCATTCGCGTGACGAGATCTTCGCGCAACACGGCGAGCAGCACATATCCGCTGCCAAACAGCAGCGCACCGATTTTCAGGAAATACGCGAACACACCAGAAGTTGTAGCAACCGCAGCAGTCGCAACCGCTGCGCCAGCACTCGACGCCCCACTCAGAAGGCTGCCGGCAGCCGTCTTCGCTCCAAATCGGTTAGCCACAATCCACGCCACTCCGGTGCCAACAAGCAAAGCCAGCGTCGAAACCCGCATCGTCGCCAGCCCCAACACAATCGCCGAAATCACCATCAGCTCGCGCGATTTCAGAGCCGCCTTGCCCAGCGACCACACGGCTTGCGCCAGCAGCGCCACGATCACCGGTTTGACTCCCCACAGCACTCCCGCAATCTGCGGCAGGGTTCCGTACTTCACATACGCCCAGGCCATCGCGCACATCATTGACGCCGCGGGCAAAATAAAAGATGTGCCTGCGGTCAGCAGACCGGGCAATCCTCCGCGCAGCTGCCCGAGATAGATCGCCATCTCCGTCGAACTTGGGCCGGGCAGCAAATTGACCGCACCAACGCGGTCCACGAATTCTTCGCGGCTCAGCCACTTCCTCCGCCGCACAAATTCCTCTTCCATCAACGCGATGTGCGCCGCCGCGCCCCCAAACGCGATAAAGCCGAGGCGCAAAAATGCTCCAGCGATCTCGGCCAGCCGATTCTCATCGCGACCATTCTTTGGTTCACTCATCGCCGCGCGATTATGCCCCATGTGGAAATTTCGCGCCGCCGTAACCAGGCGCGCGGATGCCACTCCTCTGGCGCACGCCGCGCAAACTTCGTAAACTACTTGCTTCCATGAGTCCCTTCGCCATCGTCTGGCTCCTTGCCCAGAGCCCGCTCACCAACTACTGGCACAAGTTGACCGACCGCACGTTCACCGGCGTTTACCACGCTAATACGTTCGACCTGCTGATGATGATCCCCTACTTTATCGTGCTGACCATCCTCGCGGTCTATGGAATGCACCGCTATTGGCTGGTCTACGACTACTACAAGTACCGCAAGAACATTCCCGGGCCGCCGCCCGCAGTCACGCAATGGCCGCGCGTCACCGTGCAGCTTCCGATTTTCAACGAACGCTACGTGATTGAGAGGCTCGTCGAGGCGGTTTCGAAATTCGATTACCCCCAGGAACTTCTTGACGTCCAAGTCCTTGACGACTCCACCGATGAAACCTGCGACGTCGCGCGCGTCTGTGTCGAACGCCATATCGCGCAGGGCATGCCGATCAGCCACATTCACCGCACCAATCGCCAAGGTTTCAAAGCCGGCGCGCTCGAAAACGGCCTGAAAACTGCGCGCGGAGAATTTGTCGCCATTTTCGACGCGGATTTTATCCCAGAACCCGACTTTCTCCGTCGTACCGTTCCGTATTTCCAAAATCCTGAAATCGGCATGGCGCAAACCCGCTGGACCTATTTGAACCGCGACTATTCCCTGCTTACACAAGTGGAAACCATCCTTCTCGACGGCCACTTCGTCGTCGAACACGGTGCGCGTTCCCGCCGCGGCACCTTCTTCAATTTCAACGGCACTGCGGGAATCTGGCGCCGCGCCGCCATTGAGTCGGCAGGCGGCTGGGAGCACGACACGCTGACCGAGGACACCGATCTTTCCTACCGCGCGCAGCTCGAAGGCTGGAAATTTCTTTATCTCCCGGACATCGAATGCGCCAGCGAGCTTCCCGTGGACATGAACGGCTTCAAAGCGCAGCAAGCGCGCTGGGCCAAGGGCCTAATGCAAACGGCGAAAAAAATCCTTCCGAAGGTTTTTCGTTCAGACGCGCCGTGGCACGTCAAAGCTGAAGCTTTTTTCCATCTCACCGCGAATATCAGTTATCCGTTGATGGTTCTTTTTTCCGCGTTGCTTCTTCCCGCCATGATCGTTCGTTTCTATCAGGGCTGGTTGCAGATGCTGCTCATCGACTTGCCGCTCTTTCTCGCCTCCACCTGTTCGATTTCCAGTTTCTATCTCGTCGCACAAAAGGAGCTCCGGCCCAAAAGCTGGTGGCGAACTTTTCTGTACATGCCGTTCGTCATGGCCACCGGCATCGGCATCTCCATCCGTAACGCTAAAGCAGTACTCGAAGCCATCTTCAACGTGAAAAGCGATTTCGCGCGTACGCCAAAATTCAAGATCGAGGGGAAGGGAGACACCTTCGTCGCCAAGAAGTACAAAAACAAGGCCGGCTGGATGCCCTACGCCGAAATCCTGCTCGGTATCTATTTCGCGTTCACCGTGGTCTACGCCGTCACCAACCAGAACTTCGCAACGATTCCGTTTTTGCTTCTATTCGTGTGGGGATACCTCTACACCGGATTCATGTCACTCGGTCAGACCTACTTCGCGCATCTCCGCTTTGGCGTGAATGCTCCGGAAATGCGCCCTGCCTCTTCCGGGGCTCCCGGCTTCTAAGAAGAGGTCTTGCGAATCTTAGGAGGGGACAGAGAAGACCAAGACCCACTCGAACAGGCAGTTGACCGGACGTCGCTAGAATTTCTCGCCTGGAATGACCGTCGCGAAACTCGCTCTGGTCGCGAGATTTGACTGCCCTTGATTCAAGGCTTTACGGCCGCAACGGCGCTTACTTTTTTCCGCGCGATGGCGAACTCCGGTCGCTCCGCGTCAGGAGCAATCTCCATTAGCTGCCGGAAGTAGCTATTTGCGGCCATTGTGTCTCCCGCGGACTCGGCGGCGCCTGCAGCTCCATACACCGCGTTGAATCGTTTCGGCGCTAGTCTCAGCACGGCTTCATATTCCTTTTGCGCGGCTTGGGGCTGCTTCCCTAAAAGAAGCAATTGCGCTAGCATCTCGCGCGCTGGCGTAGTCGCGCCGGGCGTTACCGCGTCCTTGTCCATGCTTTCTTCCAGGTCTGCCGCCGAACGCATCGTCGTCAGGGCTTCTTCCGTCTTCCCGTTGGCTGTGGCGATCCACGCCGCAACTTCTCGCCGCTGCACCTCAATCTGTTTCGACCAGTACGGACTCCGCTTTTCGCTCAGATCGCGCAACTCCGCTAGTTTCTTTTCGGCCCGTGCGGCGCGCTCGTGCTTCCCGGAGCGCGCGCTTCCCTCTCCAATCGCCTCCCAGGTGATGGCCTGCGCCCAGGGCACGCCTTCGTCACGCGCGCGCAGGGAGCTCGCCTCTTCCCAATTCCCGAGTTCGATCGCATGTCGCGCAGGAATCGCCGCAAGCGCGTAGTCCCCGGTCAGCGTCAGACCTTCGACGGGCTTCAGCCCGTTCATTTCCGCGATCACCCCTGCCGCCAGTTTCAGTCGCCCGCTCTGCAAGTACGAATACTCCAGATAGTCCATCGCGTGAAGCCGCTGGTCACGCGCTTCTCCGCTTTTCGATACGCCCTCATCGGCCTCGGCAATCTTCGCCGATCGCAGGTTCGAAGAGATCGAATCCGGCCACGCACCCACGCGCGTAAAGATGTGGGACGGCATGTGGTTCGCATGCGCGGATGCGGGCGCGATCTTTGCATACAAGCGCGCCGCACCAAGTCCACTCTCCGCAAGCGCGGGGTTGTCATAACAATGGATGATGTAGTGGGCCACTCCGGGATGGTATGGTTGCTCCTTGAAGATTGGCTCGAGAATCTCTCCGCACTTCCTCTCGTTCGCAAACGTCTTGTCCGTGCGCGAAGCCGAAAACTTCAGCGCCAGGGCATGAAAAATTGCCGCTTCGCTGTCGGTGGGGTTCGTAGCCGCAAGTTGGCCCATCTTCTTCTCGAAGCCTTGCGCGTGGGCCGTGATGTCACCTGAGTCTTGCACGTATATCTCTCCCAGCGCCTCGATGTATTCCTTCTCTCGCTGCGAGGTCGCGGCGTTTGTAGCTGCAATCAGGCGTGCTTTTTCAAGAGCAGTTCGACCCAGGTCCAACTGACTGTTGCCCCAAAGACCGTGATAGTACGACATCGCAATTCCCCACCACGCCATTGCACAATTCGGGTGTTTCTCGGCAATTGCCGTAAAGGCCGCGCCGGTTTGTTCGTACTGGAACGAATGCAACAACGCAACTGTGCGGTTGAACCTGTCTTCAAATCTGTTCGCCTCACCTGCGGTCATTCCTTCCGTACAGGTTGTCGCAAAGTGCACCGAACCGACTTCCTGTTCGGTCAACACGTGTTCGTGCTGGTGTTCCTGCGCCTGTGGCGCCGCCGGGCAGACCAATGCGGCGGCCATTAACCAAAAAATCCTGCGCATCGCTTGACTCCGTCCGTTGGGAAGTGCTCCAGGTTCACAAAGCATAGCGCTGGGCATTGCGCGTGTGAAGTAAATACCTGGCCACAACTGACGGAAACCGCACCAGCTGTCAGGTTGGGCTTCAAGCCATAACGATCCTTGGATACAATTGGCACGCCGCACAACGCTCATCGTCCCAAGCTTGGGACCTCAATCGGGTGAATCCATGCGCACCATCGTAAAATCCGCAGTCGCTGCCTTTCTAAGCGTCGCCGCGCTTGCGGGAGCCGCGATCCTCTTCCCGGCGCGCCCGCTGGCCGGCGCGCAGCAGGCCCAATCGACTACTTCCGTCCCGGTCGAAGAAGAACCACTCCACAAGGTGATGTTCAAAAACGAGTCCGTCACAGTGATTCAACTGGTCTTGCCACCCGGACAGCGCACGCTGTACCACTCCCACACTCACGACCGTATTGCCGTCGACCTCTCCGCCACTTCGATCAAGCAACAAAAAATGAACGAGCCCGAAGGCCCCGCAACTCCCACCAAGCCCGGAAACCTTTCCGCCCTGACGCTTACGGACGCTTCATACACCCACAGAGTCCACAATGTCGGCAAGGCGCCGTATGAGGTTCTAGATATCGAGCCCGATCATCGGCCGACCGTTCCTTCCCCGGACGTCGCCGCTCCGGTAGCGGCGGAAAATCCCAGTGCTCGCGTTTACAGCTGGGTTCTGGCCCCCGGTGCGACCTCGCCGATGCATACGCACATGCGCCCCTACGTCATTGTCTCGGTGACCGCGATCAATCTGAGGATGACTTCGCCTGACGGCCAATCGGCCGCCCACGAAGTAGGTCCGGGCGACTTTCGCTGGGTAGACGCGAAGGTTACCCATACCCTCGGAAATGTCGGCACGACTCCCGGTCAAATCATCGAGGTCGAACTGAAATAGCCCTGCGCCGGGTTGTTAATCGCAACCGCCGCCGTAGTGTCTCCGACATCGCGGCCGGAAGGCATGGCGATGCAGCTTTCGCCGATTACACGCTCATTGCGGTATTTCATTGCGATTCATTCCCCCTGGGGCCGTGTCCGGGAATGCCGGGAATGCGGTCCTGCCGGTTCCGATACGCAACCTTCTTCGGCTACAATTCTGAGCCGTGGGTCGGTTGCCCGGGATCACCACTCCCGCCCGGTTCCCCTGCGCCGGATTGTCTTTTTTGATCTGAACGAGGTCATGGATGAAAGTTGCGATGGATTCGAAGTTTTGCGTCTTGCGCGCGACGTTGGCTGTGATCCTGCTGGCCTGCACGTCGTTTGGCCTCCTAGCGCAGCAGCGCCGCGATCGTGAACCAAACAACGTGTACGCCGAGCGCCGCACGCGCCTCGCTGCCCAGGGGGACGCTCCCGTCATTCTATGGGGCTTCACGGGCCGCGAAGAATCTTCGCAATCCTACGTCTTCACCCAGGAAGACAATTTCTATTACCTGACCGGTCACAACGAAGAAGGAGCTGGGTTGATCGTTCTCCCCTCATTGAAGCCGGGCGCATCACACGACGCTTGGGAGGGGCCGCGCGAAATCCTATTCTTGCCTGTAAAGGATCCACAAAAAGAAAAGTGGAATGGCGTGCGCATGTCTCCCTCCGATCCCGATATTTCCGCGCGCACGGGATTCGCTTCGGTGCAGCCGTTTTCGGAAATGCACGCCGTCGTTGAGAAGCTGGCGAAAACTTACCCCGAGTTCGGGACGATCCTTCCCTACGAAAAGGAAAATGGAGGCTACCCTCACGAGAAAGCTGTCGTCGACTGGCTTCAGCTCGCAGCAAAGCAGACAAAACTGAAAGACATCCGAGGCGCGATTCAAACATTGCGCACGATCAAATCGCCCGGGGAAATCGCATTCCTCAGAAAAGCGGTAGGTCTCTCGCTCGACGCGCATCTCGAGGCCATGAAACTGATGCGCCCCGGCCTCTTTGAATATCAGGTCGCCGCGAAAATGGTCGAAGTTCACGCCATGGGCGGTTCAGAGGCGGAAGGCTACGCTCCCATTGTCGGCGCGGGACCAAACTCCACGGCCCTGCACTATGACAAGCTTGATCGAAAGATCGTCGATGGCGACATCGTTGTGCTGGACGTCGCTGCGCAATTTTCCGGCTATTCCGCCGATATCACGCGCACGCTTCCCGCGAACGGCAGGTTCACGCCGCGCCAGCGCGAAATCTACGAAATCGTTCTCGGCGCGCAGAATGCCGCCCTCTCGGCGCTGAAGCCTGGGATGACCCTCTGCAAATCAGGAGACAAAAGCCTATACAAGATCTCCTACGACTACATCAATTCCCATGGCAAAGATCTGCACGGCGGCAGACTCGGCCCGTACTACATTCACGGCTTAGGCCATCACATCGGCCTCAATGTTCACGACCCCGGCGAATACTGCAAACCCCTCGCTTCCGGAATGGTCGTCACCATGGAACCCGGCATCTACATTCCGGAAGAGAACCTCGGCGTGCGCATCGAGGACGATGTCCTCATCACCGATACGGGTTTTGAGCTATTAAGCAAACGCCTGCCGCGCGATCCGGCGGAAGTTGAGAAAATCATGGCCGATGCCGCACGCTCGCGCGCAAAAGGAGAATCGAAGTCTGATTGACCGCGTGGAAACGCGCGACTTATACTATTTGTTCGCGTAGCACGCGTTTTTCCGTTCTGCGCGCCTCGTGCCTGCCTGCGGTGGGCAGGTCATTCCAACCGCGCCGCCTCGCAGAGCGGACCGCTCGCTGGAATTTGCGAAAATCAAACTGAAGGCGTTGGACGAATATGAGCAGCATCAAAGCGACACAACTCCGCCCTGGCATGGTCATCCAGCATGAAAACGAGCTTTACACCGTGTTCAGCACCGACCACCGCACGCCAGGCAATAAGCGCGGCTCCATGCAGACCCGCCTGAAAAGTCTCCGCACCGGCACCATGATTGACTACCGCTTCCGCGCGGAAGAGTTCGTGGACCGCGCCATTCTCGACGAAATCGAATTTGAGTATCTCTACAGCGAAGGCGACGATTTCCACTTCATGAACACCACGACCTACGAGCAGATGCAGATGTCCCGCGAAGAGCTCGGCGAAACCACTTATTACCTGGTCCCGAACACGGTCGTAAAAGTGGAATTCCACGACGAAAAGGCCATCGGCATCAACCTGCCGGACACCATGGATTTGCGTGTCACGCAGACCGAGCCGACCATTCAGAAAGCCACTGCCAGCTCTGTGATGAAGCCGGCGACACTCGAGACTGGGCTCGTCGTTCCCGTTCCCCCATTCGTCAACGAAGGTGATAAGATTCGCGTTGATACTTCGGAAGCGCGCTACGTTCAGCGTGTCGAGTAGCTGCGGCATTTCTGCCGGAGTTTTGTTGATTTTCCGCCTCCGCAGCTGAATCGGGCGAAAGTCGGATTCAGAAGAGGTGAAAAAGGCGCCCCGCCGCGAAAGCGTCCGGGGCGCTTCTGTTTTGGAGCCAGGCGCAGCATGCTGCGCCCTTCCCCCCTTCAGGCGAGTTGCTCCTGGAAATCTCTAGGCCTTGGTGGTGGCTGTTTTTTCGCTAGGTTTTTCGGCGAAGACGCGGGCAAAGATGGCGTCGACGTAGCGCAGTTGCCGTTGCAAATCGAAAGTGTGTTCGAGGGCCTTGGCGTCGAGGAATCTCGCGATGCGCGAATCGTTCGCGACGCGTTCGCGGAAACTGGTATCGGATTCCCACGCGGTCATCGCATTTTCCTGCACAGCTCTGTAGGCGTCGTCGCGCGGCATTCCTTTTTCGACCAAATCCTGCAGCAACTGCCCGGAGAAAACCAGGCCCTGCGTGGCTTCCAGATTGCGTTTCATGCGTTCCGGAAAGACACGCATGTCCGCAACCACCGCGGTCATTTTCGCGAGCATGTAATCAATCAAAATCGTCGAATCGGGAAGAATAATGCGTTCAACGGAACTGTGCGAAATATCGCGCTCGTGCCACAAGCCGATATTTTCGAAGGCGGCAATCATGTTGGATCGCACAAGGCGCGCGAGTCCGCTGACCTGTTCGCACGTCACGGGGTTCCGCTTGTGCGGCATCGCGGAACTACCGCGTTGCTCGCCGCCAAACGGCTCTTCGGCTTCGCGCACTTCCGTGCGCTGCAAGTGGCGAATTTCGATGGCGATTTTTTCCAGCGTCGCCGCAATCAGCGCAAGTGTGCTGATGTAGTGGGCATGGCGGTCGCGTTGGATCACCTGGGAAGCCACCGGAGCCACATGCAAGCCCAGCCGCTGGCAAATTTGCTCTTCCATCTCAGGGCCAAGATGCGAAAGGTTGCCGACGGCGCCGGAAATTTTCCCAACGCGCATCTGCGCCGCCGCGTCGTCAAACCGTTCGATGTTGCGCCGATTTTCGGCGTACCAGTTTGCGACTTTTAGACCAAAAGTGATTGGCTCGGCGTGAACTCCGTGCGTGCGCCCGATTTGCGGCGTGTGGCGAAACTCCTGGGCACGGCGGGCCAGCACGTCGCTGAATTTCGCGAGTGCCGTTCGGATTAGTCGTGAGGCATCGCGAACGAGCAAAGCCTGCGCCGTGTCCACCACATCGTTCGACGTCAACCCATAGTGCAGCCAGCGTGACGCAGCCGGATCGCCGATGGATTCGCCCACATTCATCGTGAATGCGATCAGGTCATGCTTTACGCGAGCTTCCAGCTCGTTGATTCGTGCGGCGTCCACTTTTGCGCGTGCGCGAATCGTAGCGGCGGCCTGCTTCGGAACCTCGCCCGTCTCCGCAAGCGTCTCGGTTGCGGCCAACTCGACTTCCAGCCACTTGGAGTATTTGTTGGCGTCGCTCCAGACGCGGCCCATTTCTTCGCGGGTATAGCGTGGAATCAAGCGAATTCCCCCTTTTTTCAGCAAACCATCATATCGCATCTTGACACCCGGCCGTAGGAGGTAGACACTCTACATCTATGGATGTAGTCGTTCTACAGGCATGCGCATCTGGCGAGGAATAAAGCAAATGGCCAAACAGCAGTACCGAAGCCGCATCGAGCTTCTGCAAGGAACCCTGGATCTGATGATCCTGCAAACTTTGCAGTGGGGGCCGCAACATGGCTACGGTATCAGCTTGGCGATCCGGACTCGGTCTGGCGAAATATTGCAAGCGGACACTGGTTCGCTCTATCCGGCATTGCACCGCCTGGAAAAACAGAAGTGGGTGGCGTCAGAATGGAAATTATCCGAGAACAAACAGCGCGCCAAATACTACCGGTTGACCACCGCGGGAAAGCGGCAGCTTCAACACGAACGCTCGCGCTGGCAGAAGCTCACTGAAGCAATCGCAGGGGTGCTGGAATCTGCCAGGAATGGGACGGAGTCATGAATTTTCGCTGGCTTGGTCGAAGACGACGGGCCGAAGAGCTGAACGAAGAGCTCGAGTCTCATCTAACGATGGCGACCGAAGATCTGATTCAGCGCGGTGAATCGAAAACTGCGGCAGAGCAGGCCGCGCGCCGCCAGTTTGGAAACGCTTCTCTCGTGAAAGAGGTGACAGAAGACGTCTGGGGCGGGCGCTGGTGGCGGGACTTGCTGGAAGATGCGCAGTACGGCCTGCGGGTACTGTGGAAGAATCCGCGATTCATGACCGTGGCTGTGCTGACCCTGGCGTTGGGAATTGGCGCGAACACCGCGCTGTTTTCCGTGGTGAACGGAGTCCTGCTGAACCCGCTGCCCTATCCCCACTCCGAGCAGCTGGTCACCCTGCATGAAAGCAAGCCGAACTTCGCAACCGGTTCGATTTCGTTTCCGAATTTCCTGGATTGGCAGAAAGACAATCAAACGTTCTCTTCGATGGCGCTGCTGCGAAGTAATGCCTCGTTCATTTTGACCGGTCTCGGCGAGGCGGAGCAAGTGGATGCGCTGCTTGTGAGCTCGGAATTTTTCCGGCAGCTCGCCGTCGTTCCGGTGATCGGCCGCGACTTTTCGCCGGGCGAGGACCTCGTAGGAGCAGCCCCTACGGTGATGATCACCACCGGGTTCTGGAGCCGGAAATTCGCGTCGGCGCCGGACGTCGTGGGAAAGAGCCTCACGCTGGACGGTAGGGCTTACACGATCATCGGCGTGATTCCCGCGAGCTTTGACCTGCTGGGAACTCTGCGCTCGCGGGAAGTCTGTGTGCCCATCGGGCAGTGGAGCAATCCGATTCTGATGAATCGCGCCGCGGGACTGGGCTTTCACGGAATCGGACGTCTCAAGCCGGGAGTCACCGTCGAGCAGGCACGCTCGGACATGGAACGCGTAACGCAGAATCTCGCGGCAACGTATCCCGACGCCGACAAAGGCATCGGAGCCGCGCTGATTCCTCTACGCGAGCGCATGCTTGGGGACGTGCAGCCGTTTCTGCTGTTGCTCTTTGGCGCGGTGGGATTCGTGCTCCTGATCGCTTGCGTAAATGTAGCTAATCTCTTGCTGGCGAGTTCGACGGGGCGAGCCCACGAATTTGCGATTCGTATGGCCTTGGGCGCAGGCCGAGGGCGGATCCTGCGGCAGCTCCTAACTGAAAGCGTGTTGCTGGCGGCACTTGGCGGAGGCCTTGGAGTCCTGCTCGCCGCGGTTGGGACCAGAGCCGCATTGCGGTTGTTGCCGGCGACTCTGCCGCGCTCGGCAGAAGTTGGAATGGATGGGAGGGTTCTGGTTTTTGCGGCGGCAGTATCGTTGTTTGCGGGAATCTGCTTCGGCCTGGTGCCCGCGCTGAAAACAACCAACTCCAGGGCCCATGCGGCACTCAAGGAAGGTGGTCGCCGCGGCGGCGGCACCCGCCACGGCGTACAGCGCGCTCTGGTCACGGCAGAAATGGCGCTTGCGCTCGTCTTGCTGATCGGCGCAGGACTGATGATTCGCACGCTGTCGGCGCTGTGGAATGTCAGTCCTGGATTCGATGCCAAAAACGTTCTGACGTTTGGATTTTCACTTCCTACCACGATGAGTCAAGCGAGTCCGGATCGAATCCGGGCCGCGCTCCGCGAAGTCCACGAAAAATTTCAAGCTGCTCCCGGCGTTCAGGCGGTTTCTTTCTCATGGGGCGCGCTTCCCTTGAGCGCGGATGATGAATGGCTCTTCTGGATCGACGGCCAGCCGAAGCCGGCGAACGACAACGACATGAATTGGGCCCTGAACTATGTGGTCGAGCCGGACTACCTGAAGGTGATGAACATTCCGCTCAGAAGTGGGCGGTTTTTCACGAATCAAGATGATGAGCACGCGCCGAAGGTGGCGGTAATTGACGATGCTCTGGCGCAAAAGTTCTTCGGCGGTATAGATCCTATCGGCAAGCGGCTGCACGTCAATAGCACCGATCAAATTGTGGAAATTGTCGGTGTCGTAGGACACGTCAAGCAATGGAGCCTGGATACGGATCACAAGGAGTCCCTCCAGGCGCAACTCTACACGCCGTTCATGCAACTGCCCGACAAAGCGATGTCGCAATCGGCTCCCGGTGTGGGTGTGCTGGTGCGCTCAGAAGGTTCAGCGCCGGTTTTTGAATCGCTTCGGCGTGCAAGCGCGCAGATGAGCAGCCAGCAAGTAGTCTTCGGCGCGCAGACGATGAACGAAATCATCGCGAACTCGCTGGCCGAGCGGCGATTCTCAATGACCCTCCTTGGATTTTTCGCAGGAGTGGCGTTGGTGCTCGCAAGCGTCGGCATTTACGGAGTTGTGTCCTACGTTGTGGGCCAGCGTACGCAGGAAATCGGCGTACGGATTGCGATGGGCGCTCAGCGGACTGAGGTACTCCGCCTGGTGCTTGCCCAGGGAACAGCAATGGCGGCACTGGGGGCCGGCATCGGCCTCGTCGCCGCTTTGGCGCTGACGCGCCTGATGGGAACCATGCTGTTTGCCATTAGCGCGGCTGATCCCCTGACGTACTTCAGTGTCATTGCCATTCTCTTCGCGGTATCCCTGGCGGCTTGCTGGCTGCCAGCACGTCGCGCGTCGCGCCTGAACCCTGTGGACGCGTTGCGCTACGAGTGATCCGCCCCCGTTGCCGCTCCGACACGCGAGTCTAGGCTGGCAGGGAACGTCTTCCTTCAAGCTGGATCAATAAACCCAATCCTTCGAAGGTGATACCTTACGGTCGGGGGGACGCGGCAGCCGGCTTCGTGTCTATACCTGCAAACCTAACCGCGAAGGGGAAAACCTGTCTAATCGTGAGAATGCGAGAGAGCAGCGAGAGGGTTGACGCTGGCGGGATCACCGACGCGGCCGCGGTTGAGCGGACGCTTGCTGGCGAGCGTGAAGCCTATCGTGTGCTCGTCGAGCGGCACAGCGCCTACGTTTATCGGCTGGCCTACCGCATGACGGGAAACCCACACGACGCCGAGGAAGTGGTCCAGGAGGCATTTCTGCGCGCGTACCAAAAGCTGCAGCAGTTCGCGGGCAACGCAAATTTTGGGACTTGGGTTTACCGGATCGCGGCGAACTACGCGATTGACCGTCTGCGGCAACGAAAGAACGATGACTCGCGCAGAGAAACTCCTTCGCGGCCCGCGGAAGGCGAAGCGGAAATCGACCCGCTAAGCCGGCTCGAGGATTCGGCGCCGTCGCCGGAGCGGCTGGCGGGCAGTGCGCAGTTGGCGACGCGGATGAAAGAAGCGTTGGACGCGTTGAGTCCCGCGGAGCGCACTGCGATCGTGATGCGGCACTGGGATGGCTGCGGAATCGAAGAAATTGCCGCGGTGCTGAAGTCGAATTCGAGCGCGGCGAAAAACACGGTGTTTCGCGCAGTGCAGAAGTTGCGGCTGGCGCTTGCGCCGTTCGCGGAAAGACGCGGCACGGCCAAGGCGGCGGGAACGGAATCATGAAACACAAAACGGAAGAAGAGCTGTTTGCATATCGAGAAGGCGAAATGAAGGGACGCGAATCGATTGCGGCGCATTTGACGGGGTGCGCGGAGTGCCGCGCGGAGCTTGAGAGAATCGAGGAAGTATTTCAGGCGCTGAGCACGATGCCTGTGCCGGATCCTGGCGAAGAGTACAGCGCAAAAGTTTGGCGACAGATTCTGGACCGTCTGCCGGATAAGCGAACGCACTGGTGGGCTGGGTGGTTTGCTCCGCGAAGGCTGGTGGCGTTGGGAACCGCAGCGGCGTTGCTGATCGTCGCGTTCCTTGCTGGTCGATTTACAGGCCCGAAAAAGACTGGCGATGAAGTTGTGGACGTGGGCAAAGTCCGCGAACGTGTCTTGGTGGTTGCGGTCGGAGAGCACCTGGGAAAGTCCGAAATGATCTTGATGGAACTCTCCAACGCGCAGCCGGAGAGCGGCAGGAAATTGATCAACATCTCGACGGCACAGAAGAGAGCGGAGAATTTGGTCGAAGAAAACCGCTTGTACCGGCAAACGGCGCTGAGCAGCGGCGACAACGCGATGGCCAGCACGCTGGATGAACTGCAACGCGTACTGCTCGACGTGGCTAACGGCCCGTCGGAAGTTACACCGGCACAGTTTGAAACCATTCAGAAGCGAATTGCAGAACGGGGGATTTTGTTAAAGGTCCGGGTGGTCCGGCAGGAACTACGCGCGGAAGCGGCGGGAAAAAGGACCGAGCCAGCGCAAAACGAGTCGACAGGGAAAGAGAGGAACAAGGCATGAGCATTGTAGAAGGAGTGCGGAAAGGCGCTATCGCCGGACTGGTTGTGGGGTTGGCGATGACGCCAGTATTGTCCGCCAAGCCCCTCGCGCACATTCTGAGTATCACCTCGGCCTCGCAAGAACCAAACGCATTCGCCGAACCACAAAGTGATCAGGATCGTCAGGAGCAGGAACAAGAGGCACGAGAACGCGAGCAGGAGAAAAGAGAAAGAGAACAAGAAAAAAAGGAACAGGAGCAGGAGCGCCTCGAGCACCAGCAGGAAATGTATGACGATGCGCGCGAAGCATTGGAAGAAGACCGCTACGAACAAGCGGCGAAAAAGTTTAGCGAACTGGCACAGCTCAATGGCCCGCAGACCGACGCAGCGCTGTATTGGAAAGCCTATGCCGAAAACCGCCAGGGGAAACGAGACATTGCTCTGACGACCATCGCGGATCTGAAGCGGCGCTATCCGCAAAGCCGCTGGAAGAAAGATGGAGAAGCCCTGGAAATCGAGGTGCGGCAGTCCACAGGGCACCCGGTCAATCCTGAATCGCAAAGTGACGAGGAGTTGAAAACCCTGGCGTTGCAGGGGGTAATGAACAGCGATCCACAGAGAGGCATTCAGATCATCGAAAAGCGGCTGGCCGGGACGGCGTCACCGAAGGACAAATCGAAGATGCTTTTCGTGCTCGCGCAGAACGGCTCACCGAAGGCACAGGAACTGCTGGGGAAAATCGCGCAAGGGCAGAGCAATCCGGAACTGCAACGTAAAGCGGTCGAGTACCTCGGCGTTTTTGGCGGCAACGGCGCGGCGAATACACTCGCTTCGGTATACACAACCAGCAGCGACGCCGGAGTAAAACGCGCAGTAATTCGCAGCTACATGATTTCGGGCAACAAGGAACAACTCTTCAAACTGGCAAAGGGCGAGAAGGACGAAAACCTCAAGCGAGATGCAATCCGTCAGCTTGGCTTGGTCGGTGGCCAGAGCGAGCTGCAGCAACTCTATCAGTCCGAGTCGTCCATCGATATACGGCGCGAAATCCTGCAGGGATTCTTCCTCGCGGGAGAATCGGACAAGCTGTTTCAGGTCGCTCAAACGGACAAGGATCCGGAACTTCGCCGAACCGCAATTCGAAATCTCGGGCTGATGGGCAAGAGCGACGTTCTGCAATCGATCTATGTGAAAGAAACCGATCGCAGCCTGAAAGAAGAAGTGCTGAACTCCTATTTCATCAGCGGCAATGCGAAAGGACTTGTGGCGATTGCGAAAACCGAGAAGGATCCCGGGTTGAGGAAGCGCGCCGTGGAAAAACTATCGCTGATGAACTCCAAGGAAGGCAACGACTTCTTGATGGAGCTGCTGAACAAGTAGTGGGCCGAGAGTCAGAATTCAGAGCATTCCTGGACTGCGGAGGCGGGCATGGGTGGGATGAAAAGGGCAGAGACGGCGATTTCGAGAATCGCGTTGAGTTTTTTGGTCGCCGCGTGCGGCTCAGGAGCAACGGCGACGCAAGCTCAGGCGAATCCGCAAACGCAAGAAACAAGCGTGCCACGAACCGCGAATGCGAAAGTCGAGCAGAGAGCGGTCACGGCTGCGCTCGCGCAGGAAGTGGATTCCTGGACAAAAGCTGCTGAGCGCGCACAGTGGCTGGCGTATTCGGTGCCCGCCGTGAGCGGCGACCGGCAGATGTGCTGCGGCGAGGGCAATTGGAACGGAGTGGGATCCTGCGGCCCATGCCGGTTGGAAGGATCGGATCACGGAAACGCCATCAATCTACGCAGCGACAAAGTGGAGTTGGAAGGGCCACGAACTCTCTTGGTGCTGTTTCGCGCCGAAGCCAGAAGAATTGGAAAAATCCGCGTCGTTTCAGAGGACTGTCTGCTGGACGCGGGCGGTTTGCAGATCACGTGGCTGACGGGCGTGAAGCCTGCAGAGAGTGTGAAGTTCCTCGAGCGATTCGTGGACAGTAGAGAACTCGATGAACACGGCGGCGAACGGCTGAGCCACGGCGCTTTGACCGCCATGGCTCTGCACGGCGACCCGGCCGCGGACCAGGCGATCGCAAGCTTCACTTCGCCGGACAAACCGGAAGGCCTGCGGCGAGAAGCGGCGTTCTGGGCCGGCCAAACGCGGGGTGCCGTGGGAGTCACGATTTTGAAGCGAATGGCGAAGGAAGACCCCAGCAGCGAAGTGCGGGCTCACGTCACATTCGCGCTCTCGATCAGCCGCGAAAACAATGCGCTCGACGAAATGATCCGCATGGCCCACGAAGACACGAGCGGGCACGTGCGCGGGCAGGCGCTCTTCTGGCTGGCGCAAAAAGCCGGGCAAAGAGCTTCGAGCACCATAACGGGGGCGATCGATAATGATCCCGACACGGAAGTCAAAAAGAAAGCCGTCTTCGCATTGAGCCAAATGCCCAAGGACGATGGCGTACCAAAATTAATTCAGGTTGCCCAGACCAATCGCAATCCTGAAGTACGCAAGCAAGCAATGTTCTGGCTGGGCCAGTCCCAGGATCCGCGAGCGCTGGACTTTTTTGAAAAGGTGCTGTCGAAGTAGGTCCGTGCTACAACTCCAGCGGATTGAGCGGCACGTGCTGCGAAGCGAGGAGAAGTTCACCGGTGAAGGCGGCTTCGGAGGGACGGCAGCCGAGAGCTTGCTCGGCGCAAATTCGAACAACGTCTGGATTGTTGTTTTCCTGCGAGATGTGCGCGAGGACCAGATAGCGGGCGCGTCCGTCAAACCCTTCTGGATCGGCGAGATATTCGCTTACTGCGTGATTTGAAAGGTGTCCGGTGCGGGAAAGCACCCGCTGCTTCACAACCCATGGGTACGGACCGACCTTCAGCATTTCCACATCGTGATTTGATTCCAGCATCAGACAATCGGCATCGCGCAGATGCACTTTCACCAGCTCCGGCATGTAACCGAGGTCGGTTACCAGCGCCATCTTTACGCCATTCGCGCGAAACGTGAAGCCCACAGGATCGGCGGCGTCGTGCGGAATAGCGAATGCGTGAACGTCGATATCGCCGATGGTGAAATGTTCGCCCGCATGAATCCTTTCGACGCCGCGCAAACGCTTCTCCAGCCGATCGGGCAGGACCTGCTTCAGCGCATCGAACGTGGGTTCCGTAACGTAGAGCGGTGCCTTCGATAGGCCAAGCATCTGCGGAAGGCCGTTGCAGTGGTCGGTATGCTCATGGGTGATGAGGATTCCGTCAATTCGGTCGAATGATTTTTCGACGGCGGCGAGGCGGGCAAGGGTTTCGCGCTTGCCGAGGCCACAATCCACAAGGAGGCGAGTGCGCTCGGTTTCGAGCAGCGTGATGTTGCCCGAACTGCCGGACGCCAGGATGGAAATGCGCAAGCCTATCGACGTTTCTCCAGAATTTGCCGGGACTGAACCGGCTCATCAGTAACAAACAAATTTTTAGGATGATGACAGAGGGAAAAAGGTGCGTCAATAACGATTCGCCGGGTTGAAGTGCGCCAGTGGGTGAGTTTGTCGATTCCCCTGGTTCGCGATCGAGCGGGGAACCGGCGAATGACAAGCCGGGCAGGCCATTTGTGTTTCCGCGTCGGATATTAACAGGCCAGGCGGGAACGGTCGAGCGAGAAGCCGTTCACGGGGCCGAGCACGGTGGCGGAAATCTGTTCGGGGCGGAAGAATTCCTGCGCAAGGGCTTGCACCTCTTCGCGGGTCACGGCTTCAATGGACGCAAGAATCTCGTCCAGCGAATAGAAGCGACCGAAGTACAGTTCCTGGCGCGCCAGATTGGACATGCGGGAGCTGGTAGACTCGAGCGAAAGCATCAGCGAACCCTTGAGGTGGTTCTTCGCGCGGAGGAGCTCCTCTTCGCTGACTGGCGATTCTTTCATAGCACGAAATTCCGCAACCGTGAGGTCCAGCACTTCGCCGACGGTTTCTTTCGCCGTTCCGGCATACACCGTAAGCATCCCAGCGTCGGAGTAGGGCGTGATTTCGCTGAATACTGCGTACGCCAGCCCGCGCTTTTCGCGGATGTTCTGGAAAAGGCGCGAGGACATGCCGCCGCCGAGAAGATTATTCAGTACCGCAATGCCGAAGCGACGTTCGTGCGCGATCGGCAGTGACGGCACGCCAAGACACAAGTGAACCTGCTCGAGGTCCTTCTTTCGCTCGACGTGAATCGGAGCATCGGTTTTTGGCGGATCGTTCTGTTCCAAACCGTTCCGGGAAACAAGCTGGCCAAATTCGCGTTGCACAAGTTCGAGCACCTTCTCGTGCGGCACATTGCCCGCGGCGGTAATCAGCAAATGACTGGGAGCAAACCACTCGCGGAAGCGGGTCCGCAGCGCTTCGCGCGAAAATCGCCGTACGGTGTCCGGCGTGCCAAGAATCGGACGTCCCAGCGGATGTTCGGGCCAAAAACCCCGCGTGAAAATTTCGTGCAAGAGCGATTCCGGGTTGTCGAGATCCATCTTGATCTCTTCGAGCACAACCTGGCGCTCCTTCGCAACATCCTCGGAATCAAAACGGGGACGCAGCACCAGATCGGCAATGATGTCGAAAGCGATCGGGAGATGATCGTCCAGAACCTTTGCGTTGAAGCAGATCTGTTCCTTGGAAGTAAAGGCGTCCAGCATTCCGCCCACCGAATCCATTTCACGCGCGATGGCTTCGGCGGAACGCCGGTCGGTGCCTTTGAACACCATGTGCTCCATGAAGTGAGCCAGGCCGTTTTGTTCGGTGGCTTCGCGGCGCGAGCCGTTGCGGATCCAAACGCCGACGGAGACCGAGCGGACGTGACGCATCGTTTCGGTCACGACGACGAGGCCGTTCGGTAGAACATGCCGCTGGATGTCGCGCTGTTCGGCAACCATAGTTTTAACGGCCACCAGGCCGTCACGACGATTGTGACACACCCGATGCGGGGTGGCGAGGGGCGAGTCGCGAAACCCGGATATGGGTGCAACCTCCGTTTGTTTAATAAGTTACAGCTAGACTTCGGGGTTCCTACCTGCCTGTCCGGCTTGCACCATGCCTTCGAGGGGCCGCTCGGCGCCATTCAAGGAATGCCTTGTGCCTAAACTCAGGGACACTTCATCCAACAGACTCGTCGGCTTCAGGATTGTCGCGATCGGAGCCCAGGAAAAGAATGGCGGACGCAAGGTCTGGTTTCGGAAGATGGAAATGGCTCGTTGTGGCCCTGATTCTAGCGTTTATGGTCGCTCAGTTCGCCCGGCCTGCATTGCCCAATCCTCCGGTGACGGCGGAGATCCAGGTTCCCCCGGAGATAAGGCAGATCCTGAAAATCTCCTGCTACAACTGCCATTCCAACGAAACCGCACTGTCATGGTTTGACAGGCCTGCACCTGCTTATTGGCTCGTGGCCAAACATGTAAAGGAAGGAAGAGAGCACCTGAATTTCTCGGAGGTTGGAAAACTTCCGCTCGCACAGCAGCAAGGCTTCCTTTTTGAATCCCTCAGCCAGATCGAGCTGGGCGCGATGCCGTTGCCGGCCTATGAACGCCTCCACCCCGAGTCCAGGATCACCCCGGAGCAGCTGGCCGTTCTGAAAAACTATCTACGGCCTGCGGCGCCGAAAGAAGCTTCAGCGGACGAAATCAAGCTCGCGGACGCGGAATATGACGAATGGATTCACACGTCGGCTGTGTCTAGAAGCGTCGCACCGGCTCCGAACGGAATCGCTTTTTTGCCGGACTACAAGAACTGGAAAGCCATCAGCAGCAGCGCTCGCGACGATAATCACACGTTGCGAGTCATCCTGGGCAACGATGTCGCGGTTCGCGCCATTGCTCAAAATCAAATCAACCCGTGGCCCGATGGCACCGCATTCGCCAAAGTGGCCTGGCGCCAGCGCGCCGACGATAAAGGAAACGTTCGCCCCGGAGCCTTCGTTCAAGTGGAATTCATGATCCGCGGCGCCAGGAAATATGCCGATACGCTCGGCTGGGGATTCGCCAGGTGGCGCGGTGTTGACCTCAGGCCCTACGGGAAAGACGCGAAGTTCGCGAGCGAATGTGTCGGCTGTCACAGCCCGTTGGCCAAAACCAATTACGTCTTCACGATGCCGATTGGGGGCGCCCAGTGAAGAAGCTGGCGAGGAGGGCATTTCTCTTTGCGATGATTTTCGGACTTACCGTTTCTGGCTGCTCGCAGGACAACCGCGGACTTTCGGCAACACTGAATCAAAGCGCGTCGCTCAGTGGCGAACTTCCGGCAAATCCTCTCAAGTGGAAGGTCATCACCTCAGGTGTCAGCACGACCGATTCCACAATGTTTACGCTTTATGGCAACGACATGGCCGTTCAGTGTGCGCGAACCGACTCCCAGCACAATTATCCAAACGGTTCGGCAATCTCGCTGGTCACGTGGACACAGCAGGAAGACGGCCGCTGGTTTGGAGCAAAAATTCCGAACCAGGTTAAGTCCGTGGAATTTGTTTCCGTCGGCGCCGCCACAGATGGCCGCCCGTCGTATTCCTACCAAAAATTCGAGGGCACACCGCTAAAAAGGACGTCGGTGCAGGATGAACGGGCTCAGGCGGACCGCGCGGCGGAGCTTCTGTCGCGACGAGCAGCCATGATGCCTTGAAGTGCGTCCCTACTCCGCGACTGTGACTGCCCCGGCGGGCGTTTCTCTGACGCATTCTGTCGCTCGAACCAGCCTGCTTGCTGGCTAAACACGAGGCCTGTAAGCACTAAAAAACTCCCTGAATCTTTCCGCCGGGGCCGAGCATCTGTTACTTGGATGTTTGTCTAAATATCGAACATCTGAGAATCGCGGACGGAGAAACCAATGAGCAAGTTGAAGAATCAAGTGGCAGTGGTTACCGGTGCCTCCAAGGGCATCGGAGCAGGGATCGCCAAGGCGCTGGCAGCCGAGGGTGCGGCGATCGCGGTCAATTATGCGTCGAGCAAAGAGGGCGCGGACCGGGTGGTTGCGGAGATTGTCGGCAAGGGCGGACAGGCGATCGCGGTGCAAGGCGACGTGGCAAAGCAGGCAGACATCACGCGACTGTTCGCGGAGACGAAAAAGGCATTCGGGCGACTGGACATCTTGGTGAACAATGCGGGCATTTACGAGTTCGCGCCGCTTGAAACCATCACCGAAGAGCACTTTCACAAGCATTTCAATCTAAACGTGCTGGGTGCGTTGCTGGCCACGAAGGAAGCGGTGAAGTTCTTTGGGCCGGAAGGCGGAAGCGTCATCAACATCGGTTCGGGAGTCAGCCGGATTACGCCCGCGAACACGGCGGTGTACACGGCAACCAAGGGAGCATTGGACGCAATCACGGGAGTGCTGGCGAAAGAACTGGGACCGCGCAAGATACGCGTGAACAGCATCAACCCCGGAATGATCGACACAGAAGGCGTGCGAAGTGCCGGGTTCAACGAAGGCGATTTCCGGAAATGGGTTGAGGCTCAAGCCCCGTTGCGACGAATCGGTCAGACCGACGACATTTCACCGACCGCAGTGTACCTGGCGTCTTCGGATTCGAAATACATGACAGGAGAAACGCTGTTGGTCACCGGCGGCATGCGATAAGTGCAAACGTAGATTCGGCGGGACATTCGCGCGCCTAAGCAGGGCCGACATGCCTGCCGGATCTTTTTTGGCTAGAGAAGTTTTTCGTCCGGATGCAGGCGGCCATATTCGCTGGTGTAGTGAAGTGGAACGTCGGCATAGGTGCCTTTGTCGCGGTAGTACACTTCGCACATGTCGAAAGGCTTCGAGTAAACGTGAATGCTCACGGCTCGCTGATTGTATTCCGGCAGGTTCAACACCTGGTGGACGGGCTCCAGCGGATTCACGTATGCGGGATGCGCGGCGTCCATTTCATAGATGTCGGTAGGAACTAGACGGCACGTGCCGCAGTGCTCTCCACCGGAGTGGCGCTCTTCTACGCGAAAGTTCTGCACTTTGAGCCGGCCGATCGGGGCAGACATCCAGCAATTCTGGTCGCGATGATTGTGAATGCGGCTGAATTGGCCGACCTCCCAGCAGATTGCCATGCATTCGAAGACGTCGTTCCGGAAGATCAGGTTGCGGGTGTAGCTGCCCTTGGAAAAGAACAGATACTTTTCGAGCGATTCGCGGCGAACGGCGTGATGGATGATGTAATCCTGCACATTCTCAAGGGTGAAGGCGCGATCAGGGATCGCAGAGAGCTTCTTGACCCAGTCGGAAATAGCGAGCTGCTCAACTGCGATTTGTTCGGACATCAGAGTACCTCCGGAAGGAAAGTATATCGCGAAGTGCGATAATGGGAGGCGGGTACCGAGCAAGGCAACGTGGCAATGGAACTGTTGGGCAAATCACGCGAAGAGCTGCGGGCGCTGACGACCGAGATGGGCGAACCGGCGTATCGCGGGGATCAGCTGTATCGCGCGCTCTATGCGGAGCGGACGTTCGACCTGTTAGGCGTGACGAATCTTCCCGTCCCATTTCGCGACAAACTGGCAAGGGAAACGACGGTGACGTTGCCAACCGTCCGACAGAGATATCAGTCGGTGGATGGCTCGGTAAGATATTTGGTCGCACTCGACGAACCGCGAAGTTTCACGAAAGAGAATACGGAAAAGCAAACCAAGCCGAGGCCGGCGTCGGTGGAAGCGGTGTTCATGCCGAGCGAAACGCGGCAAACGATTTGTGTTTCGACCCAGGCGGGTTGCGCAGTAGATTGCCAGTTTTGCATGACGGCGCAACTCGGATTGGTCCGGAATTTGTCGCCGGGAGAAATTCTGGCGCAGGTGCTATTGCCGCTCGAAGAGCACAAGGAAACACTGACTCCGCAAACGAACGTAGTGTTGATGGGGCAGGGCGAGCCACTGCTGAATTATGAAAACGTCATGGCGGCGATGAGAATTTTGTTGGACCCGTCAGGAGTCGGGCTGGCTCCAAAACATGTGACGCTTTCTACCAGTGGCATCGTGCCGGGAATCGAACGGCTGGCAAAGGAGCCAGTACGGCCGAAACTTGCGATTTCGCTGAATGCATCGAACGATGAACAGCGCAACGTGCTGATGCCCATCAACAAGAAATATCCGCTTGGCAAACTGCTGGCGGCTTGTAGAAACTTCCCACGAGGCTCGCGCGAGTACATCACATTTGAATATGTTTTGCTCGGCGGCGTGAACGACAAGCCGGAGGACGCGCGCCGCGTTGCGCGCCTCATGGCCGATCTCGGTCGCGTAAAAGTGAACCTGATTCCCTGGAATCCGGGTTCCCTTCCCTACAAGGAGCCGAGCGAAGAGAGTATCGAGCGGTTTCACAAAATCTTGCTGGAAAAAGGGATCCCGGCGTTTACTCGGTATTCGCGCGGGCGTGATGTGATGGCCGCCTGCGGTCAATTGGCGCTGAAAGAAGTGCGAGAAAAGCCGTTGGCAGTCATCGCATAGGTTCGAGCTCGACTGCCTCTTGTTCCGCGGGGAACAGCTTCGAAAACCAGAACGAGTATGGCGTCGCGCCGTGCAGCTGGTAGTGCTCCAGTCGCTCGCGGCCTTCCACGACAGCTGGAACGTGTCCGGCCGGGACCCACCACAGACAGTAATGCGGCTTATTCATTTTCTCGAACCACTTTGCGCGTTCTCGCAAGACTTGCAGGTGATTTGACCTGTAGACGTAGTCACGCAGGGTCTCGACCGACTCCCAGACGGACATGTTGACGATGACGGAAGAGTCGCCGTTGTAGGCAACATCTGTGGCATTCCCCGTCGCAGACTGCAAGCGCCAGACAAATCCGGCAGCACCGTCCGCGAGGGCATTCACCGGATCGAGCTGAGAGACAAATTCAGCGATTCTCGGATCGTCAATCGGGGCCAGCAGACGGCCAATGTTGATTTGCGCGAGATGGCAGGTCATGTTCGGCATCCTGTCTGAACGCGGATTTGTCAGGGTCAGATGCGCGAAGCAGCGCTGTGGTTAGCTTCGGATTCCTACCGCCGCCAGAAGCCGGCCGGAGGCGGCGCTTTCCCTTCGGTAACTGAAAAACAGGTTGGTGTGGCAGGCGGTGCAGAGATCACTGACAAAAATGTTTTTCCCTGCGAGGCCAGCGGAAACAAGTTGCGAACGGTTGGCTTTGCGGAGGTCCAGGCGGACATTTTTGGGCGGAGGTTGGTGGCCCGGGGGCATCATGTTGAGCCACTGCAGAGGATTGGGTTCGTCGCCAGTGCGGAGTTCATTGAACCACTCTTCGGCGCCGGCGAATTGCGAAGCGAACTCGGTGACGAGTTCGGTGCCGACCTCGTAGCAACAGCCGCCAATCGCTGGGCCGAGAGCCGCGAGAATATCCTCGGGGCTGGAGCCGAAGTGCATGCGCATCTGGCCGAGAGTTTTTTCCGCAATGCGAGCGAGCGTCCCGCGCCAGCCGGCATGAATCGCGGCGACGGCGCGCTTCTTTGGATCGACCAGCAGAATCGGAACGCAATCGGCCGTTTGCACGCCGAGCAGCAGGCCGGGCGTGTTGGTGAACGAAGCATCGCCTCGGCAGGGCCCGTTAGGAGGCGTCTGAACGAATCGCACGACGGACGAATGGAACTGGCTGAGCAGAATCAGCCTAGACTCCGTAGCGCCGAGAGCAGATTGGAAAGCCTTGCGATTCTTGATCACCATTTCGCGATGATCCCAATCCGTGAAACCGAGATTCAGAACGCGTTCGCCGGATTCCAGGGTGCTTGCGCCGCCGGTTCGCGAGCTGAAACCGTGGATGAGCCAGGGGAATTTTCTGAACAGCGCGAGTTCGAGAATTTGCAGGTCGCGAACGGTGCGCAGCGACCAGGGTGCTTCGATTTTCGGCGGCGCGGTACGCCTGGGAGCGGGTTTGCCGGGAAGACGGCGAAGGTGTGATGTCTTGGCGGCGATCGGCATCTTGTCAGTATAATCGGAAATCTTCATTACCAGTTGTCACCGAGGGGCGGGCGGTAACGGGAATCGCATGATCATTGGAATGGGAATTGATGTTGAAGAAGTCGGGCGCGTGAGAGGCGCGATTGAACGCCAGGGCGAACGATTTTTGAAGCGGATTTTCACGGAGAAAGAACGGGCTTACTGCGAACAGTTCAAGGACAAGTACGAGCGCTACGCCGGCAGGTTCGCAGTGAAAGAAGCGGCCATGAAGGCATTGGGGACGGGCTGGAGCCGCGGCGTTCGTTGGGTGGATATTGAAGTTTTGCGGCAGCACGGAAGCCGCCCGATGCTGGAGTTGAGGGGCGAAGCGCGAAAAATTGCGGACCGGCTGGGCGTGAAGAATATTGCGATCAGCATAACACACACGCCGAAGCAAGCGATGGCCCAAGTGATCTTCGAGAGCTGAAGAAAAAAGACAATCTGACGCAGAGACGCTCCGGCGGCAGAGTTTCCCCGAAAGCTCCGCGCCAACGCGTTTTGCGCTTGAAGCAGCGATGAATCCTTCGGCGACCTGGCCGGTTCGCCTGAGGATGGCGATTCTGCTCTTCTCATCTGTTCCACGCCTGGTTTTCACAAATCAGGGATCGCGAGATACGAGAGTGCTGGGCCCTTCCGATTCCCTTTCGCAGCCAAAGACTACTTCACGACGAGGAAGGTGCCGACAGCCAGGGCGTCGACGCCGGCGCAGTAGAAGCTGCGAACGGCGGAGCGGGGATCGGTGACGAGAGGCTCGCCGAAGAGATTGAAGCTGGTGTTGACGAGAATGGGGGCGGGAGCGGATTCGCCGAATTTGTGGAGCAATTTCCAGAAAAGCGGGTTGGCCTGCTTTTCGACGGTGTGAACGCGGACGGCGGCGCCGTTGAAGGTGAAGCGTTCGAGACCGGCGAGGGGATTTTTCAGATCGCCGAGCGACGCCATGAAGCGGCAATTGGGGCCGCAATCGAAAAATTCGTGCGCGCGTTCGGCGGGAACGGACAACGCGAAAGGGTGAAACTCTTCGCGGTGCTTTATGAACTGGTTGACGTTTTCGAGCACGTATTCATTGAAGGGCGAAGCGAGAAGGCTGCGGTTGCCGAGAGCGCGGTGGCCGAATTCGGTGCGTCCCTGGCACCAGGCGACGATTTTCCCGTGTTCCAACTGGCGGGACGTTTCTTCAAGAAGCTGATCTTCACCGGACAGGTACTTGTAGACGATTTTGCAGTTGTCGAGAACGGCTTTGATTTCCTGTGAAGTAGGTTCCGGACCGAGGGCGAGCGAATCAAGCGGAGCGCGTCCGGAACGGCCGGTGGATTTTTTGCGCGCGAGAAACGCCGCGCCGAGGGACGTTCCGGCGTTTCCCGCGACAGGCTGGACGTAAACGTTGCGGAAGCTGCTGCGCTGTTCAAGAGCGCGGACGAGCAGAACGTTTTGGAAGACGCCACCGGCCAGACAGAGCGAGTCGGTGCGCGTCGCTTCGCGAAAGTGTTCCGCGAGATGGAGCACAAGTTCCTCGAGAACGTCCTGGGCGCTGCGAGCAAGCGCAGCTCGGACCGAGCGCTCGGCGGGTGCCGCGGAACGCGACAAGCCGAGTTCGCGATAGAGGCGCGGCGAAAACACCCCGGTGCCATCGAGCCCGGAAGAAAAGTACTTGCGATCCATAACCGGCAAATTCTTTGCGCTCCAAGAGAAGACCTTTCTGAGCGCCTCGCGAAACTCCGGCTGGCCATCTTTGCTGAGCCACTGGAGCTTGTGCTCGTCGCGTTGCGAGCGAAGCCCTGCGAGTTGCGTCACGCGGGAATAAAACCAGCCGAGAGAATTCGGAAAAGAGAGCGAGTGGAGCGATTTGACGTGGTCATCTTGGCCGAGAGAGACCAGTCCCGCAGTTGTGCCTGCTCCGTGATCCAGAGTGAGAATGAGCGCGCGTGAAAAATCCGAAGTGTAGAAAGCGCTGGCCGCATGGCAAAGATGATGATCGAAGTGCGAGAAACGGCGCCCGGAGAGTAAGTTGCGCAAATGCGCGAGCGTTGATTCGCTTCCGGAATTTCGGCGGTGACGTTGTTTCGGGCTGCCGTCGCGATCCGCGAGAGCAATCGCGCCAACCTCGGAAAGGTTCAAGCCCGCCAGGGAAAGAACGCCAGCCAGGGCGAGTTGAGGAAGAGCCTGCGAATCGTTGAGGCGCGTGAGCTTTTCTTCTTCGATGGCGGCTACAATGCCGCGATTGTCAAAAAGAGCCGCGGCGGCGTTTGGTCCTGGAGTGGAGATACCGAGAATGTTCACCGAAGAGATTCCTCTTTCCTGTCAAACGCTCGCCAGCTTTAGAGCTGAGATCCTTCGCGCCTGCGGAAGCGGCCGCTCAGGATGACAACACCACAACATTCAGGCTGACAAGATTGCAGCCATGTGCTCAATCGACTCAGGCTGGGTAAGGGACTGCGGGCTCGAAGAGCATATCGCATTCACAAACTGATTCGGCGACCAAGAACCTGAAAGGCGCAGCTTAAGATAGTTTGACGACAGGGCCGGCGTCCATTCGGTGGAATCGGGTACGTCCGAATGACGCAGGGTAAGAACTGAGAGGGTACGGCCGTATTGCGCACGGTGAAATTCCGCGGCTTTGCGTGCGCCGAGGGTGCGGAGTTCGCGTGCTCGGCGTTTGATGACCGCGGGCGGAACGTGATTGGGGAGCGCAACGGCGCGCGTTCCAGGACGCGAAGAGTAGGAAAAAACATGGAGGTAGGTAAACGGGCGGGCTTCGATGAATTCCAGAGTTGCGCAGTGGTCTTCTTCGGTTTCTCCGGGAAAGCCAGCGATCACATCGGCACCGATGGCGGCGTGAGGAAGTCGTTCGCGGATCAGTTCGACGCGGCGGGCGTAGTGCTCGGTGCGATACCAGCGGTGCATGGCAGCCAGAATGCGGTCGCAGCCGGACTGCAGCGGCATGTGAAAGTGTTCCGCAAGGCGAGATTCGGATGCGAACAGTAGGATGAGGTCGCGCGTAACGTCGAGCGGCTCGATGGAGCTGAGGCGAAGACGCGCGACGGGAGTTTCGCCGAGAATTTCCCTGAGCAAATTGAGGAAATCGTGACGGGGCGAAAGGTCACGGCCCCAGGCGCCGAGGTTGATACCGCTCAGGATTATTTCTTTGTAGCCGGAGCTGGCAAGACGGTGAATTTCTTCGGTGACCGTTTGCGCCGACAGGCTGCGGCTCTTGCCTCGAACAAAAGGAATTACGCAGAAGGCACAGCGGTTGTTGCAGCCATCTTGAATCTTGAGAGTGGGGCGGCTGTGATTCCCTTCCCCGCCCAGGACCGGAGCGACGAGGACATCCTGTTGATCAAAGATGTTGCCGATCAGAATCGGAGCCGAGCCTGACAGAACGTCGAGGGGCAGAAAATCAGCGGTTTGCTTGGCAGGGACGGGGACGAGGAGATTGGGGATTTGCGGTTTGTGGGAGTTGCCGACGACGTGGGAAACGCCCGGGAGGGCGGCAATTTCTTCGGGGGCACGCTGGGCGTAGCAGCCGGTGACGATGATGCGGGCGGCGGGACTCCGCGCGTGGAGTTTGCGGATGGCATCGCGCGCTTGGGCGTCGGCGGCAGCAGTAACGGTGCAGGTGTTGAGAACGACGACGTCCGCAGTGTGTGCGGCGTCGGCCAGGGTGCAGCCGCGATCGAGGAGTTGGCGTTCGATGGCGGCACCGTCGGCCTGAGTGGCTCGGCAGCCGAACTGTTCGATGTAGAACGTGGCCATCCCGAACCAGTTTACAGTCTACGGTTCGCAGTTAACAGTTCCGGGAAGGCCGGAAGTCTCACCAGAACCTGACGGAGACAGAACAGAACCACGGTTTCGGGACAAATCGCGAAGACTGCCGCTTAGGGTATACAAGGCAAGCACAGACCGAAGGCGAGAGCTTCGGCTAGTCGGTCAAGCGGAAGCGTATGATGCACCACAGTGCCTGGACGCCGTCTTTCCAGGTGATCTTTTTTCCTTCCTCATAGGTGCGGCCGGCGTAGGAGATGGGAACTTCGTAGATGCGCCAGTTTCCTTTTGCGACTTTAGCGGTGATTTCCGGTTCGAAGCCGAAGCGGTTGGATTTGAGCTGAATGCCCTGGAGCACTTCGCGGCGGAAGACTTTGTAGCAGGTCTCCATGTCGGTAAGTTTCAGATTGGTGAAGACGTCGGAAAGCAACGTAAGGAATTTGTTGGCGACATAATGCCAGAAATAGTGAACGCGCTGAGGGCCGCCGAGAAAGCGGGAGCCGAAGACCACGTCGGCGCGGCCATCCATTATGGGCTCGAGGAGTTTTCCGTAGTCGCGCGGATCGTATTCGAGGTCGGCATCCTGGACGAGGACGATCTCGCCCGTGACTTCGGCAAAGCCGCGGCGGAGAGCCGCGCCTTTGCCCTGATTTTGGGTTTGGAAAAAGATGCGAAGGTCGCGGAGGCCGATGGAATCCGCGCCGTCGAAGGCCGGGGCGAGAGACTCGCCGGACGATTGGAGTTGGGCCATTTTCTCGAGAATCTGGCGAGTACCGTCGGTGGAGCAGTCATCCACAAGGATAATTTCCTTGCGAAATTCGGTCTCGATGACCCGGCGGAGGATTTCGTCAATGGTGGCTTTTTCATTGTAAACGGGAATGACTACGGAAAGTTTGGGATCGCTGAGCGCGAGAGGGTTGTGACGTGGATTGGCCATAGAAATTTAGAGAAACAGTGTATCGGCTAAGGCAAAGGAGAGTAAAGCCGGAGTCGATGGGTTATCGCGGGATCCCCGGCCGAGGACATGGAGAGTTGGGACGAAGTGGCAGTTGAAATCCTGAAGCGGCCCTTTTCGGTTCGCTTCACCAGGACAACGCCAAAATTTCGTTCTGGCGAACGGGCTAGACTTCGGGGGCCATACGGCGCTGAAAGGTCAGGAGGATAAGGTCGGCGCGGCGCCGAACGCCGAACTTGTTGAGAAGATTGGACACGTGGAATTTGACGGTGCGCTCGGCGATGTTGAGCTTGCTGGCGATTTCCTTGTTGGAGAGATTTTCAAGAAGAGAATCGAGGACTTCCTGTTCGCGGCGGCTCAGATTGGCGACGGAATCGGATTTGAGGCGGCGGGTCTGTCCGGAGAGAATCGAATCCACGAAGCCGGAAAGGACGGTACGCGGTACCCAGAAGCCACCGCTGGCGACGAGAGGAAGAGCGCGGATGAGCTGATCGCGAGCTTCGCTGTAGGTAAGGATTCCTTTCACGCCGAGGCGCAGCAAAGAGAAGCTATTGGAATCCTGATGAGCTTCGCCGACAACGATGAGACGGGCGTCGGGATGGCGTTCGAGAATATTGGAAAGGAGAGCGCCGGTGGCCTGGCGGGCGGCGTGGGCGTCAATGACGTAAACCTGAGCTTTGGGCGGTTCGAAAGAGCGAAGATCGGGAGCGAGGGTGGATTCCAGCTGCTTGGCAATGACTTTGAAATCGGGCTTGGACAAAAGGCGTTCGAACTCGCTCAACACGAGGGGATGTGGCGAGAGCAGGCAGATGGACAGCTTCGCTGGATTGGAGCGTTTGGTAGCCACCGCTGTCAGGGTAGTGAAAACTGGACGAACGGGCAAGGGACTTTGGGGCAGGTGTTCACGAATTGTTACTGACGAGTTGG
>JBKOXA010000032.1:0-25624 GCA_046724685.1 Acidobacteriota bacterium | reverse complement strand
GCAACATCTGCGCGGCGGCTTTACTCGAAAAAGCCGCCAGCCGCGAATTATGCATTCGCGAAAGCGGGTCAGACGGTGATGGCGTTGTCGGCGATAGAGAGGGCGGAGTCAAGAGCCGCCACGCCCTGATCGATTTCGCCTTCGGAAATGATGAGTGGCAGCGCGATGACGAAGTGGGAGATCCAGGCCTTGAACGGCGACCCCGCGCTTCATCATATCGGCGCCGACTTGGTCCACGACCAGAGGCGCGCCGGAGATCTTGTCCTGCATGGTGTTGAGCGGCTGCTAGGTGTCTTTGTTCTTGACCAAATCCACTGCCCAGAACATGCCCAAACCGCGGACTTCGCCGATGGACGGGTAGCGCGGTGGCGGACTCCAAATCGTCAAACTGTTGACCTTGGCGTCTACGAAGTTGACAGCGAGATTCCCGTCGGCGTAGTCAAATTCCGCATAGTCGTGCTATCGCTACGTTGAGTAGGTTCGCCGCTGGGGGTTCATTTTCGAATCCTTCCGCCCCAGCCAATTTTCAGTGCGCGCGTGGCCGGTTCTAATCCTTAGCCGTTTCCAATCCCGCCGCTACCCAGCCCTTCCAGCCGCCGTCCATCGATTCGACGTTGGTATACCCCATCTTCTGCAGATTGTCCGCAACCAGTGCCGAGCGGAAGCCTCCTCCGCAATACAAGACCATCTTCGTGGATGTTTCCGGAACGCGCGTTTCGATATCGCGTTCAATGACGCCTCGTCCCATGTGCACGGCTCCGGGAAGATGGCCCGCAGCCCATTCGTTGTCCTCTCTTACGTCCACCAACAAGAACTTCTCCCCGCCTTCCATTCGCTGTCTCACTTGCGCGACGTTGGTCTCCTTCACCCGCTTCTTTGCGTCATTGACCAGTTTCAAGAATTGCGGCGAATGCGCCATCGCTCCGGCTCCCTCGGTTCTAAGATTCGATCCGCCGAGCGTAACACGCACGAACGCGATGCAGCTCTGGAATGTGCAGCCCGCTGGAGAGAGCTCGCCCCCAGGCTCCGGATCTAGGTGGCGCTCTTTTTGGGAAAAGTCCGCACGTAATGCACCAGGCCCCACACCTTCGCCGGCGCCAGCCGGTCGCCTTCGCCGATCATCTTGTCCTTGCCCTTCACGATCAAATCGTAGATCTCGCCGTCGGAGATTCCCTCAAGCGCGGCAGGGTCGTGCCAGTCTTTCATCTTCAACTTCATCGACTCCACCAAATCGCCTTTTCCGTCTCCGTTCAATCCGTGGCACATTGCACAGTCATAGCCAAATACTTTCTTCGCTGCCGCCAAAACTTCCGGGGTCGCCTTGATGGGATTTTCTTTTTTTGTGGCGGGGGCCGAAGTTTCCGGCGGCTTTTCCTGTGAAGTGTTCTGCTGCACAGGCAACGCGGCGAAACTCATCACGAACCCAATGCCCAGGACCCGGAGAATGCTGTACATGGTCTCCTCCCGAAGCTGCGACGCGGCCGCTGGACAGGCTGCGTATTGCACCGAGTTTTAGGATGTCCAGGGACAGGAATCTATGGGACGGAGTCTACACCTTTGCGGCTCTGCCGGCGCAAAAAGCTTTTCGTTGCGGTCTCAAAAAATCAACTTACTCCAGATCTCTCCAATTCGGCCCCACACCGATTTCCACCACCAGCGGCACCTCCAGGCTGTAGACGCCTTCCATCTCTTCCTGCACCAGTTTTTCGACCGTAGTTCTTTCCTTGCTGGGCACTTCGAACAGCAATTCGTCGTGCACCTGCAAAATCATTTTTGCTTGCAGCTTCTCCTCGCTTAGCCGCTTGTGAATAGCAATCATCGCCAGCTTGATCAGGTCTGCGGCCGTTCCCTGCAGCGGTGAATTCAGCGCCGTGCGTTCCGCAAAATTTCGGAGCTGCACCTGCGGAGAATTGATTTCCGGAATCGGCCGGACTCTTCCAAACAGCGTTCTCGTTTCTCCGCTCTTCCGCGTTTCCGTCAACACACGGTCCAGATATTCCTTCACTCCGCGGTAGCGCGAAAAATACGCATTAATGAACTGTGCCGCTTCCTTTTGTGGCACTCCGATCTGCTGGGACAATCCAAACGCGGATAGCCCGTAGATGATTCCGAAATTGATCGCCTTCGCCGCCCGTCGGTGCTCTGCTGTCTGCGCCAGCGGCCCAACGCCAAACACTTCCTGCGCCGTGCGCGCGTGGATGTCTTCCCCATTCCGAAACGCCTCCACCAGCACGGGATCCTTCGAGAAATGTGCCATCACCCGCAGCTCAATCTGCGAATAGTCCGCAGAAAGCAGGACCTTTCCCTTTTCGGCAACAAACGCCGCGCGAATCTGGCGTCCTAGTTCCGTTCGAATCGGAATGTTCTGCAGATTGGGATCGCTCGAGCTCAGACGCCCTGTCGCCGCCACGGTCTGGCTGATGCTCGTATGCAGCCGCTTCGTTTCCGGATGAATCAGCCTTGGCAGCGCATCCACATACGTAGACTTCAGTTTCGCCACTTCGCGGTACTCAATCACTTTTCCGGGCAGGGGATGCCTCGCGCCGAGATCCGCCAGAACCTCCGCCGCTGTCGAACGCGCCTTAGCTTTCCCGCGTTTCGCCGCGGGTTCCAGGTTCAATTTGTCGAACAGAATTTCTGCCAGTTGTATCGGCGAATTTACATTGAACTCCGCCCCCGCCAGCTCCCAGATCTCCTTTTCAAGCCGTCGCACTTCCTTTTCCATCGACTGCGACATCTGGTCCAGTGCCCCCGGGTCTACCCGCACTCCGGCCCGCTCCATCTCCGCCAGCACTTCCGCCAGCGGCAGCTCGATTTTTTCGAAAACTTGCTCCAGCTTCTTTTCGATGAGCTGCGCGTGCAACGCAGGCGCCAGCCTTTCTAACCCATCCGCGTATTCTCCTGCTCCTCCGCCGAGCGCTCGATTGAACTGCCGGAACATCACGTCGGCAAGATCGTGTTTCGACGTCGTCGGCCGCAACAGGTAAGAATAAAACTGCGTCGCGTGCTGGATGTTTTCCGTTTTTCCAAGCATTAGCTGAAACAGCTTCGGGTCATGGACAATTTTCGCGCGCTTCTTGTCCCTCAGCACCGGCTCAAGCGCCTTGAGCGCTTCTCCTTTTTCGTCCACCCAGACCAGCCGCCCTTCGCCCGCTTCCGAAGCGACCTGAATCCCCGTCACTCGCGTTCCAAATCCTTCGCTCTCGCGTCCGCTCGTATCGAGCATCAGCCAAACCGCTAGCGGCTTCTTCGCCGGAACTTTTTGCAGCCATTTGCGTAATTCTTCCGCATTCCCCAGTTCGACATAGTCTTTCTTGCCCGAAGCCGAGTCCTCTTCCGCCGGCATCGCAATCGCCAAATCGCCCAATTCCTTCAACAGCGAATTGAATCCGAGCTCCCTATAGAGTGCGGCCAGCGTCAGGTTGTCCGGCGCCTGGATCTCCAGCGCCTGAAGATTCAACTCCAGCGGCACGTCCGTTGAAATCGTCGCCAGCTGCTTCGACATCAATACCTGCTCTCGCTGCTGCTGCAACGCTTCGCGGTACCGTTTGTTCGGCACTTCCTCCGCATGGTCCAGGGCGTTTTCGACTCGGCCATATTTCTGAATCAGCTCCGCCGCGCCCTTCTCTCCAATTCCCTTGGCGCCAGGAATGTTGTCCACGGTGTCGCCCATCAGCGCCATCAAATCAATCACGCGCTCCGGGGGCACACCCAGAATCTCCTGTACCTTCTTTGCGTCCACGATCACGTCGGCTTTGGCTCCGCCCGATCCTGTTCGCAGCGTGCGCACCCCGTCTCCGACAAGCTGCATCATGTCCTTGTCGTTTGAAACGATCAGCACTTCCAGCTTCTCCTTGGCTCCCTTCACCGCCAGCGTGCCGATCACGTCATCCGCCTCGTAACCAGCAACTTCCAGCGTCGGCATGCGCATCGCGTCGCACAATCGCCGCACATACGGCAATTGCTGGCGCATCTCGTCCGGCATCGGCTGCCGCTGCGCTTTGTATTTTTCGAAAATCTTGTCGCGGAATGTCGCCCCTGGAGGATCGAACACAATCGCCAAATATTCTGGCCGGTAGTCCTTCAGCAACCGTTTCAAGATGTTCGCAAAAAGAAAAGGAACCTTGGTCGGCAGGCCGCTCGGCGCATTCATCCGCACCATTGGCGCATAGAAGGCCCGATAAACGTGCGCCATCGCATCCACAACGAACAGTTTTTTCGCAGGAGGAGTCACCGCGCGAGTATAGCAAACGAGGCCCCGGCCTCCGGGCCCGCGCGCCCACAAAGGGTGGGGTGGGCAGGGGTCTTCATCACTGGGCGACCTTGTGCCAAAAAAAGTTCCCGATCGCGTCCGCGCGCGACCGGGAGCTTCGCTTTGCAGTTGACGATTGGAATTGCCTGGGCCGATTCGTTACGGCTGCGCGGACGCCGAAGTCGCTGCCTGCGTCACCAGCAGCATTCTCGTTCCGCTGTCCAGGTGAAGATTCTTGCCGGCAGACGTAATCACCGAACCTTCTGTGGAGTTCGCCGCATTGCCGTTCAGGCTCACGCCATCGAGGCCAAACACGCCACGACTGGTCGAAGTCAGTTCGCCCGCCGCGTTCAGACCGGTACCGAGTCCCGCGCCTGCGCGACCTGTCGTATTGGCCGCACCACCGACGGTCGAGTTCACCGCGCCGCTAGCGTCTTGTGTCGCTCGCGGAACGGTGCTCGCAGCACCGCTTGCCGCTGAACCAACTGTGCTGGTGGCTCCGCCCGCGACACCCCTGCCTCCTGCCGTTCCGGAACCGGACGCCCGACCCTGTGCGCCGGACATCGGCTGCAGATCCTCTCCGCTCACCGCCGCAACGCTCTGCGCGGCGGCAAGCGCCTGAATCGTTACCTGCAATGGCATCTCATGCCCATCCTTCAGAACCGCCCGGTTGAACTGTACGGCCAAGGCTGAATCCGCATCTCCCTTGGCCCTGGCGCTTGCGCGAGTCACGTGACCAACCAGCTTGGTGCCCTTCGGGATCACAACTTTTCCGTCGGACTTGACTGCTTCGGTCGTCCGTGCCGTCACCGGATCACCCTGCTTGGCCTTTTTGGAATCGACAGATTCGTTCAGCTGTGCGCTCATCGCCGTCCCGGCCGCTAGCGAGCCCGACTGCTCGCTCTGCTTTGCAGAGGTTCCCGCCGACGCGCTCCCCGACGCCTGGGTGCTGGTTCCATTGGCCTGAACGTTTGCGCCGCCGCTCGCTTGGGCGCCCGCCTGTCCTGTTGCCTGAGCCAGCGCCACCGATCCGCTCGCCACGAGCGCCGCTGCCGCTAAAATCGCAATGATCCGTGTCATTTTTCGTTCCTCCTGATCCGACAAATACCCTCAGGCATCGCTTCCCTCGGAGCTTGGTGCCTCGATCTTGGGACCGTTCCTTGGAAAAAGGCACCTAGAGGACCAACCATTATCTTTAGTATTTACAGTAGCTTAAGCAAAACGAGCGCCCGCACAGACACCCACCCGTGTGTAGCTTTGACCTTGCGTTTGCACGATTTACAGGGTGAGGAAATGGGCCGAAACGAGCGGCCGGCTAGCGAATATTCGGCGAAGATGCCGGAGGTTGAACGACGATCAGAAGGCGCGTGCCGTTGTCAAGCCGCACGTTTTGCTTTGTGCCAACGAGAACGGTCCCGTGAGATCCCTCAGACATTGGCGTGAACACGCGCAAGCTCGGAACGCTGAACGCTCCCTTGCTGTCCGGAGTGAACATGCCCTTGCGGTCGAGTCCGCCTTCAATGTTTTGACCCGAGACATCCGGGGTCACGGTGCGCCGCGGCATGGTGTATGTCGACGGCATCACTTGCGTCTCCGCAGCACCCAGCCCAGGGCTCGTGCGGACAGGACCATCCATCCGGTTCTGCTCATACTTTTCGCGAGATGGAATCGTCGGTTGCGCACCAACGGGCGCCAGGGCCTGGATTCCTGCGTTCAACACAGCTTCCTGACCGCCTTTTAGAATCACGCGGTCAAACTCGACAAAAACCGCCGAAGTCTCTTCTCCATCCGCTCCGGTGCGAACCACGTGACCGACAATCTTGCTCCCTTTCGGCAGCAGCACACTTCTTTGATAGACCACAGATTCAGCGACCATCGCGCTGACCTCGTCGCCGGGCTTGTTCTTTTCAGAGTCCAGGACGCCGAGCAAAGTCGCGTTAATCGCGGTCCCAGTGCTTAGAGGAATGGTGATCGCCGGCGCTTGCTGGACTGGCTTTCTTTCAGCTGGATTGCTTGAATTGTTCTGCCCCATGGTGGCGCTCGCAAATGTCATTGCCAGGAGTGCCACACCAAACATTCTTGCTGTCATTGGGGCCTCCTTCTTGCTCAGGGCTGGAGGACTCTTAAACGTTAAAAACACAATACCACCGGAAGGTGGTGCAACGCCATCACCAATTTGTAACTGCTTTGTTATCAGTAAGAGCGATTGGATGCGAGTGGCGCAACAATACACGCTTTGCGGTACTGGTAAGCGATTCTTACCCGGTGCGTGTTGCGTTTTTGCAACAGCTCTCGCGCAAACAAGCGGGCCGCGGCCGGCCCAGTTTCCTTCAAAGTCCGGCGGCCCTAGCTTGAAATCACTCCCAGCGATTTGCCCACTTCCGCAAGGAGGTCCGCCGCCTTAACGAGCTGGTCTTTTTTGTGGCCTGCGCTGACGATGGCACGCAGCCGGGCTTTGCCTTCGGCCACCGTCGGATATCCCACCGCCGGGGCAAACACGCCGGCCTCAAACAATTTTTTCGAAAATTCAAACGCCTTCGCCGCATCGCCTACGTGGATCGGCACGATTGGAGTTTCGCTGACCTTGAATTGAAATCCGCGCTTTTTCAATTCGCGCTTGAAAACCTTGCTATTCGTCCAAAGTTTTTTTACCAGCTTTTCGCCTTCCGGCGAGTCCAGCAGCGTGAACGCCGCCATGCACGCCGCGGCGGTGGCCGGCGGGTGAGAAGTGGAAAACAAGAATGGCCGCGCGCGCAGGTAAAGAAAATCAATCAGATCCCGCGATCCACAAACGTAGCCTCCCATCACGCCAATCGCCTTGCTCAGCGTGCCCACCTGAATATGCACGCGGCCGTGACAATTGAAATGATCAATCGTTCCGCGCCCTCCGCGTCCCAACACGCCGCTCGAGTGAGCATCGTCGACCATCATGATGCAATCGTATTTCTCCGCGAGCGTGCAAAGCTCGGGCAGCGCGGCAATGTCTCCGTCCATGGAAAACACCCCGTCGGTGATGATGAGTTTCTTGCCGGGAAAATTGGCGTGTTCCAGCAGAATTCGCTCGCAGTCTTTCACATCCTTGTGCTTGAAAACCTTGATGGTCGCTCGCGAGAGCCTCGCCCCGTCAATGATCGAGGCGTGATTCAACTCATCAGAGACAATTAGATCTTCTTTGCCGAGCACCGCGGAGACGGTTCCTGCATTCGCCGTGAATCCTGACTGGAAAACCACGCACGCTTCGACATTCTTGAACTTCGCGATTTGCTCTTCGAGCTGCATGTGCAGCTGCATGGTTCCGGCAATGGTGCGCACCGCGCCTGCACCTGCTCCGTAGTTTTTCGCAGCTTGCGCTGCTGCTTTGCGTAACGCCTTGTGAGTCGTCAGCCCGAGATAATTGTTCGACGCGAGATTAATCACCTCTCTTCCATCGAAGGTACAGACGGGTTTCTGTTCGCCTTCCAGTACACGCAACTTTGGCGCGACCCCTTTTTGACGGAGGTCGTTCAGTTGGTCGCTCACGTACTGCAGTGGATTCTGTTTCATCATTTGCGTTCCTTGTTCAGACATGCGTCGTCTCCATTTTTCCGGGCCGGCTACGGTGGCTGAAATCGTGAGCGATACGAAGGATCTCAACGTCGCTGGCGGGCCGGGTGCCCGCCGGTTGCAGAAAACCTCTCTATCACCCTAAACTTTGCTCCATAAGAGCTGCCCTTCTTACTGCGGCATTCCATTCGGATACAACAAGATTTTACCTGCTAGGCCGCCCTGCAACTTTCTGAACGCGTCCTCAAATTGTTCGAGCTTCACGCGCTCCCCGAACAGCGGCTCCAGGTTCAACCGCCCGGCTTTCAGCAGCGCGGTCATCTGAACCCAGGTTTCATACATGCGCCGGCCGTAGATTCCCTGCACGGTAGCACCCTTGAAAATCACGTCGTTCACTAAATCCAGCGGCACATTCTCGGTGGGAATCCCCAGCAGCGAGGCGCGCCCGCCAGCCCGGAGAGCTTTGAATCCTTGCTGGATTGCCGTGGGGTTCCCGCTCATTTCGAGCAGTACATCCACGCCGGTCCTGTTTGTTTCGGCCAGAATTTTTCCAACGGCATCCTCCGCGGCGGGATTCAGTACGACGTCCGCTCCCATTTTCTTTGCCATCGCCCGCCGATGTTCGTTCGTTTCCGTCGCGAAGACAGTGGAACTTCCACATGCTTTGGCAACCGCAATCGACATAAGACCGATAGGGCCGCAGCCGGTCACCAAAACAGTTTGTCCCGCAATCGCGCCGGCCAGCACGGTGTGCACAGCATTTCCCAAAGGATCAAGAATCGCAGCGTAGCGCTCCGGAATTGCCGGATCCAGCTTGATGATATTCGACGCGGGAATTTTCACGAACTCCGCAAACGCGCCATCCTGATCGATTCCGATAATCCTTACGTTCGGGCAGATATGCGCTTCACCGACGCGGCATTGATGGCAGTGCCCGCAATTCACATGCATTTCCGCGCTTACGAAATCGCCAGACTTCAATGCGGTCACTTCGCTGCCGATTTTCTCCACCACGCCGCAAAACTCATGCCCCAGGGTCACCGGTGGTTTGATGCGTCCTTGTGACCAGCGGTCCCAACCATAGATATGCAAGTCGGTGCCGCAAATCGAGGCGGCTTTCACGCGGACCAGCACATCGCCGGGTCCAATCGCGGGCGTCGCCGCCGACTCCAGGGACAACCCCCGCGCCGCCTGCATTTTCCGCAATGCCCTCATTGCGCCTCTTTCATGAGTTTGCTTCTGGATGCCAGAAGCAGTACGGCTCCCGTTTGCAGCACAAAGAGCCGATGGTAGCACAGGCGAGGAAAGGCTTCAGCCGGCGGGCCTGGCGGATGCCGCGGGATTCAGATCGGAATTTTTTTGCAGAGTTGCGCCACACAGATTGCAGCGAGCGCACCGGTGAATACATCCATTGTGTAATGCGCTCGCAACACAAGAACTGCGGCAATTTCAAATACCACAACGCAGATTGCGGCGGCGGTCAGCCAATGCCGCCGAAGTCGTGCGAGTTCGACGGCGCCAAAGACCGCAATGGCAGTGTGCCCGCTGAAGAAAAAGTCGTTTGCAACTCCGTACGTCACCAGCAGCGAAGGAAACCCCGGATAGTGCCAGATGATTCCAGGGGGAGGAGGCAGCGAACACAACGCCTGCAATACCTGGCGCGCCATGAGCAGAATTGCGAGGCCCAGGAACGGACGCAGCACTCCCGCGAAAATCCAGCGTGAGAGGAGAAAAACTGCAAGCGCATCGATCAGCGCCGAGCTGAAAATCAGCAAGGCATTCGCGGCGCGTGGCGCACTTTGCAAGTATGCGTTCAATGGAGCAGTGAGTTCGTGCAGTCCGTCTCCGACCGGCGCGCTTCTGGAATCTCGCGCCCCCAGCAAGGATTGCGTCCAAAACCAGATGATCAAGGCAATGACAGTAATCAGAATTCGGACTGCGAGCCCTTTCCTCACTACGACTCGCTGCCCTGTTACGGCGCCGGCTTCGTCAACCGACGATGCGAGCTGGGTTTCAGGCGAGCTCATTTCCAAGCTCTTTCACTCGACGCAAATCGAGTTTTCCGGTTCCCAGATAGGGCATCGCCTCGATGCGGCGAAACTGATCTGGCCGCGGCTTCCAGAGCGCTGGGAGGTCCGTTTCGGCAAACCGTGCGAGGCATTCCTTCAGCGCATCTTCGCCGAGTGTGTGCAGCACAATCAATCTTTCCCCTTTGCGTTCATCAGGCACGGCAGTGACAACAAACACTTGTTCGGGCGTGCTGGCAATTTCCTGCAGCTTTTCCTCGATCTTGATATGCGGCACCATTTCGCCACCAATCTTGCTGAAGCGGCTCATGCGGTCCGTGATGCGCACGAACCCGTCTTCGTCAATGGTTGCGATGTCACCAGTGTTGTACCATCCGTCCTTCAGCACTTCAGCCGTTTTTTCCGGCTTGTTCAAATACCCTTGCATCACGTTGGGGCCGCGCACCAGCAGAAGTCCCGGCTGATTCACCGCTTGCGTGGCGCCTGATTCGGGATCCACGGTGCGAAGCACAATGCCTGGCAGCGGGTGCCCGATGCTTCCTCGTTTGGCGCCGACCTGACGGAAAAACGCCGCGCGAAAATCCATCGTATTGACGGCAACTACGGGTGAACATTCAGTGCAACCGTATCCTTCGAGCGGACGTATTCCAAAACGATCTTCAAAAGCTTCGGAAACGCGGGCTGGCAGCTTTTCCGCACCAGCCATGACGAAGCGCAAACTTCCGAAATCTTCGGGCGCGCATCGACGGGTATACGCCTGCAGGAAGGTTGGCGTCGCGAGCAGGAAGGTGATCCGATATCGGCTCACTAGGGCGCCAATCGTCCTCGCATCGAGAGGGCTTGGATGGTAGGTCACGCCGACGCCGGCGGCTGCGGTCAAGCACAGAGTGCCCATGAATCCGAAGGAATGAAAGAACGGAAGGATTCCCAGGATGCGGTCGTCCTTGTGCAGCATGAAGACCTGGTTCAACTGTTCGACGTTGGACGCGATGTTGTACTGGGTTAGCAGGACGCCTTTCGGATCTCCGGTGGAGCCGCTGGAGAAAATAATCGTCGCGACGTCATCGAGTTTGGTTCTGCCGGTGTTTCCTGCAACCCTCCCGATTGCGCCTGCCGGAAGAAACAGCCCGGCGCACAACGCCGCAAACCTTTCCCCTAATCGCGGCTTTTCCGCCAGATCTTCCAAATAGATGGGAGTTCCCGGCGGCCGCACCTTGACCTTTTCCAGAAAGGCCCGCGAGGTGACGACGGTTGTCAATCCACTCTGCTGCGCGCAGGCTTCGACAACAGAATCTGAAGCCGTGTAGTTCAAATTGACGGGAATTTTTCCAGCGAACATCGCCGCGAGATTTACCAGCGCGCCGCCGATCGAAGGCGGCAGCAGAATGCCGACGGCTCGCTGGTCCTTCCAAACGGCTCGCAGCCGCCGCGTCAGAAAAATTGTCCTGACCAATGCGGGAAAGAAATTCAACCTCGGCGTGCGCACGTCCGCCATGGCGAAGCGAAGCGGATGGCGCCGCGCTGTCTGCAGGAACGATTCCGGAATCGTCTTCATCAGGTGTTTGCGGCGGGTGAAAGCATCGGAGCCGAGTTCGAGCACGGCCTGTCTCGCTTCCGTGGAGGTGACCGTCGCGGGCAGGGGTTTGCCGAACGTCACGCGTACCGGATACGGGATTTTTCGCGGCCGCTTCCAGAAAAATTTGCCACCTGAGAAACTGAAAATCGATCCCCAAATTCCATCGATGTGCATGGGGATCACCGGGACTTGCAGGCCTTTGAGAATCCGCTCCATGCCTCGGCGAAACGGCATCATCTGGCCGATGCGAGTCATTTGTCCTTCCGGAAAAATACACACCAGTTCGCCGTCCTCGAGCGCGCGCGTCGCTTGGCGCAGGGAATGAATCATTTCGCGCGGCCGCTGCTGCGCCGAAATCGGAATCACCCCAAGAATTTTTGCGAAAGGCTTGACGATGGGATGTTCGTAGGAATCCTTGAACATAAGGAAACGCACCGGGCGGTCGGTCGAAGCAATGACCAGCGCGGCATCGGCCATGGAAGCGTGGTTGGGCACCAGCAAAGCGCCGCCCCGAGGCGGCACGTGATCCGCGCCGCGGATGTCCATGCGATAAAGCGTATGGGTGGCAAACCACAGCAAGAGTCGCAGCAGCGAATCCGGGAGCAGCCAGATTATATAGATCGTTGCCGCCAGTGTTCCCATCGAGGCCCAGAAAAATACCGCCGCGGAACCCAGGTGGAGCAGGTGCGTCAAGACGTAGTAGACGCCTGCCTCAACGCCCACGCCGATGAACGAGAACAGATTGGCAGCCGCAATCACCGCCCCTTTGTGTCGCTCGTCGGGCCGGTGCTGGATCAACGCATTGACTGGCACGATGAAAAATCCCGCGGTAAATCCGAGGAGCGAGAGAAACACAAGCACGGTGGTGAAGGAGAGTCCATCGAGCGCGAGCAGTGCTCCAAACAGCGTCATGCCCATCGCGCCGAGCGGGATCAAGCCATATTCAATTTTTCCGCCCGAGAGATATCCGGCTGCGAGGCTACCCACGCCGATGCCAATCGCGATTGCCGCTTGCAGGTACGCGGCATGTGTTTCGTCCACCCGCAAGACGTCGCCGCCGTACAAAATAATGTTCACCTGCAGCAGCGCACCCAGAAACCAGAAGTACGTGTTTCCCACAACCGCCAGCCACAGTACCCGATCCCTGCGGATGATTTTCGTCTGGGTCCACAGGTCACCGAACAGATTCAGGCGAAACTTCCGAGAGGCATCCGCAGGTGGAACACGCGAAATCCCAAGGCTGCACAGCAGCCCTACCACCGTGAATCCGAGGAGCAGAAAGCCCGCGTGTCCCATTCGGCCTGCATAGATCTTCACGAGATACGCGCCGGCAACGCTCCCGGCGATCAGCGCGAGGAACGTGCCGAGTTCGATCACACCATTGCCCCAGGAAAGCTTTTCGGGAGGAAGAAGTTCCGGAAGCGATCCGTACTTCGACGGACCGAACAGCGCCGCCTGGGTGCTGACCAAGAAAATGGCGCCAAGCACCAAATATAAATTCATCGCGGCCAGCCCCACCGCGGCAAGGATCATCACGGCCAGCTCGAAGAATTTCAGGCCGATGATGACGCTGCGCTTGCTGTAACGGTCGGCGAAGTACCCACCGGTCATCGAGAAGAGAATGAATGGAATTGCGAACAAAGACTGGACGTAAAATACCAGCTGATCGCGCGTGCCTGAATCGCCGGCGGCCGTTTGCGCGAAGGCATGCGTCATGATGAGGAAAATCGTGAGATTGCGGAGGCCATAATCGTTGAAGGCGCCCTGAAACTGCGTGGCAATCAGGCTCCAGAATCCGCGCCGCCAACGTGTCTGGTTCCCAGGCCCGTTCTCTGGCATTCGCAGCCCCTCCCGGGGCGACCGCTTTGCTAAATCTTCAGAAGGTTTGTGTGTCTGACTTTGCCGATTATAGCTGTCCCTCTGCAAAAGTCCTCGGGTACTCTCCGCTGACTTCGCCAATGCGCAAACCCGGCCCTGTTGAAATCCTCGATCTATCTTGCCGAGTCACGGATGATTGGAGCAGGCGCACTTCGGAGTGCCGGAAAGTGCGGCGGACGATTCCCTGAATTCCTGCATCCAATTCTGCAATCTTGAGGGACTCCTGAGCGTAGTACTCTCTAGAGCCAATTCCATGCCGTCCAGCACAGCTTCGGCCAGTCAGCCGGCGATTCAGGTCGATCATGTATCGAGACATTACGCAATGGGCGAGGTGTCGATCCGCGCCGTCGACGACGTTTCGCTGAGCGTGCCGTCAGGCGAGTTTCTCGCTTTGCTCGGCAGCTCCGGCTCCGGCAAATCGACTTTGCTGAATTTGATGGCTGGACTAGACCGGCCCACTGCCGGCTCCATCGTGTCGAACGGCCGGAATCTTGCCGAGCTCTCGTCGCCCGAGCTGGCGCGCTACCGCCGCGACACGGTGGGCATGGTTTTTCAATCATTCAACCTGATGCCGCGGATGACGCTCGAGGAAAATGTTGAACTGCCGCTCCGTCTCGCCGAGGTTGACCGCAGGGAACGAGCTTCGCGCGTCCAGGAGGCGCTCGAACACGTACGACTTGCCAAGCGAACGGGCCACCGGCCGAGCGAGCTCTCCGGCGGCGAACAGCAGCGTACGGCGATCGCCCGGGCACTTGTAAACCGCCCTAAGATACTTTTTGCGGATGAGCCGACGGGAAATCTCGATTCCACCACCGGCGAAGCTATCCTGACGCTGCTGCGCGAAATTCAATCATCGATGGGCATGACGATCGTGATGGTGACGCACGAGCGGCACCTCGCGGAGCGCTTCGCCGACCGGCTCGCTACGATGGGCGACGGAAAACTTCTGAGAACCATCGCAGCTTCAGCGCAAACTTCCGCGGAGGTTCGTCCATGAAGGTCCGTGACATGACCGAGCTTGCCGTACGGAATCTTCGAGAAGCGATGCTTCGCAATTCGCTGACGACGCTTGGGGTGGCCGTCGGAGTTGCGTCGCTGGTTGCTATGCTGTCGCTCGGCGTTGGACTGCAGCAACTGGCAACCAGCCGGCTGACAAAGAGCGGGCTGTTCGATTCCATTTTCGTCACCGCAAAGTCGAACCTTCGCGGACCTGGCGCGGGGCCGCCTGCGACACGCGCCGCTGCGCCCAAGGCCAGGCCACTGGATGAGGAGGCGCGTAGGGAGATCACCCAGCTGCCGAAGGTGATCGAAGTCTATCCGCAAATTCGCTTTTTCACCGAAGCGCGCTTCGACGGGAAGCCGTTCGCCACGATGGTTGCCGGAATGCCTGAGTCCTCGAGAACCACTGGCGCATTCGACGGCATGCAGGGCACTTTTTTTTCCTCTCCGAATGCGGATGAGGCGATTCTGCAAATCGAATTTGCGAAGGAGCTCAATCCGCAAACCTCTTCGCTCATCGGGAAGGATTTGGTGCTGCGTTACGCCGAGCGGCAGTCGCTGCCGATAGAATCTCAAGATGCGGCGCAGAGCTCCGGCGGATTTTCGGTCGTTCCGAAAGAAAAGCATTTGCGCATCATCGGGGTGGTAGAGACCGAACCGGCGTCCGGTTTTGGCGGCTTTGGCAGCGGCCGTTTGCTGATTCCCTTGTCTGTGGCGGAAACTTTGCGCGCGGCGCAGGTGAGTGATCTACGGGACATTCTGCGCGAAGGCTCTTCGGACAACAAACCCACCTATGCCAGCCTGACCGTGCGCGTGAAGAGCCCTTCGGTCGTGGAAGCCACTGAAGCCAAAATCAAGAGTCTTGGATTCGGAGCGTTTTCGCTGCTCGATGCTTCCAAGAGCTTGCGGATCTTCTTTTCGGTCTTTGACCTTCTGCTGGGAATTTTTGGCAGCCTGGCGCTCGCCGTCGCGACGCTTGGAATCATCAATACTTTAGTGATGGCGATTCTCGAACGCCGCCGCGAAATTGGCGTGCTGAAGGCCCTTGGAGCCGCGGACAGAGACGTGAAGCAGCTTTTCTTCGTCGAAGCCGGAGTGATGGGTCTTGCGGGAGGCGTGCTCGGCGTTTTTTTCGGATGGCTCATCGGTCAAGCGCTGACGCTCGGCACGAACATTTACTTGAAGCGCCAGGAACTTCCCGGCGTGGAAATTTCCGCCGTACCATGGTGGCTCATTGCAGGTGCGATCGGCTTCGCCGTTCTGGTCAGCTTGATTGCGGGGCTTTACCCCGCCTCGCGCGCGGCGAAACTTAATCCGGTGGATGCGCTGCGCTATGAGTAGACTGGTCCGGTGAAACTCTCTGATTTGCTTCTGATTTGCGCCCTCGCCGTTTTCTCGGTTCCGGGTGCGTGTGCCGCCACCGGCCGTGCAGAGTGCAGTTCACTGCCCAGCAAGATCCTGACGCATCCGGTGAAGTACTGCGTACTCCTGCCGCCAAGCTACGACGTGGAAAAGACGCGGCGCTATTCCGTCCTGTATTTTTTCCACGGGCTCGGCGACAACGAACAGATGTTTCTTCACGCCGGCGGATTCAATCTGGTGGAGGATTTGTGGGAGCGCGGCCAGCTTGGCGAATTCCTAATTGTCACGCCAAGCGCGGGCGCGACGTTTTACATCAATTCCAACGACACGAAGGTCCGTTACGAAGATTTTCTGGTGCAGGAATTTATACCTGGCATCGAGTCGAAGTACCGTGTGAAATCCGGCCGCGCAAATCGCGCCGTGTCTGGAGCCTCGATGGGGGGCTACGGCGCTTTGCATCTCGCGTTCCGGCATCCGGAATTGTTTTCCTCAGTAAGCGCGCACAGTGCTGCGCTCATCGAAAAACTACCGGCATTTACCGCTCCCACCCAGGCGGGCACGGCGCGCGCGCGCGTTCTCGGAGGGACGTTTGGTTCACCGCCCAATCCTGCGTTCTGGGACCGCAACAGCCCGCTCACTCTGGCGCGTTCCGCTAACCTGTCGAACTTGAAAATCTATTTCGATTGCGGAGATCAGGACGACTTCGGCTTTGAAACCGGCGCGGCCGCGCTCGACAAGATTCTGACCTCACGCCGCATTCCTCACGAAGCACATATCTACCCCGGGCGGCACGACTGGCCGTACTTCGCCGAACATCTTCCAGCATCGCTGCAGTTCCACTCGCGAGCTTTTTTTAAGGAATCCCTGCGTAGAGATCGAGAGCGCGGTGATGCGCACAACAGGACGACCAGCAGGCAGCCACACAGCACCGGCTGATTACTGTTGCTCGATCTGCTGCTGTTGCAGCTCGATGACAGACGCGTTTTTCGTTTCGGGACTTTAGCCTACATTTCGTTTCGAAGAGTGCCGCCAAAAATCCACGACGCCTTGGGTTCGTCTGACCACCTTTTAGCCCGACGACGAAGCGCCAATGAAAGTTCTCCGCGGAGCCAGGGCAACCTCACTGGGGTCATCCATTTCAAACCACGCAAGGCGCCTAAATTCGCCTCCTCTGCTATTATCGCGGCGCGCCGTTTTCCTGGTGTTGGTGGCTGGAGGCTTCATGAGCTTTGCGCAGCGCCTCAAAGAGGTGCGGACTGGATTCGAGCGACCGTTCTGGGTGGCCAACATCAGCGAGATTTTCGAGCGCCTGGCGTACTACGGAGCGTTCGCATCGCTCGCGAACTATCTTCGCGAGACACTGAGTTTTCCGACCGAGCAAACAGGCACCCTGACGGGAATTTTCGGCGGAATGGTGTGGTTTCTGGCGATTTTCGGCGGAGCCGTGGCCGACCGACTGGGATTCCGAAGAGCTCTTTCATTGGCGTACCTGATGCTGGCCGGCGCGTATTTCCTGCTCGGGTCGATTGGAGCATCGTGGCTTGCGCCGGCGCGCAATGCGGTACCGCTGAGCCTATTCGTGGGTTGCATTCTGATTCTCCCGGCGCTGGGAATTTCCCTGGTAAAACCCTGCGTGGTCGGAACCACCGCCCGGGCCTCGCGTGAAAATGTGCGCTCGCTGGGCTACTCCATTTACTACACCATGGTAAACATCGGCGGGTTACTCGGTCCGTTCGCCGGATCGCTGGCCAAGCGCTACCTGGGCACAGGCAAGATTTTTCTGATCGCCGCTGCGGCTGTGTTCGTAATGTTCTTTTTCGTGCTGGCGTTTTTTCGCGAACCAAAACCGGCCGACGATGCTCCTGTGCCAACCATAGCCGAGACGCTTCGGAACTTCGCGACCGTGCTGGGTAATCCGAAGTTCATGATTTTTCTTTTGATCTTCACCGGGTATTGGATCGTCTTCTGGCAGCAGTGGATCGTCATGCCGGTTTATCTGCACGAATACGTCAACAAGGACATCGATGTCGAGCGTATCTTGATGACCGACAGCATCATCGTCATCACCTGCACGATTCTGCTGAACCAGCTGACCAAAAAGCTCCCGGCCTTCAGCGCGATCATCGTCGGCACGTTCATCACCGGAATCTCCTGGTTGATTCTAGCGTTTTATCCGTCGATGTGGGGAGCAGTCCTAACCATCACAGTGCTGGCCATCGGCGAAATCATCCACCAACCGCGCTACTACGAATATGTTTCGCGGCTGGCTCCAGAGGGGCAACAGGGAACCTACATGGGATTCGCATTCATGCCGCTTGGGATTGGATCGCTGGTGGGCGGATGGTTCGGCGGCAAGGCGCTTCACTATTTCGGGGAAGTGATGAACCGCCCACAATGGACGTGGCTGGCGATCGTCGGCGTCGGCCTCCTGACCACGCTTCTGCTGTGGATGTATGACCGCATCGTCAGACCGACGAAGAGCACATCTTCATGAGCGAACGTACTGCTGAAAGCTTCAGTTCAGCATGCGACGGAGGGATTCGAGGGCCTGGCGCGCGAGCGAGTAGCGCGGCTCGATTTCAAGGGCTTCCTGGAAACAGCGTATTGCTTGCGAGTACATCTCTTTGCCCAAGTAGGCGCGGCCCAGATTGTAGTGGGGAAAATGGCGCGGCTCGTAGCGCTTGGCGGCAATTGCCTGCTGCAGCCAGGGAATCGCCTGATCGAAATTGCCCTGCTCGATCATGTAAGCGCCGATGTCATTGTAAGGATTGCCAAAATCGGGATCGACCTCGATGGCGCGTTTGCATTCAAGAATGGCATCTTCGAGTTTGCCCTGGAAGTGATAGGTCCAGCCGAGGAAGGTGTGCGCTTCAGCGGTTGGGTGCAATTCCAGCGAGGAATGGTAGAGCTCTACGGCGCGTTCGTAGTCGCCTTCCATCTGAGCTTGATAGGCGTCCTGCAGAACTTCCCAAGCGTGGGTAAGGGTCTCCTGATCCATGGGCCATTGTTACCACTCGGTCGGCGCGCTGCCTACGGTACGGAAGTCCCAATGGCGCGCAAGGGGAACCTGTCCTTCCTGACGGGAGCACAAGCGCCGATACACGGGAAAAATCGAGTTTCGTGTAGAAAAATTGGAAATTCGCGCATCAAACAGAGAGAATAAAAGGGCAGCCAGAAAGAACGCGCGACCTTACAGGAGAAGAATCGTGAATCGCACCTTGGGAATAGCTCTAATGGCGGTCCTCGGCGTATCGCTCGTCGCCGGCGGCGGGGTTGCACAGACAAAATCGACGAAAAAGGCCTCTCCGGCCGGCAAGGACAACGCGGCCACTGCCAGGGGCAAGGAAATATTCCAGCAAAAGTGCTCGACCTGCCATTACGACACGAGCGATGCCAAGAAGATTGGGCCGGGACTGAAGGGCCTCAACAAACGCGGCACGTTTACCGTGAACAATAACAAAGTTACCGACGAAAATCTGAAGGCATGGATTGAAAATGGCGATTCCCTGATGCCGCCGTTCAAGGATGTGATTGACGACAATCAGATCAAGGACGTGATCGCTTACGTGAAGACGCTGTAAAGAAAGATTCCTCAACTTCGTTCGGAACAACGATTGTTCTTGCTAGCGAAAATTAAGCGGAACAAAAAAGAAAAAAGCCCCCGAAGTTTGCACTGCCTTCGGGGGCAAATTTTTTCTGATCAACTCCCCTTCCGGGAGCAGTAGTTACTTCAGGATCGCGTCCTTCAGGGCCTTTGCCGGGCGCAGGCGCACGACGGTCTTGGCCTTGATCTTGATTGCTTCGCCGGTCTGGGGGTTGCGGCCCATGCGCGCCTTGCGGTGCGCCTTTACCACGCGGCCGATGCCCGGAATGACGAACTTGCCCGAGGAACCTTTGGCTTCCTTCACTGCAAGCTTGTGCAGCTCTTCAAAAAAGAGTGCCGCCTGCTTCTTCGGTGTGCCGAGCTTATCGGCGATGTACGCAACGATCTTGGTCTTGCTGAGTGGCTTGGATGCCATCTAGTCTGCCTATCCTCCTGTAGATTTCTTTCCGTCCGGGAAACCCGGACGGGCTGCAAAATTTCTTCGTCTACCCCTGAATCTGGTCGAAAAAACTCGAGCCGTTCCGGACTATAGCGAACACGGTACGAGAACGCAAGGGCAATTCCGGCAAAAAATGCAGGAAAAACGCTGTTTTTCGTGTGCGGGTGTGGAAATCGCGGCCATTTTCGCGGTTTTCAGAGCACAAGCCGTGCCAATGAGCAGCGTGCTATCCTGCGAACCTGCAAGAATACAAAGGAAATCTTCGGAGAACGTCCGATGAGAACCGCGGGAGCATGGAAAGAGTTGGAAGGAAGAATTGCAGCGGCGGCGAAGTTGTCGAAAAGGGCCGTCGCCGTCGCCTTTCTCGATGGGGCACCGGATGGACTGGAACGGTTTGAGGGAAGCGGACCTTCCGGATGCAGTTTTTGGAGGTTGGCTGCCGCCGGGAAATCGTTCTATACCGTGGCCGAAAACCATTTCAACTGCGCTGTGGGAGCATATACACACAACATTCTGCTTTCGGCTGAGCGGGAAAAAGAGACGGAACAGACGCTGAAGATGATGTTTGATCTGGGTTATGTGAAAGCGGAAGAGGTTCCGCAGATTCCGCGGTTAGCCAAGACTCCGCAGGCAATCGCCTACGCCCCGCTGGGCGAATCGCCGTTCGCGCCGGATGCGGTTCTGTTCGCATGCAAGCCGGTAGCAGCAATGTTGCTGAACGAAGCCGCGGCGCGCGCGGGGGTGGGCTGCGGAGCGCCGGTATTGGGCCGGCCCACATGCATGGCGTTACCTGCGGTCGTGAACTCTGGATCCATAGTGAGCCTCGGATGCATGGGCAATCGCGTATATACGAGCCTCGGAGAGGACGAGCTTTATTTTGTGGTGAGAGGAAACGACCTGGCCGTGCTTGCCGATGCGCTTGACGTGATCACCGGGGCCACAATGCACTCCAACAATACGCGCTCGGACGCCGGGCGAAATTGGCAAGCGTCTAACCCGTCGCGGATCAGCAAGGAGTCATCTGGCGATCGAATCAGCGCGCCGTACTGTTTCGGCTGAATCAAGGTGAACCGACGAATTGCGATTGACAATCCTTGGGGATGAAACTCACCGGATCGTTCATTTTCACCCCGCCGTGCGAACTGTTCGCGAGTTTGAAAGCGGTTTGCGGATAGATTCGGGAACGCCGATGCGGGTAAGTTGGCCTCGTTAGAAAATTCAACGAAGATGAGGCAACCCGATGAGCAAATTCAAGATTGTTGCGATGGCTTCGGAGACCGCGGAACAAGTCCGACGAACGATGAAGGCGCCTGGGTATGGCTTCCCGGCGTATCGCGAAACGGCGGTGGGCAGAGCGCCTTGCCGTCATTGCCTGAAACTGATTCGTCCGCAGGAAGAAGAGCTGATTTTGTTTACATACGATGCCTTCTTTGGGCAAAACGTGCCTCCCATGCCTGGTCCGGTCTACCTGCACGCGCACAGTTGTGAGCGCTACGCGGGCGACGGCGAAATACCCGAACAATATTTAGGGCAGCCGCTGACGTTCGAAGCATTCGGCACAAACCGCACCAGGCTCGCAGAGCAACGAACGGCCGGCGCCGGCGAGGAAGTCGCGCTACGAGAGCTGTTCGACCGGCCAGAGACAGAGTATGTGCACCTAAGAAGCACGTCGGCTGGGTGCTACCTGTTTCGAGTGGAGCGAGGATAATTCTGGCGAAGCCTTATAGCGTTGCCAGATCCTGATAGAAGTGCGCGATGGCTTTGATCCCGCTGAAATAGTTTTCAAGGTAGAGATGTTCGTCGGGTGCGTGCGCGTTTTCGTCCGGTAACCCGAAGCCAATCAAGACGCATGGCACTTCGAACGTGTCGTACATCTGGGTGACGAACGGAATCGATCCGCCTTCGCGGATGAAGACGGCCTTTTTGTTGAAGCCCTTCTGAAGCGCGGCTTGCGCCCGCTGAAAAATAGGGGCGTGATACGGGGCCGACCACGGCTTGCCTGTGCTGAGCACCTCAAATTTGCAATGCACAGTTTTGGGCAACAGTTTGCGAACGTGTTTTTCAACTAGCTTTGCGATGCGTTGTGGATCCTGCCCTGGAACCAGGCGTGTGGAGAATTTCGCGTAAGCCCTTGAAGGAATTACGGTTTTGGCGCCTTCACCCTGATACCCACCCCACATGCCGTTGAGCTCGAGAGTCGGCCTGATCCAGAGCTGCTCGACCGTGGTAAAGCCCTTTTCACCGCAATATCCCGGAGCACCGACAGCTTCCTGAAATGCTTTGCGATTCCAGGGCAAGGCGTTCAGCGCTTTGCGCTCGGCCTTGGAGAGCTTCTTGACGTTGTCATAAAAACCAGGAACGGCGACGCGAAAATTTTTGTCGTGAAGTCCGGCAAAGAGCTCGGACAGAATCGTCAGCGGATTGGGGACCGCGCCGCCATAAACTCCCGAATGCAAGTCGCGAACGGGACCGGTCAGTTCGATCTGATAGTAATTCAAGCCACGAAGGCCGTAGGTGATGGATGGAACCCCTTTGCCCAGCATCGACGTGTCGGACACGACCAAGGCATCGGCTTTGAGTTTCTCTTTGTTCTTTTGAACAAAATTCCACAGACTGACGCTGCCAACTTCTTCTTCACCCTCAATGAGAATCTTGATGTTGATCGGAAATTTGCCGCCCATCTCGTAGAGTGCCTGCAGCGCCTTGAGGTGGATGTGCACCTGGCCCTTGTCGTCGGCCGTCCCACGGGCGTAGATGTTGCCGTTGCGGACGGTGGGTTCGAATGCCGGAGTCGTCCAAAGGTGAAGAGGCTCGGCAGGTTGAACGTCGTAATGCCCATAGAAAAGGACAGTGGGTTTGCCGGGAGCGTTCAAGGATTCCGCATAGACGAGCGGATGCAACGCTGTGGGAACGATTTCGACGGACGAGAAACCAGCGGAACGAAGGTTGTCGGCAACCCAGCGGGCGGCCCGCTCGATGTCGGGCTTGTGCTCGGACTTGGCGCTGACACTGGGGATTCGGAGAAACTCGTTCAATTCAGCGAGATGATGATCACGGCGTGCATCTATGAATTCGGCCAGAGTCATGGGGACAGGCGAACGTATGAGTCCTTTCAGGGATTAATACGCAATTCGAATGAATAAAGTTTGCAGCCGAGGGACTAGAATAATGAGAAATAAGAGCTTCCTACGGCCTGTTTTCATTGTAAGACCGGCGCGAGACAAAGAACAAGTCGCGGAGCCGGCCTCGTTTCTCATGCGAAACACCTGTTTCGAAGGGCAATTGACGGCCCGCCGGTGACCCACGGAGGATGGAGCCAGAGGGTGGTGCCATGAGTACGACCGTCGAGTTTACCGCCCCGCGGCGCAGCGCTCGTATCTTCCGGAAATTGAAGTTGCAGGCGCAAGGCCGCGGACACAACGGCAAGAAGTTCCGCGAAACTTGCGAAACCCTGGTCGTGAGCGCGCACGGTGGACTGCTGATGCTGAAGCATGAAGTGGACAACGGCGAACTGCTGGTGATTACGAATCCGGAGACGCAGGAAGAGATGGAATGCCGGATCGTGTACCTGGGCGATCTGTGCGCTCAGGGGCAGCGTGTGGGAATCGAGTTTTTGACCCCCGCGCCGCGCTTCTGGGGACTGGAATTCTCCGACCGGACCGCCGCCGCCCACAGCGACGCGTCTGAGGTGCACTAAGAATCACAAGAAACTGGAAACTGATCATGAGCGCACGGGAGTAGCGCGCCCGACGGCCACAGCTTTGCGTTTGAACAGCCAGTTGCTCAATCGCCAGGCCAGCAGGATTCCCACCAGTAGTCCATAAAACAGGGGCTTTCGAACGTCGGACTTGACGAGCCAGTAGTAGTGGATCACGCCAAGAATCGCGCAGACATAGATGCTGCGGTGAAGTGCTTGCCAGCGCTTGCCACCGAGACGTCTGATCCAGCCAGCCGTGGACGTGAGCGCCAGAGGGAGGAGGAGGACAAAGGCAGCAAAGCCGGCGGTAATGAAGGGACGCTTGACTACGTCCTTCAGCATTGCTGCGACGTCAAAAGCCTGGTCCGGACCGAGGTACGTCAGGAAGTGGAGACACACGTAAAAGAAGGCGAATAGCCCCAGCATCCGGCGGAAACGGATAAGCTCGGGCAAATCCAGCAGCCTGCGAAACGGCGTAATGCACAGAGTGAAGATGAGAAAGCGCAGCGTCCAGTCGCCAGTCTGGTGCTGAAGAAACTCGACGGGATTGGCCGTGAGGTCGCCTTGGTACGCACGCCAGCCGATCACGAGGATCGGCACGAGCGAGAGAGTGAAAAACAAGACTTTCGCCCACTGGGTGGCCAGAAATCTTCGAATGAAGGTACGCATCGCCGACGATCTAATAATTTTTCTTGAGGTCCATGCCGGAGTAAAGCGAAGCGACCTGATCGGCATAGCCATTAAACATCAGCGTCTTGCGTTTGAAGACTTCACCCAGGCGGCGTTCGGTGGCCTGGGTCCAACGAGGATGGTCGACTCCGGGATTGACGTTGGAATAGAAACCGTACTCGCTCGGCGCAACGCGGTTCCACGTGGTGGGCGGCTCGGAATCCTGCAGTTTGATTTTGACGATGGATTTGATGCTCTTGAAGCCGTACTTCCACGGCAGAACGATGCGCACGGGTGCGCCGTCCTGATTCGGAAGTGTTTCCCCGTACATGCCGACACACAGCAGTGCGAGCGGATGCATCGCTTCGTCCAGCCGCAAGCCTTCAACATACGGAAAATCGATTCCGCTGTAGGAGCCTTGGGGCATCTGCTTGCGGTCGTAGTAGCTTTCGAATGCGACGTACTTGGCCTTCGGTGTGGGCTCGACGAGCTTCAGAATTGTGCTGAGCGAGTAGCCAATCCACGGCACAACGATAGACCAGGCTTCGACGCAACGATGGCGATAAACGCGTTCCTCAAGCGGCGCAAGCTTGAGGATTTCTTCCATAGAGAATTTGCGCGGAGTCTTAACCTGGCCATCGACTGACACGGTCCAGGGCGTGGTGCGGAAGTTCTGGGCATTCTTCGCGGGATCGCTCTTGTCAGCGCCAAATTCGTAAAAATTGTTGTAGTGGGTCACGTCATTGAAAGAGCTGACCTTTTCGTTCACCGTGTAGGGGCTCTTTATCGTGGTTAACTTCGTGGAAGCCAGGGCCGTGTTTGGCGGCGAAAGGACCGATGCGAAACGTTCGCCGATTACGGTCGCCGCTCCGGCGATTCCCATCCCCAGCAGAAATTTGCGGCGATTGAAATAGACGTTTTGGGGAGTGACGTCCGCAGCGGTAAGTTCAGGTGTCTTCGTGATGAGCAGCATGTTTCTTCGTTTGAACGACCTGTGAAGCCCTCGCGGCCAGCTCCTCTTTGATAGTACGCCGTTTCTCTGGCATTGGATGCCGGCAAGACGCGAAGGTTTCCGCGATTCTAGTGAAGATTCGGCGCCTCGACGATGAGGCACTTTCCTGGCCGCTACACTCTCAAACCTAACGTATTCTGCAAGTTGGCCGATCGTCTGCATCATCTATTCAGGGATCCCGTCTCCGTCGACGTGATCTCGAATGTAGTCGAAGGTGCGGAGGTGTCCTTGAATGTGACCAGCGCCCATTCTTCCGAAATCGCACGCTTCGCCGGAGCCCCGACCGGACCGACAGGCGCCTGGAACTAGGAGTTGCCTGGTCGAGTGGCCCTTTTCACTGCATTACCTTAGTTTTACTGGTAACAAGGTGAGTCATGCCGTGCCGAACGGGGCATCGAGCAATCTTGCTACTCCCAACGAAAGATCTTTGCCGAAAGAGCCGTGCAGATGACAAACACCACTGCCAGCGCCGCCATGTCGCCCATGTGCGCCGACCACGCGTCGCCGTTCCAGATTCCCTGGAGTAGCGGCACGGCGTAGGTTAGCGGCAGCACTCGCGCTAGCGC
>JBKOXA010000026.1:0-82056 GCA_046724685.1 Acidobacteriota bacterium | reverse complement strand
GCCCTTGTCCGCCGCAGTAACCCTGGGGCTGGCCGAAACTGCCGCCGTAAAAGTTGGTGTCGACGTTGTTGCAGGAATTGTTGCGATTCCCGATGTTGTACATTTCCCAGATAATCCGGAACTTCATGTTTTCGCGGATCTTGAAGGCATACGCGGTACGAAGGTCAAATTCGATAAACGGTTTCCCACGGAAGCTGTTCACCTGAAGCTCTCTGCAGCCGAGAGTTTCAGAGGCATCCGCGCAAGCGCGATCGATTGTTGACCGTCCATCTCCGTCGATGTCTTCGCCCGCGAGGCCGGTATAAGGCCGCCCCGTCGAGGCTTGAAACGAGGGCGCCACTTCAAAGCCATAAGGCAGAATGAAGACACCGCTAGCCGTGAAGCGGTTGCGCTCATCGAAGTTGGCCGGGCTGAATTCGCCGCTGAGGAACTCGCGCTCCGGAGTGATGTTCAGGCCGCTGCCGCCATAGGAAGACGTCGGCAAGCCGCCCCAACCGCGGGACCAGGAAATGACGTCGCTGACCTGGAACATGAACCTACGCGAAAAGCGCTTCTTCAGCGCGATGTTGATGCCGTCATAAAGGGAGCGAGTGTTCGTCGAGTAGTTACGAAGCTCACCCAAACGGCCGATACCAAGTCCGGCGTCTTGAAAGGCAACATCCAGTAGCCGTGTATCGGCTCCATTGACGCAACGAGGGTCGGCGGGGTCCGCCGTCGGATATGCCGCGTTGCAGAGCGAAGATAGTTTCGGATTCATCTGTAGGACGCGTGGCTCGTGTGTTCCGAGGACGTGATAGTAGTCGACCGAAAGCGCGTAATCATGGCTAGCCTGCCAGGCAACGCCGATGGACGCTTGCTCCGACCAAGGATCGTTCAACCGAGGGTCGATAATGCGGCCCGTGCCGCCCGCAGTAAGCTCCGAGGGAACCACATTCGGTGACGGAAGCGGTGTGTTGCCGAAGCTGAACTGGCAGAGATCCGTAGTAGGTGTGCCACCCGCGGCGGGCGTGCAGCCCGTCCCGCGGGCGTCCGTCGTCAGATCGAGAACCGTCTGATACAGCGTAGGATTGCCCTGTTGGATGGCGAATAGCGTAAGATTCTGGAAGATCTGGTCACGCGCGATTCCGAATCCGCCACGAACGATGATCTTGCCACTGCCCGTAGCATCCCAGGCAAAACCTACGCGAGGCTGAAATTCCTTCCAACTCGCCGTGTTCTTCTGCAAGAGCGATTCATTGCCCACCAAGTCATTCACGCGTGCCAGGCCATCGGCAGCAACGGGGTCGGAGATGCCGGCGTTTTTGACTTCAAGAAGTGCTGCGATAGCGCGGTTGGTAGTCAGAGGATCATTCGTAAGTTGCGGTACCAGAAACTTTGGATTGGCGTCCCACCGCAACCCAAGATTCAAGGTCAACCTGCGGGATACTTTGAAATCGTCCTGATAATAAAGCCCGAGGGAATGGGCCGGAGGTTGAGCAGTCGAGCCGCTACCGGTGTTGAACGTTAGTTCTTGAACGGCGCCAGGAGTGGCCAAGCCCTGTGGATAGGTAATGGGGTCGCTAAGGATTGTGGATGGGTTGTCCCAGAACGTGACTTGGTACCCGTTAGCTCCGAAGAAGAACGAGCCGCCGAGTTTGGCAAGGTAGATGTAGTTGGCACCAAAGTGCATGTTGTGCTTGCCAATGGTCCAACTAAAGTCGTCACGGAACTGATACTTACGAATGAAAGTTGTCTGCGGAACGTTCACGTTCTGGCCGACTTCCACTTCTGGCGCTCCACCGCCACACCCTGGATTCGGCTTGAAGCAAATTTCCGGGTTGACAGCCGTACCGCCGTCCTCGGTCGCAAGCGAAAAACTGCGGCTCGGTGAGGGCAAAATGCCGTTGAAAAAGTCCTGAAACTGTATGCCGAACGTGTTGATCTTGGTCGGCGAGATCACATAGTTGTGGCTGAGCACGAGGCTGTGAAATTGGTTAACGTCGCTGTTTGTCTGCGAAAGGTCGGTGACAAAAGGGCTGCCCAGCTGGTCGTTGGGATTCGTCCACTTCTCGCGCCCGTAACGGGCGGAAATAGCCTGCTTTTCGCTAATGTGCCAGTCCAATTTCACGGTAACCAGATCGTCGATGTAGGGGAATGGCAGCTGACTGACTGGCGACGCCAGGTTTGAATCAACCGTGGCCAAGGTGGTCAATTCTGCGAAGGCGTCTGGGTCCACAGTGAGATTGCCAGGCTCGCGTTTTTGTTCGAAGGCGCCAAAGAAAAACAATTTATCCTTTTTTACAGGTCCGCCCACCGAGCCACCGTATTGATAGCGATGGAATTTGGGGTTGGGCCCGGTGGTAGTGAAAGGCTTGGAATTAAGACCGCTGTTCTGAAACAGACCGAACAGCGTGCCGTGATAGTTGTTAGTTCCGGATTTCGAGATGACGTTCACGACCGCGCCGACGGCACGGCCCGATTCGGCAGAATAGCGGTCAGTGACGACGTTAAATTCCTGAATTCCTTCCATCGTGTAGTTCTGAACGATTCCACCAATGACGTTGTCCTTGTTGTCGCCACCATCCACGTTATAGTCGATGGCACGACCATCCGATCCGTTCACGGTCACATTTCCAGATCGTGTCTTGGTGGGATCAAAGTTTTCGGCGGGACGCACGCCGGGAATCAGGGTCATCAAACCAGCAAAATTGCGGTCTACCACCGGCAGGCTTTGCACTTCAAGCGGAGAGATTGAACCCTGGATTTCCGAGGAGGACGATTGGATGAGAGGGGTCTCTTCAGTAACCTGGATGATCTCCGAGCCGGAACCGAGTTTCAGCTCGGCATCGAGCGTGAGCTTTTGGCCGACGGTCAGTTCAACAGGATCAAAAACAGAAGTGGCAAAGCCATCTTTTGTGACGGTCACCTTGTACACTCCCGGCGGCAGCTGATTAAGCGAATAATCTCCTGTTTCGGAGGTCATGGTGTCACGCGCCAAACCCGTATCCTTACTGATGATCGCGACTTTGGCGTTTGCGACAGCCAGCCCCTTCGGATCGGAAACGTGCCCACGTACGTCTGCGGTCGTGACCTGAGAGGCTGCCGGATTGACAGCCAGATTCATGAAGACAAGGAAAAAAGCACAAACGAAACCAAGCTTCTTGGACATTGCGTAACCTCCCCCAAAGGTTTGCGTTCTCAAGGCATTATGTTTTTTGTGCCCACAAGCGGCAGCGCAAGCAGTCAGCACGCTGTCGCGCTCCCACGTTTACTGTTCTTTTTAAGAAACCTACCCGGAAACACCCACTCCTACTTGAACGCGAATCTAGCGCTAGGACGGGCACGTGTCAATTCGAAAGATTAAGAAAAGAGGAAAGTCACTCAACTTAGATATGCGTTTCGGCGCGGCGCAACGCTCGCTCGGTCTGATTCGCGAATGAAGATTCGGCGTATCCCAATGCGCGGCACAAAAAGTGTGTCCTTAGTCGGAAGGAGCAGGTTTTGCGAGATAGACCGTGCGGCCGCCGACCACGGTGCGCAGCACGGTCGTTTTGGTGTAGTCGCGGGGCGCGGCTTTGGTGAGGTCCTCTGAAAGAACAATGAAGTCGGCAAACTCGCCGGCCTTCAATTCACCTTTCTTCCCTTCCATGAACTCCCCATAGGCAGAGCCGCTGGTGTAGGCACGAATGCAATCCGCAAGCGAGATTTTTTCCTGCGGCTGCCAGCCTCCGGGCGGGCCGCCGGCCTCGAGTTCGCGCGTGACGCAGGCATAAAGGCCACGAAAGGGATTGATCGGTTCCACGTCGTAGTCGGTTCCAAACGCCAGTCGCACACCGAATTTTTGCATGGTAGCCCAGGCATAGGCGCCTTTGGCACGTTCCGGCCCGACGCGCTGCTCGGCCCAGCGCATGTCGGTGGTTTCATGGGAGGGCTGCATCGAAGCGATGACCTGGAGCCGCGCGAAACGCGGAACATCGGAAAGCGCAACGACCTGCGCGTGCTCGATGCGATCACGCCGGTCGCGGGAGCCATTGGCTTTGGCCGCGGCCTCAAACACGTCCAGGGTAACGCGATTGGCGCGGTCGCCGATGGCGTGAAAATTCAGCTGAAATCCCGCTTTGTCGCGTTCGATCGCGAGCGAACGCAGCTTCTCCGGTTCCATGATCATGATGCCTGTGGTCTTGGCGTCGTCGGAATACGGAGCGAGCATGGCGGCAGTTCGCGAACCCAGCGCTCCGTCGGTAACCATTTTGAGCGCGCCTGTCCGCAGCCACGGGTCGGTTGTTCCTCCGTCACGGCGCATTTGCTCCAGTTTCTCGAGCGGAGCGGCGAATGGCAGCCATTCCGTGATTCGAACGGTCAGTTTTCCGTCATTCTTGATGGCGTGGTAGGTGAGGAAATCTTCCCAGGCGGAGTTGTCTTGCACAGAGGTCACACCGTTCTTCGCGACATCGGCAAGGGCAAGCTCGATCCCGCGCGTCCGCTGCTCGGCCGACGGCGGCGGAATCTTCAAGGAAACCAGGTGCATTGCTGAGCCCTCCTTGAGCATCCCTGTCGGCGCACCCTTATCGTCTTTTTCCACTTCTCCACCCGATGGATTCGGAGTCGAGTTGGTTATGCCGGCCATTTGCAATGCCAGAGAATTCGCAACCGCGACATGGCCGGAAATGTGCGTCAGGATGACGGGATTCCTTGGCGCGACCTCATCCAGTTGCTGGCGATTCGGGAATTTCTTCTCGGGCCAGAGCGTGTGATCCCAGCCGCTTCCCGTAATCCATTCGCCGGGCCGGTGTTCGGCCACAGCCGCCGCCAGGCGCTGCTGCAATTCGGAAATGGTTGATGCCCCATTCAGCCGAACGGCCAGCCAATCTTTGCCCGCACCGCCCAAATGCACATGGGCGTCGTTAAAACCCGGCATCACAAAATGTTTTTCGAGGTCCACGATCTTCGCGCCTTGGTCGGCGAGCGCGGCAACCTCGTCATCCTCTCCGACCGCCAGAATTTCTTCGCCGCGGACGAGCATCGCTTCCGCCCACGGAGCCGCAGCGTCATTGGTGTAAATGCGGCCGTTGCGATAGAGGGTTTCTGGAGTTCTTAGGGACTGCTCTTGCGATTGAGCAACGGTCGAATAGTGAATCGTCGGGAAAAACAGCAGGGCCAGGATCGGGCATGCCGCCCGAAGCCATTTTGTCATCGCCTAGTCTCCGTCACCACGCCTGAACTGCCCAGGAGCGTCAGAAGAACGCGCTTCAGTCCAATCTCGCGTCCTTCTGATTCATACCATTCTTGCAGGGAGTGAGCGCCGCCGCCGTTTCCGCCGGCACCGATAGCGATCGCTTCGATCCCCAACGAAAGGGGAATGTTGGCATCGGTTGAAGCTCGCTCGAGGCGCGATTGGTTGCCGACAGATTCATCCGCGGCCCTCAGCGACGCCAGTAGCGGTGAGTTTGACGCAAGTTCGCCGCCCGGGCGGCTGCCGAGTAAGTCCAGCCTCCATTCCAGTTTTCCCTTGGAGCGGTCGCGCGAGCCTTCCACCTCGTCGCGAATCCCGGCAGCCACGCAATCGCGCAGCGCAGATTCCAGGCGAATCAATTCGTCCTCGCTCTCCGAACGGAGGTCCACTTTCAGTCGCGCCTCATGAGGAATCGAATTCACCGAAGTTCCCCCTTCGATCTGGCCGATGTTGTAGGTCGTGCGCGGAGTGGAAGGAACGCGAGTGTTAATGAAACGAACCGAGCTTCGCACCAGAGCATTGATCGGATTCGGAATGCCAAAGTCTGACCAGCTGTGGCCGCCTGGCCCCGTGATCACCACCTCCACGCGTCGCGAAGCCAGCGCTTTGGTGGTGACATGATCGATGCTTGAGCCATCGAGGACGATGACCGCTTTCAGCCGTTCGCGGTACGCGTCGACGATCGCGCGCATGCCTCGCAAGTTCCCTTCGCCCTCTTCGCCAACATCCGCGACGAACAGAATCGTTCGCTGCGGCTGCACCCGGGCTTCATGAACGGCGCGGGCAACAGCGACAAGCGCGGCGAGGCCGGCGCCGTTATCGGAAATTCCCGGCGCCAACATGCGATTTTTTTCACGGTGCACCTTGACGTCCGTTCCGGCGGGAAACACCGTGTCCAAATGCGCTGATAGGACCACGATTTCCTTTTCCGTTGTGCCTCGCTGCAAACCGATTACGTTGCCTGCCTTATCCGTCGAAACTTCGAGCCCGATCGCCGAGAGGAGAACCTTCACCGCGGCGGCTCGTTCGGCCTCCTGAAAAGGCGGTGCAGGGATTTCAGTGAGTCGCGCTTGTTCATCGTCAATCCAGACGCGGTGCGGGGCGAACCAATCGAGCGCGGCACGAACCTGCGGGCCGGAAGACAGTTGTGATGCGGCGCTGGCACGATTCACAGGAAACGGGACGACAGGTTTGATCGGCATGCTGAGCAGCATAACCGAAACGACCAGCCAATTCAGTGTCCAATCTCGAAGCCGTCTCAACTCGGACTGACTCCGGCACAAAGCGCCAGGAGCTCCTTCTCAGAAAGAACTCTCGCGGATTGCTTGGCCCTATCGAGCAGGCGGGTTACCAGCGCATCGTCCGCCGGAATCTTGTGGCGTTCCAGCCAGAAAAGTACGTTGGACTTTCCGCTCATGGGTCCGATTTCGATCACCTGCTCAAGACCAAACAGATGCGAAGGTACGCCGCTGTAAACAATGTTCGCGAGCTCTGCGTTTCCTTTGTGAAAGGCTTTGACGATGGCAGCGGCATGCACTCCCGTCGCCGTTCGGAAAGCGTCCTTCCCAATCACCGGATAGTTCGGCGGGATTGTGGTGTGCGTGGCGGTCGCAACCGTTTCGCAATATTCCTTGAGGTGCGAAAGATCGTGATCGATCAAACCCATCAGGCGGAGATTGACGAGCATCAACTCCATCGGGGTGTTACCGACCCGTTCGCCGAGCGAATTCGCCGCAGCGTGCACTTGGTTTGCGCCCGCCGCGACCGCCCAAAGCGAATTGGCGATGGCTAATCCCCGATCGCAATGCCCGTGCCAGTCAACCCGGATTTTCTGGCCTGACGGCTCCACCACTTCGTCGATCACGAACCGAACGAGATTGTAGGCGCCCTGTGGCGTCGCATGGCCAACGGTATCGCACAAGACGATAGCGCGCGCGCCGCTTCGAATGGCGGCCGAATAGAGACGCTTCACCGTCTCTCGATCGGTGCGAATGGTATCTTCCGTTACATACATCGAGGGCAGATTGTGGCTCACGGCGAACTTCACTGCGTCCTCCGTGGTTCGCTCGAGATGGTCGACAGTCCAGTCTTCAACCAGCCTTCGAATCGGGCTGGAACCGAGGAACGTCGCAGCTTCGATTGCGATGCCAGCCCGCTGTGAGATTTCCACGATCGGCCGAATGTCGGTTTCAAGCGTCCGGGCGGCCGCGTTCGGCCGAATTTTCATCCGATTCACTGCAATTTCGCGCGCCAGGAGTTCTGTGTGCTCCGCGGCCCGTGGACCGGCACCAGGCAGACCGATATTGACGGAATCGATGCCCAGCGCTTCCATCAGGTGAAGAATGCGAATTTTCTCGTCGATGCCGGGATCGTGAACAGAAGGATTTTGCAAGCCGTCGCGCAGCGTCTCGTCGTTCAGCAGAACCCGCGTGCCCGGCGCGATAAGCGGAGGAGACGCAACATTCCAGTCGTAGATCCAATCGCTCTGCACGAAGCCTCCCCGAGGCGACACTTCGAGAATTGTAACCGGAAGCGAGGCGGCACAGAAGCCACCGCTAAGGCAAGCGGAAAGACTGTTCGTGCTCGACTGAAACCATGCATAAGCCTTGTGCCGGCACGGTGGGGCCCGCCTTAGAACGGTCCTTCATTTCATAGAGGCGATCGATGTCTTCAGGAACCAACCGCCCGCGCCCAACGTCGAGCAATGTGCCCACCATCTTCCGGACCATATAGCGCAGGAACGAACGTCCGCGAACCGTGAACACCAGCTCTTCGTTGTCCGCCGAGCGCACTAGCTCGGTCGAATAAATCTCCCGCACCGTAGAGCGCTCTTTGTCGTCTTCTTCAGAACCCGTGGATGCGGCAAACGATGCAAAATCATGGCTGCCGACGAACCTTGCCGCGGCATCGCGCATCTTGTCTTCATCAAGCGGAAACGGGTAATGCAATACGTAGCGCCATAGCATCGGCGGGACAACTTTGCCGCGATACAATCGGTATCGATAAACCTTGGCGCGAGCCGACCATCGCGCACTGAAATCCGGTCCGGTTTCCTCCGCTCCGACGATTCGGACCGTTGGTGGAAGGATGGCGTTCAGCGCGCGCTGAAACTCTTCTGCCGACAGTGCGGACTGCGTGCGGAAGCTCCCGACTTGTCCGAGCGCGTGTACCCCCGCGTCCGTCCGGCCGGCTGCATGGAGCGCGATATTCTCCTGTGTCAACCGGCGCAGGACCGCAACGATTTCACCCTGCACGGTTGGCTTCCCAGACTGAATTTGCCAGCCGTGGAAATCCGTTCCGTCGTAGGCAATCGTAAGTTTGAAGTAACGCATGCAGAGCGGACGGCGCTATCAGGGCGCGGAACGCACAAAGCGGCTTCCGGGCTTGACCGCCGCGGAGCCGTCGCGGCACAGCGGGCAATCTTCGGGCTCGTAACTCTCAATCGGCAGGTCAAGAAGCGCCTGGGCCTCGACCGAAAAATCAATCTTGCCGCCGCTGCGATCGATTAACGCGCCCGCCGCAACAACTCTGCCCCCCGCTTCCTGCACGACTTGAATGGCTTCCTGCGTCGAGCCGCCGGTGGTCCACACATCTTCTATCACCAGGACGTGCTGGTCGGGACGAATGAAGAAGCCGCGACGTAGCGTCATCGTTCCGCTTGCATCGCGCTCGACGAACAGTGCGGGAACCCCGCCGCCGGTGCTGGATTTGGGCTCAGGGAGCGCTCGCGCAACTTCCTGTCCGATGATCAAGCCCCCGATCGCCGGTGAAACGACGGCTTCGATCGTAGCATCGGAAAACAATGCCGCCAGGGCTTTGCCTAGCTTCTCTGCATAGCGCGGATACTGCAGCACCAAGGCGCACTGCACATACATGCCGCTGTGAAGGCCACTCGAGAGCTCAAAATGGCCGTGGCGAATGGCGCCAGCACCTTCAAAAATCTTCAGCGACTCGTCTCTCGAAAGCATCCCTCAGCTAACCGTTAAACATCCCTAAACGTCGAAATGTCAGGAGCTTAGTGGCTGCTAGGCTCCGTTGTCAAGGAAGAGTGGCGCTGATAGACTCAACGCTTCCGTCGTTCGTTGCAGCAAAGCGTTTCCTGGGCCGGCAGTAAGCCTTCTCCGGTTCATTTCATGAAACAAATGGCAAGCTGCGCACGTTTTAATTAGTGCAAAGCATCCAGCTTCAAAAATCTTGAGTCCCACGGGACATTTACTTGACCACTTACTTGAGGGGATACGCACACATGATGAAGCAGTTTGTACGCTCGCTGACGGCTACCCTGCTGGCCACACTTCTGGCCGTAGGTTCAACGACGCCCGCGTTCGCCCAGGGCACGGGACAAAACCCTTCCACTCCCGCGCAGACTACCGTCGGCTCTGGGACCATGCCCCCGATCTCTCTTGGCATGTCCAAGTACAACTATTCCAGGGCTCCCAAAGCCTTTCCAAACCTCATTGCGCCCTACAAAGGCGTCGACATCCCTTCGCCAGGGTTGACGAATTCCCCCAAAATTGAGCAACTCATTCGCGAAGGAAAGCTTGAACTGAGCCTGCAGGACGCGATCGAACTGGCACTCGAGAATAACATCGATATCATCGTCGCTCGCTACAACGTTTGGTTCGCTGACACCGACCTGCTGCGAACGGCAGGCGGCGGCTCGGGCAGAGGCACCGCCGGGGCCAGCGTTCCTTTCTCTCAGGCAAATATTCCGTTCTTGACGTTTGATCCACAAATCAACGGCACCTATTCGATCGATTCGCGAATCGTTCCAGTCAATAACCCTTTACTTTCCGGAACCGGCGTCGTTGGCGTCACATCTCTGGCTGCTCATACCACGACGCTCAACACTCAGTACTCGCAGGGTTTTTCCCCGGGCACAACGATGTTTACTTCCTGGAACAACACGCGCGCGTCTTCTTCCTCAACCGCCGTGCTTTTCAATCCTTACGTTCAGACCACGCTCAACGTCGGGTTCCAGCAGCAACTTCTGAACGGCTTTGGAAGCGCAATCAACAAGCGGCAGATCTATATTGCCAAGAACAATCGGAAGATCGCCGACCTGGCTTTCTCGCTGCAAGCCATCACCACGGTCACCAACACCATTACCGCTTACTGGGAGCTCGTCTACGCGCGCGAGAACGTAAACGTGCAACAGCAAGCTGTCACCGTCTCCGAAAAGCTCTATAACGACAACAAGAAACAACTGGAGATCGGCACCATGGCCCCGCTCGACGTGACCCGCGCCGAATCCGAGCTCGCCACCAACCGCCAAAACCTGATCGTCGCGCAGACTGCTCAGCTTCAGCAGCAACAGGCCTTGAAGAATTTCATCGCCAAAGATCCTTTGAATCCCACCCTCGCCCGCGTTGAGCTAGTTCCAACTGACCACCCAATTACGCCTGCCGGAGTTGAGCCCCCCACGCTGGAGGAAGCGGTGGCCGAAGCCTTCCAGAAGCGGCCAGATTTGCAGGAACAGGTCTACAACCTCGAAAATAGGAACATCGAAGTGAAGGCCATGCGCAACGCGCTGCTGCCGGTCGCTACGCTGACGGCGCAGTATGGCACGACCGGCCTCTCTGGGAACCGCTTGATCCCGGGAACCCCTTCGACGATTGCCGGAGATCAAATCGTGGATGCGAACGGAAACCCGATCGCCGGGCTGTTTGTACCTGCGACAGTGACGCCGACGGTTGGTGCAAGCAGCAAAGGCTTCACGGACGCGATGACCCAGGCTTTTCATAATAACTTTCCGAACTACACGGTCCAGCTGGGCGTGACCGTGCCAATTCGCAACCGCGTAGCACAAGCGGACTACCAGCGCGCGACGCTCGAGCAACGCCAGTTGGTGGCGTCGATTCAGCAGCTCAAGAACAGCGCGATTCTGGACGTCAACACCTATTACGTAGCTCTCGTACAGAACCGCGCTCGCGTCGAGGCTGCCAGCAAAGCCCGCGATCTGCAGCAACAGACCTTCGACGCGGAATCGAAGAAATATCAACTTGGGGCTTCCACTGTGTATAACGTGATTCTCACGCAACGCGACCTCATCACCGCGCGCGGCACTGAACTCCGCGCCCTCGCCGATCTCGCGGAATCCAAAGCCAATTTCGAGCGCGCGCTCGGGCGGACCCTCGAGGCCAATCGCGTGACCATCGCCGACTCGAAGACCGGCGAAACAGAACGCGACACGCTGATCCCTGGAACGCTGCACGGTCAGGTTGTCGGCACGGAGAAACTCTTCAAGCGGCTCGACGCCGAAAGTGCCGGTAGTAGCGCAAATGCCGGCGTTTCGGGACAGAAGTAGCATTCACCAAAGGGCCTCTCATGTCTTCGTAACGGCCGGCGCTCTGCCGGCCGTTTCAATTCTCCGGCCACCTGGCACATTCGTTCGGTCCCGCGGTTGCCCGCAACCCGCCTTTCGACTAGCATAAGAAATTGTTATGAACGAGATCTTTCGGAGTGTATTCCGGTCTTGCGAGACTTCCGAATGAGCAACTCCACTAAGCACGGCACTTCAACTCTCTCCGGGAACGAACCGCTCACCGCCAAAAGGACTCCTTCACCGGAGGAGAAGGCCTGGGAAGAAAATACCCTCGCGCCGCTTCTCGAAAAGAGCCCTGAACGCCAGGCCCAATTCACAACAATCTCCGGTCATCCGATCCAACGGCTCTACACCGAGGCTGATCTCCGCTCGTGGGACCCGACAACCCGCCTCGGCTTTCCCGGCGAACCGCCATACACCCGCGGCATTCACGCGACGATGCATCGTGGCCGCTTGTGGACCATGCGGCAGTTCGCAGGCTTCGGCGCCGCCGAAGATACCAACCAGCGCTTCCGGTACCTGCTCTCGCATGGCCAGACCGGTCTGTCGACCGCCTTCGATCTGCCCACGTTGATGGGCTACGATTCCGACCATCCCCTGTCCGAAGGAGAAGTCGGCAAGTGCGGCGTGGCAATTAGCTCGCTCGCCGATATGGAAGTCCTTTTCGACCAGATTCCTCTGGCCAACGTAACGACTTCCATGACCATTAATTCGCCCGCCGCGGTCATTTGGGCGATGTACCTCGCCGTAGCGGAGAAACAAGGCGCCGACTGGAAAAAACTCTCTGGAACTCTGCAGAACGACATCCTCAAGGAATACATCGCGCAAAAGGAATACATCTATCCTCCCGAACCATCGATGCGGCTCGTGGTGGACACCATCGAATTTGCCGTAAAGCAGACGCCAAAGTTCAACCCCATCTCCGTTAGCGGCTACCACATCCGGGAAGCGGGCTCGACGGCGATTCAGGAGCTTGCCTTCACCCTGCGCGACGGCATGGAGTACGTCGAATGGGCCCTGCGCCGCGGGCTGAACGTCGATGAATTTGGACCCCAGCTTTCCTTCTTCTTCAACGCCCACAGCGACTTCTTCGAAGAAATTGCAAAGTATCGCGCCGCGCGCCGCATTTGGCACCAAGCCATGGTCGAGCGCTACGGTTCAAAGAACCCGCGTGCCTGGGCCTTGCGGTTCCACACGCAGACGGCCGGCTGTTCGCTGACCGCGCAACAACCCTTCAACAACGTGGTACGCACTGCGCTGCAGGCGCTTTCCGCGGTTCTCGGCGGAACACAGTCTCTGCATACCAATTCGCTGGACGAAGCTTGGGCCTTGCCTACCGAGTTTGCGGCGACCATCGCGCTGCGCACCCAGCAGATCATCGCGCACGAAACCGGCGTCACCAACACCGTCGACCCACTCGGCGGCTCCTACTTTGTCGAAGCCCTTACCAACGAAGCCGAAGCCGGCGCTTGGGATTACATCCGCAGAATCGACGCCATGGGCGGCATGGTCGCAGCCATTGAACAAAGCTACCCGCAACGCGAAATCGCGGAAGCCTCCTACCGCTACCAGAGGGAATTGGATAAAAAAGAAAAGATCATGGTCGGGGTAAACGACTACGTTTCTGAAGAAAAGCCTCTCGAGATCTTGCAGATTGACGAAACCGTGGCGCATCGCCAGAGCCAACGCCTCAAAAAGCTCCGCGCGGAACGCTCCGAGGACCAAGTGAATCGCACGCTCTCTGCTCTTCGCAAGGCGACTCAGGGAGCAGACAATCTCATGCCATCGATCTACGCCGCCGTAAAAGCCTACGCCACGCTCGGCGAAATCTGCGACGCCATGCGCGACACTTTCGGCGCCTACGAAGAAGTCGCCATCACCTGATTTCACTTTAGCCTGCAAAGGGACGCAGAAGAGAATGCCTGAAAAAAGAATTCGTGTGCTAATCGCCAAGCCTGGTCTTGACGGCCACGACCGCGGAGCCAAAGTCATTGCCCGCGCTCTCCGCGACGCTGGCATGGAAGTCATCTACACCGGCCTTCGCCAAACTCCCGAGATGATCGCCTCCGCAGCCGTCCAGGAGGACGTCGACGTCATCGGCCTGTCCATCCTTTCCGGCGCCCACAATACTCTTTGCCCGCAACTGATGAAGCTTCTTCACGACAAGGGCATGAACGACGTCACAGTTGTCGTCGGCGGAATCATCCCTGGAGCCGACATCCCCGCCCTGAAGGAAGCTGGCATCGCGGAAATTTTTCTTCCCGGAACCTCCACGCAAGCCATCGTGGACTTTATTCAGAAAAAACACGCCCACAATTAACTTTGGCACTCCCTTAGCTCGCACAATTTCCGCGAAGGCCGTATACTCAAAAACTGTTGTCATCGGTCCGCGAGGGAGCTGCGTGTCCGCTTCGACCCTGAAATCCACCATCAATCGTAATTCAACTGACTTCCAGAAGAACTCCCGCCGCGTCATCGAACTCCTGACGGAAATCAAGAATCAGGAAGAGCAAATCCGCCAGGGCGGTGGCGCAAAAGCCATTGAATCCCAGCACAAGAAGGGACGCCTGACCGCGCGCGAACGCATCGCGAAACTTATCGACCCGAGCGCATCCTTTTTCGAGCTTGGCACATTTGCCGCGTTTGAAATGTATGAGGAATGGGGCGGCGCACCTTCCGCGGGGACCATCACCGGCCTTGCCCGCGTATGCGGCCGTCTGTTCATGGTGATCGCCAACGATGCCACCGTAAAAGCTGGCGCGTTCTTTCCCATGACCGCCAAAAAAGTCATTCGCGCGCAGAACATCGCCATCGAAAACAAGATCCCTACGATTTACCTCGTCGATTCCGCTGGCGTTTTCTTGCCTCTCCAGGAAGACGTCTTTCCCGATACCGACGACTTCGGCCGCGTCTTCCGCAACAACGCCGTCATGTCCGCCATGGGAATTCCCCAAATTACCGCCATCATGGGCATGTGTGTCGCCGGCGGCGCGTATTTGCCGGTGATGTGCGACCACATCCTGATGACCGAAGGCTCCGGATTATTTCTCGCTGGACCTGCTCTGGTGCAAGCCGCCATCGGCCAAAAATCCTCCGCCGAAGAACTTGGCGGCGCAAAGATGCACTCGCAAATCAGCGGCACCGTCGATTTTCGCGAGCCGGACGATGACTCCTGCTTGGCGCGCATCCGGGCCCTGGTCGACAAAATGGGCTCCCAAAACCAGCCGGTCTTCAGTCACGCTGCTGCTCGCGAGCCGCTCTTCCCTGCCGAGGAAATCTACGGGATTTTTTCCAGAGAGGCCGCCAAGCAGTACGACATGCGCGAAATCATTGCGCGAATTGTGGACGCCAGCGAATTCGAAGAATACCGCGCCGAATACGGCGAAACGCTTCTTTGCGGGTACGCACGCATCGGCGGCTGGGCTGTCGGTATCGTCGCCAACCAGAAAAAACATGTGCAGACTTTCGCGCCGGGCTCTGACCAAAAGCGCATCGAGTTCGGTGGCGTGATCTACACCGAATCCGCCGAAAAAGCCGCACGCTTCATTCTCGACTGCAACCAGAATCGCATCCCGCTGGTTTTTCTCCACGACGTGAACGGCTTCATGGTCGGCAAGGACGCTGAGTGGAGCGGCATCATCCGCGCCGGAGCAAAAATGGTCAACGCAGTCGCCAACAGCGTCGTTCCAAAGATCTCCGTGATTTGCGGCGGCAGCTTCGGCGCGGGACACTATGCCATGTGCGGCAAAGCCTACGATCCGCGCTTCATCTTCGCTTGGCCTACGGCGCGTTATGCGGTGATGAGCGGGGAATCGGCGGCAGGCACGCTCGTCGAAATCAAGCTCAAACAACTTGAGCGCGAAGGCAAAAAAGTGGACGAAAAGGCAAAAAAGGAGCTCTTCGAATCCGTGCGTTCCACCTACGAACACCAGGCTGACCCGCGCCACGCGGCAGCTCGCCTCTGGGTCGACGCCATCATCGATCCCTCCCAAACCCGCGATGCGCTCATCTGGGCTCTGGAATCCGCCGCTCTCAATCCAGAAGTCCACGAGTTTAAAACAGGGGTTCTTCAGACTTGAAAATGGAATCCGTGAAGATCATCGAATGTCCGCGTGATGCATGGCAAGGTCTGCAGGACTTCATTCCGACGGACTATAAAGCAGCTTACCTTGCGGAGCTTGCCAAAGCGGGCTTCAAGCACATCGACGCCGTCAGTTTCGTCTCGCCGAAGCACGTCAAACAAATGGCGGACAGCGAGGACGTCATGACGAAATTCCTCGCTTCCCTTCCGCCTGATGTCGCGCCGCCCGAAATCATCGGCATTGTCGTCAACGAAAAGGGCCTCGAGCGCGCCCTTGCCACGCCCGGAGTCACAACGATCGGCTACCCGTATTCCATCTCCGCGTATTTCCGTCGCGCCAATGCCAACATGACTCGCGCCGAATCCCGCGCTCTGGTCGAAACGCTCAACAAGGAAACCAAAGCAGCTGGCCGGGGCCTCGTTATCTACGTCTCCATGGCCTTTGGCAATCCCTATGACGAGCCCTGGGGCCCGGAAATCGTCGAGGAAACCCTCGAGTGGCTGAAAGAAATTCGCATGCGAACCGTTTCGCTCGCGGACACCGCAGGTAATGCCACTCCAGAAATTGTCGCCGACGTTTTCAAGCGCGCGAATGACCACGTGGCAGGAATTGAACTTGGCGCGCACCTGCACAGCCGCCCGGAAAGAGCCGAAGCCAAAGTCCTCGCTGCCTATCAAGCAGGTTGCCGTCGCTTCGATGGCGCGCTCACCGGTCTCGGAGGCTGCCCGTTCGCAGGAGACGAACTTGTCGGCAATATCCGCACGGAAGACATCTTCGCCGCAATCAAGAAAGCCGGCGGCGATACCGGCATCGAGGAATCACGGCTGGCAAAAGTGCTCGCAATGACCAACGATATTCGCAGGAAGTACGCCCACGCCCCCGCTTCAGAGCAGAAGTTTGCCAACTAGAGGAGACGCAAGCAAATGTACTCCACACTTCTTTTGGACTATGCGGGCGAAACCGCAACCATCACTTTCAACCGCCCGGACAAGCGCAATGCCATTTCCACTCAGATGATCGCTGAACTGCTCACCGCCCTTGACGAAATCGAAAAAAAGCGTGTTCGCGTCGTCATCATGACCGGCGCAGGTTCGGCGTTTTGTGCGGGCATGGATTTGGAAATGCTCGCGGCCATTGCCGAGCAATCGCCACAGGAAAACCAGGAAGATTCCCGCCGCATGGCAAAGATGTTTCGCCGGGTGTGGAGCTACCCCCGCCCAACCATTGCCGCCGTCAATGGCCACGCACTCGCCGGCGGCTGCGGAATCGCAACCTTGTGTGATTTCACGCTCTCCGTGCCCTCGGCGAAGTTCGGCTACTCCGAAGTTCAAATCGGCTTCCTTCCCGCGATCGTCTCCGTTTTCTTGACGCGCCAGATTGGCGACAAACGCGCCCGCGATCTCCTCCTGACCGGCCGCCTCGTCGACGCGGCCGAAGGCAAACAACTCGGTCTCGTCTCTGAAATCGTGGAGCCGGACCAGCTGATGACCCGCGCGTTCGAACTTTCAAAACAGCTCTCGGCCGCAAGTCCGAACAGCTTGACGCGCGCGAAACGCCTGCTGGTCTGTTCAGCATCCGCCGGCATTGACGCCGATCTCGAGCGCGCGGTCCTCGAGAACGCGCGGATCCGTCTTACGCCCGACTTCAAAGAGGGCGTAGCTTCGTTCCTCGAAAAACGCAAACCCGTCTGGAAAGACGAATGAAACACGAGCCAACTGAATTTCATGACGCCTTGGTGCGGGTGCGATACGCCGAAACCGATCAGATGGGCGTGGTCTACCACGCGCACTATCTCGTCTGGTTCGAAATCGGCCGCGTTGAACTCATGCGCGCCCTGGGATTTGAATACAAACTCATGGAAACCGAAGACGATTGTTTCATCGTCGTCGTGGAAGCCAGTTGCCGTTACCGCCAGTCGGCAAAGTACGACGAGCTCCTTCGCGTTCGGACCCGCATCGCGCAAGCCGGAAATCGCGTCGTGAAATATTCCTATGAACTCTTGCGCGATTCTGACAACCAGCTGCTCGCTACCGGGGCAACGACGCATGTAGTCTGCGGAAAGGATGGCAGGCCCAAACAGCTGCCGCAAAAATATCGCAACAAATTCCGCGCGCTGGCGGCTCAAGCCGCGGAACGGAGCCGGCCTCAATGATCCCGTCCAGCATCGCAATCGAGCTCAACGGAAACGATCTGACGTTCGACCAGCTTTACGCCGTTGCATTGCAGGGCGAAAAAGTCGCGCTCGCAACCGTCGCCGCCGAACGGATGAGCGCTTCTCGCGGCGTGGTGGATCGCCTGGTCGCCTCCGGCAAGACCGCCTACGGCATCAACACCGGGTTCGGAAAACTCGCGAGCGTACGCATTTCCAGCGAACAAGTTCGCCAGCTGCAGGTGAACCTCGTCCGTTCTCACGCTTGCGGCGTCGGTGAACCTCTCAGCAAACCGGAAACCCGCGCGCTGATTCTTCTTCGTGCGAATGCCCTGGCCAAGGGACTGAGCGGGATCCGACCAAGTACCGTCGAAACGCTCTGCGCCATGCTCAATGCTGAAGTTCACCCGCTAATTCCCTCGCAAGGCTCGGTCGGAGCTTCTGGCGACCTGGCGCCGCTCGCGCATCTCGCCGAAGTCGTCATCGGCGAAGGCCATGCGGAATTTCAAGGCGCGATTCTGTCCGGCGGCGAAGCTCTGGGGCGCGCGCAGATTACGCCGGTCACGCTGGAAGCGAAAGAGGGTCTTTCTCTTCTCAACGGCACACAAGGCATGCTCGCGCTGCTCAGCCTGGCGCTGCGTCATGCCGATATCCTCGCCGACACCGCGGACGTCGCTGCAGCCCTCTCACTCGACGCGCTCCGCGGCAGTCCCGGAGCATTTGATTCCCGCATCATGCACGCCCGCGCTTATCCCGGCGCTGGTCGCACTGCGCGCAACCTCGCTCACCTCAACGAAGGCAGCGAAATTCGCGAATCGCATCGCGCCACCGAAAAAGACGCTCGCGTCCAGGACGCCTACAGCCTGCGCTGCACGCCGCAAGTCCACGGCGCAGTCCGCGACTCCCTCTCGCAAGCCCGCGCCATGGCACAGGTTGAACTGAACAGCGCAAACGACAACCCGCTCGTCTTCGTTCGCGAAGACGGCGAAGGCGACATCATCAGCGGCGGCAATTTTCACGGGCAGCCGCTCGCGATGGCCGCAGACCAGGCGGCCATCGCTATCGCCACACTCGGCGGCATCGCCGAGCGCCGCATCGAGCAGATGACCAATCCCCTCACCAGTTTGCTGCCCGCATTTCTAACACCGGAGCCCGGTCTCAACTCCGGCTTCATGATCGCGCAGGTCACGGCCGCGGCTCTCGCCAGCGAAAACAAAGCGCTCGCCACTCCACACTCCGTCGATTCCATTTCCACCAGCGGCAACCAGGAAGATTACGTCTCCATGGGCATGAGCGGCGCCCGCCGGCTCGAACGCATGCTCCAAAATCTTCAGCACATCCTTGCCATCGAACTTCTCTGCGCCTGCCAAGGCATTGATCTGCTCTCGCCCCTGCAGACAGGAACGCTCGCCAAGCGCGCCTACGACGCCGTCCGCGAAATATCCGCCAAGCTAATCGAAGACCGCCCGCTCGCTCCGGACATCAACGCCGTATCTTTTTTGATCCAATCCAACTTGCTCTCTGACCTCCTCCGCTAAATCCCCTCGACGCGCGCAACGGTCCGCCGATCCCGAGCCTCATCATCTTGAGGCGACCCGATCAGGATCGCGGAAGGGCCTCAACGCCAGCGCTGAACACGTTCATCCGATCGATCTCCGTGCCCTGCGGCCCATCCCCGAGGACAACCCAATTTGCTCCTCCACACCGCGCCCCGTAAACTGCTTAAACCCAAATCGTGAGCTCTCGCCTACAAATTCTCCGCGCGGAAGTCCGCCCCACTCTCCGCCTGGCGCTCCCCCTGGTTCTCGCCGAACTTGGCTGGATGAGCATGACCGTCGTGGACACCATGATGGTCGGCCGCCTTCCCGACAGTGCGGTGGCCATGGGCGCGGTTAGTCTTGGTTCCGGCATCTTCATCGTGCTGGCGCTTTTTGGCGAGGGACTCCTGCTCGGCCTCGATACTCTCGTTGCGCAAGCCTTCGGCGCGGGCAAGCGCGAAGATTGCCACCGCTCCCTGGTCAACGGCGTTTACCTGAGCATTGCTCTTACGCCTTTGCTTGCGGCTCCGGTTTGGCTGCTCGAGAGACTCCTGCGTCGAATCCACGTCGATCCGAACGTGCTGTCGCAAACGATTCCGTACACCAAAGCCCTCGCCGTCGGCCTTTTCCCTCTTTTGCTGTACTTCGCCGTGCGCCGCTGCCTTCAAGCTATGAACATGGTTCGCCCCGTGGCATTCGCACTGGTCACCGCAAACATCATCAACGCTGTCTTCAATTGGATTTTGATCTACGGAAAATGGGGCGCCCCGGCGATGGGTACCGTCGGCTCTGGCTGGTCGACTGCGATCGCTCGCGTGTACATGGCCGGCGTCTTGATCGCGTATCTTTTTTGGTATGACCGCAAGCATCGCACCGAGCTGCTTAAGACCCCGGTCGACATCGATCTTGGCCGCATCAAGCAGCTCATTGCGCTCGGCATTCCCGCCGCGATGCAGTTCACTCTCGAGAGTGGGGTCTTCGCCACCGTCACCGCGCTCATCGCCCGCCTCGGAGCCGTCCCGCTCGCCACGCACCAGATCGCGCTAAACACGGTCGCGTTCACCTACATGGTGCCCCTGGGCATCGCCTCCGCTGCCGCCGTTCGCGTCGGTCAGGCCCTCGGCAGGCGCGACCCGCACGGGGCCGGGGCTGCAGGCGGCACTGCCATCTTCATCGGCGCGTCGTTCATGGCCCTGGCTGGCGTCGCGCTCCTTGCGGCGCCGCGCTGGATTGCGCGCATTTACACCACGGATGAAGCCGTGATTCAAAACGCCGCCGCGTTGCTCGCCGCCGGCGCCGCTTTCCAATTGTTCGATGGCATCCAGTCCGTCGCCACCGGCGCTCTCCGTGGAGCCGGCGACACCCGTACTCCCATGCTGTGCCACTTCACCGCGTACTGGATCATCGGCCTGCCTCTCGGCGCCTGGCTCTGTTTCGCGCGCGGCTGGGGAGCCCTCGGCCTCTGGATCGGCCTCAGCCTGGCCCTAATCCTCATCGGCATCGTCCTGCTCGCCGTCTGGCGAAAAACCGTCCGCCGACTCTCCGTGAACACAGATTTAGCGCAGCCTGTGTAGCGCCGCCGTTCGGGGTGGCATCCTACTTTGCCCCTGTTCCTGCTTTCCGTTGAAAACGGTGGCTTACCCTCGCCGCTTTATGTCGGCCAATGCGAGAGGAGTGACTACCGTGAGGTGTCCATTGAGGCTACCGGTGAGTCGTCCGACCGCGAATATCTGTAGCGGCGAGGCCGTGCCGCTAGCCGCTGACTTCTAAACCGTCGGTCGCCTCGCTTACATCTTATAGCGACCGAGGTCTTCGTCCGAAAGGCCTTCCAGCCAATTCCTCAGCTGCTCATTCGTGGTGCGCTCGGTCAAGGCGCTCGATACTTTGGAATTCTTCAACACCTGCTCGTCGACAAATATCGGACAATCCATGCGCAACGCTAGCGCCAGGGCGTCGCTCGGACGGGAATCAATGGTCATCATCTGTCCGTCGCGTTCAAACCAGATCAGCGCGTAAAACGTATCGTCTTTCAGCTCGTTCACCACGATTTTGTCCACGCGCACATCCAGCCCCAGAAATACATTCTTCAGCAGATCGTGGGTCATCGGACGCGGCGTCTGCACCTTTTCAATTTCGAGCGCAATGGCGTTCGCTTCATACACGCCCACCCAGATCGGAAGGATCGCATTGCCCTGCACGTCCTTCAGCACGACGATCGGCATGTTGGTTACCGGGTCCATCATCAGGCCACGGATTTTCATCTCCAGTTCCATCGCGCCCTCCTGATGCTCTTCTATCATCCGGCAAACACGGTGACAACACGCATTTTTGAGTTCATGGCAGATGTTCCCCCAGCAAGCTGTTCGGCGTGCAGCCGATCACGCGCACGTTTACGTACTCGCCCAGCAAATTCTCTTTCGCTGAGTTAAGGCTGATCACCCGATTGCACGAACTGTGCCCATACCACGAGGTTTCCTTTTTGGATTTCCCATCCACATGCACTTCAAAGATTTCGCCTGCAAGCGACTTCAGCGTTTCCGCTTGAATCATTCGCTGCTTCTCTTGCAGCAGACCCAGCCGCCGGCTCTTTTCCTCTTCCGGAATCGCATCCCCCATCGAGGAAGCCGGGGTATTCGGTCTCGGCGAATACTTGAACGAGAACACCCCGTCGTATTTCACCTCATCCAGCAAGGAAAGCGTCTCGTCGAACTCCGCCGCAGTCTCGCCCGGAAAGCCCACGATCATGTCCGTGGTGATTGCACTCCGCCGCTTCGCTCTGCGAATCATCCGAATCTTTTCCAGATACTCGTCCCGAGAATACGTCCTCTGCATGGCCTGAAGCACGCGCGTCGAACCCGACTGCACCGGCAGGTGAACGTGGTTGCAGATCGCCTCATGCGCATCCATCGCATCCACAATGTCCGGCGTAAAATCCCTCGGATGCGACGTCGTAAATCGAACCCTGCGTATCCCGGGCACCTCCGCGGCTTCAAGCAGCAATTCGCTGAAGCGCATCTTGCGCGGCGACGGATCGGCGTAGGAATTTACCGTCTGCCCCAGGAACTGCACCTCGCTGTAGCCAAAGGTCGCGAGTTGTTTGAGCTCCCGCAGAATTCGCGCGCTATCCCGGCTGCGTTCCGGCCCCCGTGTGAATGGCACCACGCAATAAGCACACGCCTTGTCGCAGCCTTCAATGATGGTGATGTATGCACGCCAGGGATTGTCGCGGCGCGTCATTTCCGTTTCGAACGTCTCATCCGTATCGTTGTCGAGGCCGCTGATGCGCTCGACCCCGGCTTCCAGCTGCGCCAGCATCTGCGGAAGGTTCCGGTAACTGGCCGAACCGCACACCAGGCTCACCCACGGCGCACGGGAAAAAATCCGCTCGCCTTCCTGCTGTGCCACGCAGCCCAGCACCGCGATTTTCTGTTCTTTCCCCAGCATTTCGCGATATTGGCCCAACCGCGAAAACACTTTTTGCGCCGCTTTCTCCCGGATGCTGCAGGTGTTGTAGAGAATGAGGCTGGCCGCTTCCGGAGTTTCGACCTGCCGGTAGCCCCGCGCCAGCAACGTTCCGGCGACTTTCTCCGAGTCGTGCTCGTTCATCTGACAACCGAATGTCTCCAGATAGAACGTGCCCCTGGGCTTCGCGAAGCCGTCGATCTCGATCGTCGGCTGTTTCTCGCGGGGCACAGCCGGATTCGCCAGCGCCTCCAGCCGAAAATCAATGCTGTTTCCCATTTCAGCTGAATTCTAACACACCGCCCGACGACCTTGTGTGCCGGCGACCGATTCTAGTTAGCAGCTAAAGCGTATCTTTTCTGCGCATTTGCGTTGACGATTCGTTGCTTCCACTTTCTTCGTGTGCTACGTTGCTAGCGTCCAGCAAATTTTCTCTAACTGAGGAGCAAACATTTCTTTTTTCTTGATCGCAGCCTTCGCCGCGGATCTTGGCGCCATTCTTGGACAAACGGGTTGGGTCGCCCGCGGCGTTTTGGCGCTGCTGCTTTTCTTCTCCGTCATCTCCTGGGGGATGATCTTTCAAAAACTCAGCCTGTTTGGCCGCATCCGCCGTCAGAGCGACCAGTTTCTCCGCATTTTCCGCGCAACCCGCGGCATCGCCAATCCCCAGGCCGTCGCCGCTGCCGGTTCGCCGTTCGCCAGCGTCTATGCCGCCGGCTACCGCGAACTCCAGTTTCAGGTGGGGACTCATCCGGGAAATCCTGAGCCTCCCCGACTAAAAAGTCTCAGCGCCGTGACCGTAAACATGCAGCTAGCTTCCGCCGAAGAAGTGCGCCGCGTCGAAAAAGGTATGTCATGGCTGGCCACCACAGGCTCGGTCACGCCGTTCATCGGGCTCTTCGGTACGGTCTGGGGCATCATCGACGCGTTCTCCGGGCTTGGCGCAGCGGGCTCGGCGAGCCTGCGTGCCGTCGCACCGGGCATCTCTGAGGCGCTGGTCACCACCGCGGCGGGACTTTTTACAGCCATTCCTGCTGTTATTTTTTATAATAGTTTCCTGGGCGATATTCGAGATCTCGCACAGCGCCTGGACACGTTCGCGCTTGAGGTCACCGCCCAGGTCGAAAAGGCCTTCGGCAACAACAATTGAGTTCCCGCCGCCCAGACGGCGGCCAAGGCAGATAAGTTATGCCGCAGCTTACCGGTAAAACGCAATCGTCGCTGTCCGAGATCAACATGATCCCGTTCATCGACGTCGTCCTGGTGCTCCTGATTATATTCATGATCACTGCGCCGATCCTTCAGTCCGGCATCGAAGTAGACGTCCCCAAGACCAAGACCATCCGTGAAATCACTGAGCAGCGCCTGGTAATCACCATCGACAAAAAACAGCTCATCTATCTCGGCAGCGATCCGATCAACGTTCACGATCTCGGAGCAAAGGTTAATTCGAAGCTCGGTAAGAAGCAGGACGCTGTTTTTCTTCGCTGCGATGAAACGGTTCCCTTCGGAATTTTTGCCTCGGTGATCGACACGCTTCGCCAATCCGGCATCAACAACATCAGCATCGTCACCGAGCCGCTCACGGACCGCAATCGTACGCAGTAATCTATGTACACGGCCGTCGCCAATTCGGAAGAGGTCAGTTTCAAGCCGTACATTACGGCATCGACTTTCCTGCATGCGGCGCTGATTGTCCTTCTATCGCTGTCCGCCTATTTTCATTGGAACCGCGGTAACCAGTGGGCCGGCGCGGGTGGCGGGGGCGAAAACGTAAAGGTAAGTCTCGTCGGCAGCGCCGGCATCCCGATGCCCAAGCCGAAAATTGCGGAAAGCCAGGTGGTCGATCCGACGAAATCACTCTACCAGCCCGAAGAAGCGCCAAAACTTCCTGACCCGATGACCAAAGCCGAAAAAATCCCGGAGTTCAAGCACGAAAAACCGCTGCCTCCGTCGCGTAAATCTAAGGTGTTTGAAAACCCCACTCCACCTCCTCCAAACGCCGTTCCGGGTCATGGCGGTGCTCCGAATATTCCGACCGGCGTCGGCGACAAAGCCGGCTCGACGCCTGGCCTGGAGGTCAAAGGAGAAGGCGGCGGCGATTTCGCCTCGCGCTACGGCTGGTACGTCGAATCCGTAAAGCGCCGTATTCAGAGCAATTGGCTGCAAAATACGATCGACCCTGCCGTTCGCCAGGCCCACACCGCACACGCGGTGGCGGAATTCTCGATCTACAAGGATGGCTCCGTCAAGGACATCAAGATCGTTCAGACCAGCGGCAATGTTTCCATGGATAACTCTGCCCTGCGCGCGCTGATGACTTCCAATCCCATGCCCGCACTCCCCTCCGATTATGGAAAGTCTTACGTTACGGTCACTTTCGACTTTGACCTGAGTATGACAAGATGAAACGCGCAACCCCAGCCAGCTCGTCCAACATTCAGTTTCACGGAGGAAATGGTGTCTTCGTCCCCACTGCGCCGTAGCCTGTTTGGTCTCCTTGCAGTCGCTATCATCGCCGTTGTTCAGCCGTTATCGGCGCAGGATTGGTTTCGAACCGGAACAGGTCTTGGCGTAGAAAAACCCCGCGTAGCCGTCGGCGATTTCGCACCGAAGGCTGATGCCGCGAAGGCCCATTCCGCTCAATTTACCCAAGTGGTTCGCGACGATCTCGGGGCCAGCGGCATTCTCGATGTGGTCAGCCCCAGTTTCTACCCGCAATCGCAGCCGAGCGTACCTTCCGAGCTTCGCTACGTCGCATGGTCCGATCCCCCGGTCAACGCTCACTACGTCGCCTTTGGCAACCTAGTGGAATCCGCGAGCGAAGTCGCCATTCAAGCTTGGTTCTACGACGTCAGCAATCCCACGTCGCAGGCGGTGATCGCCAAGATCTATCGCGGCGCGCCGACCGACGCGCAAGTCCGCAAATTCGCGCATCAATTCGCCGACGAAATCATCATGCGGCTTTCCGGCGGCCTGCCCGGCATCTCCTCCACGCAAATCGCTTTCGTCAGCTCCCGCACCGGCACCAAGGAACTCTGGGTAATGGACTACGATGGCGCAAGCCAGCACGCGCTCACCTCCCTTCGCTCCATCTCTCTGACGCCGCGCTGGGCTCCCGATAATTCGCGCATCGCTTTCACCTGCTACTTGAAAGCAAGCACCGGTCCGGCCAGCCCGCAAATCTGCATGTACTCCATGGACGCCGGAAAGGTTCTCGGCTTTCCCCGCTTCAAGGGCACAAACAGCGCGCCGTCCTGGAACCCCGACGGGTCCAAAATTGTCTTCTCGTCTTCTATGGGGGGAAATCCGGAGCTTTACTCCAGCAATTCCAGCGGGGGTGATCTGAAGCGTCTTACCTTCGCCAATGGCGCCACCGCCAGCACTTCCCCGGCCTGGAACCCAAAAACTGGCCAGAGCATCGCCTTCGTCAGCGATCGCTCGGGAGTTCCCAAGCTCTACCTCATGAATTCCGACGGAACCAATGCCGCCAATCTCGATCTGCCGGACAAGGGCTACCTGATCGACCCGGCTTGGGCGCCGAACGGCCAGCTTCTCGCTTTCAGTTGGCGCCGGCCGACCGGCAACTACGACATCTACGTCATGGACGTCGCCACCCGCCAGATCATCGAACTGACCCGCGATGCCGGACGAAACGAGCGGCCCAGCTGGGCGCCGGATGGCCGCCACATCGTTTTCGAGTCCACACGTTCCGGTTCCCGGCAAATTTGGTCCATGCTCGCCGACGGAACACAAGCGCGTCAGCTCACGACCACCGGTCACAACGAGTCGCCCAACTGGTCGGAGCGATAATCGTGAACACAAGAATGATTCGCGACAGGAAATATATCGTGATACGACATTTCATCGGCCCTTGGGTAGTGGTACTATTTTGATGCTCGAAAAATCGACCCTATACGAATCTACTTGCTGAGGAGGATATTTCGCATGACTGAGGTTGCCCGACCGTTTTACCGCGCTTGTCTTCTGGTTGCTTTTGCCGCCGCGGCCCTGACCGTGGGCTGCAGCAAAAAACCTGTCATCACCGGAACTCCGCCCGCAGCGGAGCCGCCCGCGGCGCGCCCGACCGTCACGCTCCAGGGTAATCCCACCTCCATCAACAAGGGCGACACCGCAACTTTGAGCTGGTCCTCCACCAACGCCACTCAGCTGACCATCTCGCCGGAAGTTGGCGCCGTCGCTCCAGAGGGTTCGACAAAGGTTACGCCAGCCGACTCGACCACCTACACCATCACTGCCGGCGGTCCGGGCGGCTCCGCGGATTCGAGCGTGCGCATTACGGTTGCGGTTCCCGCGGCCGAACCTCCGCCTGCGAGTTCCTCCCTCGACGACATGTTCCTCAAGGAAGTCCAGGACGCCTATTTCGATCTCGACAAGGCCGACATTCGTTCCGATGCGCGCTCCGCCCTTGCCAAGTCCGCCGACTTCCTGCGCAACTATCCGCAAGTGAAGGTCGTCGTCGAAGGCCATTGCGACGAGCGAGGCTCCACCGAATACAACCTCGCCCTCGGCGACCGCCGCGCCGCTGCCGTCAAGCAGTATCTCGTTTCCCTCGGCATCGGCCAAGACCGCGTCAGCACCGTCAGCTACGGCAAGGAAAAGCCGTTCTGCATGGAAAGCAACGAAGACTGCTGGCAGAAGAATCGCCGCGGCCACTTCGTCCTGGCCAAGTGACGGAACCATCGTTCGGGGAGAATCCTGGTTTTCTCCCCGGATCCCTTCCCGCGGGCCGTCATTTCCCGCGCCTGTAGAAAAAGCGATCTTGCGCTTGCCTCGATCACCCGCACGCCTTGGAGCAGAAAAACTGCCTGTCGTCTGCGATATGGAAAAATCCAGGTAGTACGTCGGTTGTCCTAGCGGCGCCCGGGAGAACCTAGCCGTCCGGTTTTCGGCCTGCCCGCCGTTGTCCCCCTCGAGCGCGAGCCGGAGTGTACCTTCCCCCGGATGGGGTTCAGGCTGACACTCCCTGGTTTCGAGTCGAGACCCAATGCTATCTCGATTGTGTCCAATTGTCCGTCCATCGCCCACTTCGAGGAGGCAGCACGCACAAACGCGCGTCGTTCATGTCGGCCCTTGCTCCCGTGCAATTCTCTGGTTAAAGTTGAGTTGTAGCCTTTCTTGTGCCACTCCGCAGCCGGTTAGGCTGCCAGCCATACCGGTTTCTTCTACTGAGGAGGAGTTTTCATGCGTTTTCGCAATCTTGCTGGGTTCGGCGCCGCTCTGTTGGTGGGCGCACTCTGCGGCAGCCTGGTCGGTCCGCGCCCCGCGGAAGCGGTAGCCCGCGAAATCATTGAATTGCAGCGCGACGTCACCACTCTCCTGCAGGGTCAAAAGGATATTTCCACCCAGGTGACGCAGGATCACACCGTCATGCGCACACTCATCGAGCAAACCAACGACTCTGTTGGAAAACTCAGCGGAACCATGAGCGGCGTACAAAAATCCGTTCAGGACGTGCAGGCCAATTCCGGCGCGCGTCTCGACACCATGTCCACACAAGTGCAGGGCCTCTCAGACAACCTTGAGGAGATCAAATCACGCCTCGGGAAACTGAATCAGCAGCTGGTCGACCTGCAGAACACCGTGCAGAGCCTGGACGCCAAAATCTCCGGCGGCGGGATCTCACCGACAGCCGGCAGCGTGCCTCCCTCCCCAGGTGGTGGTTCGGCTTCCGCACAACCCACCGGCTCTCCCGCGCCTTCCGGGCCAGCTCCGAGCGCCGACACTCTCTATTCCAACGGGCTTCGCGACATCACCAGCGGCAAATATGATCTCGCCCGCTCCGAGTTTGGGGATTATTTGAAATACTACGGCGATACGGATCTCGCCTCGAACGCCCAGTTTTATCTCGGCGAAATCGCCTATTCGCAGCGCCAGTATTCCCAGGCTGTCAGCGAATACGACAAGGTTCTGATCAACTATCCGAAAAGCTTTAAGCTGGCGCCGGCCCGGCTCAAAAAAGGCATGGCGTTGATTGAACTCGGCCAAAAAGCCTCCGGCGTAAAGGAATTGCGTGAAGTCGTCAAGCGCTACCCCGGAACCGAGGAAGAACGTCGCGCGCGCGCCAAGCTGAAAGAACTCGGTGTCGCCGCCACCCCGGCCTGATTGTGCTCGCCACCAAACCGGCGCTCCGGTTTCGATCGCCGTTTCGATGGCCTGTTGAAGACGCTTCATAAGTCAATGATTTTCCCCGGCTTTAATTCATTGCTCCTCTGAGTTTTTCCCTGGTCATTTCGTTCGCTGTTTCACCGAAAAGGAAACCAATGCAGGTCACGCTCACGCCCATCGAAGCACGCGTCCTCGGTTCGCTCATCGAGAAAGAAATCACTACGCCGGAATACTATCCGCTGTCTTTGAACGCGCTGACCAACGCGTGCAATCAGAAATCGAATCGCGATCCCATCCTGCATCTGGAGGAAAGCGAAATCCGCAAAGCGCTGAATCATCTTGAATCGCAATCTCTTGTGCGTTCCGTCGCTGAGAGCCGGGCCACGAAATTCGAGCATCGCCTGCAGGAAGCGTTCAATTTTTATCGCCCGGAAATCGCTCTACTCTGCGAGCTGCTCCTGCGCGGTCCGCAAACGCCCGGCGAACTGAGGACCCGTGCATCGCGGATGCATCCCTTTGAAGACCTGGATAGCGTTCATTCCGCGCTTCAACGGCTTGCCAAACGTGAACCGCCTCTTGTGACCGTGCTTCCGCGCCAGGCGGGCACCAAGGAAGCTCGCTACGCCCATTTGATAGGCGACGCGGAGCCGGTCCCGGCGGCAACCACTCGGGAAAGCATGATTTCTGCTGACCCCGTTCACTTGCCCGGAAACGCGAAAGGAAGCGCGTCCGGGCGTGATCAGGTCGAGGCCCTTGCGGACGAGGTGGCCAAGCTGCGCAACGACGTCAAGGACCTTCAGGAACAGTTCGCTGCTTTCCGGAAACAGTTCGAGTGATTTCCGAATAAGGCTGCGCGGACACTCCCGGCTGCCGGATCCGCAAAGAATGGCTATGACGAAGATTTTTTGATTCAACGGGTCGCGCCTGAGGGACCGGTTCCCCCATTCACCGGCACTCCCGGCCTTCGACGAAAACTTCTCGGCTAGGCACACCCGGAAGAACGCTAATTTACGTCGCGGAAATTTAGATTGAGTCGATAGAAAACTCTTGACGTAAATCGTTCGTTACGCTATTTAATTCGCGCCCACACCTCAGGTTGCCTGATGTTTTTTTTCCTCAAGGTCCTCGGGCCCTTCGGTGTAGCCGTACGATTACAACAAATCTTGTCCTGCTGAAGTCCGGCGGGTCGGGTGTGTCTATGCGAGTTAGGTCTGTCCGCTTGACCGCGGAGGTGGTAGGGGTGTTGCTGTTTCCTATCCTGGCGGGAAATTCTCAAAAGGAATTCGCACAGTCGGATTGGGGAAGAATTTGCGGATTTACGAATGACCCGTTCGGCGCAGCCTTTAAGAAAGCCAAGGTAACGGTCAAAAACCAGAGCGGCGTAGTACGCCAAGCCCCCGCCAACGAATCTGGATCCTGCGTGATCAGCAAGCGGCCGCCTGGCTTCTATCGGATGACCGCGAGGGACGCTGGCGTCATTGGCGCCGGGTCGAAACGGGGGAAATAGCCGAAGCGCATTTTTCTTTTGCTTTTCTTCGTGTTATCTTCGCCGATTCAAGGGAGAGTGCACATGTCCGTGAATAAAGTGATCCTAGTCGGGAGGCTCGGCCGCGATCCGGAAACACGCTACACCGGAGCAGGCCAGGCGGTGGCCAATTTCTCGGTCGCGACGGACGAGACTTACCGAGATAAGGCCGGCGAACGGCAGAAGCGCACCGAATGGCACAAGATTGTCGTCTGGGGCAAACAGGCGGAGATCGCGCAGCAATATCTGAAAAAAGGCTCGCTGGTTTTCATCGAAGGACGCATCCAGTCGCGCGAATGGCAAGACAAGGAAGGACAGAAGCGCACCAGCTTTGAAATTGTCGCCAACAACTTCCGCATGCTTGGCGGCCGCGGGGATGGCGCGCAGGGTGGAGGCTCGTTCGGTGGAGGGCGCTCTGAAGAGCACGATCAAGCCGGTCCTGCGGAGGACTTCGGCGGCGGCTCGTCCGGCCCGGAGATTTCCGACGAGGATATTCCGTTCTAACCTCGGAATGCCTTGACGATTGGAATGCTCCGCCAGGAAAAATTCACTGCCCCGAGCGCTTGCGTTCCTCGTCAAGTCTGCGGATGAAGTCCTCAAACTTAGGTTTCTGCTCGGCAGCCAAGAGTAAGCGGATTTTTTCCCGGGTCCTCTGCCTTACCGCATCGATTTGCGGGTCGGAGACGTCGTGGATAGCCTTGTACTCTCCCTGAGCCGCATCGAGGATGGCTGTTACCTGTTTTTGCTGGTCCGGAGTAAGACCGACCTCTCTTGCCAACTGCTGCCGCTTTTGCGCTCGCCTTTGCTCTGCGGTCTTGACCGAGGGTTCCGCGGCATAGCTACGATGAGCGAGCGCATAGCCCAGAACGCCGCCTAGGGAAAGACCCAATAGGAAAACGACTGCCAGCCAGAGCGACGCTTTTTGTCGAACCGTCGGTTCAGTCATAATTATCTGCCCGCTGCCGTGCTGACTAGCAGGTCATCCTGAACAGGCCCGAATTCGACTAGGCCTTCGGACCACTGCTGAGCTGTCATTCCATCGCTGGTGGACGCCGAGGGCATCTGATAAACCCATGTGCCCGCGATGAGCAGAAGCACTGAGGCCAAAACAGAGAGCCGATAGGCCAGCCGGGGAACCGCCGCCCAGGTCTGAGCTCCCCTTTCGAGCTCCAGCTCGCGGTTGGCGATTGCCGTCATTACCCGCGTCAGAAAGTACGGTCCCGGCTGCGCACCCGTTTCCTCGCCGTTAAACATTCCGCAAACTTCTAGCAGTTCCTCAGCAAAGGTCCGGCAGTCGCCGCACCCCGCGACGTGCTCGCGTACATGATCCGACAATCGCGCCTCCGGCAGTCGCGCCAGCAGCGCAGCCAAGGCAACGATGCCTTCCCGGTCTTCCCTGCCCGTGGCACGCTCGAGCGCATCGCGAACCGCTTCACATTCTTCGTTCGCCCGGTTGCTCAGAAACCACATCTTTCGACCTCCTTGCCGCCAGTGACAGCCTATTCGTTTCGATCACGCCTCGTGTACTCCACAATCCTTCGTCGCGCCCGAAACAGCCTGACCTTTACCGTATTGGCGTTCAAGCCCATCGATTCCGCAATCTCTTCGACCGAAAATCCCTGAACTTCCTTCAGCACCAGCATGGTTCGATCGCGCTTGTCCAACTGGCCCAGCATGGTTTCTAGGCGCTGCCGCATGGCCATCCGATCGCTGGTATCCGGACCCTTGGTCGCCTCCCGCTCGTTCGAGGTGTATTGCCTCGATTGCTCCTCGCTGAAGTCCGACTCATACACCAGAGGCCTTGCCTTTTTCTTTCGCAACAAGTCCCAGCACTCATTCACCGTAATCTTGTACAGCCAAGTGCTGAAGGCCGCTCTTTGGTCAAAACGCTTCAAAGAGAAATATGCCTTGACGAAAACCTGCTGCGCAATATCCTCAACGTCTTCCTGGCGCTTTAAGATACTCCTGGCAACCGCGAATACCCGATGCTGATGCCGCTCGACCAGCGACTCAAAAGCCGCTTTGTCGCCTTTCTGCGCCCGACGCACCAGCTGGCGCTCTTCTGTGCCGTCCCCGAGGGCGGACGAAGCTTCGGTTGCGGCTTTTCGCCCTTTTGGACGTTCGTCCTTTTCCACCTTTGTGACGTTCGCCATCGCTGTCCGGTTTCGTCCTTGTTGACACACTCGTTAGGGTCGGTGCTACAAATGTTTCAGTTCATCTCCTATAAGTTTATGCTTGCTTCGGTTCTTATCGATATGGAATACTGCCTCCATGATTATCGGTGACCGCCTTCGCGCTCTGCGCGAAGAAAAGAAACTCTCCCAGGGCGACATCGAGAAGCGAACCGGGTTACTCCGTTGCTATATTTCTCGCGTCGAGAATGGCCATACTGTCCCAGCCATCGAGACACTGGAGAAACTTGCTCGCGCTCTCGAAGTGCCTCTCTATCAACTGTTCTACGACGGCGAAGAACCACCGCAATTGCCGAATCTCCCTAAGCGGAAGTCGGGTGACGACATCGCTTGGGGCAGCGCCGGCAAGGATGCGCGGTTTCTTAACAAGCTTCGCCGCTTGTTGAGCAAGACCGAGGAAGACGATCGGAAACTGATCCTGTACATGGCGCAGAAGGTGGCCGGCAGGTAGTTTCTTGTGTCTTTCCCCATCTGTGAGCGCAATTTGGTCCTTATCAGAAGGCCGCATCGACCGTGTGCGGCCTTTTCGCTTATTCCCACTCAATCGTTCCCGGTGGTTTCGACGTGATGTCGTAGACCACGCGAGTTACGCCCCCTACCTCATTTACGATGCGCGTAGAAATTCGCTCCAGTACTTCCGCCGGCAGTCGAGTCCAGTCCGCCGTCATGGCGTCATCGCTGTTCACCACCCGAACGGCTACCGTCAAACCATAAGTTCGTCCGTCGCCCATAACCCCGACACTTCGTACCGGCAGGAGAACGGCAAAAGCCTGCCAGGTCTTTTGGTAGAACCCCGATTTGCGGATCTCTTCGCGGACGACAGCGTCGGCATCTCTTAACGTTCTTAACAATTCAGGTCTTACTTCTCCTAGTACCCGCACGGCCAGTCCGGGGCCTGGAAACGGATGTTTCAGCAATATCTCTTCCGGTAAACCCAGATCCCGGCCTATTCGCCTGACTTCGTCCTTAAACAGATCGCGCAGCGGTTCCACCAGGGCGAAGGGCATTTTCTCCGGCAAGCCGCCCACATTGTGGTGCGTTTTGATCGTGGCCGAAGGCCCCTTAACGGACACAGATTCAATCACATCCGGGTACAGCGTGCCCTGCACCAAGAAGCGAATCGCTTCCCCGGCGAACTCGCCGGCCAGCCGCTGGGCTTCCTCGGAAAAGACAGCGATGAATTCCCTGCCGATCCGTTTGCGCTTCTCCTCGGGGTCCGTAATGCCCTTTAACTGATCGAGGAACCGGTCGGTGGCATCGACACCGATCACATTCAGGCCGAGACGCTCGCGATACATTTTCAGGGTTTCTTCGAACTCGTTTTTTCGCAGCAACCCATTGTTTACAAAGACGTTGGTTAGGCGATCGCTGATGGCTCGATCGACCAGCACGGCGGCCACGGTGGAGTCCACGCCACCGCTAAGGGCGCAAATGGCCCGCCGGTTGCCCACCGTATCGCGAATCGCCTGAACCGTTTCCTCGATAAATGCCGCACCGCTCCACTTTGGCTCGGCTCTGCAGACTTCGAAGAGGAAGTTTCGCAGGATCGCGGTTCCTTGCTCGGTATGATTTACCTCGGGATGAAATTGCACCGCGTGAATTCTGCTTAGGACGTTTTCCATGGCTGCGATGGCGTTTTCAGTCCTGCCGGTCGTTCGGAAACCGGCCGGAACGCCGACTACGCTGTCACCATGGCTATTCCAGATCTTGAGCCTTTCGGGCAGGCCCAGCAGAACTTGTCCACGAACGCCCGACGCTTCCGCGCGAAACTCCGCGCGGCCATATTCGCGGCGCTCGACTGGCTCGACTTTTCCGCCGAGGGTCTTGGCAATCCATTGCATTCCATAGCAGATTCCAAGCACGGGAAAGCCGGCCGCCAGGACGGCCGGATCGCATTTCGGCGCGTCCTTGTCGTAAACCGAACTGGGTCCGCCGGAAAGTACGACGCCGGAAGGCTGGTAGGCGCGGATTTCCTCTAGGCTCGCGCTGCACGGGAGAATCGAGCTAAACACCTGCTGCTCGCGAATGCGCCGCGCAATGAGTTGCGTATATTGTCCGCCAAAGTCGAGAACCACCACTCCGCCGAGTTCCGATTTCGGCTTGGTGCTTTCTCTTTGCTTCTTCGCGCCGGTTTCGGAACCGGTCAGGATTTCGGCCATCGGTGTCCTTCCCTCCTACGCGCCCTGCTACGCGACCACCAGATTCAGCAATTTGTCCGGCACATGCACAACTTTCACGATTCGCCTCCCGTCGATGTGCTGCGAGATCGCGTGCTCTGCCTGCGCGAGTTCTAAGAGATGCTCTTGTCCCGTTCCCGCCGGGACTTTCAGCTTTCCTCGCAGTCTTCCATTCACCTGTACGGGAATTTCGAGCTCATCGTCCTTGGCGAGTTCCCTATTCGCCGCGGGCCATCCAGCCGTCGACAGACCGCCGGGATGGCCCAGAGTTTCCCACATTTCTTCGGCGATATGCGGGGTCATGGGAGCGAGCATGAGTGTCAACAATTCCAGAACTTCCTTGCGGACTTCCGGCCGAACGCCTTGCTCTAGCGGCTCTTGCGCATAGATCTCGTTCGTCAATTCCATGATCAGCGCGATTGCGGAGTTAAAATGCCAGCGCGTTTCAAAATCGGAAGTGACGCGCTGCAAGGTTTGATGCGCTTTGCGAAGAAGCTTCTTCTCTTTTTCGGTGGTGCCGGAAACCTCCCCGCCGCCGGCCTTCACGTTTCGCAGTGAACTCGCGTGCCGTTCAACCACGCGAAACACCCGGTTTAGGAACCTCCACGCGCCGTCGATGCTTTCTTCGCTCCACTCGAGATCTTTTTCAGGAGGAGCGGCAAACAAGGTGTATAGACGGCCGGTGTCTGCGCCGTACTTGTCCGCCATCTCGTGCGCGCCGACCACGTTGCCCTTGGATTTGGACATTGCGGTGCCGCCTTTGAGCACCATCCCTTGCGTGAAGAGCCTGGCCGCAGGCTCGCTGTGCTCAATTAGGCGCAGATCACGCATCACCTTGCACCAGAACCGCGAATACAGCAGGTGCAGAATCGCGTGAGTGATCCCGCCGATGTACTGGTCGATCGGAAACCAATATTTGACCTTCGCCGAATCGTACGGGGCATGCGCGTTTTGCGGGTCGCAATAGCGATAGAAATACCAGGAGGAATCCACGAATGTATCCATCGTGTCCGTCTCGCGGCGGGCGGGACCGCCGCACTTTGGGCAGGTGGTGTTTATAAATTCCGGCGTGGTCAGAAGCGGCGAATCGCCCTCACCGGTAAGATTCGGATTCGGCGGCAACACCACGGGCAAATCCGCGTCCGGCACCGGAACCATTCCGTCCTTCGGGCAATAAACGACAGGAATCGGCGTTCCCCAATAACGCTGGCGAGAGACTCCCCAATCCTTCAGCCTGAAAACGGTTTCGCGCCTGCCGAATCCTCGGGCATACGCATCGGCGGCCATTTTTGCCATTGCCTGCTGCGGCGAAAGTCCGTTGTATGGGCCAGAATTCACTATCGTTCCCTGCTCGTGCTCGGCAAAGGCTTCTCGCATGGTTGCGCCTTCGAGCGGTTCGCCTTCTAGGGGTTGGATGACCACGCGCACAGGCAAGCCATACTTGCGGCAAAACTCAAAATCACGCTCGTCGTGCGCTGGCACGGCCATCACCGCGCCCGTTCCGTATTCGAGCAGCACAAAGTTTCCAACCCAGATCGGCAGTTTTTCGCCATTGAAAGGATTCATCCCGCGACGTCCCGTGAAGAATCCCACTTTCTCCGCCGTGGCCACGTCTTCCGTCTTCACCGACATCTGGCGGATTTCTGCCAGCTTTTTCTCGGCCTCGGCCTTTACGGGTGAGCCATCGAGAAGCGCCGGCAGGATCGGGTGGTTCGGCGAGAGAATCAACGCCGTCGCACCGTAAATCGTATCGATGCGCGTGGTGAATACTTCGATGTCCCGGGCGTCTGGGACGTCGGCCACGGCAAACTTCACGCGAGCGCCTTCGCTCTTCCCGATCCAGTTGCGCTGCATGGTGATGACGCGATCTGGCCAGCCGCCTTCGAGGAGCTTCAAATCGTCGAGCAGTTGCTCTGAATACGCCGTGGTGCGCAAGAACCACTGCTCAATTTCGCGGGTCTCGACGAGCGTATCTTCATGCCGCCAGCAATGGCCGTCGACGACCTGCTCATTCGCAAGCACGGTGCAACATTTCGGACACCAGTTCACTCGGCTTTTCTTGCGGTATGCCAGGCCTTTTTCCAACATGCGCAGGAAAAACCATTGGTTCCACTTGTAGTACTCCGGCTCGCAGGTGGAAATTTCCCGGCGCCAGTCATAGCTAAACCCAAAACGCCGCAGCGTTTTCTGAAATTCCGCAATATTGTTGTTGGTCCAGGTGCGCGGGTGAGTGTGGTTCTTGATCGCTGCGTTTTCTGCCGGCAAGCCGAAGGCGTCCCACCCCATGGGGTGCATGACGTTAAACCCGCGCATGCGCTTCACGCGCGCAACCACATCTCCAATGGCGTAGTTGCGCATGTGTCCCATGTGCAGGGTGCCGCTCGGATACGGTAGCATTTCGAGGACGTAGTACTTGGGCTTCGCCGGGTCGACGTCGCTTTCAAAGACGCGGGCTTCCTCCCACCGCTTTTGCCACTTGGCTTCGATCCTCTGCGGGTCGTATCCCGCCGGTGCGCTCTGCTCCGCCACGCCTTATCCCTTTTTCTTCTTTTTCGAACTTTTCCTTGCAGCGTCCCTCACTGCCTTGGCCGTTTCTTTTCTATGCGCGGTCAGCTTTTTCTTCAGCGCTGACGTCAACATCGAATAGCCCTTTTCGACCGCCGGACCCTCTTCGCCTGAGAGTTCCCACAATTTCGCGACGTTCTTTCGGTCGTCGCCAGGCTCTTCAATCGGCGTTTCCAACAAGAAAACTCGTCCGGGCAAGCCAGTCGCCAGACTGGCGCCAAGCTTCGGGTGGCGCAAGATTCGCGCGAACGCGTCCGCCTTGATCTTTCCGTGCCCAATGTGTTCATGCCGGTCGACGCGCCCGCCGAGGGCAATCTTCGAATCGTTCACGTGCCACACGTAGACATTTTCCAAGCCGACGGTTTGCTCGATCTGCGAAATTGTGGCCTCGAGACCGCTCGCCGAGCTGAGGTCATAACCGGCAGCAAATAGGTGTGCCGTATCCAGGCATGCGGCCGCACCCAGCGACGAAAGGCCGCGGATCACGGCCGCAATCTCTTCGAGCCGCGAACCGACTGCGCTGCCCATCCCGGCTGTGTTCTCGATCAGAATCCGAAGATTCCCCAGCGGCACGCGGCGTACCGCCTGCTTCACGCTGTCAATAATTGTCGCGATCGCCGTTTCCATTTTCGCTTCGCCGCGCGCGCCCGGATGCACCACCAGAAAATCCGCGCCGAGCGCAATGCTTCGAACGAGTTCGTCCTGGAACGCTTGAATCGACCGTGTGCGCAGCATGGATTGCACGGCCGCGAGATTAATCAGATAGTTCGCGTGGATTACCAGGGGCCCGAGGCCCAGCTCCTCACGCCGAGCGCGGAAGGCCGCAGCATCTGCGTCCGGAATGCGCGCGGGGCCGCCGGCCCACATTCGCGGGCTGGCGGAAAAAATCTGCAACGCGTTGCAACCCAGCTTTCGCGCCGACTCGAGCGCGTTCAAATAGCTGCCGCTGATTGAAGTGTGAATGCCAATTCGCAGGCTCCCATCCATCCACACCGGAGGCAACGGCTCCGGCTCCGGTTCCGGTCGGTATTCGTCCTCGGGATCAAATGGCTCATGGCGGATATCGAGCGGGTCAAGCTTCAACTCTTCCACATCGGTGGTGGTCGTTGTCGGTATCGTCTTCGGCTCAGGCATTCGTCAGTTGGCTACTCTCTTAGGTCGATAAACTCCCTATTTTAGCCGACTTTGACGGTTTCTCAAAACGAGGGGTTGCGGACTGCTTTGCGGGCACACTGCTAGCGGTTTCGCTGATACCAGCGCAGCAGGGCGGAAAGCAACGAGAATGAGAGTAGACGTTGTTGTTCAGCGTCCAAACATCGAGTAGGCGACGCGGTGCGCTTCTTCGTCGGCCCTTTCAGTCTCCGTTCTGATCTGGCGCCGCGGCGCCAGTCGGGCTCTGTAACTTGCGATTCGCTCCAGGGCGTCCGCGATTCTTCCCATCTGTACGGCCAGTTCGTCCGTCATCGCCGAACGTTTGACGGAAACACGGCGTTCGCGGCTGAGGGCCAGCAAGAGCGCCGCCACGCCCAATAAGAGCGCGCCGGCAACTAAAAATTGAAAACCAGACAAATTCGGAAGGGCGATAGCTGGAGATGCCAGCACCGTGGCAGAAACCATGTTCTCCTCCTTGGCTGGACGCTGCGGGAATTGCTGGGCCTTCGATCGCTGGGTTGGCTTGGGGGCCGTCCGGTGGGCTCACCTAATCATATGCCTCGTAAAATCGTCTGAGTGCAACCGGTTTAATGCTGTAGCTACAACATCCGCTGTAGGGTCTCCGGCGGCACGTTTCGGGATCCGCAAAGGGCCAATAGGAAGGGCGGCGCATCGAGGGATTGCGGGTACAGCGTGGAGTCGACTCCGTTTCCGAAGCAACGCTCGGGCTTGCCAACCGACGTCAGCGGCGCTGGTAGGCTGGCTTCCGCTGATCTTTTTTGCTGGCGTCCGCCGCCGACTGCGCGCTAAGATACTCGAGTTCCGCTGTGATTCCTTGTCGTTCGGCCTTCGCACCTGCCGCTCTGGCGAACTGACGCAAAGGACGCGAACATGAAAATGGCCGTCATTCAGCTCGTTTCTGTCGTCTAATCCGCGCGCGTCGCGGCAAGACTTTCCCTCTTTTCTCTAACACATTTTTTTTTGAACGGCCCGGGCCGCTGCTCACTACAGTGCGCCCGCGCGGATTGCACGGGTTTTTATGGAAACGATGGAATCACAAAACGCTACGGTTGGACCGCAACCTCCGTTGTGGAAATCGGTCCGCGAAGCAATTCGCGGATCGCATCAGGACTTCACCATGGGAAGCCTGAACCGGGCAATTCTGCTGCTCGCGATCCCGATGGTGCTGGAAATGGTGCTGGAGTCGCTCTTTGCTGTCGTAGACGTGTTCTGGGTCGGTCGGCTGGGCGCGGATGCCGTGGCTACAGTAGGACTCACGGAATCGTTGTTAAGCCTGGTCTTTGCCGTGGGACTCGGCTTGAGCCTTTCGACAACGGCGATGGTCGCACGGCGGATCGGTGAAAAAGACCCGAACGGCGCGGCCGTCGCCGGGGTACAAGCGATCGTGATCGGCCTCGCCGTCTCGCTGGCCATCGGGGTACCGTGTTTCTTTCTTGCTCCTCGCTTGCTGGAAGTCATGGGAGCGTCGCCGCAGGTGGTGGCGGTCGGTTCGACCTACGCGCGGATTGCGCTGGGCGGGAGCGGCGCCATCCTGATGCTCTTCCTGAACAACGCAATTTTTCGCGGCGCCGGTGATGCCGCAATCGCGATGCGGCTGCTGTGGGTCTCCAACATCATCAATTTGATCCTCGATCCCTGCCTGATTTTTGGCTTGGGGCCGTTTCCGAAGCTGGGCGTAACCGGAGCAGCGCTCGCTACATTCACAGGGCGCAGCATCGGTGTTGGGTATCAATTCTACCGGCTCCTTCGCGGCTCCGAACGAATCCGCATACTGCGACATCACATTCACATCAATGTTCCCGTACTGCTGCGCCTGGTCCGCGTTTCGCTGACCGGGATCCTGCAGTTCGCCATCGCGCATACCAGTTGGATCGGGCTTGTGCGCATTGTCAGCATCTTTGGCTCGGCGGCTCTGGCTGGCTATACCATCGCGATTCGCATCGTCATTTTCGTTATTTTGCCTTCCTGGGGGCTTAGCAATGCTGCCGCCACGCTCGTCGGCCAGAATCTCGGCGCGAAGCAGCCCGAACGGGCGGAGACTTCGGTATGGCGCACCGGCTTCTACAACATGATTTTCCTTGGCGCGATCGGCCTGGTCTTCGTGCTGTTTGCCGAACCGATCGTGCGCCTGTTCACGCACGATCCGCAGGTCGTTCCCCTGGCCGCAAGTTGCTTGCGGATCATCAGCTACGGCAATATCGGCTACGCGTACGGCATGGTGATGCTGCAAGCGTTCAACGGAGCGGGCGATACCATCACGCCGACCATCATCAACTTTTTCGGCTTCTGGCTGCTGGAAATTCCTCTGGCTTACTTTCTTGCGATACCGATGGGCATGCAGGCCAAGGGCGCGTATTTTTCCATCGTCGCCGCGGAAGCCTCCATTGCCGCCGTGAGCATTGTTCTTTTCAGGCGCGGGAACTGGAAAAAACAACAAATCTGATCGTCTGACCCGGCAACTTCGCGCTGCTACGAGTCGGCCCTTGCCATCCTAACGGTCAGATGCAAAACTGCTCGGTCAAATTCCGGGAGATGGCATGCGCGTTTCAGGTCCTGTGGTTCTAGTCGCCTCGCTGGTCCTGGCATCCGTCACTCCGGCGCAAGAGCCGCAGGGGCCAGCTCGAGTCGCGCCGAAAAGTCCGGCCACGGAACAGGCCGGCGCGGAGACGCTGCCGGCGAATCCGCCATCGGCTCACGCACTCGATTCTGCCGACCTCGGCGCGTTCTTTGACGGCATTGTTCCGCTGCAACTTGAACGTTCCGACATTGCGGGAGCGTCGGTTCTCGTCGTGAAAGACGGGAAAGTGTTGCTTCAAAAAGGCTATGGATTCGCCGACGCCAAGGAGAAAAAGCCCGTGGATCCAGCCCGCACGATTTTCCGCCTGGCTTCGATTTCGAAGCTTTTTACCTGGGTCGCCGTCATGCAGCTCGTCGAGCAGGGCAAGGTGAATCTAGACGCTGATGTGAATACCTATCTCGATTTCCAGATACGCCCGGCATTTGGCAAGCCGGTCACCCTGCGCAATTTGATGACCCACACCGGAGGCTTCGAAGAAGAAGCGCGCGACATCCTCCTCATTAACCCAAGGAAGATTCCCAGCTTGCGCGAATTCCTGGTCGAGAATCAGCCGCGGCGCCTTTTCCCTCCCGGCCTGGTCCCCGGTTATTCGAATTACGGCGTAGGGCTGGCAAGCTACGTTGTCGAGCGAGCCAGCGGCGAACCATTTGAACAATACGTCGCGGAGCACATTTTCGCTCCGCTGGGCATGACTCATTCCACGTTTTTCCAGCCTTTGCAGAAGGATCTGGCCGCGCTGCCGTCTGAGGGATACCGCGGAAGCACCGAGAAGCCTCCAGTGGGATTCGAGATCTTCAACCCGGCGGGAGCCGGAGGAATCTCCTCGACCGCCGCTGACATGGGACGTTTTGGCCGGGCGCTTCTCAACGGCGGCGAACTCGATGGCCAGCGCATTCTAAGGCCCGAAACGCTCGCGGCGATGTTTGCGCCGCAATTTCGTGCAAGTGATCAAATGCCTGCGCTGGGAATGGGATTCTATGAAACGTGGCGGAACAACTTGCGCTGGATTGGCCATGAGGGGGACCTGATCGCATTTCACAGCTTGTTCTTTGTGGAGCGCTCAGAGAGACTGGTTCTGTTTATTTCTTTCAACTCCGCCCGTGCGGGAGGACGAGTCCGCCCGGAACTCGTCCAGATGTTCTCCGATCGCTATTTTCCTTCTGAACGGAAGCAGACCTTTGCCAAATTGCCCGTCGAGGAACTCAAAGCCATTGAAGGTACCTACCAGTCCACGCGGCGAGCGGACAGCACAAAAATCAGGCTGGGCACGCTGATGTCGCAACGCAGCGCAACTGTCGATAAGGACGGCGTCTTGCAGCTGGAAGACGTAAAAGATCTCCGCGGTCACATCATCAAGTGGAAGCCGCTCGAGAAAAACTTCTGGCAGCAGGTCGATGGGCAGCGCAGGCTGTACGCGATCCGCGATGCAAATGAAGAGGTCGTTCGGCTGGCCTACGACTTTCCCGCCGTGCAAGCCGAACGGGTACGCTGGTTTGAAAACGCAAAGTTTGTCCTGACGGGCGTGGGGCTCAGCATGTTGACGCTTTTCGCAGTTATCCTGGCGCCGTTCTCCCGCACCGTTCGGCGGCTGGCCCTTCGTAATCGGCCCAAACCTGCTGCGCAGCCCGGAACGCGCTGGTTGCCGCGCACGTCCCAGTTCACGGCCTGGCTCTGGGTCCTGCTGCTCTCTGCAATCTTCATTTTTCTTGCCGTCACCGGCGACGACATTACGCCGCCCACCCGCGCCTGGGACAAATATTTCTATCTCATCAACTTCTTCGCCGGCCTGGCGGTATTCTTCAGCGTCCCCTCGATTGTTTCCGGTCTTCTAGCATGGCTTCGCTCCGACCTTCGCAAAATCACAAAAGTGAAATTTTCTCTGGTCGCAATCGCTTGCCTGTTCCTCAGCTGGTTCACCCTTCACTGGAACATCCTCGGACCCGCTACCCGGTTCTAGTCTTGGGCGCTACTTTGCACCGAGCAGCAGACCCCGGGACGATTCCGATCGCGCCTTGCGGGCCAACGGCGCGCGCCAACTCTTCCGATGCGCTCATGCTGGTGCCCAGGCGGTGGGCTACGTTTGCGCTAGCGATGCCGTTGGCCATGAAGTCCTCCAGACCCAGCATGGGGGACTCGAAGCCGGTTGGCTACGCTTGCGGAGGCGTGTCCGCGGATCAGCAACTCGATATCTGCGGGAGGGACGCCTGCCCGCAAGGCGATTTCCATGGAGTTCATGGTGCCTGACCCTCTGGGCGATGGTAGCACCGGGCTCCCAGGGTTTGTTTGACCGACCCTGGCATATTGAAGTCGCACCGCGGTTTGCGGCAATCCGCTCCATTCGTTAAACTGCTGTGCTTCCCCATCTACTTTTTTCTGCGCAGGGTTAGAAGTACAACTCGTTATCGCAGGGATTGCGACCAAGGCCCTGAGACCCTGCAACCCGGGAGATTCGCAATGCTCGTTGTCATGCAGTCGCACGCCACAGAGCAGCAGGTTCGCGCGGTTTGCCAGCGGATCGAGTCGCTCGGCCTCAAAGCTCATCCTATTCCCGGAGCCGCCCGCACCGCCATCGGTATCACCGGCAACGACGGCGCCGTTGACCTCGGCATCCTCGAGTCCATGCCCGGCGTCGTCGAGTGCATACCCGTCAGCAAGCCCTACAAGCTTGTCAGCCGTGACGCCAAGGAGGAGGACTCCGTCATTCGCATTCCCACTCCTTCCGGTGAGGTCCTCGTCGGCGGGCCCCACCTAGCCCTTGTCGCAGGTCCCTGTGCAGTTGAATCCGAAGCGCAATGCCTGGCCATCGCCGAACGTCTCAAGCCTACCGGCGTGCGCCTGTTTCGAGGAGGTGCCTACAAGCCGCGCACTTCCCCGTACAGCTTCCAGGGACTCGGCGAACCCGGCCTAAAGATCCTCGCGAAAGTCCGCGATGAATTCGGCTTCGGCATCATCACCGAGGCAATTGATCACGAATCGCTCGACCTTGTCGAAAAGTATGCTGACGTCATTCAGATCGGCGCGCGCAACATGCAGAATTTTTCGCTTCTGAAACGCGCCGGCCGCGCGAAAAAACCGGTTCTCCTTAAACGCGGTATGTCCGCTACGCTCGATGAATTCCTGATGGCCGCCGAATATGTTTTGTCGGAAGGAAATTACAATGTGATGCTGTGCGAGCGCGGCGTTCGCACCTTTTCCGATTTTTCCCGTAATACGCTCGATCTCGCTGTGGTCCCCGCCGTAAAGAAGCGCAGTCACCTGCCGATTCTTGTGGATCCCAGCCACGGTACCGGCAAGCGCCACAAAGTTCTGCCGCTGTCCCGCGCCGCTGTCGCCGTCGGCGCCGACGGCCTTCTGGTGGAAGTTCACCATCAACCGGAAAAAGCGCTGTCGGACGGGATGCAATCTATCCTTCCCGAGGAGTTCGCCGAACTTTCCGCGGAGGTCCAGCAAATCGCCAATGTGCTCCACCGCCAGCTCAACTGATGGGAGCCGGCTGGCTAGGCGCCAACGGTGCCTTGGGGCCGGCTCTAGGCTGTGCCACCGGCCTTCCGCTTGTCGCGATCGCGGGTGCCTTCAGTTTGCTGTAGCCGGTCTTCAAGCCGGTTTTTCTTGAGATGAACCGCACTTCGAAATCTCGGAGGATAGGTGTCGCGACGCTTTTGCTTGTCGCGGCATTCCTCATCGTTGCGCGCGAACACCGGCCTTCGTTTCTTCGTCCGGGCGTTCGCCTGTACGCCTACGTCAGCACGGCCGATAATTCCGTTTCGGTCGTAGACCTGGTCAAGCTTGCCACCGTTGCGCACGTTCCAGTGGGAGGAACGATCTCAGCGATGCGAGAACACCCCACTCGTGCGGAAGTTTGGGGTGTGAGCTCGAGCGGTGGCTTTGCCTGGGTGCTCGATTCGCGAACTTCGCAAATCGTCGGGCGTATTCCGGTAGGTGTATCTCCCTATTCGATCGACTTTTCGCCCGACGGAAACCGCGTGTACGTTCCCGCGTCCGGAAGCAATTCCCTGTCGGCAATTGATTGCGGGTCGCGGCAAGTTGTCGCCCATGCTGCCACGGGAGCGCAACCGGTCGCGGCGCGCGTCTCACCGGACGGCAAAATCGTTCTTGCGCTCAACAAGAAAGATGCTACGGTGGGAATTTACGATGCCGCAACGCTCGAACTGCGCAAGGCCGTCGCCGTCATTCCTGATCCTGAAGATGCCACGATCCTCGCGGACAGCTCCGTGGCTTTTGTCCTCAGCCGCACGCAGCGGAGGCTCTCGGTCATCGACCTGCGCGCAACCAAGTTGCTTACCAATCTCGAGCTTGCCGGAATTCCCTCGCAAATGATTCTAAAGCCCGACGGTGGCGAACTTTACGTTCTTTCGCCGGAGTCACACGGATTACAGGCGGTCAACACCTGGACGCATGAGGTCGGCGACTATGTGGTTTTGGGGTCTGCGCCGACGCGTGGGGCGCTGCTGGCAGATACGGGTGAGCTGTATGTTTCGGATGCCGCCGCCGGCAGCGTCACTCCGGTGGACATCAACTACCGCCGCGTAAACCGTCCGATCCCCGCAGGGCAAACTCCTGGAGCACTGCGCTTCGACCCCGGCGACAAAGCGCGTCTTCTGCTCGTGGTCAGCCAGGCGTCCGGAGACCTTTCGATCATTCGCATAACGGCCGATCGCGCCAGCGGACTGCTCACCATGATTCCAGTTGGCGATCAACCCAGAGAACTTGCCGTTAAGTTGTTTTAGGAGCTGCACAAGAGAAAAAACTAGGACAGCGGCACCGCGGGCCATGCGAAATTGTCTTCGCCAAGCTGCACGTCCAGAATTCCCTCGGCCGGCAACACATCGACGGGTAGCCCGCCGTGCCACAACGCAACCCCGATTCGCAGCCGCATTGCTCCTCCCAAATCAAAAAGTTCCCTGCGAACGGCGACTTCCAGGATTTGCTCGAATCCCGCTTCCGCCGCTTCCGAAGGTTTGAGCAGGCAGATGCGATCCTGTTCCACGGCATATTCGACCATTTTCCCGCGCGACAACCGCGCGGTGACCGTTACCTCCGACTTGGCCTGAATCGTCACACGAAATTCCGCGTCCTCCAGTTCGGAAAGGGCCAGAGGAAACGCATCTACGCGAATACAAAGCCGTTCCCGCTCAAAGCCATAGCGCAGTTCGCGAAGATAGAAGGTGCGTCCATGCATGGCTCCACTGCGCCTCTCGGGTGAATATAATCCCGCCCCCAGCCACTCAAAGTAGGACGAGTCGTACCCGTTTACGTTCACCTGCAAGTATTCCGAAGGAGGAAGATGTAGCGCGCGCTCCGGCTGGCGCTTGATCGGCGTTGCCAATTCATCCGGAGCAAGCTTTCCAACTGCGCGATAGACGCCCGTTAGATGCCGGCGATAGAGCGCATCGAATTCGGCGTCGTTTGCGGTGCTGTGCTCCGGCCCGTACCACCAGCACCAGTCGCTTCCCTCCGCGGCCAGAAGCGATTCCTTGGCCTCCTCTAACGCGGTTTCGTCGGGCGCATCGCTGTGTTGCCGAGCGCTGGCTTCTTCCGCGCGGGCGTACGCTTCGCGTGCGTCCCATAAGTATTCCCAGGCCTGCACATCCTCGGAGTGCCCGATCCACACATCGAAATTGGCGTTGATCCAGGATGCCGGGAAAATTCCGCCGGTTTCGGAAATCTCGCCGGCGGCAGCTATCGCTTCGCTGGCAGTCAGCGCGCGGAAATCGGAGTCGGCTTGGATACGCCCGTAAAATTCGCGCAAGAACTCCCGTCCGTTTCCCGGATAATATTCCCAGGCGTTTTCACCATCCAGAAAGAGGCAAATGGTAAGCGGCTGCTTGGTTTGCACCCGCTCGCCAATTGCTCGCAAGCGGCCGTGGAGATCCGCTGCGCCGGCTTTTGCCTCCATGCGGCTGTATACAAATCCGATCAAGTCGGAGATGTGGTGATCGCGGAAAAGTCCCGTGATTCCCGTTGTTCCGGCTTTCACGCGCCAGGGCCGGTACAAGCGGTCCGCATTCGCGGCGAGACCGGCGCCGTCCCGAAAAAATCCCACATTCAGCGTGCGACCAAGGACACCCTCGTCCGTACCAAACCACCGGAATCCTTCTTCGGCCGCGATGGCAAGGGCCTGATCAGAAACGGACCCTTCTGACGGCCACAGTCCGGCCGGCTCGACGCCAAACACACGCTGGTGATAATGGCGGGCGCGGCGCAATTGTTCGCGGGCATCTTCGGGATGGCGATAGGCGCGGCGCGGCAATGGCGTCGCAGGGTTGGCAACCCTGGCTATATCTGAATCGCAAACCAGCGGCAGGATCGGGTGATAAAACGGCGTGGTGCTGATTTCGATCTGCCCGCGCGCGGCGGCTTCGCGATAGATCGGCAGCACCAGCTTGAGAAACTCCAGCTGCTTCTGCTTCAGCGCGGTCTTGTCTTTTTCCGTGAAGTCTTTTCCCTTTGCGGAAAGCCTGTTGATCGTGGCGTCGCGGGCAATCCACTCCTCATCCATCCAGGCGAGTTGTGAAAGCAATTGCAGGTCACGCCAGTCGCGCGGCGTAAAAGTCACCGCTCCCCGCGCCCCGCCCGCGTGCCGCGACCATTCGTGGAGCTCCAGGAACCGCGGCCATCGCGACAATAGGCGCTCGTGGTTCACCTGGAATGCTCTCTGGAGGATTTCGGTCTTGTCCTCCTTGGTGAGCTGTTCCGCGTCGCGGAATGCCAGGTCGAACCACGGTTCGTTGAAGCTGCCGCTGGCATATTCTTCAAGTTGCAGGCCGAGCGAAGGGACAACGTTGAAGGTCGCGTGAAAATTGGGAAACTCTTCAAGCACCTTCACCATTCCCCAGTAGTCCTTTAGGGCATGCAGGCGGGTCCACGGCAGCACATAGCGGCCCGTTTCCGGGTCGCGGTACTGCGGCTGGTGCATATGCCAAAGCACGACGAGATGGATTCTGTTCATCGTGCGAGGCGCTCCGGCAGCGCAGCAGTGGCCGTGCTACACTCACGTTTCGCGCCATGCGCATTCTTGACCGCTACATTGTCCGCGAAATATTCCGTCATGCGTTCCTCGGACTGGTTGTCTTCACTTTTGTACTTTTCGTACCGCAACTCGTTCGGCTCATGGAGCTCCTGGTGCGCCACTCCGGGTCGGGCGCGCAGATTGGAAAACTCTTTCTTTATATTTTCCCCGGCGTACTGATTTTTACCATTCCGATGGCAGTGCTCGTCGGGGTCCTGCTCGGCCTGGGCCGCATGTCCGCGGACAGCGAAATTATCGCGCTGACCGCGCTTGGCGTCAGCCGCCAGCGGATGCTCGTTCCGGTCGGCGTGCTGGCCCTGACCGGGGCCCTCGCCACGGGATCGCTGACACTTTGGCTCTCTCCGGCCGCGTTCCGAGCTCTGCGTGGCATCGAGGCCAACCTGTTGGCGTCGCAAGCGTCGTTCCAGGTTCAGCCGCGCGTGTTCGATGAGCGTTTCCCGAAGCGCGTGCTGTATGTAAACGACGTTTCCGCAAGTGGAACACAGTGGCACGGCGTATTCCTCGCAGAAGTCGGCGAGGAGAGCGGCTCACAGCTTACGCTGGCGGAGAATGCGATTGTAATTGCCGAGCCGAAACAGGGCAAGCTGGAGCTGCATCTTCAGGGAGGAACAACGCACGAGGTCAGCCGCAAGGACCCGGATCACTATTCCGTGACGGACTTCGGGCAGAGCGATTGGCCGCTAGAAGTAACCGGTTTGGTTTCCATTCAACAGCGCAGCCTGAGCAATCCGGAGCGGCCGACACGGGAACTGTTGACCGAGAACGGGAGAAATTGGCGCGAGGCCCGCGTGGAACTTCAGCGGCGCCTGGCTTTTCCGTTCGCCTGTCTGGTGTTCGCGCTGGTTGCTGTTCCGCTGGGCGCGCAACCTCGACGCGGAGGACGCGCGGCGGGAACCCTGCTCTCCGTCCTGCTGATCGGCTTGTACTACTCGCTTTCGGTGATGGGAGCTGGATTCTCGCGGGAGGGAAGGCTGAGCCCGTGGACCGGCATTTGGCTGGCAAACATCGCGCTGACCGTGCTTGCCATTATCTTGCTGCCACGCATGGAGCAGCTGCGCGGCGACCGCAGCTGGTACCGAAAAATCAGCCGTCTCGAGACCTGGAAGCGGCTGTTGCGCCGGAAGAAGACGCAAGCAAAGAAGCGGGCTGCGGAGTTGGCGAAAACCACGAACGGGGACCAGCACAGGGCACAGACGTCGGAGGGGAGTTTTCCGCGGCTCCTGGACCTCTACCTGTTGCGGCGATTCCTGGCGTACTTCGCGCTCATGATCCTGGCGTTCGTGCTGCTGTTCCATGTATTCACTTTTTTCGAACTCCTGGACGACATCGCGAAGCACGGTGTTCCATTTCTGACCGTGGTGAGATATTTCTGGTACCTGACGCCGTATCTTCTTTATCAGTTGGCACCGCTCGCCGCGCTCGTGGCAGTGCTCGTCACCCTGAGCGTGATGAGCAAAAACAACGAAATCACCGCCTGCAAGGCTAGCGGGATAAGTCTCTACCGGCTGGCTTTGCCGCTACTTCTGGCGGGCCTAACGCTGGCTGCAACGATGATTATTCTTGACGACGTGTACCTGCCATACACCAACCAGCGGCAGGATGCGTTGCGCAACCAAATCAAGGGAAAACCTGCGCAGACCTACACGCGACCCCAACGGTGGATTTTTGGAGAAAAGGGGAAAATCTACAATTACGATCTTTTTGAACCCGACAAAAATGTTTTTGCGGGTCTCACTGTGGTGGAGCTCGAACCGGGAACCTTTCGCATAAAGCGACGGGTGTTCGCAAACCAGGCGCATTGGAGCGACACGCAGAATGTCTGGATTTTGGAATCCGGCTGGGTGCGTGACTTTCAGGACGGCTCGATTGAAAAATACCAGAAATTTTCTGCGACTGCGTTATCGGAACTGATCGAGCCGCCAAGCTATTTTAATCGAGAGGTGCGGCAGGCCTTTCAGTTGAGCTTCCGGCAACTGGGCAACTACATCGAAGAGCTGCGGCGCGCGGGGTTTGATGTGTCTGCATTGACGGTGCAGTGGTACGTCAAGATTGCGTTTCCGCTGATCGCGCCGGTAAGCATGCTGCTGGCGATTCCATATGCCTTTCGCATAGGCACGCGGGGAGCGATCGGCGGCATTGCCGTCGGACTCGCCGTAGGCATTGCTTATTTTTCGTTGGCGCGACTACTGGAAGCGATGGGCGGCGTAGGACAGATGCCGCCGCCATTTGCGGCGTTCGCTCCCGATCTCGTTTTCTATTTTCTTGGAATGTATTTCTTCTTCAAGATGCCGACGTAGGGCGCTCAATCACTCCGGGGAGTGCAGTTTCCAGACAATTTTGCGAAGCATGCCGAGGAGCACTTCCGCATCGGCGGAGCTTAGCTCAAAACGGCGGAGCATGCGGCGCATCTTTTCTTCAGCGGTGGCCGCGGAACGCGGATGGAGGTAGCCGCTTATGTTGAGGGCTTCAAGAAGCGCTTGGCTGATGCGATCGAGCGTCTGCATGTCCGCCGCAGCGGATGCGATTTTGCTCCTTGCACTGAGTGGAGCCGAGTGGCGCGCGAGTTCGTACACCACGACGGCCACGGCCTGCGCCAAGTTCATCGAACGGTGCTCGCTCCGCGTGGGAATGCGCAGCAGCCAATGGCAATGGCTCAGTTCGTGATTGGTGAGTCCTGTTTTCTCCGAACCAAACAAAACCGCCACGCGATCGCCTGCGAGCTTTCGGCGAATCAATTTCGCAGCATCTCGAAGGGGATGAACTTCGTGCTGCAACTCGCGATGACCGATGGCCGTTGTGCCGACCACGAGACGGCAATCGCGAACCGCCGCTCCCAGTGAATCATGCTCCTCGGCTTGTGCCAGGAGCGGTATTGCTCCCACCGCGGAGACGGCTTCGCGGAACGCTTTTTCGTAGGGCCTGACAACGCGCAGGTGGAGCGCACCGAAATTGCTCATGGCGCGAGCTGCCGCGCCAATATTGAGGGGATTGCGGGCTCGAACCAGCACGACGCGCAAATTTTCGAAATTGGGAGTCTTGATCAAAGGCAGGGCTATTGTAAGCGAAGTGCCGCGGGGAACCTTGCCTGGCGATCTGGCGTACCTACCAGTGATTCCGGCCGGCTTTCAAAACACCGGCAACAAACTCTGGAGGAACTGATGAAGGTGTCACGATGTGTCTGGGTTGGCTTTGGCTCGCTGGCATTTCTTCTTGCTGCCGCTGGTGAAACGCGGGCGCAAATGAAAGTTGCGGCTCTCGCAGAAATCAAGAATCAAGCTGAGCTTGACCAGGCGGTGACGGCGCTCGATAGAGCCTTGTTCGACGCCTACAACCGTTGCGATCTCTCAAAATTCGCGAGCCTGGTGGCCGACGACGTCGAGTTTTACCACGATTCCGGTGGCGTCACGCTCGGCAAAGAAAAGCTGGTTGAGAGCGTCAAGAACAATATCTGCACGCAAGACGTTCGGCGCGAACTCGTCCCTGGTACTTTGAAGATTTACCACATGAAGGGCTATGGCGCGATTGAGATGGGCGTGCATCGCTTCGTTCACCCCAGGACGGGCACACCAACCGGCGAGGCGAGTTTTGTGCACTTGTGGCAGTACAAAGACGGCGCGTGGAAGGTCGCGCGGGTGCTCAGCTACGATCACCACCAGGCGCAGACGAAGTAGCCTGGAAAAAAGGTAACTTCAAGTAACAGTTGAGGTCCTCTAGGAGCCAAAAAAAAAAGCGGGGAGCTCGATGGCGGCACCCCGCTTTTGAATCTCAAGGAAAACATGAGATTGACTGTGCTCGTTTGCAAGCAGCCGGGACTACTTCCTTTTCTTTGCTTGCTTCTCTTCAACCACCACTTGAGCTGCTGCCAGCCGCGAGATCGGCACTCGGAATGGCGAGGCACTTACATAGTCCATTCCGATTTGGTGGCAGAACTTGACGCTGTCGGCGTCGCCGCCGTGCTCGCCGCAAATACCGATCTTTAGCTTGCTGCGCGTTTTGCGACCCTTTTCGGTGCCCCACTTCATGAGCAAGCCCACGCCCTTCTGGTCCAGCGATTGAAACGGATCCGCAGGGAAAACGCCGGCCTTCTTTTCGTCGATATAGTCGGGGAGGAAGCGGCCCGCGTCGTCGCGCGAAAGGCCCATCGTGGTTTGGGTGAGATCGTTGGTGCCGAAGGAGAAGAACTCGGCGACTTCCGCGATTTCGTCGGCAAGCAAAGCCGCTCGCGGAAGCTCAATCATCGTGCCGACCAGGTATGGCAGCTTGACGCCCGCTTTCTTGAGGATCTCATCCGCGACCCTGCGGGTGGCCTGTTCAAGGATGCCGAGTTCTTTCTTGTCAAGAACAAGCGGAATCATGATCTCAGGGATTACTTTAACTCCCTTTTTTTGCACCTCGATGGCGGCTTCGAGGATCGCGCGGACTTGCATCTCTAGAATTTCCGGATAGGTGATCGCCAGCCGACAGCCGCGATGGCCGAGCATCGGATTGGCTTCATGGAGTTGCTCGACGCGTCGCGCTACCTTCTCAACGTCAAGGCCAAGTTCCTTCGCAAGTTCGGCTTGCTTGGTGCGATCGTGCGGAACGAACTCGTGCAGCGGCGGATCGATCAGGCGAATGGTGACGGGCAGGCCGTCCATGGCCTTGAAGATCCCTGCGAAATCGCGCCGCTGAAACGGGAGAAGCTTATCGAGCGCTTTGACTCGGGCTTCCTGCGTTTCGGCAAGAATCATTTCCTGGATCGCGCGCTGTCGCTCGACACCCTTCTCCGGCTGTTCGAAGTCGGTGAAAAACATATGCTCCGTGCGGCACAGTCCGATGCCTTCTGCTCCCATTTCGCGTGCTTTGCGCGAGTCCTGGGGTGTATCGGCATTGGTGCGCACGCGAAGCTGTCGGGTTTGGTCCACCCAGTTCATCAAGGTGTTGTAAGACTTGGGCAGCTCCGGGGTGACGAGCGGCTGCGAGCCGAGGTACACGACGCCTTCACTGCCGTCGAGCGTGACCCAGTCGCCTTCCTTTGCGGTCTTCCCGCCGGCGGACATCGTCTTGGCCTTTAGATCGATCTGAATCTTTTCCGCTCCGACGATGCAGCACTTGCCCCAGCCGCGAGCCACAACGGCCGCGTGGCTGGTCTTGCCGCCGGTTGCGGTGAGAATGCCCTGGGCAACGGCCATGCCCCCAACGTCTTCGGGGCTCGTCTCGCGACGGACAAGAACAACTTTCTCGCCCTTGGCAGCCCACGATTCAGCGTCTGCCGCGGTGAATACGATCTTTCCGACCGCTGCCCCGGGCACTGCGTTGATTCCGCTTCCAAAGGTCTGATTCAGAAGGGTCTTCTTATCCACTTTCGAATCGATGACCGGATAGAAGAGTCGCTCGATGTCCTCGGGTTTGATGCGGAGGATGGCGTCTTCCTTGGTGATGAGTTTTTCGTTCGCCATATCCACGGCCATACGAAAGGCCGCGGCGGGAGTGCGCTTGCCGGTGCGCGTCTGAAGCATGTAGAGCTTGCCCTCTTCGACAGTGAATTCCATGTCCTGCATGTCGCGATAATGTTTCTCAAGTTTTACTCGAACTTTCTCAAGCTGGCCGTAAATCGTGGGGAGGCGTTTGGCCATTTCACTGAGGTGCATCGGAGTGCGGATCCCGGCGACGACGTCTTCGCCCTGCGCGTTGACGAGGTAGTCGCCGTAGAATTCCTTTTCCCCCGAACTGGGATTCCGCGTGAAGCACACTCCGGTGCCGGAATTCTCCCCCGTGTTGCCGAAGACCATCTGCACGACGTTGACGGCGGTGCCGAGGAGTCCGGTGATCTTTTCCACCCGGCGGTAGGTAACGGCTTTTTCCGCCATCCACGAGCCGAACACGGCGCCAATGGCTCCCCAGAGTTGTTCCATCGGATCGTCCGGAAAATCTTGGCCGGATTTTTCCTTAAAGTACTGCTTGAATTCCGCGACGAGCTCTTTCCAGCCGCTGGCAGGGACCGCTGTGTCTTCCTTCACGCCGTGACGGCCTTTGAGCGCATGGAGACGGTGTTCGAGGTCCTCCTTCGACAGGCCCATGACCACGGTCGAGTACATCTGCACGAAGCGACGATAGGCGTCGTAGGCGAAGCGCTCGTTGCGGACGGAAGCTGCCAGACCGACGACACTCTTGTCGTTTAGACCGAGGTTCAAAATCGTTTCCATCATGCCCGGCATGGACCGCGCCGAGCCCGAGCGTACGCTCACAAGGAGTGGATTCGTAGGATCGCCAAGCTTCTTCTTGGCGATTTTCTCGAGCTTGGCTACATTCTCCGTGACCTGTCTTTTTAACTCGGGCGGAAACTTCTTGCCATTCTTGTAGTAGTAGTCGCAGGCAGCGGTGGAGATCGTAAAGCCTCCAGGAACAGGCAGTCCGATCCGCGTCATTTCGGCTAGACCGGCCCCCTTGCCTCCGAGAAGGTCGCGCCAACTGCCGTCGCCTTCCGCTTTTCCTGCACCAAAAAAATAGACCCATTTCGTCACGATATGCCTCACAAGCGATTTGGAATAAGAATCTACATGCAAACTGCACTTGAGGAGGACGAGTGCATGCGCGACGTCCTCTGAATATTTTTCTGACAAGTGTCGGCGGGCAAACCGTAGAAAAAATGCTCCGTCATTCGACTTAAAGTGTTACTTTATGCTCGCCCTTCCCCGCCGATTTCTGAAAAGTCGGCAATCGTCGTGAACTCCCGCAGAAGCTCGGAAAGAAGTGCGAGGCGGTTTTTGCGAACCGCTTCCTCCTCGGCCATCACCATGACTTGCTCGAAAAATTTGTCGACGTCGGGTCGCAACGCAGCGATGACCTCCAGCGCTTCCCTAAAGTGTCCGGCCCGCTTTTGCTCATTCACACGAGGCACTGCGGAATGCATCGCGGAGTAGAGGCCCTTCTCGGCGTCGTTCTGGAAGAGCTCTACCGAGACCTGCTGGGTTTCCCCGGCGGGAATGGCGGCCTTCTCGAGGATCTTGCGAATGCGTTTGAAGGAGACGGTCAGCGGCTCAAAATTTTTCGATTTGCGGATGGCGCGCAATGCCTCAAGACGGCGACGAGAGTCGACGAGATCGTCGCCTCCAGAACGGAACACCGCATTGACCTCGTCGTAGCTGAATCCTTCCTTCTCTCGAAACACAAACCGCGCGCGGTCAATCAGGAAGTCGAGAACTTGTTTCTCCTGATCCGGCGTAACCGTTCGCTTCGGTGGGTTTGCATGGAGCGCTTTGGCCGCCGCGGCAACGGTAAGCGACAACGAGAGCGGAAGTTTCCTCTCGAGAGTGATCTTGACGATGCCCAATGCCGCGCGGCGCAGAGCGAACGGGTCACTCGAACCGGTGGGCGCAGCGCCCACAGCAAAGCACCCGACGATGGAATCGAACTTATCGGCGAGCGCCACGGCGCAACCGATCAAATTCCGCGGGATGGGATCGTCTAGACCGACCGGACGGTAGTGGTCGTACACGGCATCAGAGACTTCATCCGGCTCCCCTTGCGCTTTGGCGTAGAGACCGCCGACAATGCCCTGAAGTTCGGGAAACTCGCGAACCATCTCGGTCGCGAGGTCGCATTTGGCGAGCTCCGCCGCGCGGTCCGCTTCGGCCACGTGGGCCTGGACCATGCCGAGATTGAACCATTGCTCGGCCAGCCAGCGGGCTAGCGAGCGGATCCGCTCTACTTTGTCTCGATAGCTGCCAAGCCGGGATTCGTAGGTGACACGTTCGAGTTTTGGCAGGTAGTCGGCGAGCCGACATTTCTGGTCCGCCTCCCAGAAGAATTGAGCGTCGGCGAAGCGGGCTTTCAGAACTCGCTCATGCCCTAGGCGAACCAGGCCCTTAGCGTCCTTCGCCAAATTGATCACGGCAAGAAAGTGTGGCGCGAGTTCCCCGTTGCGTTTCTCGACGGCGAAATACTTTTGGTGGCCGCGCATGACCGTGACCAGAATCTCGTCCGGCAGGTTCAGAAAAGCCGGATCGAACGCGCCCTCAATGACCGATGGAAATTCGTTCAGATAGGTGACGAGTTTGAGGAGTTCGGCGTCTTCATGAATCCGGTAGCCGCCCTTCTTGGTATGCGCCGCGAGCTCGCTCTGGATCTTCTCGAGGCGTTCGGCCGGCCGGATGGCTACGCCGTTTGCCCGCAGCTGCTTCTCATAAGCGGCGAAGGAGCTTACACGAATGGAAGCCGAACCCAGGAATCGGTGACCGCGGGTCACATCCGACGCGGCGACGCCGGCATACGAAAATTTCAGCGGCTTACCGTCAAGGACTGCCACGATCCAGCGAATCGGCCGAATGAAGCGAGCACCGGAGAGTCCCGTCCAAGCCATGGTTTTCGGCCAGTAGAGGTCGTGAAGAATGCGCGGGAAGATCTCTGCCAGAATATGCTCGGTGGCACGACCGCGTTTGACCTGCTTGGCGGCGAGATACTCGCCCTTGGGGGTCTGGACGAAGCGGATTTCATGAAGGGCGATGCCCTGTTTTTCGGCGAAGCTGACGGCGGCACGGGTCGGCGCGCCGACCACATCGTAGGCTACCGACTTCGGCGGGCCGGTCACTTCGCTGACCACATCGGCTTGCCGGACGGGCACGCCGCGCGCCCAAAGCGTCAGCCGGCGTGGCGTGCTGAAGGATTCGACGGTCACGCCTTCCATGAGATTTTCGGCGGCCAGTTGCTTCTCGAGCTCGGCCCTGATGTCTGCCTCGGCGCGCGGAAGCATCCCGGCGGGAATCTCCTCGCAGCCCACTTCAAAGAGCAGTTCAACGCGCTGGTCGGTCTGAGGCCCGGCGCTGCTTTTCTTGACGGCTGGCCTCTTCAGTGGGCTCATTTTCTCACCCCTGCCTGCGCGACGGCCGGTGTTAGCTGCTCCAGGTAAGCGGCTGCCGTGCGGCAAGCGACCGTGCGCACCCGCGCCATCAACGCCGCACGCTCGGTCGTCGAGATCACGCCGCGGGCATCCATGAGGTTGAACAGTTGAGAACACTTCAGGCAGTGGTCGTAGACCGCGAGCAGTGGATAGCGCTGGCGCTCCTTGCCCGCTACCTTGGTCCAACCTTCCAAGAGTTCCTTGGCTTGCTTCTCGTGCAGGTCGAACTCCGAGCGAATGGCTTTGGCATCGCTGCGGTCAAAGCTGTACTCCGAGAACTGTTGCTCTTCTCTGAGGCGAATGTCGCCATAGGTCCTGTCAGCAGACCAGCGCAAATCATAGACGCTCTCAGTACCCTGCAGAAAGGCGCAGATGCGTTCGAGCCCATAGGTAAGTTCGACGGAAATGGGATCGAGGTCCAGGCCGCCGCTCTGCTGGAAGTAAGTGAACTGGGTGATCTCGAGACCGTCGAGCAGAACCTGCCAGCCGATACCCCAGGCGCCGAGCGTCGGAGATTCCCAGTTGTCTTCCTCGAAGCGAACGTCATGCTCGCGCAGGTCGATGCCGATCGCGGCCAGGCTCTTCAAGTACACGTCTTGAATGTCCGCGGGCGACGGCTTGAGGATGACTTGAAACTGCGTGTGCTTGTAGAGACGGTTGGGATTCTCGCCATAGCGCCCGTCGGCGGGCCGACGGCTCGGTTGAACGTAGGCGACGCGGTATGGGTTCGGTCCGAGAACGCGAAGAAAAGTTTCCGGGTGCATCGTGCCGGCCCCGACTTCAATATCGTAGGGTTGCTGCAGGACGCATCCTTGCTTCACCCAGAAATGAGAGAGCACAAGGATGAGATCCTGAAAATTTGGACCTGCAGGCCTAAGTTCAAGTTTTACTTTAACTTTCAAGTCGTCTCCAGAAACTCGCGAGTCTGCAGATGGCGTTCTGTGTGGAACTCGATCCAGTCCAGTGCCGCTTCGCGAAGCTCGCTCACAGCCTTGCTCGATTCTTCTCCCCATTCAATTTGGTCGAGCTTTTGGCCCGCGAAAGCTTCGGCCGCGTCCCTGCCGCGTTTTCCCAAAGGACGCATGCCGGGCTTGCGACAGTTCTCGCAGAGCAATCCGGAAGACTGCGAAAAATGAAACCCTGCGTGGGCGCCGAGTCCGGCACCGCAGGCCGCGCACTTGTCAAGGGGCGGCAACCATCCTCCGAGCCGTACCGTCCAGAACGCGAAGTACGCGAGGGGCAGGGGCCAGGAACCTAGCCGCTCCACCTCCCTTGCCACGAGCACCAGCAACCTGAACATCGGCTCAGCTACTTCGTGCTCGGGCAGGACCCGCTCGGCAATCTCGCTGATCAAGGCCAGTCCGGTACTGAGGCCGTAGTTGCTCTGGGCCCGATGAAAGGACTCGAGCAGTTCGCACTGTTGAATGCGGACCAGGTCGCGCGTCTCGCGCTCGACGTACCAGAGCTGCACGTGCGAGAGAACTTCGAGCGTCGAACCGTAGCGATTCTTGAGGCGGCGGGCACCAGACGCCACCCCGCGCATGCGCCCCGACGAACGCCCCAAAAAGCTGACAAGGCGATCCGCCTCACCCAAGGGAAAAGTTTTCAAAATGATGGCTTCCGTTTCCCTGGCGGGCATACTTTGTCGGCGCGCCGACTGTGCTTCGCTGCCTGCGTACAACCAAAAAGCCGAACGCAAACGCGAATCAAATTTCTTACCACACGCTTCCTTGTTGCGCAACTTTCCAGGGTGTTTTTTTAAATCATTTTTGGCGAACCGTCGGGCGTTTGTGGGCGAATCGGCGGCGGCCTTTCTCCTCAAGGCTGCGCACTCCTAAGATTCCGCGCTGGCCAGAGCGCACTCGCTCCGACGCGACCTTTCACAACTCCTCCAGTTTCGTCGAGTTGCAGCCATAAAAGTAATCTGTTAACCAGCGGTCTTTGCTGACGCAACTTATAGGACGCAGCTTCTAACACTCTCTTCGCGTTCTTCCCTTTTGATTTCCACGCGAGATCGGGTACGCTTTCGCTTCATGCCCGTTCCCTTGGTTGATTTCACAGGCATCGGAGAGAACGCCACCGATATCGTCCTGCGCCTCGCGGAATTTCCTGCGCGGGACGGCAAGACCGATACCGTGTCGCGGGAGATCCGGCTCGGCGGGCAGGTGGCGACTGCGGTATTCGCGGCGGCAAAATGGGGACTTCGCACCCGGTATGTAGGCGCTGCGGGTTCCGACCATAACGCTGAATTGCACCAACGCGAACTGCGCGCGCAGGGCGTTGAGTCCCATCTCCTGAGGGTGCGCGGGGCGGAAAGCCGCCTCTCCTACATCTTGGTCGAGGAAGGAAGCGGGAGTCGTGCCGTGCTTTGTCATCGGGACGCGCAAGTGCGGATTGAGAGGTCGTACCTCAAAAAGGAATGGTTCCAGCGGACGAGGCTTGTGCAGGTGGATGGAGAGAACCCCGAGGCGTCGCGACTAGCGGCGAGCTGGGCGCGCGAGGCCGGCGTGCCCGTAATGTGCGATCTCGACGTGTTTCGCGACGAATTACGGTTCCTTCTGCCGCAGGTGGACTTTCCCGTCTTGTCTCTGGCGATTCTGGAGCCGCTTGGCGGGTCGAACGATCCGTTGATGGCCTTGCCTAACATTCGTGCCAAGAACGGCGCGAAACTGGTCTGTACCACCATGGGAGAACGAGGAGCACTGGCGTGGGACGGGCAACGTTTTTGGTATGCTCCAGCCTACCAGGTTCGGGTTGTCGACACAACGGGCGCAGGGGACCTGTTTCACGCCGGCTTTGCTTACGGATTGCTGCATGGGTGGGACACCCAGCGCACGCTGGAGTTTGGCTGCGCGGCAGCTGGATTGAATTGTATGGCCCACGGCGCGAGAGGCGGAATAGACTCGCCGCGCGCCATTGAGAGGCTGCGTGCGGCAAGGAAGCGCCACCCCAACCAGTACACCTTCACGGCGCTTGCGCAAGCTGGTGAACATCTACGGGGCGCCTCAGGGCGACAAGCTAAGGGTTTATAGACCGAAATGTTTCTCCCACTGCGGGACGAAAATCCTTCCGGCAAGTTTGCTTTCGTCAATGTTGGCCTGCTCGTGGCCAACATCCTGGTCTTCATCTACCAGTTGACGTTGACGCCCCACGTCTACAAAGGTTTCGTGATGGCCAACGCGATGGTGCCAGCGCGAATGTCTGCATGGTTCGGCGGCCACGGGCACTTTGAAACCGCGTTCCTGCCGCTGCTTACGAGCATGTTCCTGCACGCTGGCTTTGCGCATATTCTCGGCAACATGCTGTTCTTGTGGATCTTTGGCGACAACGTGGAAGCCAGTTTCGGCCATCTGCGGTATCTGCTCCTCTACCTGGTCTGCGGCGTGGGTGCCGGACTGGTGCATGTCGCGTTCAACTTCCACTCCGGCCTCCCCGCTCTGGGCGCCAGCGGGGCAATCTCCGGAGTGATGGGTGCGTACATTGTCCTGGAGCCACGGAACCGGATCTTGTGTCTCTTGTTTATTTTTGTGATTCGGGTTCCAGCGGTCGTGGTCCTTGGCGGATGGTTCGCGCTGCAATTCTTGAGCGGCATCAGCACGATCGGCGCTTCCGTGAATGGCGGCGTTGCCGTATGGGCACATATCGGGGGATTCTTGTTAGGTGTGCTCATCACACTGGTCACGCGGAGAAATTAAAGTTTTACTTGAGATTACCGCCGAGAGTGTTAAGGCGCTATCCTCCTCTGTGAGATTTTCGCTTCAAGTAATACTTTATGTATGGCTTCAGCCAGTTGTCAGGCGCTGGGCGATCCAATCACCAACTTCGATCGTCTTTTTATCCCCACCCAAATCTGGCGGAACGAAATTTTCCGCGAGCGCGGCTCGCACTGCGGCGCGCAGGGCATCACCGTCCGATTGCCATCCCAGAAACTCGAGCATCATGCCCGCAGCGAGAATCGAGCCCAGAGGATTGGCAATTCCCTTTCCCGCGATGTTCGGAGCCGAGCCGTGGACGGGCTCGAACAGCGAGGTGCGGCCGGGGTGGATATTACCGGAGGGCGCAAGGCCGAGGCCGCCGGCAAGCTGCGCGCCGAGGTCGCTGATAATGTCCCCGAAAAGATTGCAGGTGACGATGACATCGAACTGCCGAGGGTCGCGCACCACCTCCATCGCGAGGGTATCAATATACAGGTGGCGGGAGTCTATTTCCGGATACTCCTGGCGGACCTGCTTGAAGACCCGCTGCCAGAGGTCGTGGGCAAAGATCATGGCGTTAGATTTGTCGCTCATGCAGACGCGCTTGAGATTGTTGCGCCGGGCGTAATCGAATGCGTGGCGAATGATGCGCTCGACACCCTTGCGAGAGTTAACGTCTTCCTGGACGGCGATTTCGTCGCTCGTGTCTTTCTTGAAGAAACCGCCGACGCCGACGTAGAGGCCTTCCGTGTTTTCGCGGAAGACGATAAACCGGACGTCGGTTGTGGAGCGCTCCCGGAGAGGCGTGAGGCGTTCGTGAAAGAGCTCAACCGGGCGGGCGTTTACAAAGAGGTCCAGCTTGAAACGCAGGCCGAGCAAAATGTCCGCGGCGTGCTGGTTGGATGGAACGCGTGGATCACCAAGTGCGCCGAAGAGAATCGCGTCGAACTCGTTTGAAAGCATTTCGACCGCGCCCGCGGGAAGAGTAACGCCTTCGCGCAGAAATTTTTCCGCGCCCCAGTCGAACTCGACGAATTCGATTTGTCGGCGTGCCGACTTCCCAACAGCTTGAACTGCTTTTACGGCTTCCGGCGTGACTTCTTTGCCGATGCCGTCGCCGGGAATCACTGCAATGCGCGCAGATGGGCCACCTTCACGTTTGGGTTTGCGGTTCTGGACTTCGAAACCCTCAGCAATCGACGATTGAACGGGCACGAATGAATCCTCCAGCCGAACTTTGGCGCTGCAAGTTGAATCAAACAATGAATTGCCGATGCGCGGGCGCAGGCATTCTAATGTGGGGCGATGCGGGAATTCCACCGGGAATTTGGATGGGAATTTCAAAGACTCATCCGTATCTACGTGAGGCGACCTGCGCGTACGGTGAGCTTCGTGATGAGGTCGAGGCGCGGCTCGAATCCGATGCCCGGTTCTGTTGGAACGCGAATCGTACCCCGTTTTGAAACGGTGACTTGGGGCTCGATGATGTCATCAGCCCAATAACGCTCGCTGGCCGTCACATCGCCGGGAAGCGTGAAATTGGACAGCGTCGAGAGAGCGATGTTATGGGCCCGACCAATGCCGGATTCGAGCATCCCGCCGCACCAGACGGGAATCGAGTTCTGCTGGCACAAATCGTGGATGCGCCTCGCTGGTGTGTAGCCACCTACGCGGCCGAGTTTCATGTTGATAATGCGACAGGCGCCCAGTCGAATCGCTGCGAGGGCTTGCTGCTCGGCATGAATACATTCGTCGAGGCAAATGGGCGTCATGAGCTTGTTCTGCAGATGGATGTGCGCGTACAGATCGTCCCACCCAAGCGGCTGCTCCATCATCATCAGGTAGTATTCGTCGAGCTGTTTCAAAAGCGAGACATCCGAGAGCGTATAGGCAGAGTTCGCGTCCACCATTAATTTGACGAAGGGGAATTCCTTGCGCAGGCGGCGAACCGGTTCGAGATCGTAACCAGGCTGAATTTTGATTTTGATGCGCTGATAGCCGGCTTCAAGTTCAACTTTAACTGCCCGGACCAGCTCTTCAAGGGAAGCTTTAATTCCGATCGACACGCCGCTCGCGACTTCTTCACGAACTCCGCCCAACAAACGCGCGAGAGCAACCTTTTTCCGCTTCGCTTCGGCGTCCCAAATCGCAGCTTCAAGAGCACCTTTAGCCATGTTGTGACCGCGGACCCCCGTCATCAGGTCCCAGACGTCGGAAGCAGCGGTGAACTCCTTCCCTCGCAGGAGCGGCCACAGGTGGTCGCGGAGAATGATCCAGGCAGTGTCCGTGGTTTCCGGGCTGTAGGAGGGAGTCTCCCCGGCGACACATTCGCCCCAACCCGTTACGCCGTCGACGATTGCTTCCACCAGAAGAACTCGCCGAACGACGGTGGTCTCGATGCTGGTCTGAAACGGCGCAACCAATTTCATCTGGAGTTCGCGGAGCGTGAGTTGTTCGAGACGCATGGCGACTAAAAGTCGCTCCACGGCAAGAGCTGGTACGCACTTCCATTGGAGGTCTTCGCTACCGCGACAGCGGCATGTCCCTTGGCAAATTCTTCAGTGAACCGCTGACGGGTGACGGTCTGAATCGATTGGATGCGAGGGAGGTCGCTGGCCTTCCAGTTTTCGAGGGAAGCCGGAAGTTCAATGGAAGATGAGTAGGGAGAGGGCGGCTGCTCTCCGGTCAAAGCGGCCAGAACGCGCGGCGAGTCGAGATACCACTCGGCGACGAGACGGTCCGTAGCCAGCCCGCGGTGTAGCGGGCTGGTGGTGATTCCATACAAATTCGGAAGATAGCGGCGGCAAATTGCACCGAGGCGGTTGAGATTGAAATGAGCGTTCCTCATCTCGAGTGGATCGAAAGTCCACTCGATCAGGCGAATACCGCGGCTAAGAGCTTCTTCCCGTTGAAAAAGCTTGAGCGCGCGGCCGACGCCGCGATCGCGGTAGTCCGCGTGAACTCCGGTCATGTGGGAATGGAGATAAGGCGCGCCATTTCTGAGCGCCGCGACGGCCAGCGTGTAGCCCACCAGAATGCTCCCGTCGTATGCGCCCAGCACCTGTCCTCCGGTATGCTCTGCGACAACAAACATCGTGGCGGGCTCGACTTCCAGATCGGCCTCGCCCCAGATGGCGCGCTGCAGAGCAACGCAAGCCTGGAAGTCCTCCAGGGACCGGCACTTGCGGACCAGGACTTGATCGCTCATCGTTGTACGGCCGCGTCCTTCACGCGCATGCGCGAAGTTCTTTCAATTTCCGACGTTTTTGCCTGGCTCCAGAGAGCCTCCATTTCATGGCGCGGTACATCCGCCAGCACGCGGCCGGAGGCGCGAGCCAATCGTTCCATCTCACGAAAACGCAAAATGAATTTGGCGTTGGTCCGTTTAAGCGCAATTTCAGGGTCCACTTTCAGGAAACGTGAAAGATTCACTGCGGCAAAAAGAACATCGCCCAGTTCGCCTTCGATTTGCTCAGGAGATTGATTGGAGCGCGCCTCGCGGAGTTCGTGTAACTCCTCGTGGAGTTTTTCGACCACGCCGTCAACGTTCTCCCAATCGAACCCGATTCGTGAGGCGCGCCGCGTAAGCTGGAAACCCTCCATCACCGCCGGCAGAGTATGCGCTATGCCATCCAGCAGCGAGGCCGGCGCCGTCTGCGATCTGCTGGAGGCACTCTTTCCCTTCTCTGCTTTCTTCGCGCGGCGTTCCTCGGCTTTGAGTTGTTCCCAATTCCTAAGGACTTCCGCGGCGTCTTTGGCCCGTTTTTCGCCGAAAACATGGGGATGCCGGCGCACCATTTTTTGATGGATTTCCCGCACAACGTCCGCGGCAGTGAAACGCTTCTTTTCCGCCGCGATCTGGGCGTGAAAAACCACTTGCAAGAGCAAATCGCCGAGCTCCTCGGCGAATTTCGCATCGTCGCCGCTCTCCAGTGCTTCCAGAACCTCGTAGGCCTCCTCGATCAGGTACGTCCGCAGCGTAAGATGCGTTTGTTCGATGTCCCAAGGGCAGCCCCCAGGAGCTCGCAGCCGGGCTTGCAGCTTGACGAGGCGCTCGAACCAGAGTCCGGCCGATTCCGCCGAGACACGATCTGGCTTTCTGCGTGCGCCTGTACGCTTCGCTTGCTTGCGGGTTTTCTCTTGTGCGGGCGGCATCTGGAAGTGGGAATTTTTCCTGGACCGGGAACTAGAAACTCTACGGTGGCCGGCACGAAATTTCAAGTGAACCGCACGAAGCTCGCCTAAAACGCGCCAGCGGCGACCCGTGCTAAACTTGAGGCAGCCAAGTAAAAAGAGGGTTAAGCCGTGGCCGATAAGAAACCTGAAGAGTCGTTTCGAGTGATTGACCGTCGTCCATTCACAACGGACGGCGAATTGCGCCAGGAAATTGTCGATGAGCAGGAGCGCGAGGCGCGGCAGGAAGCCAAGAAAGAAGCCTCTGCGCCCCCAGCGCCAGAGCCGGCGGGCGAGAACAGGGCGCCGGCAGTGGAAACTCCGAAGCGTTCGCCAGCGTTTGAAAATTTAATTCGCATGCTCGGAAGCAATGGCGCGATGGCCCTGGGCGCTTACACCGACCCGCGAACGGGGCAGCCGGTGATCGATCCGGACGCGGCGCGAGAGTTGATCGACATGCTGGACGCCATGCATGAAAAGACAAAAGGCAATCTGGCGCCAGAAGAGGAAAGCCTGTTGCTCGATCTTTTGGGTAAATTGAAAATGACCTATTTGGAAGTCAGCCAGGCGCTGGCTGCGCAGGCCACGCAAGCGGCCAAAGCGAAGACGCGGTAGCGAGCCGGCGGCAATCGCGCCGCGACTCGAACACTCGGATCATGTCCGCTATTTCATCGAACGGAAATACGTTGCAACTGACGGTTCTCGGCTCCGGGACTTCGATGGGAGTTCCGACGATTGGCTGCCGCTGCGCGGTGTGCACCTCCAGCGATCCTCGCGACAACCGTATGCGAACCTCGGTCCTGCTGTCGCGGGGCGGGCAGAATGTGCTGATTGATACCACGCCCGATTTTCGTACCCAGGCGTTGCGAGCGGGCATCGCACAGGTAGAGGCCGTGCTCCTGACCCATGGACATGCCGATCATGTGATGGGCTTCGACGATTTGCGCCCGCTGAGCATCGGGCGGAAACAGCCGATGCCTGTCTACGCCAATCGGCAGACCTTTGAGATTGTGCGCCGCGCGTTTTCCTACGCCTTCGACGGAAAGCCCAAATTGAGCACGGTGCCAAGCGTCGTGCTGGAAGAGATCGATGGGCCATTCGAGTTGTTGGGCGTGAAGTTTACGCCGATACCTCTCGAACACGGCGAGATGCAAGTGCTGGGATTCCGGTTCGGCCGCGCGGCTTATCTGACGGATTTCAATTCGGTGCCGGAATCGTCGCTGCCGCTGCTGCAGGATCTCGATGATTTGATTCTGGACGCGCTGCGGGATGCCCCGCACCCAATGCACCAGACGGTACAACAAGCGCTGACCCTGGTGGAGAAGGTCAAGCCGGCGAGGGCCTGGTTCACGCACATTGCGCACGATTTGGGTCACGCAGCAACCAATGAGAGACTGCGTAAGCAGGGCCACGCGAACGTCCAACTGGCATACGACGGGTTAACGCTTCAGGTTGCGACCGAAGCATCCGCTGCTTCCCCGGCGGATTCCGAACTGGTGGCCGAGCGGCTGGATGGACTCTTCGTATTCAGCGCGGCGGAGAAATGGCGCGAATATTACGCGCCGAGCGGCCGCAACAGCGTGCTGGCGATCGGGAATTTCGACGGAATTCATCTGGGCCACCAAGCCATCCTGCAGGAAGCGGCCGATCGCGCGGCGAAGAGCGGCAGCGTGGCTACGGCACTGACGTTTGAGCCCGCTCCGCGAAAAATCTTGCGGCCGGAGACTGCTCCCAAGCGGCTATCGACAAACGAACAACGGCTCGAATGGTTTCGCGTGGTGGGCGTCGAAGCGGCCGTGGTGATGCCGTTCACGCTGGAACTCTCGAAGCTCAGCCCACAGGAATTCGTGGCGAAAATTCTCGTTGAACAGCTTCGCGTACAGTTGGTGCTGGTTGGAGAAAACTTTCGTTTTGGCCACAAGCAGGCGGGCGACGCGCAGTTGCTTCGCCAGCTCGGAACTGAGCATGGATTTGAAGTGGTCACGATTCCGCCGGTGGAGGCCCACGGTGAAGTGGTCTCAAGCACGGTGATTCGCCGGGAAATTGCGGATGGGGACGTGACCCAGGCCGGACGCCTGCTGGGGCGGCCGTTTGTTCTGACCGGTGCGATTGTCGGCGGCACCGGCACGGGCCGCAAGTTCACGTTTCCGACGTTGAATCTCCGGCCGGATCAAGAGCTGTTGCCGGCGACGGGCGTGTACATCACGCGAACACTGCTGGAAGGCGAGACGCAAAGCCGGAGGTCGGTGACGAACATCGGAGTGCGGCCAACGTTCAACGGTAGCGCGCTCACTGTTGAAACTCATCTACTCGATTTTTCCGGAGAGATTTCTGCCCAGCGAATGGAACTCCGCTTCTGGAAAAGGCTTCGGCCCGAGAAAAAGTTTTCTGGTCCGGAAGAGCTGAGAGCACGGATTGCGAAGGACATTGCCTCAGCCAACCGGTTCTTTTCGCTGTTGCGCAAGTTCAGGATCTTGATGCTGTCCGATTAGCCGGGTGCCACGGTCACGGGTCTCAAGGTCACATCGTGCGAACGTCCCAGGAAGAATTCTGCTGCGGCGGCGACGCCGTCGGCCCAATCCATTTGTCGAGAAAGCCTTCCAGTACCGGAAACAATAGAATTGCCAGGAGAATTGAAACGACGAGGATTGGCGTCGTTGTGCGTTGTCTGGGCACTTCGACTGCAAGGTTCATGGGACGTTAGACACCACGATTCCTGGCAAAGTTCCACCTTCCGCTAGAGGGAGAGAAGGATGAAATCCAGGAAATTCGGCTATGAAGCGCCGCCGGCAAGGCATTCGGCGCAGTAGCCGCCGACTTCGGTGCGCGAAATGGTGACCTTCATGGCGAAGTCTTTTTCGATCTGCGATTTGAGCTGTTCGTAGAGACGGCTTTCAAACTCGCGGACTTTTCCGCACTTCAGGCAAGCCACATGGATGTGATCGCGCGGGCCGTGTGTTTCGTAGTAGTGGCGGTCGCCGCGGAGATGCAGCAAATCCAGTTCGTCGATCAGTCGTTCTTTTTTCAGGAGCTCGATGGTGCGGTAAACCGTGACCAGATGAACTCCGGAATCGATCTGCCTGGCGCGATCGAAAATCTGATCCACGTCAAGATGCTGTTCGGCATCGTCCATGACCTGGAGAATGACACGGCGCTGGCGCGTAAGGCGTATCCCCCGCTCTCCAAGCGCTTTCGTGAGGTTGTCCGTGGTTTGAGAAGTGTTGATGCGCTCGCCGGTGGAGGCGCGATGCGCTGGCGTGGGAGACATGAGATTCCCTTTTTTGGTCAGCAAACCTGACCCTCGCAACCTGCTGCTCCGGACAGGTCAGGAGTGGATCGAAATCATCCGAGCGACGTCATTGTACATGACGTAGGCAAAGAGCAACAAAAGGAAGACCAGGCCCACTTGAACAAAGCGCTCTTTGACGGCGAGGCTGAGGTCGCGACGCATCAGACCTTCGATACTGAGCATGAGAATCTGGCCGCCGTCAAGAATGGGAATCGGCAGAAGATTCAAGATGCCGAGATTGACGCTGATGAAAGCCATGAGCAGCACCACATCAAGGGGGCCGCGGCGAACTGCGTCGCCCGAAGCTTGCGCAATTCCCACAACACTTCGGAGCTGTTTGACAGATACGCGGCCGGTGACCAGTTTGCGGACAACGTCCAGCGTCTGCCCGAAGAAGTCTGCGGTCTTGGCGTAGGCGTATTCGGTTGCCTGGACGACCGACCCGCGCTGATAAACCAGGTCGACATCGTTCTGCACGCCGATTTGCCAGATTTTTTCGGCGCCTTCCGTGAGTCCCTGCTGCGGAGTAACGGTAAAGCTGAGGATCTTGTCTTTGCGCTGGACCTTTAGAGAAACCGGCTGACCGTTGGACTTGCGGATGGCGTCAACGAACTGACCCCAGATCGCAACGGGCGTTCCGTTGGCTTCGACGACGGTGTCGCCATCGCGGACCCCGGCCCGGTAGGCGGGCATAGACTTGGCGTCATCATTAATTTCGATAACCGCGGGAAATGGCGCGAAGCCGAAGAACTTGTGAACGAGGAACGAATCGACGGCAGTTACCTCTTTCACGGTTGTCGAAACGGTGCGCTCAAGGCCATGATTGACGACCCGCAGGGTAACGGGCGTGTCGGGCGCCAGGCGGCCAAGATACTCGAAGGCCGTATCCCAGTCCGGATTTCGGATGCCATTAAGCTCGACGACCCGATCGCCAACCTTGAGTGGGCTTACAATGGGAGTCAAAGTCGAGAAGTAGGTGACCTGGAGCGGCTGTTTAAAGACTCTCAGATGCGGCAACCCGACAATGGCGCAAAATCCGCCGATCAGAAAGACTGGAAAAATAAAATTTACGGCAGGTCCAGCGAAGGCGATCAAAGCACGCTGCCAGCGCGGCTTGCTCATCAACTCATCGGATGCGCCTGTCGGAGCTTGATCGCTGGAATCGACGTCTGAGAGATCCTGTCCCGCCATGCGAACGTATCCGCCGAGCGGCAAGGCGCTGACGCGCCAGTCCGTCGCGCCCCGCTTCCAGCCAAACAGCCGCGGGCCGAAACCAATGGAAAACACATCCACGCGCACGCCGCACAGGCGCGCCACGATGAAGTGTCCCCACTCGTGGACCAGGATGATAATGCCCAAAACGAGGGCGACTCCGATCAGAATGTCAAATGCCATAACGTAGGCAACCTTTATCGTTGAGATACCGCCATAGCTCTTGAAGCCAGGCGGCCCACTTCTTCCCTCGCTACTCGACGCGCTTCCGCGTCGGCTGCGAGCACGTCGTCCATTTTCTCGATACGGACATTCGCCGTGCGCGCCAGTACAGACTCCACAACCTCGGAAATTCCCAGGAACGGAATCTGGCGCTCTAGGAATGCCGCGACCGCGACCTCATCGGCTGCATTCAACGCACAAGGCCACGCTGCCCCCTTTTTCATGGCCTCCCGCGCCAGGCGAAGGCAAGGGTAACGGCGATTGGAAACCCTTTGGAAATCCAGTCGCTTGAGTTTGGCCCAGTCCAGGTCCACCTGATTGGATGCGACTCTCTCTGGATAGGTTAACGCATACTGGATAGGCATGCGCATATCCGTTGCGCCAAGCTGTGCGAGAACGGAACCATCCACGAATTCCACCATCGAGTGAATTGTGGATTGCGGATGAATGATTACGTCAACCTGCGACGACTTCATGTCAAACAACCAGCGCGCTTCGATCACCTCGAAACCTTTGTTCATCATCGTCGCGGAATCGACTGTAATGCGATTGCCCATTTTCCAGTTGGGATGAGCAAGTGCCTGTTCGACGGTTACATTCTCCAGATCTTTTAGGGGCGTCTTGCGGAAGGGGCCACCGGAAGCCGTGAGCACTAGGCGCCGCACTTCGGTATGGGCTCCTCCGCGCAGACATTGGTGAACAGCGTTATGCTCGCTATCGATCGGCAGCAGTTCCTTGCCCGCTTTGCGGGCCGCAGCCATGACCAGTTCCCCGGCGGCAACGAGAACTTCTTTGTTGGAAAGCGCAATCGTTTTGCCGAGCTTTACAGCCTCGTACGTGGCTTCGAGGCCGACGACGCCCACCGCGGCCGAAACCACGATGTCGGCACGCGGATGGGTGCCGACGGCGAGCATGCCCTCTCGGCCGTGGTGAATTTCCGGCAGCTTCGCGACGCCCCGCTCTCGCAGGCAAGCGGCAAGCACACTGGCTTTTTGCGCGTCGCCGACGGAAACGACTTCAGGCTGATAGCGATCGATTTGGCCCGCGAGTTCGTCGACACGATTGCCCGCTGCGAGCGCAACCACGCTGAACCGCGGTACAAGCGCATCGACCACCGAAAGACACTGGCGGCCAATCGAACCCGTCGAACCAAGAATGGCAAGCTGCTTCACGAAGCGAAGAGTCCTTTTAACTCAGGGTTTGTAAAACAAGCCCTGAAACCCGCATAGCTCAGGGTTTGTAAATACCGCTTGTTTCCCTCACGGCTCGTAAAGACAAGGCGTGAGACCCTGAAATCTGTAATGCTTTGCGACCTGAGGCGGAGACCCAGCGGACTTACGCGCGCGGCGAGTAGATCCACAACCAATAATACCAGACAACGGGAATGGCGAGGACGAGTGCGTCGATTCGGTCAAGTACGCCACCGTGACCCGGCAGGAGGGATCCGGAATCCTTTACGCCTGCGCTGCGCTTGTAGGCGGACTCCAACAGGTCACCCGCCTGGCCGGCGACATTCCCGGCTGCCGCGATACCGATCAGATGCAGCATGGAAACATTGACGAGGTGCGTAGCGGCGACCGCCAGGGCCACAAGAACAGAACCGAAGAAGCTCGCAGCCGCTCCTTCCCAGGTTTTTTTCGGGCTCAGATGCGGGGCCAGCGGGTGGCGGCCAAAGGCTCGCCCTACAAAATACGCTGCGGTATCTCCGATCCAGGTGATCACCAGGGTGAACAGAAGCAGATATTTTCCTACCAGAGATATTCCGTGGATTCGCACGGCGAAGGTGAGCGGCAGCGCGACCAACAGCAGGCCGCTGGAGCTGATGCCCGCCGCAGGCAAGGCTTCAACCAGCGGGCGGCGTGTCGCGAGCGTTAGCAGCGCCGTGCCGATCAGGAACACGAAAAAAACATCAGCCGCCGAGGGAGTCGAGTTGCTGAAGAGGCCCAAGATTCGGTCGACTGCGGGGCCGCTACCGACGGAGTGTTGCTCGTCCATAGCCTCGAGATATTGCACGTAGACCAGCAGAAGCGCGCAGGCTGATGTCCAGTAGCGGTACGCGCGATGGCCAATCGCGTCGCCAAGTGCGAAAAATTCGAACAGCGCCGGCAAGAGAACGAGTGCAAGCGCGACAGAAACCCAGCCAGTGGACGCGAAGCGCACCAAACCGACAACAAAAGGAATCAAGACTGCGGCGGTCGCCACACGTTTCCAAGTCATTGAGGTCTGTGCCCCTGCAAAAAGGATCAAGCGAAAGAACGCAACATCATAACGGGAGACGTGGGAGACAAGAAACGAAATCGAAATGAGGTTGGTTACTTGCGGGCGAGCCGCGACGCACTAGGTTCGGCCTCGTCGCTTTCGCCGATGCCGCCGTAGCGTCGATCGCGTTTTTGAAATTCGACGAACGCTTCCAGCAAACGTGCGCGGTTGAAATCGGGCCAAAGGGCTTCGGTAACGAAAATTTCCGAGTAGGCAATTTGCCACAGCAGGAAGTTGCTTACACGCATCTCGCCGCTGGTCCGGATCAGCAGATCAGGATCGGGCATGCCTCGGGTATAAAGACGGCTCTCGAGCTCCGCTTCCGTGAGCTTTTTCGAGCTCCCCGCCGCGTGACGCTCCGCCAGAAGCGCGTTTGCCGCATCCACGATTTCCGCTCTGCCGCCATAGTTCAGCGCGACACACAGGACCATGCCGGTATTTTTCGCAGTGACCTCCATGGCTTCACGAGTGTCTCGCTGGACGGCCGGGGGAAGTTCGTCGGCCCGGCCGAGAAAGCGCATGCGGATGTTGTTTTTCTGGAGCAAAGGCATCTCCTGCCGGAGATATTCGCGCAGGAGCTGCATTAGAAAATCGATCTCGGTTTTCGGGCGGCGCCAGTTTTCAACCGAAAAGGCATAGAGCGTAAGTGCGTCGATTTTGAGCCGCGCACAGGTTTCGATGGTGCTCCGCGCGGTCTCGGTACCCTTGCGGTGGCCTGCAATGCGCGGCAAATGGCGGCGCTGCGCCCAGCGTCCGTTGCCGTCCATAATGACGGCGAGATGCCTCGGCAGCCGGCCGAGGTTCAGTTTCTCCAAGAGGAAAGCCTCTTCGGCAGTCACCGTACCGAGAGGGTGGGAAGAGGCGACATGCAGCGTTTTCGGGGATGTAGGGTCGCTCACGGGCGTAGGGTTCGCTCTCTCCTTTACCGCACAAAGTTAACACGGCAGTTCGCGGAGCCGCAACGGCTTATCAGACGCGTGTCCGAAATTGCAATCCACAACTTCACGGGATGGGATGTGAGGTCAATTCACGAATGGAAGAATAGGCGACCACCAGCGTCAGAACGATCATGGCGACGGTAGAAATCCATGCGACCCAGTTGAAGCCTTTCGGATTGACGCGATCGCCCATCAGGTCACGACGATTGACCAGAATAAGAACGAAGATCATGACCACCGGCAATAGAAATCCGTTCAGTACCTGGGACCACAGAAGAATCGTGTTCGCAAAGCGCCCGAGAAACAGTACGAAGATCACTCCCATCGCGATCAACGCCGTGTAGAGTCCGTAAAAAATCTTTGCTTCGCCGAACTTGCGGTCGATTCCGGATTCAAATCCCAGCGCTTCGCAAATCACGTACGACGTGGAGAGCGGGAGAATTGAGGCGGCAAACAGCGATGCGTTGAGCAGGCCAAGTGCAAAAAGTGCACTGGCCCATTTTCCGGCGAGAGGCTTCAGCGCTTGCGCCGCGGTTCCGGCGTTGTCGATTTCATGAACGCCGTTTGTATGCAGCGTTGCAGAAGTGCAGACGATGATGAAAAAAACGATGACCATGCAGCTGATGCTGCCAACCAGTACGTCATTTCGGGTCGCCGCATATTGGCGCGGGCCGACCCTCTTTTCGACAACCGCCGCTTGCAGGTAGAAGTGCTGCCACGGCGCTATGGTCGTACCCACCAGGCCGGCGAGAATGACGGCGTAACTCGCGCTGAACGGAGGAACCTCGACGAACTGTTTGACCGTCGGAATGTAATGCATCAGTTGCGGTGGCAGCAGGTGAAGCAGGGCGATCAGCCATTCGGGCTTAGCAAAAAATGCCGAAACCACATAGGACAGGTATACGACACAGATGGTCAGAAAAATCCGTTCTACCCACTTTGCCGTGCCAGCCACGACGATCGCCCAAACCAATACGCCCGCAAGCGGCACCGAGATAAACCGGCTCACTCCGAACGTCTCGCTGGCCCAGAACACGCCCGTAAATTCCGCCATCACGTTGCCGAGGTTTACGAGCAGAACCACGGCCATCAGTAAGAACGTCACGCGAAACCCGAACTCTTCCCGAATGAGATCGGAGAGACCTTTACCGGTAACGGCTCCCATGCGCGAGCACATTTCAAGTGAAACATAGAGCGCGATGGTCATCGGAATTAACGACCACAGCACCGTGTTCCCGTATTTCGCTCCCGCTTGCGCGTATGTGTAGATCCCGCCCGCGTCGTTGTCGACATTTGAAACGATTAGCCCCGGCCCCACCACGGAAAGGAACAGGGCAACGCGATGGCGATAAGGGCGAATCACAGATATCACACGCTCCGCCCGCTCGGTCCAGCCGGCCCACTGCGCTTCGATACTCTCGCGATTCCACATTTCGAACGATTCTTCCCTTGCCTATTTCATCTTCCCTTGCCTATTTCATCAGCTTCGACACAACGTCATCCACGGTAATCGCCCCGATCGGTCGCTTCTCCTCGTCCACGACCGTCAGCATCCGCAGATTGTACTTATCGAAAATTTCGAATACTTCTTTCTCGCCCGCGTCAGGGGGCAGCGAGAGCAATGGCTCGACCTTCAGTTCGGCAAGGCGCTGTTCGGACTCAGCCAGAAGGAGCCGGGCCACCGGCACAGTTCCGGAGAATTGGGCGGCGCGATCCAGCAACACGATGGTATCCAGTTGGTCCAGGTTCAAATCTTGCTCGCGCATCCAGTTCAACACTTCATCACGAGTGGAGAGCTCGCCCACAAACACAAACTCCGTATTCATCATTCCACCCGCCGTCGAGGGATCGAATTCCAGGAGTTCCCGGACTTCGGCGGCTTCCTGGCCCGGCATCTCTTCGAGCAATTCTTCCGAAGTCTCCCTGGGAAGGTCGGCGAGCAAGTCCGCCGCCGCATCCGGCGCCATCTCCTCCAGAATGTCCGCCGCCTTTTCCGGGTCGAGCTTTTCGACGATCTGCGTAGTCAATCGTGCGTCAAGCTCCGCGAGTACTTCGGCTGCGGTCTCTTCATCCAGCGATGCAATAATTCCCTGTCGTTCGGCAGCGGAGAGGTCCTCCATGATGTCGGCCAAATCCGCAGGATGCAGGTCTTCCAGCTTTTCGTGGGTGATGCGGAGTTTCACGCGTCGAAGGGGGTCCGATTCCACGAGATTCACGAATTCCCAGCGAATCGAGCGCGCAGGAAACTGACCCTGCATCTTTCGGACAAATTTCTGCGGAGCGATGCCCTGAAAAAGCCTCCGCACCGCCCCTGGGAGTCCCACGTCCACTTGCGTCACGCGTAGCTCGATCGAGCCGTTGGTGCGTTGCTCTGCCAGATCCACGTCATTCACCCGCACAACTTTGCGCCCGCTGGTGTCGATAATCTGCTGATCCAGAAGGTCCTTCTGAACCGCCAGCCACGCTTCATTCGGCTCGTAAGGTTCGAGCGATCGTTCGTTTACGTTGAGGCGAACGGTTCCCGGCGCGACCGAAGCTACCTGGTCGTGGCGAGCCACGAGCGGCTGGAAACTTCCACGCGACAGCAAATAGTGCGCGATGCGATTGGGCTGGTCCGCCGGCTCGATGAAAAACTCGCGTATCTTGCCCACATAGTTGCCTTGAGCGTCGTACGTCTTCGCTCCCATAAGTTCGGTTGCATAAAGCATTTGGCCTTCTCCGTTCCGCGGGCACAAAAAAAGCCCGCATGCCGGAATCGCTCGGCTGCGGGCATTCTCCACACCTAATGACGCGCCCTAGCCGCGGATGAACTCCTCCACCCCTGCCCACGGGACGAAGCCCTGACCTTCGCGGAAAGCCATCCTCAAAATCCGCCCTGAGTGCTTCCCAGACGCAAACTCCACAGCGCAGCGGCCGGGGCCCGGTTCGGGTTCCTTGGGAGAGTTCATCGTAAGAATTGACTCCGAGCGTAGTGATAAGCCGGTTGGCGAACTATGTCAAGGAAAGAATGACACTTAGGGAAAGTTTTTCGCCCATTTGGGCAGCTCATGCCAAGCGTTACTTCTTTTTTCCAGAAGCGAACAGCATGTTCCCCGGCGTGACGCCCCTGCGCTTGCAGTCTTCGGCATACAGCGCCAGGTAATTCTTCAGTAGATAGTCCTTCCGTACGTAGCCGAGCGCCGCGGCAGCCCTGTCAATCGCCTCAGGGGGCCCTTCAATCTCGATGAAGTTGCCGACTGGCGTCTCGTCCAGCTCAATCAGCAAATCCCGGGCCCAGCGCTCGGTTGCGCCCAGTTTCCAGGTCGTGCGGTATTTTTCGTATGAAAACCACCCTCGCAAGCCCAGCCCCTCGAAAATCTTACCGAGTGCAGCGGCGTCGGTGACCTCAACCTCGGTCTCCTCGCGTACTTTAAACCTGCTGCCATCCTCGTCCAATCCGCGAACGGTAGGTTGCTTGAACGTCAGCACAACTCGCGCCGTCGCTGCTTTCCTGCCCGGTCCTCGAGGCATCTCTTTTCGAATCCTTAGCAACTGCCCATGTTTCGCGAGTCCTCCGTCCGGCGTATCAAAGATGACGTTGAACTCATGAACGCGGCCGCCGCCCGCTCCTACCGACCGTCCACCGAGCTTTTTCACCTTGCGCTCGAACGCCCTGATATCCGTCACCGGCAACTTGATCTCCGTTTCTTTCGCCATAATGCCCTCTCGCTCCGGTGATCCGCTTTTGCGCTTCGCCGACTTCCGTTAGTATAGCGAACGCGCATCAATTATCCGCGGCGGCGAGCCCGGCCGCTAGCTTCACCCAAAGTTGAAAATGGAACACAAGAGCATTCCAGAACCCGTCGCTGCAATCGAGGAAACCTCGACCCTCCCGCCGCCCGTGGCTGCGCGCAAACCCGTTGAGCACCATTTTCACGGCGATCTCCGCTTGGACGACTACTTCTGGCTGCGTGAAAAGGAAAATCCAGACGTGATCCGGCACCTCCAAGCAGAAAATGCCCATACCGAGGCGGTTCTCCGGACAACCGAAGGGTTCCAAGAAAAGCTTTACCAGGAGATGCTGTCACGCATTCAGCAGACCGACCTGAGCGTACCTTATCGGCTGCGCGGCCATTCCTACTTCACGAAAACGATCGAGGGCAGGCAGTACGCCCTGCACTACCGACAGTTGGATGGCCAACCAGACTCAGAAGAACTGCTGCTCGACTTGAATGCTCTGGCAGAGGGCCATACGTTTCTCGGCCTCGGCGTATTCGAAGTCAGTGACGACAATCGGTTCCTGGCGTATTCGACCGATACCACAGGGTTCCGCCAGTACACCCTTCAAATCAAGGATCTGACGACCGGCGAGACGTTGCCGTTCTGCATGGAACGAGTAACCAGCGCTGCGTGGAGCAGCGACAACGATACGTTGTTTTACACCGTCGAAGATCCGATCACCAAACGCTCGCACCGCCTTCATCGTCACGTCCTAGGCACACCGGGCAGCGAATCGGGCGCGGACCCGCTGCTGTACGAGGAATCCGACGAACGCTTTCGTATCGAGGTCGAGCGCACGCGCAGCGGGGCCTATCTCGTTCTGCTCTCGGCCAGTCACACGACTAGTGAGGTCCGCTTTCTTCCTGCCGGCGACCCGGCCGGTGAGTTTCAGCTCATTGCGCCGCGGGAAGATGCACACGAGTACTACGTCGAACACCATCCGAGCTTGTCCATCTCTGAACCTCAAATTCCAGCCTCAGACGCTTTTCTCATTCGAACTAATTCCGGCGGCCGCACATTTCGTCTAGTGACCGCCCCGGTCAGCGATCCCCAGCGCTCGAGCTGGAAAGCAGTGATCCCCAACCGTCCCGCCGTCATGCTTTCCGCCGCAGAGGCCTTTCGCTCCCATCTCGTCTTGTTCGAGCGAGAGGACGGCCTTCCGTTTCTCCGTGTCATTCCCCTTCCCGCTCCTTCCGGGGATCTCCTGGCTGCTTCCTTTCGGATGCCGTTTGACGAGCCTGCTTACAGCGCGGCGCCCGGGACAAATCGCGAATTCGACCAAACCCATTTCCGCTACTCATACGAGTCGTTCATTACGCCGCGCTCGGTTTTTGACTTCGATATCGGCAACCGGCGGAGCACCCTGCGCAAACAGCAGCCCGTCCTGGGGGGATATGATTCGGAGCGCTACAGCGTTGAGCGGCTGCACGCACTTGCGGCAGACGACACACGTATTCCAATCTCTCTCGTCTATCGAAAAGATACTCCCCGCGACGGAAGCGCTCCCCTGCTTCTCTATGGCTACGGAAGCTATGGCATCTCGGTTCCCGTCAGCTTCAATTCAAATCGTCTGAGCCTGCTTGATCGTGGCGTCATCTATGCGATTGCCCACATTCGCGGCGGGGGTGAATTTGGCAAACCGTGGCATGATGCCGGCCGCATGCGCCAAAAGCGCACCACCTTCACCGATTTCATCGTCTCTGCGGAACACCTCATCGCTCAACGCTACACAAACCACAAAAAGCTCATCATTGAAGGCGGCAGTGCGGGGGGATTGCTGATGGGCGCTGTCATCAATCTGCGCCCTGACCTTTTTCACGCAGTGATCAGCCACGTACCGTTCGTCGATGTCCTGAACACCATGCTTGACGCCTCCCTGCCACTCACGGTCGGCGAGTACGAAGAATGGGGCAATCCACAAATCGAGGAAGACTACTTCTACATGAAGGGCTATTGCCCCTACACAAACCTCGTGAGCGCGTCCTATCCGAGCATGCTGGTGAAGACAGGCTTGAATGACAGCCAGGTGATGTACTGGGAGCCCGCGAAGTACGTGGCAAAACTCCGCACACTAAAAACGGACACAAATCCTTTGCTCTTCAAGATCAACATGGGCGCGGGCCATGGCGGCGCATCGGGCCGTTACGATTATCTCCGTGAAATCGCGCTGGACTACGCGTTCCTGTTGAGAGAAATCGGATCTCATAGCTGAAAAAAGCCGCTTCATGAGCGATCCCACCACACCACTGATGCAGCAATACCAGGCGATCAAATCGCGTTATCCGCACGCCCTGTTGCTCTTCCGCTTGGGCGATTTTTACGAACTCTTCTACGAGGACGCCATTCTGGCCTCGCGCGAACTCCAGATCACTCTCACGTCCCGCAATCGCGAAAAGGGCCAGCCCATTCCCATGTGCGGCGTACCGTACCACTCTGCGGAAGGCTACATCGCGCGCCTGATTCGGTCGGGTTTCAAAGTGGCGATCTGCGACCAGATGGAACAGCCCGGCCCCGGCAAGAAACTCGTCCGTCGCGAAGTCGTCCGCGTGATCACGCCGGGAACGGCCACCGACGTGGCCGTCCTCGATGCCAAGGAAAACAATTTTCTCGCTTCGGTCTTTCAAGACACCGCAGCGAACGTCATCGGCCTAGCTTTTGTCGACCTCTCCACCGGCGAATTCCAGTGCACGGAATTTTCCGGCCCGCGTTCGGAAGAAGCTCTTCGCGATGAGTTGCTATTGCTCCACCCGCGCGAAACATTGCTGCCTCGCCCACCACAACTTTTTGAAACATCGAAGACAACCCTGCTCGACGGAAGCGGCGGCGTCGAAAGCCGGATTGACGATTGGGCTTTCCAGCATGACTACGCGCAGCGCATCGTGAAAGAGCAATTCGGCGTAGCAGAGCTGACTGCGTTCGGCCTCGATCAGCACCCTCATGCCGTTGCGGCGTCGGGAGCAATCGTTCACTACTTGCGCGAAAACGCCGCCAAAGGCGCCGAAGCCTCGGGCAGCGCAAGCGCGAATGGTGCGGCCACGCTCGACGCGCTGCGGCACCTCGACCGCGTTCGTTACTACGAACAGCACGACGCGCTCGTGATCGATCCCGTTTCCGTGCGCAATCTCGAATTGCTCACGCCGATTTTTTCCGACGATTCAAGCAAGAACGCTCCAACCACCCTCGTGGCGGCCCTCGACTTCACCGTCACCGGTATGGGCGCACGCCTCCTCCGCTCGTGGCTTCTCCGTCCCCTGATCGACCGCCAGGCCATCGAAGAGCGCCTCGACGCGGTCGCACAGCTTGTGCAGCAAACCGTTGTGCGCGGTGAAATTCGCAAGGAACTTCGCGGCATTCAGGACCTCGAACGCCTCACCAGCCGCATCACGCTCTGCCAAGCGGGCCCCCGCGAGCTTATTGCCCTCCGCAAGTCGCTGGCCCAGCTCCCGGTCCTCCGAAACTTTGTCACTCCTCCGCCGGCCGGCGGCAGCGCGCTCCTACGCCGCTTGCACAGCGAAATTGACGAACTGAATGACATTCGCGAAACGCTCGAGCGCGCCATCGCCGATGAGCCGCCGGCTCTCGCGACCGATCCCGGAATGATTCGCGCCGGCTTCCACGCCGAGCTCGACGAACTCCGCAACCTGAGCCAGCATAGCAAGCAAATCATCGCCGCCATGGAGGAGCGCGAACGCAAACGCACCGGCATCGCCTCACTGAAAATTCGCTTCAATCAGGTCTTCGGTTACTACATCGAAATTTCAAAAGCGAATTTGCATCTCGCACCGGCAGACTACGAACGCAAACAAACACTGGTAAACGCGGAACGCTTCACGGCCGCCGAACTCAAGGATTACGAACGGAAAGTTCTTGCAGCGGACGAACGCATCCTCGAAATCGAGTGCCAGCTCTTCCTCGACGTCCGGGCAGGCATCGCAGCCCAAGCCGCCCGCCTGCGCCGCACGGCCGCCGCAATCGCCCAGCTTGACGTGTTGACTTGTCTCGCGAAGCTGGCCGCAGACCGCGGTTACATTCGCCCGAGCTTTAATGAGGCCGGAGAACTTCTGTTGGTCGCCGCGCGCCATCCGGTCATCGAAGAACTCCTGCGCCAAAAGGGCGAGCGTTTCGTTCCGAACGATCTATGCTTTGAGCCACGCCGCCAGCAACTCCTGCTCATCACTGGACCCAACATGGGCGGCAAATCGACCTATCTGCGCCAGACCGCGCTGATTATTCTGATGGCGCAAATGGGATCGTTCGTCCCTGCGCGCCAAGCCAAGCTTCCCCTTACCGACCGCATCTTTACTCGTATCGGCGCCAGCGACAATCTCGCTCGCGGCCGCTCCACCTTCCTCGTGGAAATGAGCGAAGTCGCCTCGATCCTCTCGCACGCCACTCCCGCGAGCCTGGTTCTCCTCGACGAGGTCGGCCGAGGCACAGCAACCTTCGACGGGCTCTCCATCGCCTGGGCCGTCGTCGAACACCTTCAAAAGCACACGCGAGCGCGCACGCTGTTCGCTACTCACTATCACGAGCTGACTGAGCTTGCCGATCTGCTCCCAGCTGTAAAAAACGTCCATGTATCGGTCAAGGAAACGCCGAATGAAATTGTTTTTCTGCGGCACGTCGAACCGGGGAGCGCCAGCAAGAGCTACGGCATCGAAGTTGCCCGCCTTGCCGGTTTGCCACGCAGCGTCATCGAGCGCGCCCGCGAAGTCCTAAAGAAACACGAACAGAGCGAGCACGAACTCAGCGAACGGCTCGCTCCCGGTGCGGCCGGCGGAGCAGCTTCGAACGGCGAGCAGGAAGTTCTTTTCACTCCTATCGACCGCGAAGTCCTCGACCGCCTTCGCGCCACCGACCTCGACCAGCTCAAACCCATTGACGCCCTAACCCTCCTCGCCGACCTAAAAAAACAAATCTCATGACTACCCCACAAGAACACCAACGGAAATGGGTATCGTCGTTCATTCATCCCCGCGCGGCAAAGCCGGTACCTTGAATTGATTGAAAAACCAAAGCGAAGGAAGGACCTCACTGGTTCGTTGGTTCACTTCAGGCACTTGGATCTAAGATAGGCAATCGGTATCGTGCCGCGCGAGCAGAACCCCTCAGAGATGCTTCGCATCCTCAAAGCAAAGGGTGCGTCGGACACCTGCTACGCCCTGATAGAAGACGACCAACTGAACGGCAGCAAAGTCTTAGTCGCAGACGCCTTAGAAATAGTCATGGGACATGGCATGGGCACCTTTCTTTCCTGCATTCCCGGCCAGCTCGCCTACTTTGAAGACGAGGACTGCCGCTGGATTCTGGAGCGACCTCGTTGGGTTTGGCATAACCGCCGTTACTTCTTCGCCGGCCTTTCTCGCTGCCCTCTGTGTGCCCGGTGAGCTCTGTGGTAAAAATTTCTTTCGCTCTTCTCATGGCCACCAGACCCATGTTCGTCCTCGGCATGATGTCCGGCACCTCCGCCGAC
>JBKOXA010000009.1:0-8847 GCA_046724685.1 Acidobacteriota bacterium | reverse complement strand
GCGGTGGGATGCGGTCGATGCGGAGGTCCTACTCGGCGAGTCACTTCGTCTTCCAGGATCGCTCGCAGAATCTGCAGCCCGGCTTGCCCGGTCAGCTGTTCCACCTGCGCTTGCATCTCTGCCCACACCTCGGCCATCGGCAACGGCACCCGCACCAACAACTCTTGCCCTCGCACGATCTCCAACTTGTGATTGGACTTGCGAACTTCTCTCTGGTATTTCTTTCTCACGGCGGCTCTCTCCTTTAAAAAGGGATTCTCAACCCGAACTCTATCCGAGTTCGGGCGAGAGCCGCTGCTTCCTTTTTCTCAGGTTTCAACTAAAGACGGGGCATCCTCTCGAAACATTTGTCTGATTGACTATGCTAGCGGATAAGCGGCAACACCGAGGTTGGCCATGAAATGGCTGGTTTGGTTTGACCTACCGGTTCTTTTGGGATTTGCAGCAGCCATCGTGCTATACGGCTGGGCATGGGATGCGCGGCACATGATCGGAATGGGGGTGGCTGCTATCGGGTTCGCATTCTGGCTTACGGCGCGACTGCAACTTGGCAAGTCGTTTGCCATCCTTGCCAAAGCCCACGCGCTAGTGACCACAGGTCTCTATTCGAAATTTCGCAATCCCATATATCTCTTCGGCGGCTTGGCCTATGCCGGCCTGTTAATTGCCTGGGGCAGGGTCATTCCATTGATTGTCTTTTTTCTCCTCTATCCGTCTTACCAATTCCTGAGAGCCAGAAAAGAGGCGCAGGTCCTCGAAAATACGTTTGGAGATGAGTATCGCCGATATAAGGCGAGCACGTGGCTGTGACGCTTAGTGTTGGTGCCTGCTCCTAGGTGCGGGATTGGCGATCGTTCGGGATGTTTCTTGTTTTGATCTTGCTGATGGTGTGATGCGAATCGACTGAGGGACCGAATCCAGTTGCCCGGTAAGCGTTTATCAGGCGCTAATTGGGAGGTTTTACGACATCGCGTTGCGTCGACGCGCCATTGTGCTGCTCTGTGTTTTTTGAAATAGCCGCCGTGCAGCCAAGTGATGGCTCCAGATTCTTTGTTGCGTCAGGGCGCGATCGTCATTCCGCCGTCCACGGTGAGGGCATGACCCCACCACGTAGCTCGCCCCCGGACTGCACAGCCATAACACCACCGACGCGATTTCCTCGGGTCTACCCGCGCGGCCGATAGGAACGTCTTTCGCTATCTCGGCGTACGCCCGCTCGTCTCCACTGACGGCGTCGCGGGCGATTTGCGTATCGATCAGTCCCGGATTCACTGCGTTCACGCGGATGCCATGTTTGATGTATTCCAGAGCGGCGGTCCGCGTCAGGCCGACGACGCCGTGTTTCGATGCAATGTAGGAGCCGATACCGGGATTGCCAGTCAAGGCACCGACCGATGCGTTGTTGACGATCGCGCCGCTGCCCTGACGCGCCATGTGCCGGAGTTCGTGCTTCATGCAGCTCCACACGCCGCGCAAGTTTATCCCAATCACGCGGTCCCACTCTTCGCGCGTGCTGTCGGCGGTCGGGGCGATCCGGGCCATGACGCCTGCGTTGTTGAAGGCGGCGTCAAGTCTGCCGAACTGGGCAACGGTCCAGTCGACCATCGCTGCCACTTGGGCGTCGTCGCTCACGTCGCACCCGAAGGCGATTGCTTTGTGACCGGCGGCCGTCAGCTTCTGTGCTTCCGCGTTCACTGGGTCCTTCCTGAAGTCGGCTAGCACGACGGCTGCGCCTGCCTCCGCGAACGCCTGTCCCGTGGCGAGCCCCATGGCCGAGGCTGCTCCGGTCACGAGGGCCACTTTGTTCGCGAAAGGTTTGTTCATTCGCTGAATCCCTTTTCGTTCACAACTTGAAGGTCTTCACATTGTAATGCATTAGCGCGGCGGGCCAGTCTACTCACAACAAGCGCCATCTAGCCCTCAGAGCCGCCCGAACAACCAAATGCCCGGTAAGTCGGAAGCTTCAAGTCCACTTGTAGGGTTGATTCCGCGTTTACCAGACACCAGTAAGTTTCTTGGAAGATTGGGTGACTGCAACTGCATCACTGCTGACGGTTTCCACTTGCCTTGATCTGGAGGCACGAATCACGGCGGAGTTCCTGCCAGGGATATCGCCTGCCCAGAGCAAGACATCGAGTAAACGCGCCTTTTGCAGATTACTTAATTCCGCCGCGTTCAACGAAACTTCGAGCACCCCGCGCGCGCATTCGTCTGCCACACGTTTCGCTTCTCTCGCTTCGGTCGCAGCTCTTGCGCTCAACCCCATACCACGGTCCAGGCGCTCCAGCACCTCATAACAAGCAACGAGAAAATGATCACTGCAAAGAGTCTTCGCGCCAAATGTGGCAACACCAGGCTCCGAACAACCACTACGCCCACAAGGTTGGTGATCACGCATCGTCAACTGCTCCCTAGCTTTCATGAAAACATCAACGTCCAGGTCAGAGTAGCAGCGAGCCGGAGGGCGGAATGTCATGCCGAAGTCAAATCCTTGTCAGTTTTCTTATCCCCGATCGTCACAAGGCGCTTCGACAGCCGCTCGCCATTCGATCCGATCAGCGTTTCGCGTTGGCCAATCTAAGCAACAGGCGGACGACTACGCTGATGGCTGGCTCCAGAGCTCCCGATCGAAGGAAGAGTGCGGTTGAACTCACTCGCGAAGTTGTTGGAGAACTGACAAGAATCTGACGTCTCCGTGACACCCCTCGAACGGCCCGCCGCTATCTTGCTTGGGACGTTGAAGTTCATTACATCACACGGAGAAAAACGGATTCCTCCCAAAGACCCGTCCGGCTTCCTGCAAAGCGCATGGCCACCTCTAAGTAGTGCAATTTCTTTCGCGCACGCCAGTTGGCTAGACTCTTCACCTTAGAAATTGTGGGTTAAAACTACATCTCAAGGAGACACGAATGACCGAGTTCACAGTCACACATCGTGGGACGGTTTATCCCTGGCAATGCGACCACATGGGGCACATGAATGTGATGTGGTACGTCGCGAAATTCGACGAGGCGTCCTGGCAGCTTCTATCGTGGCTCGCTCTAACACGTGCACGCTTCGCGCACGATGGCTCCGGCATGGCGGCCGCTGAGCAGCGTATCGAATACAAACACGAACTGCGCGCCGGTGATGTTGTGACGATTCGCTCAACGGTGCTGGAGGTGAAGGATAAAGTAATTCGCATGCGTCATGAGATGACAAACGACGCGACTGGAGACCTCGCTGCGGTCACTGAAATTGTTGGCGTGCACATCGAGATGACGGCCCGAAAACCGTGCTCCTTACCATCCGACGTACGCGAACGCGCAATCTTGATGATTAAAGACGATCGTGATCTGAATCGGAACGGGCCAAGCGGGCTGCTCGCGGGAGGGTGCAGATGAAAAATGGTAGCCGCACCAGTGTCGGTGCTCTCCGTGTGCCTCCCCGTTCGTTGATCGGCTCGAGCAGCAGCGCAGTAACTCCCGATGAGTCGTCAACACTCGGAGACAAGTACCTGCTGGGGTCCGGGCGAAGCGACCACGACCGGTTGCGCGTCATCAGTGCAATTCACGATGGCCGAACTCGCGAATGGCTGCGAAGGGCCGGTTTCGTTTCGGGGCACCGTTTCGTGGAGTTTGGCTGCGGGCTGGGCTACGTCACTCGATGGGCCGCAAGCGAAGGAGCGCATGCCACGGGGATCGACCTGAACGAAGATCACCTGGCGGTAGCTGCGGAATTGGCGCACGAAGCTGGACTGAAGACCGCGCAGTTTCGCTGCGCCAACATTTACGAACCCGGGCTAGAGCCGGAGAGCGTAGATGTGTCTTACTCGCGGTGGCTGATGGTCCATCTGAACAGGCCCGTAGACGCGATGCGCGCCATCCATGCCGCTTTGAAGCCGGGCGGAGTGATAGTGTGCGAGGAGGCGGATGTGAGCGCGGTCCATGCTGAACCGGCCTCGGCCGCTTATGCGGAACTGCGCGACATTTGCATGGAAGGCGCCCGCCAGCGGGGAGTGGATTATTCGGGCGGACGCCGTGCCCATTTGTGGGCGAAGGAAGCGGGCTTTGAGATCGTCCATGTAGACGTCCATCACCCGCACTACGTTACTGGCGAACACAAGGGATTCTGGAACTGGACGTTGCGCGCCGTCGCTCTTGGGATGGTGAAAGAGGGAAGCTTGACCGAGGCGCGGCTGGAAGAGCTGGTTGCAGGAATGAACGAGGCCGATGCTTCGCCCGACACACTGGTTGCGCATTGCCGGATGCACCAGCTGATCGCGAAGAAGCCTGACATGAAGGTCTAAGTCCCGAGTCCCCCCGCGCTGTCGCGCAGGATTACGAACTCTCGATTGGGCCCGGACACTGTGCCTGAATCACGAGGTAGCCGGAAGTTATTCCGAGGCAGAAAGCCCGTTGTGAGAAGTCGCGACCTCTCAGTCCACGTGCCTGCGAAGTCGGGTGGATTCAATGGGTCGACGCAACACCAACTCGGAGTCTAAGTGCGGGAGTTTCAAAGGCTAAACTCGTTTGCGAACGCTGATTCAAAGAAAACACCGCCTTGTTTAGGTCTAATTGAGGACAGCCTGGGAGATGAGTTCTTTTTGGAAACTATTATGGGACCAACCGATTAGAGGGGTGTTGCGTCGACCGTCTGAACTGGCAGCGGTTACCAGGCATGTTGATTACTTCCGAGCAGATGACGGCTCTTTACGCCGTCAGTGATTGAAGGAAACAAACGACTTACGAGTTTGTTTCCCGGAGTGCAGGGGACAGCGGGGCGCTGTAAGTGGTGACAGAAAACAGACGACTTACGCGTTTGTTTTCTGGAGAGTTGCCCGTCACACGACCAGAATCGCGCTGTCGTCGGGGCATGCGCTTCATCTTCATTCACCGTGGTCTTCCCCGAATACGACGACGCTGTTATCTAGAGGCAACTCGTGTATGCGAAGTTTCATAGGCCTGTCACTCGCGCTTTTGCAGCGGTACCGGTCGATGAGATAGGGCACGCCCTCGCCTGCCAGCAGCTTCGATGAAGTGGTGACTTCGAAATGCAGATGCGGCTCGCGGGCATCACCGGAAGCGCCGATGCGCGCCACGACCTGGCCGCGCCGCACGCGATCCCCTGCCTTCACGCGCAAACTTCCCGGTTGCAGATGCATGTAATATGCAAACTGACCGCCACCCAGGTCGAGCGTGATTGTGTTTCCCGCAACTGTTTCCAACGTAATCGGCACAGCAGGGTGGAACGATTCGCCGTGTCCGGGGATGTTATCGGGGAGGCCATCTCTTGCGGTGACAACACGGCCGTCGGCAACGGCAAGCACTGTTTTCCCATAGGAATAATAGGAGCGCACGTCACGCGCGTCGCCAGAAAATAACGCACCGTCCCTGATCTGCTTCCAGTCGATCGCGTAGCGTCGTGAGTCCACCGCCCGCCCATCAAGAATGACAACTCCGCGCCGATGATGATTGTCCTGATCATTACTGGGCCCATCGGCTGCAAGCCAGTTTGCTCCTTCTACCGGCGGCCCGAGCACATGCAACTCAGTGTGATGTGTAGCGACGACCGCGCCTTCCGCTGTTGAGTCAACCGTGCTCACATGATGAAGCAGTCTGTCTGGAATACGTGAGCTGCGCTCGAACGTGACTGACATAAAGGCGATGGCACTCTGGCCATCGGCGATTACGAGCTTTTCTTTGGGGTCAGAACGTTTCTTGCCGCCCAGAGGCTGCAACATGGCTTCGAGTTGCTCTGCCTCGAAGGTCGCAATCGGTTGGGCAACTCCCGCATCTGCGTCGAGCACCTCAATACGGCTCAGGGAAAGAGGGGTTGTCCCGAAGTTCGTCAGATGCAACTCGTACATGACATAGAAGTGCGATCCGCTTGGGAATGCCGTGGGCTCGAATGGCGCGCGCATCTCTAGCTGTGGTGGCCAGGGAGCGCGCTTCGCCGCCCACTTTTTGTTATCGGATTGCAGATTCTGCGCTTGAGAATTGCCTGTCAACTGATTGTCTGGTTGACCAATAGTAGGATATGAGCAAAGTGAAGCAACTCCGAGAAAGATTGACAGGCGCATGCCCCTGGTACGCAATTGGCGACGACAAAGTTCCTCATTCTGGTTGGATGGTTCGGACATTCGGAACTAATCGCCAGATCACGCGGTTAAGTCCCGATTAACGGACATCAAGTTGAAATCGGGTCAACCCACGTGTCCGATGACGACTAGACGCTTCTGCCTTGCACGCTCGTCTGAATGCGCGAACGGTTTCGAGTGAACGTCCCGCCGACTGCAACAAGTGGTACTAGAGTCCCCAGAAACACGAGGTGATACCACACCGGAAACTTCGTCCAGAGCTGAACGTGTACCGGGATGAACGCCGCGAGCAGTACTGCGCCGAGCACCCACAACACACGCGTGCTCGACGGCGAGACAGCCCTTGTGACCGCGCCCGCCGCCAGCGAGGCAAGAGCGCCGACCGCGAGGCGGGCGGCCATCATCGCGTGCGTAAATGCCATCTGCGGCTCGACTGCGGCGTAGCCTTCGAGGCCAAATCGAAGGCTGCGGTTTAGAAGGGACGCAACCAGCACCCACACTGCCAGCCCCACGATAAGCCCGAGAATGGATCGCTTCACGGAGACCTCCTCCGCTTAGTTCTCAGTGTTGCCATTGCTGCATTCAAGGAAACTTGGTTGCGCTGATATCGCGGAGCAGTCTCGCATCCGGCAGCCCCGCAACTCCTGTCAAGTCGCAAAACCGGACGTGTCCGGTTTCCGCTGCCAGCTCAGACGGTCGACGCAACACTCGCCTGAAGTTTACTCGCAGGAGTCTCAAAGCCTAAGGTTTTTCTTGGACGTTGATTCAAGCGCAGCGAGACCTGGTCGAGCTGCGCTTGCGAATAGCCGGACAGGTCGGTGCCTCGAGGGAAGTATTGCCGTAACAGCAGATTGGTGTTTTCGTTCGTGCCGCGCTGCCAGGGACTTTGCGGATCGCAGAAGTACACCTGCACATCCGTAGCTACCGTAAAGTCCTTGTGTTTCGCCATCTCCAGTCCGCGGTCCCACGTCAGCGAGCGTTTCAGCGTAGCGGGGAGTTTGCGCACATGTTGACTCAACTTTGCAACCACAGCTTCCGTTTCTTTGCTGGGTACCTTGATCAGCATGGCAAAGCGTGAATGGCGTTCTGCCAGTGTCGCAAGATAGCTGTTCTTGGCGCCGCTCAGCAGATCGCCTTCCCAATGACCAGGAATCGCTCGGTCTTCCACTTCCGCAGGTCTTTCTCGGATCGAGATGGCATCGACGATCTGGCCACGGGATTGTCCACTGGGGCTGGCGTGTCGCGAGCGGCGCATGCGCCGCTTCGACCGTAGATAGTCAAGGAGCTCCTTTTTCAACACTCCCCGCGCTTGAATGAACAGGCTACGGTAAAGGGTCTCGCGGGACACGCGCATGCTCTCGTCATCGGGATACTGGGTCTTCAGCCATCCGGAAATCTGTTCGGGGACCAGTCCAGCATCAGGTTACTCGCAACGATGTCCCGCAACTGGTGATTCACGGCAAGAAGACACCTCTTCGGGCGTAAGGCCGAATCCCAGGCTTGCTCATCCGCCCTGTGGGCGCGATAGGCAGGACGGCCACCATGGCGAGTGACCTCTCGACTCACCGTTGAAACAGCTCGATCGAGATGTTCGGCGATCTCACGGAGCGACCAACCAGAGGCGATCGCTCGCGAGATGTCCTCTCGCTCAACGAGTGTGCGGACTAGCTGCGAGCGGCGACGAGCGATGGGAGGGATGCCGCCGCGAGGCAGCAACACACAGCGGATTGAAGGATGAGGCTTGCCATAAGCGCGCCCGATCTCATGCAAGGACTTCCCAGCCTTCCACCGGCGCCAGATATCCGTTTTCTGCGTGGGAGAGAGTCTCGAACGCTTCTGTTGGCTCATAAACACCATCCTTAAACCGCAGATCTATCAGATGGTGTTGCATCGACCTATCGAATGGACCGCGTTTATCAGGCACAAGCAACCATTTGTGTCATGCTCTCAGTCTCATTTGAACAAATCGTCCGGGTCGATGATTAAGGTATGAGAATTCTTTCTAGCTTGACTCTTGTGTTCTCCCTTAGTGGAGTTTGTGTCGCACAGGAAAGCGACGCGACACCACCGGCAATAAAAGCGCGTTCAAATCTGGTTATGGTCCCGGTGTTTGTGAGCACTAACCACGGACAGCCAATCTTCGGGCTGGAAGCGAATGACTTTGTGCTCACGGATAATGGCAATCCTCAACATGCCACTTTGGAAGTAGACACAGATTCGCAGCCGCTCGCACTCGCGATTGTGGTTGAGACGGGCGGCGCGGGGGCAACACACCTAGATGACTATAAGGAACTAGACTCTATTCTTGACGCGTTGGTCGGGAATGTGGAGCGCCGCGTGGCGGTCATTGCGTTTGATGGGAAGCCACAGTTGATAGTTCCATTTTCCTCAAAGACGGAGGATGCATCCAACGCGCTTGCAAGCCTTTCAGCAGGCGATCGCGGCGCTGCGATTCTGGACGCTGTGACATTTGCTGTCGGCCAACTCCGGGAGCAGCCTACTGAGTATCGGCGCGCCATTGTGTTGTTTAGCGAAACGATTGACCAAGGCAGTGAGACGAAATTGAATGACGCTCTCCGTCTTATCAGCGATACCAACACGGCCATATACAGCTTTGCTTTTTCAAGTATTCGCTCGGCGGTCTCGCACGAGGCGTCAAGATTTAGCAGCCACGACGCCGGTCCTGAGCATGGCTGTTTCAGTCGCACTGGGGCTGATTCCGAGTACGAAGGTCACTACAACAAGCAGGTACTTGACTGCATCAGCCA
>JBKOXA010000061.1:0-62572 GCA_046724685.1 Acidobacteriota bacterium | reverse complement strand
CGATCCGAACCCGCTTACCACGGGGAGCGGCAGCGGGTTCGTGGCGGCCGACGGCGTGACGGCAACTTACGCTCGCGCCGCAGGTGAAACAGTGCTCGGTGGCCCGTATCACATCACCGCAACGCTGGCTCCAGCTGCCGTGCTCTCGAACTACAACATTACGAATGCCGGCGCGAATTTTGCGATCAACAAAGCAGTGCTAACAGTAACCGCTGACAACAAGAGCATGGTTCTGCATGCCGCACTTCCCGCGTTCACGGCCACATTCTCTGGATTCAAGAACGGAGAAACGCTCGCGACGAGCGGAGTCACGGGAAGTTCCAACCTCACGACCTCTGCGACGTCAGCAAGTCCCGTCGGAGGTTACCCAATTGTTGCGGCCTTGGGGAGCCTCTCGGCGAACAACTACATGTTTAGCTTTGCCAACGGCACCCTGACGATCGCTTATTCAATCGGCGTTTGCCTCGGTGATGCCGGACATCAGATTCTGCAGCCGATCAACCCCGATGGTTCTAGCGTGTTCAATGCGAAGAGCACTTCGCCGGCGAAGTTCCGCGTTTGCGACACCAGTGGAGTTTCCATCGGAACGCCCGGGGTGGTTGCAAACTTTGCACTGATCCAGGTCATATCCGGAACGGTGACCACAACGGTCAATGAGCCCGTGGACTCCACAACGCCCGACGCGAACTTTCGTTGGGATCCATCCGCTCAACAGTGGATCTTCAATATTAATAACAAAGGTCTGACGGGACCGAACCGCACCTACTTCTTCCGGGTCATGCTAAATGACGGCTCAGCCATATGGTTCAACTATGGCTTGAAATAGCGTTCGGGAACCAGCCAACGGGAATCTACCGGCGTGGACTCAGTTCAACGGGTTGCCCGTGGCTGACGGCACAGGACGTCTGGAAAGTCCACAGAGAAGTCGACTTGAGCGCCCACGCGTGGGCTGGCGGCATACTTGCCCGCTCGCAAGCCGAAAGTGATGGTGACGCCGCGGGCGAAAGCGTACTCGCCTCCGAGCATGCCTTGCAACTGGCCTCTCCCCAGAGCATCGTTGTTCGCGATACCGCCATACGGTGCATCGCCTAGCGTCAGCCGGGAGTCGAAGCCATGCAGCAGCGAGATCCCGCCGGGGAAGACATGACCGCGCGTGGTTTCGATTCCTAACGCTCCGGTGCTAGTGTTACCGGCAAACAAGAAACCGGAATTAATGTTGATCCGGGTCTTCCTGGAAAGCGATTCTTCCAGAATGAAATTGAGCCAGTAATCGGCTAGTTTCGAGCTGAGTTGCTGTCTCCTGTCTCCGGTAGGAATTCGATATATAGGCTTGCTCCCAGTGCGGGGAGATGCGAGTTTTGGGCAGCCAGGCGAAGGTTCCACTTGATACCCGGGTTGGCGTCACCCATGCCCGAAGCGGACTGCGCTACCGGCGCGGTAGACGGAAAGATGGGGCGCGTCAAGTCCAGCTCCAGGTGGTGCGGCAGGCCATAGTTCAGTTTGAAATTGGCGGTGTTCTGCCGGAGGTCCGGAAACTCTGAGGATTGCAAGGCGTCATATGGGGGTTCCTGGCTGGAACACCTGTACTGGAGGGTTATCGACAGGGAAAGGCGACGGTGCTAACGTCGGGACGTAGAAATTTACCATGGCATTGGAGTGGACAATTGTATCCTGTCCAACAAGATAAGCGGAGAAACCGGTCGCAACGCGGCGAAGGCCGGCTGAAGGCAATCATCGTTACGGCCATTCTCCTGGCTGGCGTCGCCGCGGCGTGGAAGGTAGTGCCCCCTTACTCGGCTGAATACCAGCTAGCGGACAAGATTCAGGAAATCGCGCGGTTTGCCGTGGTCGAGCGCAACACCGAAGAGCAGGTGCGTGACAAGGTTTTTAGAACAATTCAGGATTTGGAGATACCTGCAAAGCGCGAGGACATTAAGGTGACCGCCAGCAGCCAGAAGGTAACGATTCTCGTCGACTACACGGTTCCCGTGGATATCCTTGGTTTCTATCACGTCGACCTTCATTTCACGCCATCCAGCGAAAACAAGTCATTGACTTAGCCGAATGGCTTCCTTTAGCAAGGAAACGGCATCTTTCCTAGAACGGAACAGTACGAGACACTAGTAAATGTGTGACCGCGAGGGGTCGAGGCAAGGTTGATCACCGAGCGGTCGAATTGAATCGTGACCGCTGAGCGGTCAACTTTTTCAGCCCGCTGGAGAAACGTTGCGTATCCGCATACAAAAAGGATTCTGGACCTCCGCCTTTGGACTGACCCTGCTGGGTGTGGCGTTCGGCTGTTTCGTTATCGCGGTAAGCGTGTTCGGGTATTACTACGTGAAGTACGGGCGCATGATCGATGCGCGGCTCTCCGGGAACATCCTCCAAAACACAACGCAGATTTTCTCAGCGCCAGCGCAAATCTCGGCCGGGCAGACGTTGAGTCCGGATGACCTGACGACGTACCTGCAACGAGTTGGGTATCGTCCGGAGACGGATGGCGCGTCTCTTGGGCAGTACACGGCCACTGGCAATGTAGTGAGCATCCGGCCTTCAAAACTGTCTTACTTTGCGGGCGGTAACGCACTGGCGGTGCAGTTCGCCGCGAAAACCGTGCGGTCGATTCGGCCACTCGGTGGCGGATCGGAAATGGCTTCCGCGGAAATCGAACCGGAGCTGATCACCAACCTATTTGATAGCGCGAGAGAGAAGCGGCGTCCCGTCCGGTACGAGGACTTGCCGCCGAATCTGGTCAATGCAATCCTCTCGGCGGAAGACAAGCGATTCTTCGAGCATCCGGGTTTTGATTTTATCCGCATCTTCGGCGCGGCCTGGAACGACCTGCGGCACGGTGCCCACCTGCAAGGAGCGAGTACGATCACGATGCAGGTGGCGCGGACGTTCTTTTTGAGTACGGATCGCAACTGGCGGCGAAAGATTGCCGAAGCGATGCTGAGTTTTGAGCTGGAACAACGCTTTTCAAAGCAGAAAATCTTTGAAATGTACGCAAACGAAGTGTATCTGGGAAACCGCGGGAGTTTCGGCATTCGCGGATTTGCTCAGGCGAGCGTTGTGTATTTTGGCAAGGACCTGAGGCAATTGTCGCTGGGGGAGTGCGCGTTTCTTGCCGGAATCATCCGGGCGCCAAATTACTATTCGTCGGCGGACCGGCGTCCGGAGCGCGGGCTGCAGTCACGCGATCGAGTCCTGCCACAAATGGTGGAGAACAAGTACATCACCGAAGCGGACGCACAGGGTGCAAAACGCGAGCCGCTGAAGATTGTGCGCACGTCGGCGACTTCGAGCGAAGCACCGTATTTTGTGGACATGGTGAAGGATCACCTGCTCGATAAATACTCCGAAAACGACCTGCTGAGCCAAAACTACCGGGTATACACGACGCTCGATCCTGCGCTGCAACGGGCGGCGTCTGCGGCCGTGGAGAGCGGCATCAAGGATGTAGACACTCTGCTGGCGAAAAAGTACGCCAAGTGGAAGAGGGACAAATCGAAAAAAGGGAGTGGTAACGAGCCGATTCCGCAGGTGCAGGTTGCGCTGGTGTCGCTTGATCCGCGAACGGGCGAGATTCGCGCGCTGATCGGCGGGCGGGACTACGGGCAGAGCCAATTGAACCACGCGATTGCGCATCGGCAGCCCGGGTCGGTGTTCAAGCCATTTGTTTACGCCGCGGCCTTCGACAATGCAGTGGACGGCGTGCAGCCGGTGGTAACGCCGGCGACGCCGGTTGACGATGAACCGACGACGTTCGAGTTCGACGGGCAGGAATATACGCCCAATAACTACGGCGAGAAGTTCATGGGACACGTTACGGTTCGCGAAGCGGTGACAAATTCGCTGAACGTGGCGACCGTAAAAGTGGCGGAGATGATCGGATATGGGCGCGTGGTACAAATCGCCCGGCAGATGGGACTTGGCAATAACATTCGGGCCACCCCTGCGGTTGCGCTGGGCGCGTATGAAATGACTCCGGTGGATGTAGCAGCTGGTTACACGGCGTTTGGGCAGGGAGGCGTACGAGCCGAGCCGCAATTCGTGCGCACGATGATCAGCTCCAATGGAACAGTGCTGGAAAAGACAACGCCGGAAACGCATCCGGTGCTCGACCCGCGAGTGGCGTATCTTGTGACCAGCTTGCTAAAAGACGTGCTGAATAAGGGCACAGGTGCGACCGTAAGGGCCAGAGGTTTCGCCTTGCCCGCGGCAGGAAAAACTGGAACGTCGCGCGATGGCTGGTTCGCCGGATTCACCTCGAACCTGGTGACGGTGATCTGGATTGGCTTTGACGATAACCGTGATCTCGGCCTGGCGGGCGGCGCAACGGCTGCACCGATCTGGGCAGAATTCATGAAGAAGGCGACCCTGTTGCCGGGCTACAAGGGGGTCAGGGATTTCGATCCGCCTGAAGGCGTACAGGCTGTGATGATTGACCCGGAATCGCTGGAACTCGCGACGCCCAATTGCCCGGCAACCCGCGAGGAGGTGTACGTCGCGGGCTCGGCGCCGACGCAGCTTTGCGAATTGCATGGCGGACATGGAATTGTTTCGTCGACGGGATCGTTTCTCTCGCACATTTTTGGAGGCGGGCCGCCGAAGCAGCCGGCAGAAGCGCCGAAGACCGGCACCTTTCCGCCTACAAATGGCGAGATTCCTGCCACTGGACCCGACGGCAAGCCGGTGCCCGCCGAGGCAACCGCTCCGCAAAAGAAAAAGAACCCTTTGCAGAAGGTTTTTGGTATCTTTGGGGGTAAGAAGAAGGACTCCGAGAAGCAAAAGCCACCGGAGAAGGGAGAGTCGCCATGACGCACTATGGGATGGCGGTTCCAGCAGCACTGATCCTCGCAAGCCTCAGTATTCCCTCCGCAGGACAAACCACCGACGACACCGCATCGACCTACAGTTATGTGGCGCCCGTGCAGACCCCAGTGCAGGTGACCGCGCCGGCTTCGCAGACAGGACGGCGGCAACTTACGCCGGAAGAACTCGCGGACATCATGATGGCCAGAAAGGATTTCCGCGAAGCGGCGGTTTCTTATAAAAAGCTGGCTGACGACAATCCCCGCAACGCGATTTATTGGAACAAGCTGGGAATCGCGCTGCACCAGCAGTCGGAGCTGTCGAGCGCGCTGAAGTCATATGAGCGGGCGGTGAAGGTAAATCCGCAGTACGCCGACGCACAAAACAACATTGGTACAGTCTGGTATCAACGCAGGAAATTCGGGAAAGCCATCCGGGCCTATCAGCGCGCAATCAAACTCCGCAGCGATATGGCTGTGCTCTATAGCAACCTGGGCTACGCGTACTTTGGCGAAAAGAAGTATGAAGAATCGATAGGCGCTTTCCGGCAGGCGCTGGCGCTCGATCCGCAACTGTTTGAACGCAGCTCGTCCCGTGGTGGATCGGTGCTGCAAGACAGGTCGGTGAACGACCGCGGACGGTTTTATTTTTTGCTTGCTAAGTCTTTTGCGGAAGCCGGTAACTTTGAACGTAGCCTGATCTACCTGCGCAAGGCCAAGGAAGAGGGATTCGCTTCGCTGAATACGGTGAAGACCGACCCGTCGTTTTCGGCAATGCTGAAACTTTCGGAAACGCAGGAGATTCTTGCGCCGAAAGCCACCGATCCCACATTGCCGTAATCGAAGGGCGGCAGCTTCCGGTGTGCGCGACAACGAGTCGCGCTCTGTTACAATTCCCGTGATGAAAACATCATTTGTGGCCACCGCGTATTTGGCCGCGTGCCTGGCGGTTTGCGGAAGCCTTTCTGCTGGACAGACGGCTCCTACTCGCGCGGGCGTACCCCCGCTGTCTCAAGGAATCTTCTTGGTTTTTCCATTCGAAAACGAGGGAGCCAGTCCGAGGCTTGATTGGCTGTGCGAAGGGCTCGAGGAGTTGACGATCCAAAGGCTTTCGGCTGCGGGCCAGCAGGTTTTCACACATGCGGGCAGGGCGTCGGAATTGGACCGGTACGGGTTGCCGCCGTCGTCTCGGTTTAGTCACGCGACGATGCTTCGAATCGGCGCAGAACTTGACGCCGATTTCGTGGTCTTTGGGAAATTCAATGCGAGCGGAAATCTGTTGACTATCGAAATGCGCATCTTGAGAGTGAGCCCCACCGCGCTTTCGGCCCCGATCCGCGAAAGTGGCCCACTGGACTCGCTGATGGAATTGCACATGCGGATGGCGTGGAAGTCGTTGGCCGCAAATGATAAAGGCTTTCCGCTGAACCTGGCGGAGTTTTCAAAATTGCAGCGGCCTCTGCGGCTGGACGCGTTCGAACACTACATTCGCGGACTCCTGGCAAACGACGATGACGGGCGATTGCGTGAATTGCGCGAGTCAGCACGGTTGGAACCGGACTGGCCCGAGCCTGCGTTTGCGCTGGGGCAGGCGTATTTTTCAAGGCGTGACTGCGATTCTGCGATGCCCTGGCTTGCTCGCGTGCCTGCGGCGAATCCGCGGGCAACCGAAGCCCTTTTTACCGCCGGCGTATGCCGCCTCTTGCTGAACCAGGCAGACAAAGCCGAAGAAGTATTCCTGGGATTGCAGGCTCGCCTCAAAAACAATCTGGTGGCGGGCGCCGAGCTCCCGGAAATTCTGAACAATCTCGGATTGTCTCAGGCTCGGCGAGGGAATACGACCGGGGCAGCTTCCAGTCTCTTGCGCGCGCTCGATTTCGATCCGGACGAAGACGACTACCCGTTCAATCTTGGATTATTGTATCTGCGGGGAAACGATGCGACGACCGCGGCGAAATATTTTCGCGAAGCCGCGGACCGTGAGCCGGAAAATCCGGAAGACCGCGCGCTGCTGATCTATGCTCTGGAGAAAGCCGGAAGCAAACCCGAGGCTATCGAGGAGCGCAATGCCGCGGCGGAAGTGTTGGGGCCGAATGCTTTGCCTGCGGTGAAGCCAGAGAGTCTTTCGAAGCTGGAACGGTTGACGACGGAATTGGACACTGCGACCTTGCAATTGCAGATTGCCTCGCGCGAACCGTCTAACGCGGGTGCCGTTGCTTCAGCGGCGACGGATTCACCGTCGTCGTTGGTGCGTAAAGGAAGACAGCAGCTGATTGCGGGAAGCTTGGATGCTGCGGAAGCGGCATTCCGCGCCGCGCTGGCCGCTGCACCACAGGATCCTTCAGCGCATCGCGGATTGGCCGAGGTCTACCGGCGCAGAAACAAGAGGCCGGAAGCCATTCAGGAACTGCAAGCCGCGCTGGAGCGGCGTGACTCCGCCGTCGACCGTACGACGCTTGCGCGAATCTATCTCGAGCAGAAAAAGCCGGAATTGGCGAAGGTTGAACTGGCACGAGCATTGAAGCTGGCGCCAAACTATACAGAGGCTCGACAGCTCCTCGAACGATTGCAGAATGGCAAAACGTCGGCGACAACACCATGACGCAGAAGCTATTTGCGCGATTGCAGCATCTCGGGGCCGTTTCCGGGATCGCACTGATGCTGGTCTTGCTTCTGCCCGCCGCTCCGTCCGCTAGCACAGAAGAACCCAGCAGCCAGCCCCTGGTGCTGGACTTGAAGCTGGATGGGGAAGTCGAGCCGGTTCTCTCAGCCTATATCGACGAAGGCATCGTAGAGGCGGAACGCAGGCACGCCTCGCTGGTGCTAATTACGATGGACACACCGGGCGGTTTGAGCGATTCGATGAAAGACATCATTCAACACATTTTGGGTTCATCCGTGCCGGTGGCCGTGTATGTGGCGCCGACGGGCTCACGAGGTGCATCCGCGGGATTTTTTATCCTGTTGAGCGCGGATGTCGCAGCGATGGCGCCGGGAACGCGGGCGGGCGCAGCTTCGCCGATCATTGCCATCGGAGGCTTCACCATTGGCGTGGACGAGACCCTGCGAAAGAAAATCATGAATGACGCCATGGCGTTCTTGCGCAGCTATTGCGAGAAGCGCGGGCGAAACGCGAAGCTGGCCGAGACAGCGGTAACCGATGCACGGGCGTTCACGGAGCAGGAGTCTCTGGACGGCAAGCTGATCGATTACGTGGCTGCGACACCTGAGGATTTGCTGCGCCAGTTGAATGGAAAGACCGTCACCAGGTTTGATGGGTCGAAAACAACCTTGACACTGACGAACTACCAGCGCGCTGCTTTCGAACTTTCGCCGCGTCAGAAATTGCTGGCACGCATCGTCGAGCCGGACATGTTTTTCCTGCTATTGATTCTGGGGACGCTCGGGCTGTACGCCGAATTCACCCATCCGGGTGCGATTGTGCCTGGTGTCGTGGGCGGAATTTGCGCGGTGCTGGCCCTTTATGCAATGCACCTGCTTCCGGTGAACGTCGCGGGAGTATTGCTGATTGTCATCGCGGTGACACTTTTTGTGCTCGAGGCAAAGTACACGAGCCACGGAATTCTGCTCGCGGGCGGCGTGATCGCCATGTTTTTTGGTGCGATTTTTCTGGTCCGGTCGCCTTTGACACCGGGCGGCGTGAGCATTGGCATGGCGGTCGTGGTAACGCTGCCATTCGCGGCGCTGAGCGTCTTTTTGATGCGACTGGTGCTCCGTTCGCGGAAATGGAAGCAAGCAGCCGGAGCCGAGGAAATGCTGGGTGAACAAGGCGTTGCTCCGGCCGGATTGAGTTCCGGCGTGGAAGGATTCATTCGAATTCACGGAGAGACGTGGCGTGCGGTGGCGGATCACGAGGTTGCCAGGGGAGAAGGCGTGCGTGTAAGGAGGATCGAAGGGCTGAAATTGTACGTAGAGCCGACGAAGGGGCCAGGAGCGGCAAAGAGTGGGGACAGGGGAGGAAGACCATGAATTTTGAATTGTTGGCAGTCGTGGTGGTCGTCGCATTCGCTCTCTATTGGATTACACATTCGCTTTACGTGATCAAGGAATGGGAGCGCGGTGTTGTGCTGCGTTTAGGGCGATTGTTGCCACATGCCAAGACAGGCGGCGTAAATTTTGTGTTTTGGCCGATTGAAACGCTCTACCGCGTGAGCTTGCGGCTGGAAACCATGGACGTTCCGCCACAAGACATCATCACGCACGACAACGTCTCGGTTAAGGTGAACGCCGTATGTTACTTCCGGGTTGTGGACGCTAACCTGGCGCTGTCCCAGGTTGCGAATTTCCAGTACGCAACGTCACAGCTGGCACAGACAACCTTGCGCAGCGTGGTTGGGCAGTTCGATCTGGACGAAATCCTTTCTCAGCGCGACAAAGTGAACGAGAAATTGCAGATCATTCTCGATCAAGACACGGAAGCGTGGGGCATCAAGGTCACGAAAGTGGAAGTGAAGCAGGTGGATATCCCCGAACAGATGCAGCGCGCGATCGCGCGGCAGGCGGAGGCGGAGCGCGAGCGCCGGGCAAAGGTCATTCACGCGGACGGAGAGTACGAAGCATCCCAAAAGCTTGCGGATGCGGCCAAGGTCCTTGAGACGCAGAAGTCCGCGATACAGTTACGCTACCTGCAGACATTGACGGAGATAGGTGTCGAAAAGAACACAACGATTGTGTTTCCGTTGCCCGTAGATATCATTAATAGCTGGGTCGAGAGTTTAGGGGGAGCAAGAAAATAAGCAATGGCATTGAGCAAGAGATCGAGCGCGGGTGAACGCGTTCTGGAAGGGCGGCACGTCATCGGACTGTTTTTTCTGATGCTGCTGTTCTCCGGCGTGTTTTTTACGCTTGGCTACGTAATGGGGCACAACCAGCTGGAAGGACAGGTGCGGGCGGAAACGACGCACGGCTCGGACGCCGTGGCGCCGCAAAAACCCGAACCCTCTCCGCGGCAGGGAAAGAGCATTGTGAGCACACCCGGCGCTGCTGATTCCAGTGGTGAAGTGAACACCGCGCCGCCAAGTTCCGAGTGGGAGTTTTACCGCGCGGGCGATAAGAATTCCTCCAACGATCATTTGAAGCCGGCGCCAGCCGCAACCGCTCCTTCGCCGGCGAAGACGATGGCAGCGAGCGCGAAAGCGCCTTCGTCTCCAGCGGCCCGTTCGACTGTGGCAGCTCCCGGCATTCCTCGCGGCTCATATCTCTTGCAAGTTGCAGCGCTGCGCGTGGAATCCGAAGCGATTGCCGTAGCGAACGACCTGCGCAAGAAGAAATTTCCCGCATTCGTGCAGACGCCGCAGGGCGACCGGTATTATCGCGTGCAGGTGGGTCCGTACGCGGATCAGAGAGCGATGCAAAACGCGAAAAAAGGCCTGGAGACCGCAGGCTTTAAAGCGATCATCAAGCACTGATGCCGTCGTCCCACTGGCTGGACTGGCTGCGCCCCGATTCTCAGAAGAATTTTCCTGCTGCATTTCGCCTAATTGTTTCCTTCATCACCGGAGCGGGCCTCGCGCTGTCGTTCACCTGGATCTATTTTCCGGTGTACGCGTGGATCAGCATCGCGCTGCTGCTGATGATGGCGATCGGGGCGAAGCCGCGGGTGGCGTTTTGCTGCGGCTGGCTTCACGCAGTCGCGTTCGTCTTTACTTCGGTGCCGTGGATTGCCGAAGTTTTGTCAGCGCATGGAGGAATGCCGCCGCCCGCGGGTTGGGGCGTGCTTCTGCTAATCGCGGCAACGTGGGGAGTTCTGACCGGTGGATTTGCGTGGAGTGTAAACCGGATTTCGCGGATGAACGTCGCACTTGGCTGCTTGGCCGCACCATTTGTGTGGGTGACGTCAGAATTTGCGCGGGCGCACTTGCCGGAGATCAGTTTCCCGTGGAACCTGCTCGGCTATTCTGCGGCCGCGACTCCGGCGTTTTTACAAGCGACTGCGTTGACCGGAATTTACGGGTTATCGTTCCTGATTGTGGCTTTCAACGCGCTACTCGCCTGGGCGGATGTGACGAAGACGGCGAGCCTCAAGAAACGCCTGGGGCTTATCGCGACATCGATGACCGTAATTCTTGGCGTCGCGACTCTGGGCACGCGATTGATTCCCGAGGCGAGAGCGGGTCATTTTGCCCGAGCCGTGCAGCCGAATTTTCCGGAGACGGATTCGTATCCGGCGAGCTGGTTTCAGGACCACAAAGAGGACATGGACGAACTTGAAGAATTGAGTCTCGAGATGTCGCCGCATCAGCCGGATCTGATCGTCTGGCCGGAGGCGCCGGCGCCGTTCTCGTGGCAAAACAACCAGTTTTCGAAGAGAGCGTCGAGCCTGGCAATCCGAGCCGGCCACCCGTTTCTTGCCGGCGTGGTTGACTGGAAAACAGAGAGGATGCCTTCAGGGCATATGGGACAAGCGCCGTACAACAGCGCCGTGCTGGTCGATTCGCAAGGCCAGAACCTCTTCGTCTATGACAAGCGGCACCTGGTTCCGTTCGGCGAGTACGAGCCCTTTCCGCTGATTCATCGGGTGGTGCAAAGCGTCTCAAGCGAAGTGGGCGGCTTCCACAAGGGAAAGATCGCGTCGATCGGTTTGCTACCAGGCGGATACAAATTTGGCGTTTACATCTGCTACGAAGCGATCTACGCGGGCGAGGTTCGCGAGTTTGCTGCAAATGGCGCGAATCTCTTCATCAACATTTCAAATGATGGATGGTTCGGCAAATCGGCTGCCGCGGAGCAGCATTTGCGAATGGCGCGAGTGCGCGCTGTGGAAAATCGCAGGTGGGTTCTACGCGTAACGAACAGCGGGATCACCGCAGCCATCGATCCTTATGGGAAGATCTACGAGAGGATTCCGCGGGACGTGCGCGGGGCAGTGGATCTTCCGTATGACTTTCGAACCGACACGACGCTGTACACACGCTTTGGAGATTGGTTCGCCTGGATGTGTGTATTGGTTTCAGCTATTCTTTTATTGCAAACTTTTTGGAAGAGACCATGATTCTCGAAGACCTGCAGTACCGCTACGAAGGCCTGAAGCAACGCATCTCCCTTGTTCGGAGCTATCTTTGACGTTCCGCATTTCCGCGAACAACTGAAATCCCTCGAAGAGAAAATTGCTCAGCCGGACTTCTGGAACGACCAGGAGAAAGCCCAGGGTGTGCTTCGGGAGCGGAAAAGAGCCGACGAGCAGATTTCCGCGGAGGCGAAGCTCGACGCGGTTGTCGGCGACCTCGAAACGTATATCAACCTGGCGCAGGAAGAGACCAACGCCCAGCAACGCGAGGATTTGATAAAAGACTTGGATCGGGAACTTGCAAGTGCGGAAACGTATGTCTCCGAACTTGAAACGCGTACGCTGCTTTCCGGCGAATCCGATCACCTGAACGCGATTATGACCATCAAGCCGGGCGCGGGTGGAACAGAATCCCAGGATTGGGCCTCCATTCTGTTTCGCATGTACCTGCGCTGGGCGGAACGCAAAGGGTTGGAAGCCGCGGTACTCGACGAGACCGAAGGCGATGAGGCGGGAATCAAAAATGCCACCATTCAGTTTTCAGGCGAGAACGCTTACGGCATGCTGGCGGGAGAAACTGGCGTGCATCGTCTGGTGCGCATCTCGCCGTTTGATCAGGCGGCGCGGCGGCACACTTCCTTTGCATCCGTGTTTGTGATTCCAGAAGTGGACGACCGCATCGAAATCAACATCAAACCGGACGAATTGAAAGTCGATACGTATCGTGCAGGGGGCAAGGGCGGCCAGAATGTGAATAAAGTCGAAACCGCCGTTCGGATCACGCATCTCCCGACGGGCGTAGTCGTTGCCTGCCAGGCGCAGCGCAGTCAGGGCAAGAACCGCGAGATGGCGATGAAAATGCTGCGCTCAAAGCTCTACGACCTGGAAATCAAAAAACGGCAGGAAGAGTCTGACAAGCTGGACGAAACCAAAATGGATATCTCCTTTGGCAGCCAGATTCGCTCGTACGTGATGCAGCCCTATCGTTTGATCAAGGACCACCGCACGAAGTTCGAGGTCGGTGACGTGGACCGCGTACTGGACGGTGATCTTGACCCGTTTATTCGTTCGTACCTGATGGCCAAGAAAACCAAGGGCCGGCTTACGGTCGAGCCTGATGAAGACGCGGCGTAGGGACTCGAACTGTTCTTCCTGATGTTCAATCTTTGTACGGATCGAATTCGTTTGCGCCCGCCATTGCGACACCCACCGGCGTAAGCGTGTGCAGAATGTTGATGCTGTCGCCGTGTTCCTTGAGCACGTCATCGAGACGCTTGTAGCAGTGGGGCGACTCATCGAGCCCCGCGCCGCGCAGCTCCACGCCGGCACGGCTTACCCATTCCCGCATCATTTCAGTCGAGACTTTGCCGGGGCGGATCACTTCTCCGGTCTTCCGGTTTACTTTGCCTTTGGCTTCCATGCGTCCCATCACGCGACCTGCACCGTGAACCGTGCTGTAGAGCGAATGCTTCGCGGAGTCGTTCTCCACGCCTTCGAGGATCACGGATTTTTCTCCCATGGTTCCACCGACAAATCCTTTTTGCCCGGGAAACGCGGGAGTTGCTCCTTTCCGTACGACCCAAAGTTCCTCGTGTTGGTGGGTCTCGCGCCAAGCGAAATTGTGGTGGTTGTGCACTTCTTCCAGGATCTCCGCGCCCAGAATGCGGGCAACGCGTTGGCATACCCAGTCGCGTCCCGCGTATGCATAGTCTCCTGCCAGGTGCATGCATTCGATGTACTGCGCGCCCAGATCGGTGGACGCAGGAATCACGCAAGGTTCAACGTCCATGCCGTCTCTGGCCCCGCCTTTTTCGAGGAACCACGTCGCGATCTTGTGGCCAAGTCCGCGGGAGCCGAAATGTACGCCGATCCAGACCCGGTCTTGCTCGTCGGTGAACAGATCGACGTAGTGATTTCCGGAACCCACTGTGCCTAGTTGCTGACGGGCCGTTTCCTTGAGCGCTCGAGTCGGCTGCGCCTTCCAAGTATCGCTTTCAAAGACTGGATGATCCACGCGTTCGTCATTTCTGCGCCCGACGCCGAAGCTGATCGTGTTCCACAAGTCGTCCATAATGCACTCGATGTTCGCGCGAAGTTCCTCACCCGGCATGTTTACCAGTACGGCTTTATTGCCGCAAGCGATGTCGTAACCGACGCCTGACGGGCTCACGGAATCTTTGTAGGCAACCACGCCGCCGATCGGAACGGCGTACCCCTTGTGGTGGTCGGCCATCAGCGCGACGCGGTCGGCGGTAAGTGCACACCTCTTGATCTGTGACACCGCGTTTTCTTCGGGCGCGCCCCATACCGGAATTCCATCGATGAATCGCATGTGTTTTGATGAAACAGGCTATCTGCCCTTCGCTGCCGCCCGGCTCAGCGCGTTTTCCGGCAACGCGAACGCGTAAAGTACGTCCTGAATCGGAATGATGAGGTACTGCCGCCCGTCCAACTCGTAAGTCATCGGCGAGGCGACGAGTTCGCCTCCAACATTGAGATGCCACAGAGTCTCCCCGTTGGCAGGGTTCAGCGCCAGCAGGTTGCCGGAATTATCGGCGCTAAAAAGCAGACGTCCGGCAGTAGTGAGAATGCCGGCAATGCTTTCGCCCTCGCCGATTTCGTGGTTCCACACAACTTTGCCCGTACGAAAATCAAGTGCCCGCAAAGTCGAATTGGCCCACAATATCCTGTCGCGCCCGCCCCATCCCTCGGCTTTGCCTGTAGCGGTGTTGTAATAAACACTGAAAATCCGCCGCGCGTTTACGTAGAAGAGTCCCGTCTGCGGATCAAAACTCGGCGCCATCCAGTTGGTGCCTCCGTCGGAGCCGGGCTCGACAAGCGCGCCGTCCGGAGTTGGCGTCGCTTCCGGCTTGGCAATGGGACGCCCCTTCGAATCGATGCCCGAAGCCCAGGTCTGATCAATGAACGGAGCCGTGAGCAGGTGCTCGCCGTTGGTCCGGTCGAGCAAGAAGAAAAACGAGTTGCGGCTCGCTTGCGCAAGAAGCTTGCGTTTCTTGCCTTTGAAGTCGGCGTCAAACAGGACCGGAGTCTGCACCGCGTCCCAGTCGTGAACGTCGTGCGGAGAGGGTTGGAAGTACCAGACGAGTTTCCCGGTGTCCGGATTGAGCGCGACAATGGAACAAGTGTAGAGGTTGTCGCCTGCGCGCCCTTCTCCGGCCAACACCGGATTGGGATTTCCGATGCCCCAGTAAAGCAGATTTAGCTCTGGGTCGTACGTTCCGGTCATCCAGGTCATGCCGCCACCGTGATGAATTGCGTCAGTATCTTTCGGCCAGGTTTCAGAGCCGGGCTCACCGGGCTCCGGTGTGGTGTACCACCGCCACTGAATGGCTCCTGTTTCCGGATCGATCGATTCCAGGAAGCCGCGCACGTCTGTAACGTCCCCAGATACACCGACAATTACGTGATCGCGCACGACCAGCGGCGCCATCGTCGCGAAGTAACCTAGCTTCCCGTCCGCGAGCTCGATGATCCATCGCACGCTGCCGTCTTTGGCGTTGAGGCAAACCAGGTGTGCGTCGGGCGTTGTAAAGTAAAGCCGATCCTTGTACATGGCCACACCGCGATGGCCGATGTGGTCGCCTTCCGAGACTCGCTTGTAGTGCCAGATTTGGCGGCCATAACGCGCATCGATCGCCCACACATTGTCCGGGGCGGTGAAGTACAGAACTCCATTCACCTGTAGCGGCGTGGATTTGAGTACATTGCCCGGCGCACGAAAGGCCCATGCGAGCGTGAGTGATGAAACGTTTCCGGAGTTGATTTGGTCCAGAGTGCTGAAACGCCTCCCCGAATAGTCTCCGTTGTAGGTGGGCCAGGTATCCGTGGGAGGCTTCAGCAGAGCAGTCGGATCGAGCCCCAACTCAAGCCCTTGTGCGCGCAAGCCCGAAGCCAGCAATCCGGCCATCATCACCGCCATGGCAAAGAGCGAAACCACGAGATGCGAAGCGAACCGGAAGAACCGTGTTTCCGGCCGCTCGGGCTTGCGACGCCCCAAAGTACGGAGTGCCTTGAAAAAATTAGAGTGCATTTGGGCTCCCGATTTTCGGTTACTTCAGGCTGTATACGTAAGCGAAGAGATTGTGCATGTCGGCTTGAGTCAGCTTCTCCAGCAGTTTGCGATGCGCTTCGAGCGGATCCTGTATCTCCACTTTTGCCTTGCCGCGGGAAAAGGAGCGATACCAGCCCGACTCGTCACGCACGGCAATTACGAAATCGTCGTAGTGCACCACCGCCCCACGGATTTGTTCGCCGGAAGGAAGAGTGACCACAGCGGATTTCTTCTTGCCTGCGGGATACAGCATCCGCGCTTCGAGTTCGATCGAGGAATATTTCGCTCCCAGCCCTGCTAAATCCCCCGTAGGCGAGTGACAATTTCTGCAGCCGCCCGCCCCCTCGAAAAAGGCCTTTCCCGCCAGCACGTTTCCCGTGAGGAGTTTCTCGACCGGATAGTCGCTCGGCACTCCTGACGACTGGATCGCTTCTTGCGCGCGAGCATGGAGAAAGGCTGCAATGTCGGCAATCTGTTCGTCGGTGGCGGGCAAGGGAGGCATGCCCTTGTCCGGCCGGCCGCTTCGAATCACTTCGCCGATCAACTCGCCCTTCTGGTCATGAGCGACCAACGGCGAGCGGATCAGGTCTGGGCCCCGTCCACCAGTCGCATCGGCCCCGTGACAGAACCCGCAGGCCTGCTCGAACTGTTTGCGGCCGCGCTGCGCCGCCGCAACCTTTGGATCAGCCTGGGAACGCGCCGCGGACGACCAAAGTCCAAGGACAAGGACACTCGTCACCAACGAAATGCCAACCTTCTTTACGCGTCCGGAAGAAACTTTCTGCCCGTGCATAGTCACCTCAGCCCCGAACATCTTATCTGCGTTCCGAGATACTCTCAACGCGACGCTCGCAGCAACTTCATGAGCAAAGGTAGGGAAAGGCGATCGCGGGCGCTACCGCTGGTTGCCATTCAATGCTGATTTTCGCCGTTCGATGCTGGATAACACGGTTAGATTCAATGCGTTGCTTGCAGCACCCTGTGAATGATATTTTGGATAGTCGGGCCGGGTGCCCCCAGGCGCCATGGTGCGTGACACCAGCAGTTAAATCGAACTGTGCACGGGCATAGCAGCACTTCCAGCAAGGTTCATTCCCAGCGGAAGACTTTACCGGAAGAGGACCGCTAACCCCAGAGGAGCGTTCGTTTTGAGCGAAGCACTAAAGAACTATCTGTTTACTTCGGAATCCGTGACGGAAGGTCACCCGGACAAAATCGCCGACCAGATTTCCGATGCTGTGCTTGATGAAGTGATGAAGCAGGACCCGAAGGGCCGAGTCGCTTGCGAAACGCTGGTGACGACCGGCCTCGCAGTGGTGGCCGGCGAAATCACAACTACAGCGCATATTGACTACGATCAGTTGGTTCGCGATACGATTCGCGGAGTCGGCTACGACCGGGCCAAATTCGGCTATGATTGCGAAACTTGCGCCGTCCTCTGCACGGTGAAGCGCCAGTCGCCGGACATCGCTATGGGCGTGGACACCGGAGGCGCCGGTGATCAAGGACTCATGTTCGGCTTTGCCTGTGACGAGACGCCGGAATTGATGCCCATGCCCATCCAACTCGCCCACCAGCTCACCTACCGGCTTTCCGAAGTGCGCAAATCCAAAAAAGTTGATTTCCTCCGGCCTGATGGCAAGTCGCAGGTCACCATCGAATATCGCAACGGCAAGCCGTCGCGCTTGGATGCCGTTGTCATTTCCACGCAGCACAGCGACACCGTTTCCAACGACGATCTTCGCAACGCCATTCTCGAGCACGTCATCAAGCCGGTCGTCCCGGTGGCGATGCTCGACAAGAACACGAAGTATTACATCAATCCGACCGGTCGCTTTGTTATTGGCGGGCCGATGGGCGATGCGGGTCTCACAGGTCGCAAGATTATCGTCGATACCTATGGCGGTTACAGCCGTCACGGCGGCGGCGCCTTCTCTGGTAAGGATCCGTCAAAGGTGGATCGTTCGGCCTGCTATATGGCGCGCTATATCGCAAAGAACGTTGTGGCCGCCGGGCTTGCCACGAAAGCCGAAGTGCAGCTGGCGTACGCGATCGGTGTGGCTGAGCCGGTTTCTGTGATGGTCGACAGCTTTGGCACTGCGACCGTTCCTGAGGAGAAGATCACAGAACTCGTACGCGAACTCTTCAAGCTGACTCCCAAGGGCATCATCGAGACTCTGGACCTGCGGAAGCCCGTGTACAAGGCCACCGCGGCCTACGGACACTTTGGCCGTACAGGTGCCGGCTTTACCTGGGAAAAAACGGATCGGGCGGATGCGCTTCGCAAAGCCGCCGGAGCAACGGCGGAAGTTGCAGCGCGCCGGTAGCCTTCCGCATCAGGAGTTGAGAGCCCGTTGCGGCATTTTGTGCCTCGCCGGGCAGTGAGCTTCGATTCTCTGAAATTGGAATCGGAATCATCGGCAATCTCGGAAATTCTCATAAGGAGCACCTTTGTGGCGACAGCTGAACTCAAGAAGGGCGATGTAAAGGATATTTCGCTGGCAGACGCCGGCAAGCGGAAAATTGAATGGGCACAGCAGCAAATGCCCGTGCTGCAGATCATCCGCAAACGTTTCATCAAGGAGCAGCCGTTGAACGGTTTGCGCCTTTCTGCATGCCTGCATGTAACCAGCGAAACCGCGAATCTGATGATTACGCTTCGCGACGGTGGCGCCGACGTTGTCCTCTGCGCCTCAAATCCACTTTCCACGCAGGATGAAGTCGCGTCTTCACTGAATCGCGATTTCAATATTCCAACCTACGCGATCAAGGGCGAAGATAACGAAACCTATTACTCGCACTTGCGCGCGGCTCTGGATCACAAGCCGCAAATGACCATGGACGACGGCGCGGACCTGGTGACAATGCTCCTTACCAAGCGGCCCGAGCAAGTGAAAGACGTCCTTGCCGGAACGGAGGAAACGACTACCGGCGTGATTCGTCTGCGCGCGATGGCCAAGGACGGCACGCTGAAGTATCCGGTCATAGCGGTCAATGACGCTCAAACCAAGCACTTTTTCGACAATCGATATGGGACTGGCCAGAGTACGCTCGATGGCGTGATTCGCGCCACGAACCTGCTGCTTGCGGGCCTCAAGATCGTCATTGCCGGCTACGGGTGGTGTGGCCGCGGCGTTGCGATGCGCGCCAAGGGCCTTGGCGCCGATGTGATCGTCACGGAAATCGACCCGGTGAAGGGAATCGAAGCAGTAATGGACGGCTTCCGCGTTCTGCCGATGGCCGACGCCGCCAAAGAGGGCGATGTTTTCATTACCGTCACCGGCAACAAAAATGTCATTCGCTCGGAACACTTTGAACAGATGAAGTCCGGCGCGGTAGTGTGCAACAGCGGCCACTTCAATGTCGAAATCGACATCCCAGCGCTCGAGCGTTTATCCAGCGGCAAGCGCGAAGTTCGGCCACTCGTGGACGAATACCAGTTGAAAGACGGCCGCCGCATCTGTCTGATCGGCGAAGGCCGCCTGGTGAACCTCGCTACCGCCGAAGGCCATCCCGCTTCAGTGATGGACATGAGCTTTGCGAATCAGGCGCTCTCGGCCGAATATCTTGTGAAGCACTCCAAGGACCTGAAGCCTCAAGTTTATGTCGTGCCCGAAGATCTCGACAAAGAGATCGCGCGCCTCAAGCTCGAATCCATGGGCCACAAACTCGACAAGCTTACGGCGGAGCAAGAGCTCTATCTCGCTTCATGGCAGGAAGGCACTTGATCTGCTCCTGAGCTCATTCACGTGATATCTTGTTGGGGCACGGTTCGCGTGCCCCTTCTTTTTTTGTGAGTTCTCATCCGGTGGCGCAATGTGGGATTTGACGGCAGTTGCTCTGGAAACAGCGAAGCTGCGCGGCGCGAGGTATTCTGACGCCAGACTGATGCACCTGCGCCAGCGCGATCTGACCACAAAAAACGCACATGTCGGTACGCTCGCTCAGTCTGAGTCGATTGGCATTGGGGTTCGCGCGCTGGCGAATGGCGCCTGGGGTTTTTCTTCGACAGACAAATTGACCCGTGAAGGTGTAGCGGCGTGCGCAGCCCAGGCCGTTTCGATCGCCAAGGCGTCGGCCCTGGCAAAACGCGGCAACGTGGAAATGGTCCCGGAGGACGCGTTTGTCGATAGCTGGCAGGCGCCGATGCAGAAAGACCCGTTCGAAATACCCCTGGAAACACAATTAGAGCTCCTCCTCAAGGCCGACGCCACAATGCGGTCCGTGAAGGGTGTGACGCTGACCGAAACCGACATGCAATTCCGGAAGATTGACACCTGGTTCGCATCGAGCATCGGCTCGCGCATCCATCAGCGCAAGGTTATTTCGGGTTGCGGAATCGCAGCCACCTCCTTCAAGGGCAGCGAAATTCAAAAGCGTTCGTATCCCAACAGCTTTGGCGGCCAATACGCGCTCGCCGGCTACGAACTGGTTGAGTTGCTGTGCCTTGTCGGCGCTGCGCCGCGCATCGCGGAGGAGTCCGTAGCCCTCCATTCCGCCGCGCAGTGCCCGGAAAAAACCGGGACGTTGCTCCTTGATGGCAGCCAGCTTGGTTTGCAGATTCACGAATCCGTCGGCCATCCCATCGAACTCGACCGCGTTCTCGGTCAGGAAGCCAATTTCGCAGGAACAAGCTTCCTTACCCTCGACAAGCTGAACAAGCTCAAATACGGCTCGGAAATCGTGAATGTCGTCGCCGATGCGCGCCTGGAACATGGCCCGGGACTAGGCACATTTGCCTATGACGACGAGGGCGTTCCCGCGCAATCGACGGACATCATCAAAGACGGCCAATTCCGCGGTTATCTCTCGAATCGGGAAACGGCCAAGCTCATCGGCCTGAATCGTTCCTCCGGCACCATGCGCGCCGAAAGCTGGAATCGCCTGCCCATTATTCGCATGACGAATGTCAGCCTCAGACCACGCCAAGGGTCGCCTCACGATCTCATCTCTTCCACCGATGATGGTATTTGGATGGAGACGAACCGTTCCTGGTCCATCGACGATCGCCGCTATCAATTTCAGTTCTCGACTGAGATTGCCTGGGAGATTCGGGGCGGTAAAAAAGTGCGTATGCTCAAGAATCCGAGCTACAGCGGGATCACCACCGAGTTCTGGAATTCCTGCGACGCGATTTGCGGCGAGAAATTCTGGACGCTTTGGGGCACGCCAAATTGCGGCAAGGGCCAGCCGATGCAGACCATGGGCACAGGCCACGGAGCGGCTCCCGCGCGATTTCGCAACGTGAAGATGGGGACGGCGTTCTCCGGACAATGAGCAAATCGGCGATACCAGAGAAATCAGTCAAGCAGGCTTCGCTCGCGCCAGAGCGCGAGCTGAAGAACCGCATCGAAGCCATCCTGCGTCTCGGCAGGCTCGCAGGAGCGGACGAGACCGAAGTGCAAGTGGACGAAACGATTGAGGCGCTGACCCGCTTTGCGAACAACGCAATCCATCAAAATGTTGCAGAGCACGGCTTTACCGTGTCGATTCGAACGGTTGTCGAGGGGCGGACCGCACGCGCCACGACCAATCGCCTAGATGAGGACTCTTTGCGCAGCGCGGTCGAATCGTCGCTGCAGCTGGCGTACGGCCAGCCGAAAGTTCGCGGGCGGCTCGCCATGCCCGGCCAGCAGCGCTACCGTAAGGTGAATCGCTTCGCGCGCGCGACTGCCGAGATTTTACCGGACGAGCGAGCGCGTGCCGTCAAACAAGCCTGCGACCTGGCGATTCGCAATGGCCAGGTTGCGGCGGGAATATTTTCTTCTGGTCAGTCGCAGCTCGCGTTGGGAAATTCCCGAGGCCTCTTTGCTGCTCACCGTCAAACCGGCGCCGAGTTTTCCATCACCATGCAGGACGATGCTGCGACCAGTTGGGCAAAAGGCAATGCGGGCAATGTGCGGCACCTTGATCCGCAGGCCCTGGCAACTCGCGCAAGCAAGAAAGCAGGAATGGCGAAGGATGCGCAAGAGCTCCCGCCCGGAAAATATACTGTCATCCTCGAGCCCGCAGCGGTTCTCGATCTTGTCGGTTTTCTCTTCTACGATTTCGCCGCAACCGCACTCGAGGATCAACGTTCTTGCTTGACCAAACGGATGGGCAAGCAACTCTTTGGCAAAAACATCTCCATTGTCGACGACGTTTATCATCCCTTGCAGCTCGGGGCGCCGTTTGATGGGGAAGGAATACCCCGTCAGCGCGTAAGCTTGGTCGATGGAGGCGTTCCGCGATATCTGGTCTACTCGCGAGGGAGCGCGAAGAAGGCCAGGAAGAGGCCGACCGGCCACGGCCTTGCCCTTCCCAATGAGTATGGCGAGGCGCCCATGAATCTGGTCTTCGGTGGCGGCGACTCTTCGGTCGAAGAGATGATTGCTGGCACAGATCGGGGGTTGCTAGTAACCCGGGTCTGGTACATCCGCGAAGTGGATCCCTACGAAAAGGTGATGACCGGAATGACGCGTGACGGGCTGTTTTTGGTAGAGAAGGGCAAGGTCGTCTCCGCCGTACGAAATTTTCGTTTCAATCAGTCTTTGATCGAATTGTTGCAAAACGTCGAGGCTATGAGCCCAGCACTGCGCGCAACAGCGGAGGAAGCTTTCGAGATGGTGGTTCCGGCCATGAAGGTCAGCAGTTTCCACCTTGCAGAACCAACCAAGTTTTGAATTTATTCTGCAAATTGCCACAAAAGCTTCACAATCAGAAATTTAATTTTGCGAATCGATTTTCTGCGTTGTACAGAATCCCACCGGCAACCCTATAAACAGACATGGACCTGCCAACCCACTGGCGCCAGTGGCAGCCGAGTTCTCGTGTGCGCCCCAACTGGGGGCATCCTGACCATGACGCCTGCGGCACTGGCTTTATCGCTCGCCTGAGCGGCCCCTCGGGCCACGATATTGTTGATCATGCATTGACCGCCCTCGAGCGGCTTACCCACCGCGGCGGAGTCGACGCGGACGGAGCCAGCGGCGATGGTGCCGGACTGCTCGCGGGTCTGCCCAAAGAGTTCTTCACAACGAAAGCCGCGGAGCAGGGAATCCAGCTGCCCGAGCAGTTTGGCCTTGGCTTTGCATTTTTCCCTTCAGAAACAGTCACGGCTGCTAAGGCCGCGATCGAAGCTGCGGCAGATCAGGAGCGCCTGCGCATCCCCGGTTGGCGTCGCGTTCCCGTAGATCCGAATTGTCTCGGAAGGCGCGCGCTCGAGACCATGCCGGAGTGTTGGCAGTTCTTCGTCGCTCCCTTCCATGCCACGCGGCCTGCCGAACGCTTTGAGTGGCGGCTGTCGCTTCTCCGCAAGAAGGCGGAGTCGCTGCTGCCCGCTCGATGCTATGTGTGCTCGCTTTCTTCGCAGACCGTTGTGTACAAAGGTTTGTTGACGCCCTGGCAGTTTCCTCAGTTTTACGAAGACCTGCGCGATTCCTCGTTTGCAACGAAATTCGTTATTTTCCACCAGCGGTATTCGACCAACACCCAGCCCTCCTGGAATCTTGCACAGCCCTTTCGCTACGTTGCGCATAACGGTGAAATCAACACCATTGTTTCGAATCGTCGCTGGCTTCGCGCCAGGGAACACCAGATCCGGGAAAAACTGACCGTTGGGCCCTGGTTTCAGGTTCTCGAAGAAAACGTCAGCGATTCGGCCAGCTTTGACAATGGTCTGGAAGCAAAGCTCCTCGAAGGCTTCTCTGTCGATGAAGCCATGCTGTCTCTCGTGTCTCCGGCTTTTGAAAACGACCCACTGCTTTCGCGCGATGTGCGCGGTGCCCTTGCCGCGCTTTCGCAGCAGAGCGAGCCTTGGGACGGCCCGGCCGCGTTGATCTTTTCGGATGGACAGTACGTCGGCGCGAAGCTGGATCGCAACGGCTTGCGCCCGATGCGCTACACGCTGACGCACGACGGCCTGCTCGTGGTTGGATCGGAAACGGGGCTCGTCGATTTGGAAGAGTCGCGAATCGCTGAGCGATCCCGGCTCGGCCCGGGGGAGATGGTTCTTGCCAAGCCAGACTCCGGCATGTTCTTGCGGTGGCGAGATATTCTGAAGCGCCTTGGCAATCATCAGTCCAAGCTCACGCCGCCTCGAGTGCGGCGCCTCGATACTTCCTCTGTAGCTGCGTCCTCCCCGCTGCCCTCTCCCAAGCGGATCGCAGCTTCCTGCGGTTGGACCGAGGACCAATTCAAAATTTTGTTTTCGGCGCTGATACACGGAAAAGAAGCCGACTGGAGCATGGGCGACGACGCGCCACCCGCGTTTCTTTCCGCTCTGCCGCGCGCGCTTTGGGATTATTGCAAGCAGCGCTTTGCGCAGGTCACAAATCCTCCAATTGATCCTCTGCGGGAGACACACGTAATGTCGCTGGAGGTAAGACTGGCGGCAAGCACTTTCGCGCCGGGCGGGATCGTTTTGCCCGGTCCGATTCTCGCGCACAGTGAATTTGCAGATCTGGCCACGCAACTGGGGCCTCTACACACAGTCGATTTTAGCTTTCCTGCCAAAATGGGAGTCTCGGGAGCGCGAAGCGCAATCGCCCAGTGCTCATCTACCCCTCTGGGTGGCAGCGTGCGTCCGGGACTCTTCCTCCTTTCAGATCGCGGCATCGGGCCGGAGCGTGCTGCGCTTCCCGCGCTGCTGGCCACGGCGGCCTTGTGGAAATCCATGGCGCGCGAAGGACTATGGGACGTGCCGTTGGTAGTCGAAACGGCCCAGGCTTTTGATACCCATCACGTCGCGCTGCTCGTCGCAGCGGGCGCGAGCGCCGTCGTCCCGCACTTGATGGAGCAGTTTGCGGAGTCGGAAGAACCGGGCGGAATGAGCAAAGTCCGCAACGCGATCTACGCCGGCCTTCGGAAAGTACTGGCGCGCATGGGCGTCTCGACACTCGCCAGCTACCGCAACAGTTATTTGTTTGAAATCGTCGGGCTCTCGGAGGACCTCTGCGCCGAATTCTTCGAAGACGCGGCCGATTTCGCCGGCCAAAAGTCGCTCGACGACCTTCTGGGCGATTATCTTCGTCTGCATGAGGAAGCATTTGCGAAACAAGACGAGGCAATGCCGGATGCCGGCCTCTACCGGTTCCGCAAAGGCGCCGAACTGCATGCCAATTCGCCGGAGGTCGTTCGCCGGCTGCATGCCCACGTCAAAGCGCCGACCGCCGGAAAATATCCAGCGTTCGAGGAACTGGCCGAAGGAGGGGGCGGAGCCGTATTTCTCCGCGATTTGCTGGAGACCGTAGCGTCCACTCCGGTTTCGATTGATGAGGTTGAGCCTGCCGAAAGCATACTGAAGCGCTTCAGCACCCAGGCAATGTCACTCGGTTCGCTCAGCCCGGAAGCGCATCGCACCTTAGCGCTGGCCATGAACAAGCTTGGTGGCAAAAGCAACACCGGCGAAGGGGGCGAAGATCCGGCGCTCTGGGTGAATGAGCCGGAAGCCGCAAACAAGATCAAGCAAGTAGCCTCGGGCCGCTTTGGCGTGACGTCAGATTACTTGGTGCACGCACAAGAGCTCGAAATCAAGATGGCGCAGGGCTCGAAGCCCGGCGAAGGCGGACAACTGCCGGCCCGCAAAGTAACCCCCTATATCGCGCGCATTCGCCACGCCACTCCCGGCACCCCGCTCATCTCGCCGCCTCCGCATCACGACATCTACAGCATCGAAGATCTGGCACAGCTCATCCACGATCTGCGGGCAGTAAACCCCCGCGCACGTATCGGAGTGAAGCTTGTCTCGGGCGCGGGCGTTGGAATCATCGCCGCGGGCGTGGCGAAAGCCGGTGCCGACGTCATCACCATCAGCGGACACAACGGAGGAACCGGCTCCTCTCCTCTCACCTCCATCAAGAACACCGGCCTGCCTTGGGAAATCGGTTTGCGCGAAACACATGAAACATTGGTTCGCGCTGGCCTCCGTTCACGTCTCTCTCCGCGTGGACGGAGGCCTGAAATTTTCGCGGGACATTTTGATCGCCGCGATTCTGGGTGCGGATGAATTTGGTTTCGGCACTGCTTCGCTGCTGGCCATCGGCTGCGTTATGGCCCGTCAATGCCACCTCAATACCTGTCCCGTCGGCATCGCCACCCAGGACGAAGGGCTGCGCACCCGATTCAACGGCAAGCCGGAAATGGTGATCGCCTATTTCCGCGCGCTTGCCGACGAAGTTCGCCGGAAATTGGCGGAACTTGGGGCGAATTCACTCGGCGAATTGAAAGGCGCATACGATTGCCTCCGGCCTCGCTCGCCGAATTACGCGGAGACGCCTGCGCTCGCGCTTGAATCAAATATGTCATTTCGCATTGCACCTCAGCAGGTGCCTGGAATGCACGCGTCGCTCACTGAGGCTCAGATGCCGCAGGATGACTTCGAATGCGACGCGCGCTCCTCTTTGATTCGCAATTCCGATCGCAGCGTCGGTGCGGGACTCAGCGGGGAAATGGCCCGTGACCGCGCCGCAGGACGACGGTCAAAGAGAACGGTTGCGAAGGAGTTTCATGGTAGCGCAGGCCAAAGTTTTGGCGCGTTTCTTGGTTCCGGCATCGACTTCCGCCTTCAAGGCGAAGCGAACGACTACGTGGGAAAGGGCCTGTCTGGCGGTACCATCGCGATTGCTGCCGGCTCGGGCGCTTCGCGGCGCGGTGACGTCCTGGCCGGAAACACCGTCTTGTACGGCTCGACGTCCGGGCAGTTGTTCATAGCGGGGCGTGCGGGCGAACGGTTTGCCATCCGTAACAGCGGTGCTTTGGCCGTGGTCGAAGGCGTCGGCCAACACGGTTGCGAATATATGACCGGAGGAGTGGTCCTGGTTTTGGGACCGCTCGGCTTGAATTTTGGTTCTGGCATGACAGGCGGCCTCGCTTATGTGTTTCGAGCCGAAGCGGAAGACGTATTGCATCGCGATTTTGTCAGTGCGGAGGAAATCAGCGGCAGCGAAGACGCCTGGGTGCGCCGCACTTTGCGGGAACACTTTGATCGCACCGGCAGCCCACGCGCTGCTCGCTTGCTGTCGAGACGCGGTCCACTCCCCATGTTGCGCGTGCAGCCGGTACATCTGCAGGGAACCGTAGAAAGCACTTGGGAACCCGTGCTTGCGGGGTTACGGAAAGAATTCGCGCCGGTTGCGAACAGGCGCGAAGGCCTCGACATCGCTGCGCATGCTTTATCACTTTAGACGCTCACTCAAAGGAGGAAAGTCTCTTTTGCCGCCCGCTGTTCCGCTATAATCTGGGCGAGCTCAGCGCCTATGGATTTTGATCAACTGACAACTTTCGTTTACGTCGCAAAACTCAAGAGTTTTTCGCGTGCGGGGCAGAAGGTGTTTCGGTCGCAGTCCGCCGTCAGCGCGCAAATTCGTCAGTTGGAGCAGGCCTATCGGGCGAAGCTGCTCGATCGTTCCGCAAAATCGGTTGAACTTACGCCGGCCGGCGAGGTTCTGTTCGACTACGCGGAGAGATTGCTTCGCTTACGTGACGAGTCGGTTCAGGTTGTGGCGGACCGCGGCAACGTGGTGCAGGGCCCTGTGGTTTTCGGCGCGAACGAGGCGACTTGTTTGTACTTGCTGCCGGAAATTTTCGCGGAGTTCCAGCGTAAGTATCCGCAAGTGCACATTAGTATCTACCGCAATTTCAGTCACAAGATTCTGCAGCGCGTCGAGGATGGTTCGGTCGATGTCGGCATCGTCAGCCTGCCGTTAAAGTCTCCGAACCTCAAGGTGCATCACATCTATCGCGACCGGCTACGCCTGATGGTGAGTTCGAAGAATCCGCTGGCAAGCCGCTTTAAAGTGACCCTCGAAGAGGTTGCCGGTCAGCCGTTAATCGTGCCACGCACCGGTTTTACCCGCCAGGTACTGGACAAATTATTTCGCCCCTTCCGCTCGCGCGTACACGTCGCGATGGAGCTGCCGAGCATCGGCATGATCAAGAAGTTTGTCGGAGCCGACGCCGGCGTTTCATTCATCAGTGAGAGTTTTGCCAAGGATCAGGTGAAGGCTGGAGAGGTCAAACTTCTTAGCGTGGATGGCGTGGACTTGTGGCGCGAACTAGGTCTGGTGTATCGCCGCGATCGCAGCTTGCCGCGCGCCGCTCAGGCGTTGATCGGCTTGATCCGCGAACATAAGAGATTAGCTGAACACGCCGACGCAGACTGAAGTGATTCCGGCCGACTTTATAATGCCCCAAATTAGTGGACGTTGAAGTCTGTGCTAGAGATGGTCCGGGCAATCACGTTTTCCTGGATCTGGATAAGATCGTTGTCGGCGTAAGTCATACCCAGCATCGTAAGGACGTCCTTTCCGCGGGAAACGACAACGAGCGTACCCGACCAGTCGTGCTCGTCGGCCATTCCGCGGTATTTGAATTCGATCGCAGGCGCCCCACCCACCACCGTCTTTCGTCGCGAAAGCATTCGATAGTTGGAATAAATTTCCCGCAGGCGTTTCTCCACCCCGTTTGCCGAAGCTTCGAGAGATTCCTTCATCGTTTCCTGGCCGACCACCATCAGCGTTGATTCGTTGGAGGTGCCCATCGCCACGATGGCGTTGGGAAGGGCCTTGCGCGCGTCATCGATAATTTCCCAGCTCGGTGCCTTGTACATCCGAAACCCATGCGAGAAATTCGTGTAAAGCGTCCCCTGAACTTGCTCTCGATTGGCAGGCTGCTCAGGTTCCTTCAGAGGAGCCAGGGGCTGCATCACAGCAGGCATCGGGGTGGCCGCGCGCTCGTTAAGCTTCATCGCTGGCGGCGTAACCTTTTCCGCATTGGACGCCGAAGGCAGCGCCGGGCGCACGGGGCCGCTTGGGATTTTGCTCTTTGTCGTAGCGGACTCGCTTGCCTCTCCAGGTTTGCTGGAAGCGGTTACGGACGCCGGAAGTGCATTCCGCTTGCTGGCATTTTCCGGAGCGTCGGCCGGTTTCGATGCGGTCGATGGCGCGTCCTTGGCGGGAGTTGTCGGAACAATCGAAGCAATCTTGTCCTTTTCGACCAGGACGAAGCCGAAGTCGGTCTTCACCTTGAACATGTTGTCTTCGTACGCAACGATCACGCCGTAGAGCTTTTTTCCGTCCTTCAGGCGGATTTCATCAGCGGAGGCAGCGTACGTACCGAGGCAAAGCGCCGCCGCGAGCAGCGCCGATCGTGCGGGGACTCCCATACGAACAGTATCCTGCTGGCTCTTTGGGTGGGCAAGAGTCGCCGCATGACGGGTTACGCGAATGTTAACCACCGCCTGCCGCTTCCGCTAAGCGATGGCTGCGGTCGCCGATAGGTGCGAACGACCGTACCCATCCACCATGTCAGGCGAAATTACATTTCCTGCAGAAACTTCCAAGGATTGAACCGCGACCTCCCGTGCAAAAACGGTTCGAAACAGTCCACGTGCAGCGAGGAGCAGTTCATCTCCCCCGTGCGCTGCGCTAGGGAGCTGCAGCGACTTCGAGGCAGTGAACTGGTCTGCGTAGTGTACCCGCACTGCGACCGTGCGAACCCGGCGGCGAGTGTCCCTGAGTACGCAGCTGATGCGCAAGCACAGGTATTCCATAAGTGCGCTCAGATATTCGCCGTCCATGGTCGCGCCATCAACAGCGACTTTGCGGGAAAGCTGTCCGGGCTTGGCTTGCGTCCCCAGAAGAGTGCAGTCATTGCCACGCGAGTTTTCCCATGCCTGCCGCCCAAGAGCATCACCATAAGCCGCCTGTAGCGCGGCGAGTGGGACGCGGCGAAGCGCGCCGATCGTGGAAATCCCACGTTTGCGCAGATTGTCCGCGTCAATTCCTCCAATCCCATGGAGGGCGTCAACGGGCAGGGAAGCAAGGAAGGCCCCTTCCGTCCCCGGTTCGACAATGCGAAGCCCTCGGGGCCGTTCGAGCCGCGCCGCGACAGCGGCGGCGACACGGGTTCTGCCCGCGCCGATGCTGGCGCTGAGCCCCGTGTTCCTCAGAATTTCCAGTTGAAGACGGCGTAAAGCACCGGGGTAGTTTTCTCCCAACCAGGGAGAGCCAAAAAAATTGAGATAGAACCCGTGATCCGCGGCGGCATCGACTGCGGGAGAGAACGATTCGAGGATGCAGCGGACGCGTTCGGCGTATTCAGCGTAGGCCTTGAAATGTCCGGGAACAACCTTCACCGTTGGGCAACGCTGCAAGGCCTGCGAGATGGTCATACCGGTTGTGACCCCGAGCAGTTTTGTCTCATAGCTTGCCGAAACAACCCTTTCACGGCCGACCGCTACCGGCCTGCCGCGAAACCTACGCTGCAACGCCTGCTCGACCGCCGCGAAAAAGCCGTCCACGTGCACGCAAACGATATGCGGGGCGGCAAGGCTCCTCATGCCTACAGGCTGGGGTTTTGCTGGCCGCGCAGCCCCGCCGGAGGTGTTGCTGGTAAGAGAAGAAGATGTGCTTTCGACACCGGCTTCCATCGTCGTGCTCATAGCGCCTCTTCTACGCATATCTGTTTAACAGGCGGCCGCCGGCTCGTGAGAGCCAAGAAGGCAATGGAGTCGGCGGCGCCTGTTTCCCGTTTCCTCTACCGTGGAGCAGTATAGCGAACAAAAAGCGAAAGTCAAGGGGCTTCTGATTTTCCGATTTCTGAGTCATGGACGCCCTGAAAAAAGTAGTTTCGGTCGCTGCCGTCAAAGCGTCCGCTATGCATGCAGCAACGCTTGAAACCTGCGTCCGGCATCGCAGGGACACAGATCGTCCGAACGAGGAAAAAACAGCCTTGAACGGCAACTGCGGCCTTCCGTCAGCTAGAAAAACTCAGCGTCACAAAGAGCATTACACCCAGCAAGATATACGACAGCGCCGATCCGGTCCGAAGTTCCGACAGATCTCGCACCAGATTCCAGCCGGTACGACCGATCCCGCTACCAGGACTGCGACGAAAATGAGTGTGCCAATGAAGCCAATTTTTTCATGAACCGCGGAGAACTGGTTGGTGCAAGTGCTGCCATGAGACTCCTCCATCTGAACTTGCAAGACCTTGTTGAAGCGGAGTTATACGAAACGCGTTGTCACGTCACGGTGAAAGCTTCATGCCGGTTGTTCACTGCGACCGTTTCAGCGGAACTTGACATATGGTCGATCGTAGTGCAATTTGGAGCGCTATGACAGCCGCCCAGGTTCTCTTTTTCGCCTTCTTGATCGGCGTGCTTGCAGGGTTGCGTTCCCTTGCTCCGGCCGCCGTTATCGCGTGGGCCGGCCATCTCGGTTGGCTGAGGTTGCAGTCTCCGCTTGCGTGGCTCGGGTCGCTTGCCGCTGCGATCGTCTTGACGCTGCTCGCGAGCGCCGAGCTCATTTCCGACAAGCTGCCGAAAACTCCGAGTCGCACGGCCCCGCCGGGACTGATCGCCCGCCTTGCCATGGGCGCACTTTGTGGAGCGGCTGTCTGTCTGGCGGGAGCGCAGAGCGGGCTCGCCGGCGCAGTTGTGGGCGCCATCGGCGGAATCGTCGGATGCTTCGGCGGTTATCAGCTACGCACTCGCTTAGTGAAAGCGCTCGGCACGCCCGACTATGCAGTCGCTGTGCTCGAAGATGTCGTCGCGATCGGCGGCTCATTGTTGGTCGTTTCGCGATTCTAAACTTTTCGCGATTCTAAACCCTACGCATCTTAAGCGGCCTCTGTGCGTCGACAGTATCCTTTTTCTTTCTCCGCCTTGTCTTTCTGGGCTTGACAAGGCGCACCTGCCAAGTCACCTTGAAACTCCATGCATGCTCCTTCCCATTACGACGCGATCGTTATCGGCGCAGGGCAGGCCGGCACGCCGCTCTCCCAAGCGCTGGCAGCCGCAGGAATGCGCACTGCTCTCGTAGAACGCGAACACGTCGGCGGCACCTGCGTCAATGAAGGCTGCACTCCCACGAAAACGATGGTCGCTAGTGCCCGCGTTGCCTATCTCGCGCGCCGGGGCGCGGACTATGGCGTGGGCACCGGCCAAATAAAGATCGATCTCGCGAGGATCCGGGAACGCAAACGCGCCATCGTCGACAGCTTCCGCAACGGCAGTCAATCCCGAATCGAGAAGGCGGAAAACCTCAACCTGATTTTCGGTGAAGCAGAATTCACCGGTTCGAAAGCGATCCGCGTCCGCAAGAAAGATGGTGGGGAACTCTTGCTTTCCGCCGAGAAGATTTTTCTCAATTCTGGATGCCGTCCTGCAATCCCGAAGCTTGATGGCGTCGGCAGCATTCAATACCTGAACAGCACAAGCATCATGGAACTCGATTCCGTGCCCGGGCATCTGGTTGTCCTCGGAGGCGGCTATATCGGGCTCGAGTTTGGCCAGATGTTTCGCCGGTTTGGCAGCCGGGTCACGATCGTTCAGTCCGGCCTACAATTGCTGGGACGCGAGGACCCGGACGTCGCAGATGCGGTTCTGGCGATCTTTCGGGAAGATGGAATCGACGTTTTGTTGAATAGCCGAGCCGTACGCGTCGCTAAGTCTTCGGGCGGCATCGATCTCACGGTTCAGTCCGGCGACAAATCGCAAACGATCTCAGGCAGCCACCTGCTCGTCGCTGCGGGCCGCGTGCCGAACAGCGACTGGCTCAACACCCAAGCCGCAGGAATCCAAACCGACAAGCACGGTTATATTCAGGCCAACGACCGGCTCGAAACTGCTGTCCCGGGTGTCTTCGTTCTTGGAGACATCAAAGGCGGCCCGGCCTTTACGCACATTTCCTACGACGACTTCCGTATCATTCGAACCAACATCCTTGAAAAGGGAAACGCATCCACCTCCGGGCGCCTCGTCCCCTACACCGTTTTCATCGATCCCCAACTTGGCCGCGTCGGCATGACCGAATCGGAAGCTCGCGCCACAGGACGAAAAATCCGCGTTGCCAAAATGCCCATGAACTACGTCGCCCGCGCCCTCGAACTCGATGAATCTCGAGGCTTCATGAAGGCAATCGTGGACGCGGACAGCAGTCAGATCCTCGGCGCCGCCATTCTTGGCATCGAGGGCGGTGAGGTTATGTCGCAACTCCAACTCGCCATCATGGGCAAGTTGCCCTACACCGCCCTCAAGGACGGAGTCTTCGCGCACCCGACCCTCGCCGAGTCCCTCAACAACCTCTTCGGCCACTTCGAAAACGAATAAGCCGTTTTAAAAGACTCGTCCCAGCTGGAAGTACCACTTCCTGTGTCCCGTGTCACCGAAGCTCCCGCCAATCACCAGCGGCCCAAACGCGGTCTCGGCCAGGACGCCGGCGCTCACGTCATTCGGGAAACCGCTCTGCAACGGGAATCCGTACATCTTGGCGAATTCATACGTGCCGATCGCGTAGATTTTCTTGCCGAGAAAGGGCGGAAGCGTGAACAGATCGTGCAGATACCCCAACCTAAAAAGGTAATACTGGTTGCCATAGAGTTCGTTGGTGCCGTACGCGGCAAGCCGCAGCGGTCCACCCAGAAAGAACTGCGGAACGGGTCCCGTATCGCGACTTCCAAACGTTGTGCCACCTTGCGCCGTTACGAAAATCGAAGCCGGCGTGGTGATCGGTTGAAAAAACTGCACCTGGCCCTCCATCGTCGGAAAGCCCCCCGGCGCGCCGGGGCTTGTGTCGTACCAGCGGAACGTTGTTTCCGCCGTAATGCCCTTCCGCGGAACAATCGGGTCGTCGCCGTGGTCCAGAAGAAAGTGCACCTTCGTGTTGCCAGTGCGTCCCTCGACGTTAGGAAACTGAGGCTGGCCCAGTCTCACCCGCGCGTCCAGGTCTCCGATTTCATAACCGACTCGAACCTCATTGAATCGGTTGAATCCATAACCGACATCGACGCCGATGCTTGCGTCTTTCCGTCCGTAGATCACCACCGGGTCGGAACGCTGATAGATCTTGAACTGTGTAGAGCTTGCGGAAGCACGTGGTGCGACAAACCATTTGCTCGTTGCTGTGAACGGTTTGTAGAGTTCGCTGGAAATTCCGTACGTATTCCCAAACAGAGCGTCGGTACGCCACTCCGAACGATAGCCCGCAGCGTCCATCACCGTCAGCCGCGCGGCCAAAGCGAACGTAACATCCTCAGATTCGGACCCGTCCACTTCGGATGCAAATTGCAGGAGGGGTGGCGCGTAGCTCTTTTCGTGAACCGTGACCAGCAGCCCTGGACTTCCGCCCTCCTGAATTTGCCGGTAACCCACGGAATCGAATTTTCCGATGCCAGTCAGCCGAGTCAGCAAGCGGTCCAATTTCCGTGCGTCAATTGGCTTTCCGACCAGAGGCTGAAGGAATTCCTCGAAATGTCTTGCAGCGCCGGGGTTCGTCCCTTCGACGCGGACGAATTGCGGAACCGCGACCGTAGTGCGTCGGCGCGCGTCGCGGCCTTTCAAGTAGCCCTGCCAGTCGGCTTCGTTCAGCGCAAAGGGCTCAAGCACTCGAGCCTTGTCTTCCGCCGCTTGGCGGCCCTTTTCTATGATGATTTTTGACTTTTCGTACTCGGTTGAGGTGAAATCGTGCAGATCCACATTAACTACCAGATCCGCCGCTGACAGCCCCCTGATTTCGTTCTCCTGAACGATCACGTCAACCGAGCGCCCCAGGACGCTGAAGAGCGACTGAATCTCTTCCGGCTTTGCAGGAGCGATTTTCAGGTGAATGGCGATCACCACCTCGGCGCCCATTTTGCGCACTACCTCGGTGGGCAGATTGCCAACCAGTCCGCCGTCGACCAGTACTTTGTCACCCATGCGAACCGGATTGAACAATCCCGGAATCGAGATCGTGGCCCGCATCGCCTGTGGCAGGTTGCCATCGCCGAAAACGACTTCTTTCCCGCTCACCAGATCCGTTGCCACGCAACGGTAGGGGATCGGCAAATCGTCGAAGGACTTCAGGTTCGCGTACGGCAGCGTTTCGCGATCGATGAGCAAACTGATTTGGTGGCCGGCGTTCAGCCCGGCTGGCAGCGACAACCCTTTCTTCAGGCCAAACTGAATGTAGGTCGGATAGTCCCGCGCATCTTCCTTCCGGCGATACGACAAATCCTCGTAAGGCGTCTTCCCTCCGATAATGACGTCCCAGTTCTGCTGGGCGACGATTTCCTCAAGTTCCTTGGGGGTTTTCCCAGTGGCGTAGAGGCCGCCTACCAGACCACCCATGCTCGTACCGGCAACATAGTCGATGGGAATGTGATGTTCTTCAAACCATTGCAACACTCCGACGTGGGCGAGCCCGAGAGCGCCGCCGCCTTCCAATGCAACGCCGATTTTCGGGCGAGATTTTTTCGGTTGCCCAGGTTCAGCTGTGACTGAGCTCTCGGGTTTTTCCTGCGCCATCACAAGCACGGGCAGCACGGGGAGAAACAGCGACAGCAGAACAATACGCAGTGTCCGGTTCATTGAACCTCCAGGGACGTAGGGCGCGGCGCGGCGCGGCGCGGCGCGGATTAATCTTACTTGCAAGGGCGCAGCTGGCCCTCGATATTTCACTATTCTGCGGAAAATTTGTCAGAGTCGTGATTCTGAAGAAATGCATGCGAACCTCTATCGGCAGGGACCGAAACGCGGCCTGGCCTCAAAGAGGTAAAATGCTTAGGTTGGGTGGCGCCGAACGCCTCGACAAACTTTACAAGGCATGAAGGGTCACAAGGGAGACGCACCTTCCGTGAACACAAAAACTAATTTGGACACGATGCACCACGCGGCGATTCGAGTGAAAAATGTGGCAGAAGCCGTCGAGTGGTATACGCGACGCTTTCGCTGCTCCGTCGAATATCAGGATGCCACCTGGGCCATCCTGGCCTTTCAAAACGTGCGCCTGGCGTTTGTGCTGCAACAACAGCACCCGCCCCACATCGCAATTCTCGGCGACCCCGCTGCCTTCGGCGTGCCGCAACACCATCGTGATGGAACGTCGTCGGTCTATCTGAAAGACCCGGACGGCAACAATGTGGAAATTCTTGCCCTTGCGCCGGCATCTGCAGCCAATTCTTGAAGGCGCAGTTCGGCTGCGACCTGCTTTTCTTCGAGCGCTATGGAAGCTTCACGCCTTCTTTGGTCGTCTTCTTCTCTTTTGCAATGCTCAGGAGTGCGGGGTAGAACTGCACGAACGTGTGCTCGACCGCCGCGTTCTGGTCATGGCACTTCCAGCAATCGTTCTTTCCTGGAGCCACAGCTGCGCTGGACTTCTCCGCTGCGTCAAATCCGAAATAAGCCCACTTGTCCGGAAAGCGCGAGGCGTCCTTCACTTCCACATCCAAACCCATGAACTCCGTTTGAAAATGCCCGTGCTGGTTGATGGAACCCTTGGATTGCGACCCATACATTTCCAGCACGAACATGGTCTTGTCCGGCCAGGTTGCGTGCGCCAGGAAATAGTCATAATCCGCCGGCGGCACAAACACGTTCGTGAACATCAGGTGGTCCTGGTCGGCGGACGCGCTCTCGGAGTAACTCATCCCGTATCCCGACGACAGGAAAACCCATTTGCGGTAGCCCTCGGGACGAACCAGCTTGCCGTCGGCCGTGAACTCGGGACTGCCCGCTGGCGCAGACGAACCGGCGGCCGAGGCGCGCGGCCCTTTCTCGATCGCAAAAACCGCGAGCACGGCGAAAATCACCGCGAAGTAAATGGACCTTGGCATGGTTGTGTTCCTCCCCGTGAGGAAGGCGTTCCTCAATTCGTGACGCAAGTGTGCCTCGATTCCTAGATGCCGTATAGAACAAAACAAACATGCCCGGACAGGGACTAGACGGAGGCGTGTTGAGCGTGGAAGAAGGAGCGGAATTTAGCCGGTGTCTGGCCGGTGCAGGCCTTGAAAAGGCGTCCCAAATGGCTCTGATCCGCAAATCCGGCCTCGCTCGCCACGGTTGCCAGATCCGGCCAGCCATCCGCCAGCGCGCGGCAGACATATTGCACGCGCAGGCGATTCACGAATTCTGCCATTGTGCAGCGATAGCGTTTGCGAAAGACACGCGAGAGATGGATCGGGTGCACGGCAACCTGGGTTGCAATCTCTTCGAGCGTCAGCGATTCGCGGTAACATTCGTGCAACAGTTCCAGTGCGCGATTGAGCCATGCAGGACTCGATGTTTCCACGCCGACCTCCGAGCCGCTGACACGTTGCAGCATGTCGCCGCAAAGCTCTTCCAGCTCCAAGGTTCCCAGCGTTTTGCCGACAAACGAGCGGTACAGCCGCAGTCCCAGCCAGGTGACCTGCGACGCGCAGAGATCCGGCACAAATTGCGGTGCCGTCAAAAACGGCCGCACCCGCGAGAGGTAGGTGTCCCGCAACTCCACGCAGAACATTCGCGAGCCGGACATTCCGACTTCATCCGAATGGGTCAACGCGGGTGGATGAAAACCCATGGTGAACGGGTCATATTCCGCGCCGCGGTGGGTGCATTTTTCAGAGTAACTGCCGGCTAGCAGCAAGCCGAAATAAGCCGATTCATGCATGTGACAAGGAAGCTTTCGGCCGCAGGAGTGGACCACTTCGGTCAAGACGATGCCGCCCAACTCGACGCGACGTTGGGTCTTACCGTAGAACGTTCCGGTTTGCAGCGAATCGCTCATCGTGCTCTAGCCAAAGACTGTATCTTGAAACGCTCCGGCAGCAATTTAGACGCGTCCGGCCTGCAGCCGTTTCAAGCTCTTTCACACTCGCCGAATCCCGCGTTTGCGTCCTCTTCCGGTTTGTCCAGACGGTTCGCCAAACCTACACCCGCCAGAACCAGCGCGCCGCCCGCGATTTGATACCCGGACAGCGGTTCGCCCAGCAGCAGCGCCGCCAGCGCGGCTGTGAGCGGCCCTTGCGACAGCAAGCTGACCGAAGTTACCGTCGCGGGAAGATGCCCAAGCGCATAGGTCAAGGCCAAGTATCCACCCAGCTGCGAAATCAGGCCAAGTCCCAGCAAAGCCAAAAACGTACGGCGGTCCGGCACCGTGAGCGGCACACGCAGGATCAGGGTAAACGCAAACATGAAAATCGTGCTGGAAAGAATCGCCAAACGCAGAAATTCCAGAGTGTTCGTGTGCGCCCGTACCTGCTCGGTAGCCAGCAAATACACCGCGAAGCAGGCTGCAGCCGCGAGCGCCATCGCGTCTCCCAGGCCGAACTTCGCATGCTTTGCAAGATCGGCGCCCATGATCACGAACGATCCAGCAACTGCCAGCGCCAAACCAATCCAGAACGAGGACTGCGGCCGCCGGCGAAAAACCAACCACGTCAGCAGACCGACAACGATCGGCGTGTTGTTGCCGAGCAGCGTGGCGTTCGCTGCGTTGGTTTCGAGGATGGACGTGTTATAGAACGCCAGATCGAGCGCAAAGAAAAATCCGCCTATGGCTATGATTGCGTAGCTGCGAAGACGAAGCCCTTGCCGCCGGGCAGGCAGAGGCAGCAGCCATGTCGGAAGCAACACGATGGTTGGAATCAACAAGCGATAAAAGGCGGAAGCAGGCCCCGGCATCGAGGTCCAGCGCACGAAGATCGCCGACCAGGCGATGCAGATGATTCCGACGACGAGAGCGGCATAGGGCCACTTCTTGCTGTGGACAGCGTTGTTCATGAAACTCTGGCGCGACCTTAGACTGTGTGAATAATGTTTCTCAAGAGAGTATGACACGCCCGTTTTGTCCAAACGCTACAGCCAAATTGACGTCACGCGCCAAACTAACCGGTGCCGACCAACCCCGCATATTCGCGGTGTTTTTGAATGAATGCAGCCGTGTATGGGCAACGCGGCTCGACCTGCAGCTTTTCCGCGCGCGCAAATTCAAGCGCAGCTCGCGTCATGCGCGCCGCAAGACCGCGCCCTTCGTACGGCTGCGGTACCTGCGTGTGGTAGATGACAAGTTTTCCTGGCGAGCGCCGGTACTCGAGCACGCAAAGCGCGTCGCCAACCCACAACTCGAAGCGTTCTGCCGTTGCGTTGTGCACAACTTCCGATGCTTCAAACGTTTCAGGCATTTGCATATCCCGATGATTCCCGCGCCGTGCTTTCACTCTCGGGCACGCCGCACCTACTCCTTCTTTTCCTTCGGAAGCGTCTGCGAAAACAGGCGCGCCAGTTCGGCGTGCTCCATCACTACCGCGGGATCGCGTTGAATCGCCGCAAAATATTGCTTTTGAAAAGCATCGCCGCTTTCCGTGGGCGTGAACATCTTTCGCGCCAGGTCGAATGCGGTGTCCGCGTCGGACGGCCCGACAGGCGCTTTACCGGTAAGCGACTCATCGATGCGAACGACAAATTCCGAAATGTTGTGCAGCCAACCGAATTGCGGATCATCCACAACCAGTCGGAACAGCTCGCCCACATTCACCACGCCGTGCTCTCGTTCATAGTCGCGCCGTTCCATATCCAGCAACGACTTGTGCAGGCGCAGCAGCGCTCCGCGCAGTGCGACAAGTTTTTCGCGCGCGCTCGGATCATCGCCGTCGCGATGCAGTGCGTTGGGAGACCCTGAGGACATATTTATTTATGATACCGCTGCTCGCCGACCGGAAGCGCGATCGGCAAACGGTTGCCGGCTGGAGGAAGCGGACACGTGGCAAAAGGTGAGTACGCGCAAGGAGGATTTTCCAGATGATTGAAGTCCAGCACCAATTCGCCCGGCTGGTCCAGTCCATGTTCCGGCAGCGGCGTGTACAGGAAGCGGCACGCCGGATACGTGGTGTCCTTGCTAGTCGTATCCCTCAGAATAAAAAATAGCTTTGTGCTTTTGGGATCTTCGAGCACCGGCTCGAGACGGAACGTCTTGCCTAGCAGAGTGAATTCCGCAAACCCGGGCACAGGCTGCGAATAGTTGGTGCCGATCAGAGTCGCCAGTGAAACGCTTTTTGCCGGAACATACGGAGTCCATTTTGCAGTCACCCGATACGCGAGATTTGGTTCGAACCACTTCAGATCGTGAAATCCAAGCAATGTGGGCGACTTCGCGTCTTTAATACGCACCGCGAACTTGTCCGCCCGCTTGATCACATAGAAGTGCAGCGTACCGATCGTTATGCGCGGATTTGACTTGTCTTTGTCCTGCCCTGCGGGCAACGTCTGTTCTTTGGCGGGCGCTCCGTCGACCATCAGCCCGGAAGGGAAGTCGTCGTTCTTGGGGCGCTGCAATTTGACTTCGCCATTCTCGAGTTCGAAAATCGCAACGTGCGCCGGAGCAGACTTCGGCAGCCGAATCTTGTTGTCCGCAGCCGATCCAATCGAAGTCTGGCCCGGCTGAAGCCATTCGAGCCCGATCAGCGAGAGCCATCCATCAGCCTTTTGCAAGTCCGCCGCGTGCTGGGCGCGCCAGGCAAGCTGGTCCTTCGCTCCGTACGGTTGCTGCGCCAGCAGAGAACAGGGAGCGCAAGCACATAGCAGCAGTGAAATGGTCAGGGCAAAATGGGAGGTGTGTCCGCGCATAAAAAATTATAGCGTGAAGGACGCATTTTCACGAATCCCGCGGAATCGCGGCGAAAACCTGGAAGGGTTTCAAGCATCTAACGAAGGATTCAAGAGCTGCCTGGAGCGGAGCGGAAACATCAATGAAAATCGTCTTGGTTGGAGCAAGCGGCACGTTAGGAAAAGCAATTGCATTTGAGCTTTCGCCACGGCACGAAATCCTGACGGTAGGCCGAAAGAGCGGTGATTATCAGGCTGACTTGTGCGACATCAAAAGCCTGCAATCTCTATTCCAAAAGATCGGCCGGGTCGACGCGATCGTCTGTGCTGCCGGGAGCGCATATTTCGGCCCCTGGAGCGAATTGACGCCCGAAAAATTCGAAATTGGGCTGCGCGGCAAATTGATGGGCCAGGTCAATGCCGTGCTTGCCGGCCAGGAAGTCTTGAGCGATGGCGGTTCATTCACGCTTACCAGCGGCATTCTGAGCGAAGACCCCATTCGCAACGGCGCCGCACTCTCGATGGTCAATGGCGCGCTCGAAAGTTTCATGGGAGCCGCAGCAATCGAACTATCCCGAGGCTTGCGCATTAACGTTGTTAGCCCAACCGTCATCGAGGAATCGATGGGCTCCTACGGCCCGTATTTTCGGGGCTACAAGCCTGTGCCCGCCAGCCGCGCAGCGCTCGCCTACAGCAAGAGCGTGGAAGGCCACCAGACAGGACAGATCTATAAGGTCTGGTAGATCCGTCCTGCCGTGGAGCCGATTTCGTCGGCGGAGCGAAAGCCTCACCTACTTCTTGGTGTCGCCCGAACCTACGGTCAGATTGTTGGTCACCGAAAACACGTTGGGCACGCTGCTGGCTCTCAAGTTCACCAGATTCTTGTCGCCTTCCGAATCGACCACGCCTTCCAGCGTCACGTTTCCGTTCTTCACAATAATGTGGATCGACGGCAGCGCCGACATCCCATAGCGCGAAAGAGCAGTGTCTCCATAGATGGCGCGGTACACTGCACGGCGAAGCCCATCGTCCATCGGCGATACCGGCAGCACTTCAATTTGATTGGTGACCGACGCCACTCCTTCGATGCCCTTCGCGGCATTTTCCGCATCGCTTTTTAACGTCGGCCGTACCACTTGGCCCAGCAACGTCACCTTGTCGCCTTCTACTTTGAAGAGCAGGTTGTCAAAAACAGAATAGTAGGGCAGCAACAGCAGCTGGTGGCGTACTTCCTTGACCAGGTTTTCCTGCATCTTCTTTTCGTTGCGCTGACGAGAACTGTCCTGGCTTCCGGCCAGACTCGCGGAGGGGCCCGCCAGCGTCACGAGCACGAGAGCCCAGGACCCGGCAATGCTAAAAAGCTTTCGCATGAACGTCTCCTTTGCACGGCTGGCGCAGGAAGTATAAGCCTATAACCCGGCATCAGGAATACAGTTGCGCTCCGATTTCGCTTCGCGTCGAGTATCGTCTTTCCGGGCAATGGTAGGATATAACCAGTAGCGGCACGCCGATTTTCTGAGACTGCGGTTCAGTTTCCCGGAGAAACGTCAGTTGTTAGCAATCGCTCATAGAGGGGCTTCCGGCTATGCCCCGGAAAATACTTTTGCGGCCTTCCGTAAAGCCCTAGCTATGGGCGCCGGATTCATTGAAACGGACTTGCAGCTTTCCCGGGACGCGCGCTTTGTGGCCATTCACGACGCCACCGTGAATCGCACCACCAATGGACACGGCGCGGTGCACGACTTGACGCTTGCGGACCTCCGGCGCCTGGATGCTGGCTCGTGGTTCGGAAGCGAATTTGCCGGAGAGCGCATTCCCACCGTCGAAGAAATCCTCGAATTTGCAAGAAAGCACGACGTGGTCTTCTATCTGGAGCTGAAGCCCTTCGGTTCGTGGGGAGGGGAACACGCCTTGATCAGCGCGCTGCGTGAATCGGGCGAAATTGCACGTACCGTCGTGATTTCGTTTGATCCGGCCATTCTCCTGAACGTTCGCACCATCGAGCCAACCCTCATGACCGGGCTGTTGCACGAAGGGCAAATTGCCGATCCGCTCAGCAAGGCAGTCGAAATCGGAGCGCGCCAAATCGCCGTTCGTGGTGACCTTGTGACTCCTCGCCTGCTGAAAGAAGCTCGCCAGCGCGACTTGCAGGTCGTGTGCTGGACCGTGAACCATCCCGGACACATGCGCCTGCTGGCAGAAGCGGGAGTGGACGGGATCATTTCCGACTATCCCGATCGCTTACTCGAGATTACCCGGCGCAAGGATGGCGCGCCGGGCCGCTAGACCAGGCTTCTATTGCAATTTCTCAAACAATGCCGTCCACTGTGCAACACTCAGCTGTTCCGCACGCGCGGCGGCCGCCAGTCCCAGCTCCGTTAACTTCTGTTTTACCTTCGCTCGATCGGCAAGTTCCCGCAAATTGTTCACCAGCGTCTTGCGCTTCTGCGCAAAGCAGATTTTCACGAACTCCAGAAATGCCGTTTCTTGGGTACCGTCCAACCGCGGGTTCTCGCCTGGTAGCTTCATCGATACCAGCGCCGAGCCAACCTCCGGCGGTGGCCGAAATGCTCCTGGCGGAAGTTTCAGGGCAATCGCTGGTTTGGAAAAATACTGCGTCAGCACGGAAAGATAACCGTAATCCCGCGTCCCGGGCCGTGCCACCAGCCGAAACGCCACTTCCTGCTGGATCACCACATGAATTTCGTCAATCAAGTCGGCCATTGAGAAAAAGCGGTGCAGGATCGGAGAAGTGATGTAGTACGGCAAATTGCCGTACAGCCGGATTCGCCGGCTTCCGGCGACGCCTGCCAGATTCGTTTCCAGTACATCCCCGGGCACGATCGTGAGATTCGGGAATTTCATAGCCAGCGGCTGGAGTTTTGCAATCAGCTGCGGGTCCAGCTCGACCGCGTACACCGGCGCACCGGTCGCCGCGAGGAATTCCGTCATCTCACCGTGGCCCGCGCCGATTTCAATCCAGCAGTATGGTTTTGAGCTTCTCTCTGGGTGTTCTTGCGAATGGCGGGAAACTTGGATGGCTCGCGCAATTCGTTCGCGCCACGCGGCATCGTATAAGAAATGTTGTCCCAGCCGTTGTCGCGCCATGAGGCCGCAAGTGTAGCAGAGCTACCGCGCGCGCTCATCGCGGAAGGGAAGTCCGAGACCTTCGACGATCTGCACTGCCGCTTCGTACGGCGACTGCCGGGTTGTGTCTACACGCATTTGTGGGTCAGGCATCTGCGGGGAAGCAAACACTCCCAGCCCCCGCAATTCGCGGAACTTCACAACCGAAATCAGCTTTTCGAATGCGCGCCGGTCGGGCGAGTCTAGCCGCTTCTCAATAGCACTCTCTTCGCAAAACACCTCCACAAACAGGACGCTTCCTCCGTGTCGCGAAACAACGCTGAGAGTGTCGTTTATAAATGCTTGCCGCACCGTGTTTTCAGGATTGAATGTAAAGATCAGTCCACTGGCCGCATTCTTCGCAGCGGCTTCAAATACCGAAAGCCAAATTTTTTCGCGTAGTTCGATGAATTCCCTGCTTCCGAACGGGAATACCGCCAGCAGCAGGTCCACGGTCAAGTGGTTGTGAAATACTTTCCAGCCGGTCAGCGCCGCGACCTCATTCGCCACCGTCAGTTTTCCGCTTGCCGGCAAACCCCAAAGAAAAATCAATCTCATCTTGCGCTCCGCATTGGCGCGCATTTTCGGCGGTGCGAATCTGCGTTAAACTTAACGCATCCCGGCCGCTTCGATAGCGTACAAGAATTGCGAATGAAAAAATGAGAATCCTTTTCGTGGCCTCTGAAGGCCTGCCCTTTTCCAAGACGGGGGGGCTTGCCGATGTTGTGGAAGCGCTTCCGAAAGCCCTGGTCGCGCGGGGCCACGAAGTCGCCGTTGCCCTGCCGCGCTATCGGGGCACCCGGTCCAGCACGGTTGTTATTCCTAGCCTGACCGTCTCCTTGGGGAGTCGCCTGCGCTTTCCCGCCATTGAAGACGGCACGCTCCTCAACGGCGTTCGCTACTTTTTTGTCGATGATCCCGCATATTTCGATCGCGACGGCATTTACGGAAATGCCGCCGGCGATTTTGCGGACAATCCCGACCGTTACAGCGAGTTCAGCCGCGCGGCGATTGAAATCGCAAAGCATGTCTGGCCCACCGACGTCTTCCATTGCCATGACTGGCAGACCGCTCTCCTGCCTGTCCTTCTGCGAACGGTCTACGGCGATGATCCGGTCGTCAAGGATCTGCCGGTGGTCTTCACGATCCATAATATGGGCTATCATGGCCACTTCCGGCGCGATGTGCTGGCACGTGCAGGAATCCCTGAAGCGCTGTTCAATCCCGGCGCGCTCGAATTCTATGGCGACGTCAACTTCCTCAAAGGCGGCCTGGTCTTCTCCGACTACCTGACCACCGTCAGCCGCCGCTACGCACAGGAAATCCAAACCGCTGAATATGGCTACGGTTTGGATGGAGTCGTTCGGAGTCGCGGCGACCGCATCACTGGCATTCTGAACGGCGTCGACTATGGCGCGTGGAATCCTGCCAAGGATCAGCTCATCGCCGCAAGATATTCGTCAAAGGACCTTGCTGGAAAACAAATCTGCAAGCAGGATCTTCTACAGGAGTTTGGACTCGTAAGGGACAATCCGCATCGTGCGGTTTTAGGCATTGTCTCCCGTCTTGCGGACCAGAAAGGCTTCGACCTTATTGCCGATCGCGCCCACGAAATGCTTCGCGAAGACGTCATGCTGGTCGTGCTTGGCACTGGCGAACGCCGCTATGAAGATCTGTTTCGCGCCCTGGCCAGTGCCTACCCGGGCCGCGTCGGTTTCAAATTCGCTTACGACAATACGCTCGCACACAAGGTCGAGGCCGGTGCGGACATTTTTCTGATGCCTTCGCGCTACGAGCCCTGCGGCCTGAATCAGATTTACAGCCTGAAATATGGTACCGTTCCAGTAGTGCGTGCCACCGGCGGTCTCGACGACACGGTGGAAAATTTTGATGTCCAGCACGGCACCGGCACAGGTTTCAAGTTCTCGGAATACACGGGGGCTGCATTGCTGTATGCCGTCAAGCAAGCGATTCAGCACTATGCGGACGAACGCATCTGGAAGCGGATCCAGTTGAACGGAATGGTGAAGGACTTTTCGTGGAAGACGCCGGCAGCGGAATACGCCAAAGTCTATGAGGCGGCGCGCGTGGCTCGCGGTCTGGGCGTACCTGCACGAAACCAAATACCTGTTGCAACATCTAATTAGGAGAATGAAGGAGACAGCCGGGACGCCGTAGCAGGGTTTCGGGGGTTGTTGCTAGGTTATGTCAACCCTGAAATGAAAAGGTATCCCGCTGAAAATACACAACATGGCAGACAACAGCATTCTTACCGTCAATGACGGAAACTTTGAAGCGGAAGTGCTCACGGCGAGCACCGCACAGCCGGTTCTAGTCGATTTCTGGGCGGAGTGGTGCCGGCCGTGCCACATGCTGGCGCCCACGGTCGCCGAAGTCGCCCACGATTACGCGGGCAAGCTCAAAGTGACCAAGCTCAACGTCGACGAAGCGATGAACTCCGCCGGCCGCTACAACATTCGAGGCATCCCGACTCTGCTGGTCTTCAAGAACGGACAGGTCGTCGAACAGATCGTCGGCGCGGTGCCCAAGGACCAAATCACCAAGGCGATTGACCGCCACGTCGGTTAATTAACAGGGCTCAGGCAATGGCGCGCGGGCATCCCGGCCTGGCGCGCCATTGTTTTTTTCCTTGCTGCCTTCCTCAGACCGCGTCCTTGACCGGCGCTCGCTGGTCTTGTTATTTTTCTCAGGCCCGCGGCCAATCTTTCCGAACGAGCGCAGACCGGAACTCGACGGCCTTCGGGGACTCGCAACCTTGATGGTAGGCCTGCCCTGCAAGTGTCGTGGCTCCTGCTGGACGGCACTGTGGCCACTCTTTCAAATACGGAGAGATTATTCTCGATTCGAGGTTCCATGCCTTCGCGAAAGAAGCCACCGTCCACTCCTTCCATTCGCACCCTTTCGATTCGCCGCTGCCATTGGGCGTCGAATGAGTGGAACATCCCGTATCACGATACCGAGTGGGGCGTACCCGTTCACGATGACCGATTGCTCTTCGAGTTCCTGATTCTGGAAGGTGCACAGGCGGGGCTTAGTTGGGACACCATTCTCCGCAAACGTGAACGTTATCGTGAGGTCTTCGACAATTTCGATGCCCAACGCGTGGCTCATTATGACGCCCGAAAAGTCCGCCAACTGCTTGCCGATCCGGGCATTGTGCGCAATCGCCTGAAAATCTCAGCGGCCATCAGCAACGCGCGCGCCTTTCTGAAAATACGGCAGGAATTCGGCAGCTTTGACGCCTACATCTGGCGATTTGTCTGCGGCAAACCGAAGGTGAACACATGGACGGGGCACAAGGGTGTTCCGGCAAGAACCGCCGAGTCGGACGCCATGAGCAAGGACCTAGAAAAGCGCGGATTTCGTTTTGTGGGTTCTACGATTTGCTATGCATTCATGCAGGCAACCGGGATGGTCAACGACCACATGACCACCTGCTTCCGCTATAAGTCCGTAAAGTGAAAAGCTACTTCGAGTCGGGTTTTGCCTGCGGTTTGTCTTCCGACTTCGGTGCCTCGGTCTTGGGCGCCTCCGGTTTCGGCATTTCAGGTTTCGGCGCGATGGAGAGCAGTTCGACTTCGAAAATCAGGGTCGAACCGGGCGCAATCTCCTTTCCTGCTCCTTGATTTCCGTAGGCCAAGTCCGATGGCAGAAATAGTTGCCACTTCGATCCCACAGGCATGAGCTGGAGCGCCTCGGTCCATCCCTTGATCACCTGATTTACGGGAAAAGTGACCGGCTCGTTTCGCTTATAGGAACTGTCGAACTCCGTTCCGTCAATCAGCGTCCCGCGATAGTTGCAGACCACTTTGTCCGTCGCCGTCGGTTTTGGTCCGGTGCCTTCTTTCAGAATTTTGTACTGCAATCCACTCGGCAACGTTACCACGCCCTCTTTCCCTTGGTTCGCGGCCAGGTATTCGGCGCCGGCCTTCTTTTGAGGTGCGCTCAGTGCTTCCAGCTTCAGTTCCTGCTTGGCACGCAGTTCTGCCGCCATCGCCGTCAGGGCTGCTTGCGCCTCCTCATCCGTCAGCATGGGCTTGTTGCCCGCAAGCGCGTCGCGAAGCCCGCGCGACAGGCTCGCTGCGTCCACATCCACTTCATCTTTTTTCAGGCCGAGACCGATCTTCTCGCCGATAGCGTAGCTAGCCTTTTCTTTCTGTGTTTTTAGCGGAACCGCGGCGGTCGCAGGACGCTTCGCGCCCGCAGCTTGCCCGGTTTTAGGAGTGGCAGCCGTACCTTGCCCGCTCGTCGCGCCCTTTGCGACCGCCGCTGGTTTCGCCGTTGCGGCCGGTTTCGACGCCGTGTCCGCGGGGGGCTGCTGCGCGCGCGCCGCGCCACACAAATTCACTGCGACGGCCAGAAATCCGATCACTGCCAGGGTTTGTTTTGTCATGGATTCATTGTCCCATTGGTTTCTAAACATCGCAAATCGCGCGCCTACACTCACGGGAAGTTTGGCAGAACGCGACGTTCACTCACGACGTCACTCACATCGTTGAGGTAGAATCTCGACAGCCGCCCGCCTCGCGTCCTCTAGCGCGGAGGCGCGCGACGACTACTGGACGCCCGTTCTGGAGACAACCAGATAAGTTTCGAGAAAAACCACCTAATTTCCTCGCACCTGGCCGCAGCGTTTTGAGCTCCAACCGTCCCTTGCTTTGATTTCGTGCCCATCGTACGATTTGGTTTCTTCTTCTCCCCGACACTTCAGGTTCCTGCGGCGCATTGGGAACGGTGTGGGCAAGGAAAGGCTCAAGGGATGAAATCGGTCGTCGTAGTGGGCGCGCAATGGGGCGATGAAGGCAAAGGCAAAGTAGTCGACTATCTTGCCGGCTCGTTTGATTATATCGTCCGTGTTGCGGGCGGTCACAACGCCGGACACACCGTCATCATCGGCAAAGATAAGCACGTTCTCCAGCTCATCCCTTGCGGCATTCTGCGGCCGCAGCAGCACGCAGTGATCGGAATGGGAGTGGTCGTTGATCCAGCGGCTCTGGTCAACGAAATCGAGACACTTGCCAGGTCCGGCGTGGACGTTCACGGACGGCTGCACATCAGCAATCGCGCCCACCTGATTTTTCCGTATCACCGTGAACTGGACAAAGCCGCGGAAGGCGCGCGCGGCGCAAACAAGATTGGCACGACTTCGCGCGGCATCGGCCCGGCGTACGAAGATAAGATGGCGCGCCGCGGCTTGCGCATGTGCGATCTGCTCGAGCCGGCTCTGTTCCGGGAAAAGGCGGTGCGTGTAGTCGCCGAAAAAAATCGTCTTGCCAAGGGCGCCTACGGCGCGGACATCGACTTTTCGCACGAAGTCGACGAAACGCTGAAGCTCGGCGAGAAAATCCGCGGATACATTTGCGATTCCGCGGAACTCGTGAACCACGCGCTCGAAGAAGGGAAGTCTGTTCTCTTTGAGGGCGCGCAGGGAACCATGCTCGACATCGACCACGGCACGTATCCTTATGTGACCAGCTCCAGCGCCATCTCCGGCGGCGCGACCACCGGAGCAGGGGTGCCACCCACCAAGATCAAGCATGTGCTCGGCATCTCCAAGGCGTACACCACACGCGTCGGCGGCGGGCCATTTCCCACGGAAATGCCTGACCTCGATGCCGAAGAGGTGCGCAAGCGCGGCAAGGAATTTGGCGCCGTCACGGGACGCCCACGGCGCTGCGGCTGGCTCGACCTCGCGGTCCTTCGTTACGCCAAAATGATCAACGGCATCGATTCGCTGGTCGTCACGAAACTCGACGTTTTTGATACGCAGCGCGAAATTCAGGTTTGCGTCGGTTACAAGTACAAAGGCAAACCGATTCAGGAGATGCCCGCGCTGGCCGAGGAATACGAGCACGTCACACCGGAATACAAAACCCTTCCCGGATGGGGCGATCCGACCTATGGCGTGAAGGACGCGGGCAAACTTCCCAAGGCTGCTCTCGATTATCTCCGCTTCATCGCCGACTTTCTTCAAGTGGAAATCGGCATGATCTCTACAGGCCCCGAGCGCGACGCAACAATCGTTCCCGAAGCCACGCTGCTCGCCCGCTGGCTGTAGAGCTGGTTGAAGGGCCTTTCTGAACGAGAGCTTTCCCGACCCAACCGACAGGTTGTTTCGCCGCTGCCGCCTGGAACTCCGCGTACCCTCGCCGCTTTTTTTCCGTGAGTGTTCGAAAAGCGCGCGTTTTGAGAGAGATGAGCCGCTGAGGGCAGGATGATTCGAAACGAACTTCAGGACGGTTATAGATTCCAAAAAAACAAAGGGTAAACAAGGCAAGGCTGCTTCGCGTCGGGTGCTAGAGCTCGCAGAGCCTGGGTGAACTTGAAGCTAAGATTCTTCGGCCGATCAGAATCGGCCTCAGAACGACGGCTTACTTGATTGCCAGCTCGGTGACGGACTCGTTTTTCACGAGGTGGATTTTTCGGTAAGCTTCTAGCGATGCTTTCCTACCAGCAGGCGCGCGAGATGGTGATCGACAGGGTGCGCGGTGTCACGTTCGCCCCGGCGGTGGAAATGGTGCCATTGCAGCAGGCGTTGATGCGCGTGCTGGCCCGGGGCATTTGCAGCGACCGGGATTACCCTCCTTTTGATCGCTCGATTCGCGATGGGTATGCGGTTAAAGCTGCGGATACCGGCGCCGGGAAGACGCTGGAAGTTATTGGCGAACTCAAAGCCGGCGACTCGCCGTCCATTTCAGTTGCTCGCGACACCTGCATCCAAATCATGACGGGTGCCCCTCTCCCGGATGGGGCCGACGCTGTTGTGATGATTGAGCACACATCCCGCGATGGCCATGCTGTGCAACTGGGTCACGCTGTCAAGCCCGGGCAGCACGTGGTTCATCGAGGCAGCGAACAGGCCGCCGGGCAGACCGTACTCACCGCCAGCACACGCATGGGATTTGCGGAAATCGCCGCTGCCGCGCAGGTCGGCGCAGCCCAGGTCAGCGTCTATCGAAAACCGCGCATCGCTATTCTTTCCACCGGCGATGAAGTTGTGGATTTTGCGGCCATGCCAGGCCCCTTTCAGATTCGCAACAGCAATTCTGTCTCATTGCAGGCACAGGTTTTTCTCTCCGGCGCCGAACCGGTCGCTCTCGGCAACGCCAAAGATTCGATCGAAGATCTCCGCGCCAAGATTTCTGCGGGTCTGGAAGCCGACGCCTTGATTCTTTCTGGCGGGGTTTCCATGGGGAAGTATGATCTCGTCGAACCGGTGCTCCGCGAATTGGACGCTGAAATTGTTTTTGACGCGGTCGCCATCCGGCCCGGGAAGCCAGTCGTCTTCGCGCTTTGCAAGGGCAAGTCCTTCGAAACTCCGGACAAGCCAGTTTTCGGGCTTCCCGGCAACCCGGTTTCGACGATGGTGACCTTCGATCTCTTCGTGCGTCCCGCGATCGACATCCTCTCCGGCACAGCGGCGGGCCCGCTTCCCTTTGTCGGAGCTGTCCTTGACTCGCGGCTCTCGGAAAAGCCCGGGCTTACGCATTTTCTCCCCGCAAAGCTCACATGGACTGCCGATGCCCCGCGCGTCTCGCCGATTCCCTGGCAGGGCTCGGGTGACGTTGTCGCTATGGCCCATGCAAATTGTCTTTTGGTGGTGCCGTCCAATCGCGAGACGATGGAAGCGAGCGAACAGGTTCACGTTGTCCCGCGAGGTTTGTGGTAAACGACGTTTCAGTCCATGCCGAGACTCTCTCATTACGACAAACGCGGCAAAGCCCGCATGGTGGATGTGACGGCGAAGCCTGTCACCCACCGCTCGGCAACCGCCCATGCGTTTGTGAAAATGTCGCCGCGGGTCCTCGCCGTTGTCCGTAAGTTCAAGAATCCAAAGGGAGATCCGCTTGAAGTCGCTCGAATCGCCGGGATTTCCGCCGCGAAGCGCACTTCCGAGTGGATACCTCTTTGTCATCCACTGCCGCTGACTCACATTGATGTGCACCCGCGCGTGTGCAAAAATGGCGTGGAGATTCGCACTCAGGTTACCGCCGCCGCCCAGACCGGCGTCGAAATGGAAGCCCTCGTCGCTGCTTCTGCCGCCGCGCTCACGGTCTACGACATGTGCAAGGCTCTCGACAAAGGCATCGAAATCGCTGAAGTCTTTCTTGTCCAGAAAACCGGCGGAAAAAGCGGCAATTACCAGCGCGTGGACAAAAAGGGCCAGGGCTTCGGGTCTCGACGGGGCCAGAAGTCTCGAAAGGGACAAAGTCCGGAAAGATAATGACTCGTTCAGTCCAACGCTCATGACCCCGCATGGCGCAAAAACGGTTCGCCTGCTCGTTGCTGAGGATAACCCCCTCATTCGCGACCTCATTCAAAAAGGGCTCGAAGCGCATTGCGATCTGGTTCTGGCTTCCGATGGCGCGGATGCGCTTCTTAAGGTCATTGATGAGCCCACCGACGCGATTTTGTGCGACTACAAGATGCCGGGTCTGAACGGCCGTCAGCTTTTTGAAAAACTCCGCGGCCGCGAGCAGACGCGCCACATTCCATTTCTCTTCATGGCCAGCCGCGCGGATATCGAAGAGCGCCTGCGCCCGCTGATGGACGGCGTCGAGGACTTTATCGCCAAGCCGTTTCTGCTGAAGGATCTCGTCCGCATCACTAAGAAAGTGGTGGATCGCATCCATCTGGAAAAACTGCAGAAGAGCGCTTCGCGCCCGGGGGTGATTCAGGGCCGTCTGGAAGAGATGAGCATGACCGATCTGATGCAGTCGCTCGAGATGGGGCAGAAATCGTGCCGCCTGGTGGTCCGCCGCAATGGCGAACAGGGGCAGCTCTTCTTCGCGTCCGGCCAGTGCCGCGACGCGCAAATCGGCGGGATCGAGGGCGACGAGGCCGTTTACAAAGTGGTTTTGTGGACCGAAGGTGAATTCGAAATCGACTTCAACGCCGCCAACGCTTCCTCCCGCACCACCACCACGCGCGGCACCACCGGCCTGCTGATGGAAGCGATGCGCCTGATGGACGAAGCCAGCCGCGACGCCGTGGAAACTCCATAACCGATGAAGATCGCCGTCGTCACCATCAGCGATACCGTTGCGCGCGGCCAGCGCCAGGACGCCTCTGGTCCCGCTGTGGTTGCGCGCTGCAAGGAACTGGGCTGGGCAGTAACGTCGACGCACCTTGTGCCCGACGATGGAACTGAGATTCAAGGCATTCTCCGGGGCCTCGCGGATGAGGACCGTGTTGACCTCATTTTGACGACGGGCGGCACTGGCCTTGGACCGCGGGACGTTACGCCGGAAGCTACCCAGGCCATTGCCGACAAGCTGGTTCCCGGTTTTGCCGAGGAGATGCGTCGCAGAGGACTGGAAAAGACGCCAAAGGCCATCCTGTCGCGCAGTTCTGCCGCGATTCGTGGCATGACCCTGATTCTGAATTTTCCCGGCAGCCCCAAAGGCGCCGTGGAGTCGCTCGATGCTGTCGCCGGTCTGATTCCTCACGCAATCCAAATTATTCACGGCGCGCGCCACGACTGACCATCGATCCCGAGTCGACAATTGACATTCCTTTTGCTAATCATGGCCGCTCGATGGGGGGTGTGATGAGGCCTTTCTGCTGCCTACTACCGTCGTTGCTTCTTGTTTTCCTCTCTGTCAGTTCGTGCAGCAAGAGCCAACGTGCCCCTAAGGGCGATGAAAAGGTGCTCTTGGGTGCGCCGATTGGGAACCGCGACAACGCGCCTCCGACCGTCCGTTTCGATCTCAGGTCGGTGACGACGCCCGCAACGTCTTCGACCGAGTATCTCTACGAATGCACGTACGTTGCCCGAGGAAAGACTGCGAGGTTTCGCCTAGAGCTCCGCTATGGCGCTCTCCACGGAGATCTACCGATGGCATCGGCTGACGGTAAATTCCTGGCAGCGCCAGGTTCGGACAATACCGCGCTGTTGGAAGACTTGAAGACGGCACTGGAAGCAAAACAGCTGCCGGTTAACACAAAGCGTGTACGGGAGTTGCCATTCGATGCCGTGGTTTTGGGCGAGAAGCAAAGCGAGAATGCTGGCGGGGGATTCGCAGATAAGCCTCCCGGAGATTGGGTGGTCGTCAAGTTGTTCTTACCTAAAGGCGGAGATGACGGCGAGGTGTTCTTGAATTTAAATCCCGTTCTGGGCAAGGGCGAATTCTCGATCAAGGATGAGGACTACGGTGATTTCGTCGTGCAAGAACTAGCCAGAGTGCTTTAAGAGTCTTCCAGTCGAGAGGCCCAGAATGCTAGCGAACTGTTTGTCTCCGGAGGGAAAGGTAACGTTGCTTGATGAGCGCACATCTCGCAGTTCGCCGGACCTGGTCATCTTGTAATGCGGGCGGAGTATGGAGATCCCGACAAACGAAATCTTGTGATCCACGCGAAGTATGTTTTCCTCGTCCACATAGACGTGGAAGAGTTCGTGCAGCGAACGGAAGTTCCGCACCCGCCAGTGGTCCGGTCCCGCGTTCACAATGCGATGGAAGCCCGATCTTCCGAACGCTGACCCCGACGAATCCAGTCCAAACGATCCGTCCGGGTGCGCCACGGGCCGCAAATAGACGTTCGCGCTCCCGCGGCAGGGGAACGTCACTTTGACGCAGGGATTCTCTTCGCCTGGTACCTTCGTCGTTGAATAGACTCCCGCATAGATCACGCGTCCCGAGGATTTCAGCCTCCGCAGCCAACCGGTGTACAGCAATTTCCCGGATGCCGGTTCGATCAGTTCAATCACTTCGCTGGCCATTCCTTTAGCCACCTCCAGCGACGAGATCGGAAAATTCAATGGATCCATTCTTCGGCTGAGAAATTCCACCAGAAGCCAAAGGAAGAATCGTCCAACAAGATACACTTCGCTCCAGACTTCCATTTGATACTCGGCTGCGTGCTCGTAGAAATGCCGGATTCGCGGGTGCACACCCCCGGGATCAAACGACGGGCCGCGCAGGACTTCGAAATCGGGAATGAGTCCCGCATGAGGAGAGTTGCGAAGCTGCAGGTGCTCTTCCTGCGCGATACGCTGGTAGACGCCGGTGCCGATCAGCCCTTGCTTACCAAGATAGCAGTGCAGCCACGGGGCATCAGTTTTCCGAATGCGTCGCCCGGTCATTCGAACCATTAGCCCGATGAAAACTTCCAGCAGAAAGCCAAAGGTTGAATAGAAAACCTTCGGAGTGCGGTTCCAGGGATTCCGGGGATTGTGGAAGGGGACACATGATCCAATGAGCCAATTATCCCATCGTCTTCGGGCGCCTAAACCTGTCCCTCGCGCGATTGTGCTTCGCTTGGCACCGCTAATTTCTGGGGATCACCGGTAGCACGACGCGCGAGGCGTGCTTCGCGTCGTGGTGGATACGAATGTGGCCGGCCTTCATCTCGGAGGAAGTGATTTCCGATTTGCCGGTTTGCAGGTTGCGGGAGAAATGCGGAAAGAACGCGCCGGAAATTTGCACTCGGAGACGGTGGCCCGCTTTGAAAACGTTGGAGGTAAGCAGCCGATCGAGGTCGAGACGATAGATTTTTCCGGCTTGTAACAATTCTGGCTTTAGCGATGCGTTTCGATAGCTGGCGCGGAGGACGTCAAGGCCGGGGCTCATCAGGTTGTAGGCCGTGCCGTCCGGGGCTACATCGAGCACGCGAACCCATAAATCAAAATCAGGCACGTCGGAAGAAACGTACATCTCGGCACGAATCGGACCGGTTACTTCCATAGCCGACGGCAGCGGGTCAGTTTCAAAAACAAGAACGTCTTTGCGGTTGGCAAACTCACGATAGTCGCGCGCCCCCATCTTCACGTATGGGTCGCTGAGCGGATGCGCGGGATCGGAAAGGAATTCGGAGAAGGCCGGGGATTTCGCGGAAGGAGAAGCGGCGAGTGAACCGGATGACGATTCGCTTTCTGCCGTGCCGAGAAAGAGGGACGTTTCGCGAGCCCTCGCCAGCGGCCATGCGCCTTCATCACGCCAAACGTTGTCGCCCATGACGAAAATGCGGACTGGCTTTTCCTTTTCCACGCCGTTGTCCGCACCCTTCAGGTAATGATCCATCCAGCGCAGGATGATTTCGTCGTAGTCCACCCGAGCGGCGCTTCCGAATTCTCGCTCGCCGGCTTTGGTGCGCTCGAGCTCGCCGTGGGTCCATGCGCCGATCATCGTGGCCGTCCGGGGACCGGGTTCAGTTTTTCTCGCCGCGAGAAGACCATTGAAATTTGTGGTCGCGCCGTCGGGACCGTAGGCTTCGTCGTACCAGCCTGAGATGTTTAGTACCGCGGCGTGCGCCCGGCCGTACTTCCCGCGGAGTTCGGCCCAATCCCACCAGGGATCGGAGGCAGGATGTGCCAGCCACTCATAGTAAAACGGAGCGATTTGTTTCAGGTCCGGCAAGGCGGCCAGCGGCAGAAAATTCTGCAGCCTTTCTCGTTCCGCTTGCCACGAAGCCGCAGCTTGCTTGGCTGTTTGTGGACCCGGGGAATTCCGTCGCTTGCGCGCTTCGGGCGCGATATTAAACCAGATCCAGTCCAGCCACGAGCCGTCAAACACGCCGCCAGAGTAAAAGAAATTGCGCGGCGTGGAAAACGTCATGGCTGGAATCATCGCCTTGAGGTGCGGAGGATTCTCCACCGCCGCCAGCCACTGCACCGCGCCGGGATACGAGAGGCCGAAAGTGCCTACGATTCCGTTCGACCACGGCTGTGCCGCGGCCCACTCAATCGTGTCGTAGCCATCGCGGCCTTCGTTTTGGTAGGGCACGAACTCGCCGTCGGAGGCGTACCGCCCGCGAACATCCTGAATCACTACGGCGTATCCTCGCGAGACAGCCTTGTCAAAAGTGTTCCACGAGGAAGGAGCATTGTCCTTGCCGTACGGCGTGCGATAGACGAGCACCGGAAATTTGCCCTCGGCGGAGGGAAGCCGAACGTCGGCGCGAAGAAGCGCGCCGTCTCGCATTTTAACCGGCACGTTTTTCTGAACCACCGGGGAGGCTGGTTGTGGCGGACCGAAGGAAAATTGCGCGAGCCAGCCTGCGAAGAAGGTCGCCAGGCCACAACCCAGGGAAGCAAGGATCCGCATGGCGGGGAGATTCAACCGTATCCACATAGGCGCTGATACGTTGGCTCACGCTCGGCGCGTAGCGCGGAATGCCTGGAGGCACTTGCGCGCTGTTTCGAGCTCGGAAAACCGGCTGCCTTCCTGCTCGACCAGGTAATATTCAATCCCGCCGCCGTCTTCTGCCGCCCGGAAGAGCTGTTTCCAGGGCGCCACGCCTTCGCCAAACAATACCGAATATTTTTTCGCCGCATCCGGGGACCAGTCCTTGCAATGCATGGAGCGGATTCGCCCTGGATTTGCCTCGATCCACGCTACGGGGTCGCCGCCAACTTCAAGGCATGTGCCCACATCGAGCTGCAGCATCACTGAAGGTTTTGTGTTCTTCGCCAGAACCTCGATCGGCCGCGCTCCATTGGTGACCGTGAATTCCGGTTGATGATTGTGGTAGCCCACCTTTAATCCGTCCGCTTTGAGCCTTTCCTCCGCATCGTTCAGCGTGTCCGCTACCTCGCGCCAGCCGTCCAAGCCCGGCTTGGCATGTGCACTGGCCATCACCATGTACTTGCTCCCAAGAATCAGGTTGATGTCGCGCGCGTGCTGCAGCTTGTCGCCGCTAAAAAATTCGCTGTCGTTGTGCGTGGAAAAGCAGCGGATTCCTAAATCATCCAACAGCTTCCGCATTTCTTTCGCTTGCGCGGCATTCCATTCAAAATATGGCGCGTAGAATTCCAGTCCCTGGTAGCCCATTTCGGCCACGGCGCGCACCGTGCCACTAGGGTCTTTGCCCAGCGCCTCCCGCACCGAATACATCTCCAGCCCTACAGGAATGGCGCGAGACGCAGCCGCCGCAACCGCCACGGACGTTTCTAGCGCCCACGGCAGCAGTGCCCCCATCGCCAAAAAGTTCCGCCGCGACCACCCGTTTTCTACCTGCTTGGTCATGATTGTCGTCGAGCATTCCGGACGGCCGATAATCGTCAGTCCTTGTCCCGATATTCCTCGGGAACGTCGTCCTCGGGCACCTGGTGCGTGTGTACTTCTCCTTCGTCCGCGTCTGCCGCGTCTTCCACTCCCTTCACCACCTCAGCCTCGAACGCGTTTCCTTCTTCGAGAAGTTCGTCCACGCTTTCCGAGCTTGCACGTCCGGCGTTGGAAAGTCCTTGCAAATCCCCAGACTGCCCGCCGGACCGTGCTCCGAGTCCCACCGGTTCAAACGTCACCGTATCCACTGTCAGGCTTTTTCCGCGGACGTGCTTCTTGAGTGCGACCGATTTCTTCGCGCGGCCCGTCTTCCGGGCGAGAATACTCTTCCTGCTGACGGCCTTCGCTTTCGCGGCCTTTTTCGGAGCGGCCTTTTTCGTCAGCTTTCGCTTCCGCAAGGTCTTGGTATTGCTGGTTTTCTTTTTGCTCTTCTTTTTCGTGGCCATACGCGAAGTGTACCACTGCTTGCACCACTCCGCGCGCCGGCCCAGATCGCCGACGGTTCGCCCATCCTCGGTTTTTCTGGCCAACCTCGGGTTATCTAACCCACGACGGGCGGACCCCGCCGCTGTTGCTCGCCGCAGCGCTCCGCGCTATCTTGCGCTTCAAATGTGCGACGTCAAGGGGTTGCGAGCGATTTTGTTGCTCTCATGGTCTTTTCTGCTCTGCGCACCGGCAGGCGCCCAGACTCTCGTATACGCCGTGTCTTACGCCGAAACTCGCGGGAGTCTCCATGCCCGCTTTCCGAATGGTGTCCTCGGCGCGCCAATCAAGGAACGATTGGCCATGCTTCGCAGTTTCCGGAAAACTGAAATCCACTGCGTTTCCATGATCGACGGGAAACGCTCTCTGTTGTTTTCCGACGAAGGGACGAATTTCGAAATCAGCCCGACAAACCCAGCATTTGCAGCAGGCAAAGCCTATGTCACAGGAATCGAGCGCGAATGGCGAACCACTCCTAATCCCGGCGCGTATTCGGAACCTTCCGCGATCTACGAGCTCAGCCTCGATGGTTCCAGCCGATTTCGCAGGCTTTTTGAAACCAGGCAAAATCAGATGCCCGTCCTTCTGAATCGGGCGGGCAGGAAGGCGGTCTTTGAATCCTTCGAGGATGGCAAGTACATGGCCTTCGTTTACGAAGTACCGGCCTGGACATTGCTTCACCGTTGGAGTCTTACCGCGCTTGGAAAAGTTCACTGTCCTGCTTGCCTTCCGGCGTCCTACGGTTGGCTCGCCGATGGCGATCGCCTGTTCTTCAACCTCGACCTGGGCGATGAAGATGACGATGGGGAGGCGGCCGCCGAACCATCAAAGAATCCAAATGTTCCCGGCACCTACATCATTGCAGACGATGGTACCGACCTCGGCGGTATTCCGGCGCGAGCTGGTCATCTTGAATTACCCGGTTACATTCCGCAGGAAACCGCCACCGCTGTTCTTATCGGGCAACTGCCCGGCGGCAACTATCTTTTCCGGGATTTCGCATTGAAAAAAACAGTGTCGCCCGAGGCCTCCGCGACACTAGAGTCATTCCTTGTCTATACGACCCCGGATTTCAGGCCCTTCAGACACATTCCGCTCGAAAAGCTCAGACTCTCGACTTTCACCCTTTCGCCATCCGGAAGATACCTGGCGTTTATGGAAGATCGAATAACCCCGGATTACGGCACCGAGCGCCATCTCTGGGGCATGGACCTGGAATCCGGCACCGAAAAGGAGCTGTTCATCGCTCCTCCCCCCAATCCGCCAACCTCTCCGGAGCTGAACATTGTGCTCGCCTTACTCGGCTGGCAGTAGTAGAAGACTCCCGTCGATTGCCCGTCCGACCTGCAGCTTTCCTTGCATTCTGCCGCGCCAGTCTCTACGCTAAGAACGAACGGTTTCTTCGAAACGAACCAATGCCCAACCTTTCCCCGGACGATCTTGTTTTTGGGTTCATCTGGTACGTGGCGTTTCTTTTCTCCACCACCTGCCATGAAGCCTCACACGCTCTGGTTGCAAAAATTGGCGGCGACGACACTGCCGAACGCGGTGGCCAGGTGACGCTGAATCCCGTTCCACACATCCGTCGCGAACCGTGGGGGATGGTGGTGATTCCGATCATTTCATTCCTGTTTGCCAAAACGATGATCGGCTGGGCCAGCGCTCCGTTCAATCCCGAATGGGAGCGCCGCTACCCGCGTCGCGCCGCTTGGATGGCGCTCGCCGGACCTGCAGCCAATTTTACTCTGATGCTCATTGCTGCAGTTCTGATTCGCTTTGGACGAGAGTACGGATGGTTCCAGCGTGGCGTTGACGGCCAGCCCAGCCTGCTGGGAGTCATTCTGAGCATTTTCTTCGCGCTGAACCTTCTCCTGGGTGTGTTCAATCTATTGCCGGTGCCTCCACTCGATGGCAGCGCGGGAATCATGATTTTTATGGGAAGCAGTACGGCGCATCGGTACCTGGATTGGCTGCGGACCACACCTTATCGCAGTCTTGGTCTTCTCGCCGCTATTCTTGGGTTTCGGTATCTCTATGGTCCAATCGAAGCGTTTGCCACCAACCTGCTGATCTTCGCGAAGTTCTGAGCGCCGGCTCCTGTATCGATTAGGAACAACTCGGAATTCTTGTATCGCGTGATGGCACTGCATGTCCTGGGTTTTTGACCTAATTCATTGCGGCTCAAATCGTTCCAAGTCCTCGCCGGGTCGGGTTCCACCCGAGCGATGTCTAAGGGGAACCGCTTGCGCGGCGCAGGCGCCGGGCATCGGGCGTACGAGCTTGTGCCGGTATTTGAAAGAAGACGGGTTCGATCAGGCGGTGACTGCGCGAGCGAAGTCGGCGGGCCGGTGACAAGCGATCGTCTCAACATTTCTGCTTGTCGCTAGCGTGGCAACGCCATGCGGTGGAGAAGTTCATCGTTCCCTGAAAGCGCCCGGACGCCGGCTTGCTGCAAAATGGCTGACTGCGTGCAATTCGTGATTGAGGAAAATCGGTCAGAAGCCGTAGTCGTTGTCGGGCCAGCGGGGCTGGGCGAAGAGCGCGCCGTCGACGCCGAGAGTTTGACCGCTGATAAACGAAGCCTCGTCGCTCAGAAGGAATTCCACGGCGCAAGCGACGTCGTCAGGGGTTCCGATGCGGCGAAGGGGAGTGAGACGTGACCAAGTTTTTGCGTAGTCAACAATCTCGGCTTGGGTTCGCTCGGTCTCAATCGTGCCCGGGGCAATGCAATTTACGCGGATGCCGAAGGGCCCCAGTTCGACCGCAGCCGATTTCGTGAACATCTCGATGCCGCCCTTGCTTGCCGTGTAGGCGGACAGGTTGGGGAAAGGGACCTTGTTGCATCCCGAACCGATGTTGACGATGGCGCCGCCGCGGCGCTCTTTCATGTGGCGAGCGGCGACCTGAGTGCAGAGGTAACAGCCTTTCAGATTTGTATGGACGACGCGATCCCACTCCGCTTCCTCGGTTTCAAGAAGAGGTTTCCAGACCTGAGTACCGGCGTTGTTGACGAGTGCGTCGAGTTTGCCGAACGATGAGAGAGCCTTTTCGAGCATGGCCGACACTTCGCGGGAGTTTCGAACGTCCGCATAAACGGCGATGGCGCGAATGCCAGAGGTTTGCAAGTCTTTGGCAAGGCTTTCAGCGGAGGCCGGGTCCACTTTGTAGTTGATGGCGACGTCATAGCCGGCGCGGGCGAGCCGAGAGACAATGGCCTTGCCAATACCGGTGTTTGCACCGGTTACCAGAGCGGTCGGGCGAGCCGTCATTCCGCAACCTCCTATGAGCGAATCGCTTGCGACGCCGATACTAACTCCAAGTGGGCCTTTCCGCGAGAGGTGATGCACACGATCCGCCACCGGGGACGCCGACCTCAGGTGTCCGCCTTGCCAAGCCAGCGGGACCGGATCGCTCTGTTCAGTGGCTCGGAATAGTGTCGGGCCACGAGTTCTCCGAAGACGGCAGCAAAGAGGATGGTTGCGAGGAAAAGAACTGGGATGGCGGGGTTCGGTTTTCCGGCAAAAAGGAAAAGATGGAAGAGAGCAAAAACCACGAACAGATGAGTGAGGTAGACCTCGTAGCTGCGCCGGCCGAGCTGAAGAAGCGGGCCAAGGATCCGGGGACTCTTCCAGTTTGTCTGTGCGGCGGCCGCGATCAGCATGCATGAGCCAAGGGCGAGGACAGTCATGTGGAGGCCGGTGCGCTCGAGGCCAAGACGTTCGGCCTGAAGGGAAAAGCAGAGAGTGAAGAGTAAGAGCGCCGACCCGGCGATCGTCAGCACACGCAGCGTGACGCGCGAAAATCGGTATTGCGAGGTAACCAGGGCCGTGAGGCAGCCGAGCGCGATGGCGTCCATGCTGCCGAAGTAGGAATATTCCCGCCAGACTTCGTTGCCGTGCGCGAGGATGGTTCTTGCCAAGGGTCCCATTACAACGAGGCCCGCGAGCAACGGAAGCAGAAGCTTGCTACGTCCGAGGAGCCTGCAAACGATAGGGAAGAAGAGATAGAACAGCTCCTCGACCGAGAGCGACCACAGGATGTCCCAATTCGCGGGCAAGTAGCCACGACGCGCTTCCAGGACGTTGACGTGGAAAGTCAGAGCCGCGAACAGCGCGCGGCCGAGCCCCCCGGTCTTTTCCGAGACGGTGAAATCCTGAAGCCGAGCAAAGTGCAGAGTAGTGAGAACTGCCAACAGAAGGAGCAACAAGGGAGCGATACGCGCAAAACGCATCGCATAGAAGCCCCGTGGATCGACTCGAGGCAGAGCTCCCCAGCGGCGCAGAGACATGGCCGTAATCAGGAAGCCGGAAACCGCGAAGAAGATTTGAACGCCGGACTGCCCGTTCCAGACGAGCGAGTCCACGAGCTGGCGCGGCAGGCCGTCGACGTACGGAATCCGTCCGATGAGCAGGCGCATGTTGACGTGATTCATCAGCACGAAAAAGATGGCGAGGCCGCGGAGAAGATCGACTCCGTCGAGGCGGGACCATCCGTGGGCGGGATTTGAAGCGTCCGACAAGGTGATGAAATATCTTGCATCAGCGAGAATTCTACGAAACTGCATTTAGCTAGCTACTTTCCGTCGCAAAATAGGTCGTCCTGAATGAGCTATTCGTTTCTAGAGGCCGCCTGATTCTGCTTGCGCATTTCGATCTTCTGCCGCTCGACCTGTTTCCGTGCCGAGCCGTTGCGGATGAGACCTCAAGC
>JBKOXA010000057.1:0-41327 GCA_046724685.1 Acidobacteriota bacterium | reverse complement strand
TCGCTGACTCGAGTGAAAGGCAGTGATCCTCCTGCCACATCTCGGCGCTGCGCGCAGGAGCACTTTGCGCCGCCGTCAAGTGGACGATAAACGGTGCCAACGCCAAACCCGTCAGGAACTCGCGTCGGGTCGACATGGCGTCAAAAAGTCCCAGATATCAAGCGTGTGAGCGCCGCTGAAGTATCGTAAACCTGTTGATCGGCGGCGAACCGATAGCGCGATTCAATCTCGGCAATTAGCCAGCCATCGTAGTTTACTTTGCGAATCGCCTCTCGAATTGCCGGCCAATTGTTGTCGCCGAGAAAAATGTTGGTGTATACACTCTGATCGCCGCAGCGGCCGCGATGCTTCATCACATCCTTCATGTGAATGCGTGTGATGCGCGGGCCGTGAATCTCGATCCACTGTTCAGCGAAGCCGGTGTCGTGAATATTGCCGACGTCTAGATGAATTCCAACCCACGGGCTGTTTACTTCATCGAGGAACGTCGCAAACTCGCGCGGACTGAGCAGAAATCGCTGCTCGGAGTTGCAGTTTTCCACGCCGATTTTAATGCGAGCTTTTGCTGCGACCTCCGCCAACTTATGAAGCACCTCAACCGTGCGCTTATAGACTTCGTTGTACGGCGTTTCTTCCGTGACTAGGCCGGCGACTATCAAGATCGCATCGGTCCCGAAAATCTGCGCCGCCTCGATTTGCCTTTGGATGTGACGCACCGCAGCATCCCGCCTGGCTGGATCGCGTGCTGAGATATTTTCTTGCCAGTCCAAAGCGTTCGCTACGTTCGAAACTTCCAGTCCCGCGTCACGAACCTGCCGCGCCAGGACGCGTAACTCGGCATCTGTTGTTTGCATCTGGAACCACGGCCTGTGCCCGAGCCAGAGCTCGACTCCGTCGTATCCAGCGCGTTTTAAAAGATCCAAGCCGGCGGAGAAGGACATTGCTTTTGGGAAAAAATTGTCACCCGTCGATTTTTTCATGTCGATCATCCATTCCGCGGAAATTCATCGATTTCCTGTCTGAAAGGCCGCCTTCGAACTCGAGTTTTTCTCTGCTTGGCCGAGGGGCAAACTCTGCGCGTCCACATTGTAACCCTCGATTCGCAATGCGGTGGCTTGCTCCGGTGTTGAAGTGCTGCACGTCCGGTACGGCGGATCAGATCTCGCAAAACGCTTTGCACCCTGGCGGGTCGTTGTCAGACGCGCTCTGAATCGTACGTTTTTACTGTTGCGTTACAACAACAAAATGCTGGCCTTTCCCTCCTCATCCATAATGCTAAGTTAATGACTTACTTTCGACGCTTTGAGCAAATGTCAGTACTTTCCTCTCATCGAAAGACGATTCTCTGTTTATTGCTAGTTCTCGCCACGCTGGCTGCTTACGCTCCGGCATTTCGGAGCGGTTTCGTCAACTACGATGATCTGCAGTACGTAACGCAAAACACGCACATTCACGCCGGCCTGACGTGGAACGCGACGCGTTGGGCGATGAGCGCGTTTTATCAAAGCAACTGGCATCCGTTGACGTGGATGTCTCACGCACTGGACATTTCGTTATTTCATCTGAACCCCATCGGGCATCACGCAATGAACGTAATACTTCACGCCCTGAATGCAGTCATGCTCTTCCTGGTGCTTGAAAGTACAACGCAGCGGATCTGGGAGAGCTTTGTCGTTGCCGCGCTGTTTGCCCTGCATCCGGTAAATGTTGAGTCCGTGGCGTGGATCGCGGAGCGTAAGAACGTGCTAAGCATGTTCTTTCTGCTCGCAGCTCTTTATGCATACGGAAAATATGCGCGCCGACCTTCGTTTTCTGGATACGCAGCGGTTGCGGTTTTGTTTGCTTTAGGACTTACAGCGAAACCTCAAATTATCACCTTGCCGTTCCTGCTGCTCCTTTGGGATGTCTGGCCCTTAGAGCGCTGGAATCCCCCCGATTCGATGCAACAAACTAACAAGCTCGGCGCCGTCCCACGCAGATTGATCTATCTGTGCGTCGAGAAGCTTCCACTGTTTTTCCTTTCCCTGGCCAGCGCTATTGTCACCCTGCGGGCACAAATGCAAGGTGGCGCATTGCAGAGGATGACCGCTGAGGGTTATACGGTCGCGGCATACCCGTTCTTGGTTCGGCTTGAAAACGCCGTCGTGGCGTACGGCCGTTATCTGGCGACCGCCCTGTGGCCCCTTGGCCTTGCTCCGCTATATCCGCATCCAGGAAATACCATCGGCGCAGGACGGGTAGCAATTTTTGGGGTGATGCTCCTATCCATAACGGTCGCGGTTTTTGCGGCGAGACGACGACACCGGTTTTTGCTTGTCGGGTGGCTCTGGTTTCTCGGAACGCTGGTACCGATGATCGGAATGGTACAAGTCGGAGCGCAGGCGATGGCCGACCGCTATGCCTACCTTGCCTTCATCGGCCTATTCTTTTCCATGGTATGGGGAGTGTCTGCCTTGCTCGAAGGGTGGCTCACCGCGCGGCGCGTTGTTGCGGTCGGTACCGCAGGGATGCTCGTCGCCATGGGAATTCTCGCTTACCGTCAGGCTGGTTTCTGGCGGGACTCCGAAGTTCTGTGGAGCCACACACTGCAGGTTACAAAACGTAATTTCATAGCACATGATGCGCTTGCTTCCCACCTGCTGGCCATGGGTCGCTTCACCGAAGGGTGTCCCCATTTTCAAGCTTCCGTGAGCATTTTCCCGGATGACATGCCGGCGCAGGAGGGCTTGGCAGTCTGCGCTCAGGAACGCGGAGACTCGAAGGAGGCGATTCAGCGGTACGAAAATGTGCTTCGGTTGGCGGCAGAAAGCGGTCTTCGCTCGATCGCCTTTGCAAATATGGGCTCAATCTACCGAACTTCGGGTAACTACGTACGCGCGCGAGAAAACTATGAAGCGGCATTGCAGCTGAATCCAGATCTTCCCATCGCCCTGGTAGGGATGGGATTGCTAGCGCAAAAAGGCTGGGACTATTCTCGAGCCGCGACACAATACGCTCATGCCATGTCTGTTGAGCCAACAAGCGTCGGTTACTTACTACTCGCGAAGGCGCTCGAGCAAGGCAGGCGCCCAGACGAAGCTAAAGAAGCATTCGAACGGGCGCGCACGCTCTCTCACAACCTGCAGGCCGATCAAAAAGTCGCGAATGATCTCATGTCGCAGTAGAGATTCGCGTTACCGATCGACTGATATGATGTTGGCCCTGCGTAAGGAATAGGCCGCCCGAAGCCGATCGGCGGTTGTTGAGTCCACGACGCTCCTTAAGCTAGCCAGCCACTTTTTTCGCTTGTGCCCTGAACTTCGCCCATCGTTTCTTAGCAGCCTTAGAAATCTTTGCTCTGGCTGCCGCCGATAGTACTCTCTTTTTAGCGAGCGTGACTTCTCGGCTCGCCGAGCCACCTAGTGCCTTTGCGGCGGTCCGGACCCCATCCAGGCGGTTGCGCATCTTGCTTAGTTGTTTTTCGAGTTTTCGTTCTTCGCGTTTAAGTGCGGCCAGTAAGTTCATCATTCCTCCACAAAGAATCTATCCCAGTGAGGAGGCAACGCACTAGACCGTACTTCTGTAGGAACGTAGCATGGCGTAACCTAGTCGCACGTTCCTCCCAGCGCCAAATACGATTACGAGCAAATCGGGAAGGGCCGCCTGACCAACGATGCGTTAATGGCATGGGCGCCGGACGTTCCGGAATAACAGTGAAACGGCCAACGCCCGTGACTTCGGCAAACTGGCATACGCATGCGATCATCCGGCGCCAAAACATTCTGATGACATGACTTCCGCTCTTGTTCCTTCCTCGAGTTACGATCCTTCGCTGTGGAATTTTCGAACTGTCACGAACTCGCGCGGTTTGTCTCGGCGGATGTAACTGACGAGCTGCCTAGTCCCGCACTCTACAGCAAATTGCCTCGCAAAATGACGCTGGCTACACTGAAGTAGATGATCAAGCCTGTCACGTCAACGAGGGTGGCGACGAACGGAGCCGAGGCACTTGCCGGGTCCAGACCGCAGGCGCGCAAAATGAAAGGGAGCATGGACCCCGCGAGCGTGCCAAACATGACCACACCAATGAGACTGAATCCGATCGTGAAGGCAATGACACCGTAGTGTTCGCCATAGGTCCCGCGCAGAGTATGCCAAAGGAGAATGCGGGTAATCCCTATGACGCCCAAGATCGCGCCGAGCGTCAGCCCTGCCAAGAGTTCGCGGCGGATCACGCGAAACCAATCCTTCAGACGTATTTCGCCAAGGGCCATCGCGCGAATGACGAGCGTAGTCGCCTGTGAGCCTGAATTCCCCCCGCTGCTGATGATCAAAGGAATGAAGAGAGCCAGGACTACAGCGTGAGAGATTTCGTCTGAAAAGTAGCCCATTGCGGTTGCCGTGAGCATCTCGCCGAGGAACAGGATGGCCAGCCATCCGGCTCGCTTTTTGATCATTTGAGCGAACGTCACGTCCATGTAGGGGCCCTCTAACGCCTCCATACCTCCAATCTTGAGTATGTCCTCACTGGCCTCCTGCTGTGCCACGCCAGCCAGATCGGCGCTGGTGACAATTCCCATCATTCGCCTGTCGTTGTCGAGGACCGGCACGGCCAAGAGCCGGTTTTTGGTTAGTACCTGGGCGATGGCTTCCTTGTCCTCATCTTCGGGGACGAAGACATAATTCGGCCGCATGACGTCACGGACCTTCTTCGACCGATCCGCAGAGATCAATTCACGGAAGGAGAGCAGACCGAGTAAATGTTGCTTGTCATCGAGAACATAAGCGTAATAGATCATCTCCACGTGTTCAGCTTGTTTGCGAATTTCGACGATCGCTTCTTCAACGGTCATTTCTTCTGATATGCGGACGTAGCCTGAGTGCATGAGACCGGCAGCCTCGTCCTCCGGATATAGCGAAGGCCGGCCACCTTCGCGGCTGCGCTCGGCGACGACCGTTACTTCGATATCGCCGGCCTGGTAGAGCACCTGATCGGTAAAGTCGAGCCCGGGAAACCAACGCCTCCGCGGCGCATCCGTTGGACCAACAAAAATCTGGGTTACGGCGTTCCCATGGGCATAGCTAACCAGCGCATCTGCTGCGCTTTTGCCCGCGACGACAGCTGTCTCGATATGCAGGCTTTCGGCAAAGCGTAGGTGGCGTTCGACGGCTTGTCGCTCGGGCGCGGGTAGGGCAGACAGATCCGCTTTCTGGCAGACAAAAACCGCGACGCAACTACCGTGAAGATAGTCTGCGACGCGGCGAGCTCGTCGCAGCAGCATGGCCGTGGCGGGGTTGGCTGCCACGTTGACAAGAATCTTTTCTGCGCGAGATTCAGGCGACTTCTTGGAACTTGCCCGTGCCTCCAGTGCTTGCGCCGTCTGCCGGATGGCGAGTTCACGGAGTGCGACCAGGGTGGGTTCCTGAAAGAGCTTTTTTTCTTGTTCTGTTCTTCGGTCGGACGGATAAATTGCCCCGCGCTCCAGCCGGTGAAGGAGCGCCCGCGGCGTAACATCCACCATCACCACTTCATCCGCCTGTTGAAAAACCCAGTCCGGCACCGTCTCCCTCACCCGCAAGCCCGTGATTTGCAAGATCTGATCGCTGAGACTCGCGAGGTCCTGCACGTTCATGGTAGTTAGAACGTCGACGCCACCGTAGAGCAGCACCTCGACATCCTGCCATCTCCGCTGGCGTTCGGAACCAGGTGCATTGGTATGCGCGAGATCATCTACGACGCACACCCTCGGCGCGCGGTGAAGGACGCCGGCGACATCGATCTCTTCGACATAACTGCCTCGGCAGGCGACCCGCAACAAGGGGATTTGTTCGAGTTCGTGTGACCGCTCAACCAAGTCAAGGCGACCTTGTGGTTCGAGAAATGCAAGCACGACGTCCAAGCCGCGCGTCTTCAACTCCCGGGCATCCTCAAGCATCCGGTAGGTTTTGCCCACGCCGGCCGCGTATCCAAGATATATCTTCAGACGACCCCGCCGTTTGTGACTCATGGCTGTCTCTCTTGACCCAAGTGAGCTGAGTTAATGAGGAAAAACGCGAACGTCGATCCCACGAGCGGTGCGAACCAGACGGCTCACGGGACTCCCGAAAACGCGCGTGCCCAAATCTCTCTTTGTGCTGTGACCTACAAAAATCTGGGTAACCCCGTGCGAACGCGCGTATTGCAGGATGGTTTCGATCGGGTCTTCGCCTTCGAGCACCTCCACATGTACGCCGTGCTCGCTAGCTTTCGCCAATCCCTCCTCGAGAGACCTCCGTTCCGCAGCGGAAAGTCCCGGCTGTCGCACATAAGCTGCCAGCACATCACAATGAAACCGCGATGCATGACGGCGTGCAGTGGCAACCATGCGTTCGAAGTTTGCGCGAGGCGTGAGGCATACGAGAAACCGCTCGTTGGTTCCCCACGACTGCTCAATTCCGTGCGAATGCAGATAGCGCTGTAGTCCCGCGTCAATCACGTCCGCGGAGAGCACCAGGGCCAGCTCCCGTAAAGCGGTCCGCCTCTCCGGTGCCTTCTCGGTGGGCGCGTCAACGATCACAATCTCATCGGCCGTGTTTAGAAACTCCCGCGGAATCGTCTGTGTCACGCGCTTGCCAGTGATCTTCTCGACCGCTTCGCGCTGGTCCTCGATATATTGCAAGTTCACGGATCCTACGATCGTGATCCCGGCCGACAACAACTCCTCAACATCCTGCCAACGATGAGCGTTGCGACAGCCCGGCGGATTATCGTAGGCAAGGCCGTCCACCAGGCAGATTTCCGGCCGCCTCTGCAAGATTCGTTCGACATCAATGACCAAAACTCCCTTGATATTTAGCGTAGGGACGACTTCGAGCGAGCTCAGTAGCGGTTCGATTTCTGGCTGAACCTTGGATTGCAGGGCGCCAACCACCACATCCTGTCCTCGTTCCTTGCGTCTCCTTCCCTCATCAAACATTCGAAAGGATTTGCCGACTCCCGAGGCATAGCCGAGGAAAACCTTTAGACGCCCGCGTTTGGATGACGAATGTGGTTCAGTGGGAGGCATGAAGGTTAGATTCTAACCCGATAGTTAACTTCAAATTTCGAGAAAACGACCTCTGCTGTGGCCATTCGAAAGGGTACAAGCATGAGTTGTTAATGCCATGTGAACGTAGCCCGGTAGCTTAGAACGCTGCGAGGCCTTGCAGGTGGGGTCGCGGTTGCGGTTAAGCTCCGAAAATCGCAACTACGGGTGGCATAGGTAAAGGAAGACTAGCTGCAGCAGGGGACGAAGCGGTTCACCGCAAACAGCCGGTGACTCGACGAAATTCACAACGGTTCAACTCCAAAGCGTTGACGCGCGGGTCGCCCAGGAACCCCAGCTGCTTTTCTTCTCGCTGTCGGCGGAAAAGCGGCTAGGAACAGCGCTTGCGACAAAAATCACAACAATAAGTAGACGTACCAGCTTCCTATTCAAATTGGACATACCGATTTCTTTCTCTAAGTTCTTCTTGCGAAAAGCTCATCTTTCGCCATCTCTCCAGAAACCGCCAGCGGGACAAGCGGGTCGTCCGGCCGTGATGATCTAGGTTTGGCAGCTGATCTGGTGTCGACCTCGGAAATCGGCTACCCAACTGAAGTTGCCGTTCCTGTCGGTGCACTCGGAAAGAGCGCCTAACCCAGCCGTACGGTACCCAAAGGCCAGTCAAGAAGTCCTGAAAGATTCATAAGAAATTCGTAAGGTCGGCAAGGCGCCCCGACGCAAATGAAGGCGCTTACAGAATGCAAATTGCAACTTCAGCGGATTCCCGACTGGTGCACGCAAGTGGGATGGAAATCAATATGTGAAATGCGAGCAGCTCGCATCGTCCGCCAACGAAAAGAACCCGAAATCAACCGCGAATGAGGGACCTGCTTTAGAGGTGGAGAAATCGAAACAGTCATTTCCCCGCTTGTCGACAGTTTCGACTGGCAAGCGATGGCCAGCAAAGTGGGCAACCGTGCTCTTCTTCTGAAGGCTGGAATCTCCGGAAACTTGCTATAGTGTCACGCGCATTCAGACTTCCGAGGACCAGCAAGGATGGAACTAACACGGATCGACCGTTCCCTGTACAACCCTGATCTGGCTCCGATTCCCGCGGGGAAACGCTCCTGGGGCACGTACAACTACGTATCGCTATGGGTGGCGATGAGCGTTTGCATCCCGACGTACATGCTGGCGTCCGGCCTGATCGCTGGCGGCATGAGCTGGGTCCAGGCAGTCTTCACCATCCTTCTCGGCAATCTGATCGTGCTGATCCCCATGCTCCTGAATGCGCATGCCGGAACGAGTTACGGTATTCCGTTTCCGGTTTTCGTGCGCGCGTCCTTTGGCGTGCGTGGTGCGAATATTCCAGCAATCCTGCGCGCGCTTGTAGCCTGCGGGTGGTTCGGCATCCAGGCATGGATCGGCGGGCAAGCCATCTACTCGATGTTACGTATCGTGTGGCCCGGCGCCGCAAATCTTGCCGGCGCCAGCTGGCTGTGCTTTTTTCTCTTTTGGGCGATCAATATGCTGGTCATTTGGCGTGGCATCGAAACCATCAAATTCCTGGAAGGAATTGGTGCGCCGTTCATGCTCGTGGTCGGATTGCTCCTTCTTTTCTGGATTACGCAAAAGGCCGGCGGCTTCGGGCCGGTGCTGCGTGCACAAAGCAAATTTCACACGACATCCGAATTTCTCCGCTTCTTCATTCCCGCCCTGACCGGAATGGTCGGCTTCTGGTCCACGGTCGCGCTGAATATTCCCGACTTCACGCGCTATGCCAAATCGCAACGCGCGCAGATGGTTGGCCAGGCTCTCGGACTGCCCGCGGCGATGACGTTGTACTCGTTCATCGGCGTGGCGGTTACATCGGCATCGGCGGTAATTTTTGGTGAGGCCATCTGGGATCCGGTCGTTTTGCTCGGACGTTTCAATCAGCCGCTGGTGGCGCTCATTGCCCTCGTTGCGCTGCTCCTTGCCACCCTGAACACCAACGTCGCCGCGAACGTCGTTTCTCCGTCCAACGATTTTTCCAATTTGCGGCCGGGCCTGATCTCCTTCCGTACGGGCGGCCTAATTACCGGCGTCGTAGGTATTCTCATGATGCCGTGGAAGCTGCTAAGCGATTTCAGTGCTTATATATTTGGCTGGCTCGTCGGCTGTTCCGCGCTGCTTGGCCCGATTGCAGGAGTCATGATTTGCGACTATTACTTGGTCCGGCGGCGCCAGCTCGTTGTGGAAGATTTGTATCGCCGTGGCGGCGTCTACGAATACCGCCAGGGTTTCAACCCGATTGCCATTGTGGCCTTGGTTGCGGGAGTCGTAATCGCCTTGATTGGCCTTGCGGTGCCCGCTCTGCGCTGGCTATATGACTATGCATGGTTTATCGGTTTCTTCGTTTCGGGAGGTTTGTATTTCTTGTTGATGCAGAGGCAGCAACCCCTTGTTGAAGTGGCCCCCCAGGCTCAGAATGTTCATTGAAACAAGTAGCTTTCGTTTCTAACCTTCCTCATCCCGAACGATGCACTGCGATCAGGGATTGGTCATCAGGAGGATGTGTTGACGGATATTCCGCAAAGCGCCGCACCTGCGGATGCACTCACCGAGCTCCTGCCGCCGCTGACGCCTAACGAAGCGGCCGTTGAAGCCGCACGATGCCTGATGTGCTACGACGCTCCGTGCACGCACGCCTGTCCGACGCACATTGACATACCCAAGTTCATCAAGAAGATTTCGACGGAGAACCTGCGGGGCTCGGCGCGCGCCATTCTTGAATCGAATCTCCTTGGCGCCACGTGTGCGCGGGTATGCCCGGTGCAGGAGTTGTGCGAAGGGGCTTGCGTACTTGGCGCAGAACACAAGCCCATTGCCATCGGCCGGCTGCAGCGACATGCCATGGATTTCATTCATGGAAAGGAAACAGACCTGTTCCCAGTCTCCCAACCCACCGGCAAGAAAGTAGCGGTCATCGGCGCTGGGCCAGCGGGTCTTTCCTGCGCGGGAGAACTCCGAAAGCGTGGTCACAGCGTCACACTATTCGAAAAACGCGAACTTGCGGGCGGTCTTTCTACTTACGGTATTATCGGCCTTCGCGAACCTGTCGAAGTGGCGTTGGCTGAAGTGGCCATGATTGAAAAGCTCGGCGTAAAGGTCGAGTCAGGCAGGGAACTGGGCGCGGGTGTCAGCTTGGCCGACCTGTCGGCGAATTTTGGCGCGATCTTTCTCGGCGTCGGTCTGGGAACCACACCAGCTCTGGGAATACCCGGCGAAGATCACATCGTCGACGGACTGCAATATATCGAGCAAAGTAAACTGGACGCACCCAACCTCGTGGTCGGGCACAGGGTCGTGGTTGTTGGCGCGGGCAATACGGCAATCGATTGCGCCACGATTGCCAAGCGCCTGGGCGCAATCGAGGTAACGATGGTCTATCGGCGTAGCGAAAGAGAAATGACGGCTTACCCCCACGAATACGACTTCATCAAGCGTGAGGGTGTAGGCTTCTCATTCTTGACGCAACCTGTGCGAGTTCATTCGGAAAATGGAACGGTGAAATCATTGGAGTGCCTGCGAATGAGTTTGGGACCGAGGGATGCATCTGGGCGCCCTTCGCCGCAACCCATCGCTGGGTCAGAGTTCTTGCTGCCTGCGGACCAGGTGGTAAAGGCGATTGGGCAGCAGAAGCCATCGCTTGCTTCCCAGCTAAAGCTCAGGACCAAAAGCGGATTTATCCAGGTGACCGCGGACTTCGAAACCAGTTTGCCCGGGGTTTTTGCCGGCGGCGACTGCATTCGGGCGCGCGGCGCCGCCTCCACCGTGATGGCGGTCCAAGATGGAAAACTTGCCGCGCGTGCAATTCACGAAAGGTTGGTGGCACGTGGCTGACCTAAACATCAATTTTGCCGGGATTCGCTCGCCAAATCCGTTTTGGCTGGCGTCCGCGCCGCCCAGCAATTCCGGCATGCAGGTGCATCGTGCCTTTGAAGCAGGCTGGGGCGGCGCCGTTTGGAAAACCATCGGCGCACCGGTCTTGAACGTTTCGAATCGCTATGGGGCGTGGCATTACGGCGGCCAGAAAATGCTGGCCATTAATAACGTTGAGCTGATCTCCGATCGCCCACTCGAAATCAATCTGCGCGAAATTGCGGAAGTAAAACGCGCTTGGCCGGACCGCGCAGTCGTCGTCTCGGCGATGGTGGAGTCTAAGCCCGAGACCTGGCACGACATTATTCGCCGCATCCAGGATACCGGCGCCGACGGCGTTGAACTGAACTACGGATGTCCGCACGGTATGAGCGAACGTGGTATGGGCGCGGCGGTAGGCCAGGTGCCCGAGTACTGCGAACAGATCACGCGCTGGATCATGGAAGTGGCAACGATTCCGGTGATTGTGAAGCTGACGCCCAATATTTCGGATATCGTGATGCCGGCGCGAGCAGCGGTTGCAGCGGGCGCGAACGCCGTCTCGCTCATCAATACGCTGAATTCCATCATCGGCGTTGACCTCGACACGTTCGAAATTACTCCCAATATCGGTGGCAAGGGCGGTCACGGCGGCTATGCCGGCCCGGCCGTGAAACCCATTGCGTTGAACATGCTGGCGGCGCTGGGAAAGGACCCTGTCATGCGCGCCTCCAAGCTGCCGATTTCAGGAATGGGCGGCATTTCCACGTGGCGAGACGCGGCGGAATTTCTTCTGCTCGGCGCCGGCAGCCTGCAGGTCTGCACCGCTGTTATGCACTACGGCTTTCGCATTATTGAGGATCTGTGCGACGGCTTGTCCAACTGGATGGACGACAAAGGCTTGCCAACGATTTCTGATGTCCTGGGCCGCAGCCTGCACCGCATTTCCGACTTCAATGATTTTGACCTGTCGTTTCGTTCCGTTGCACGAATCGATCAGCAAAAATGCATTCGCTGTAATCTTTGCTATGTGGCCTGCAACGACACCGCTCACCAATGTATCGACCTGATCGCGAAAGACGGCCGCGTGGTCCAGCCGCAGGCGTACGATATTTCGGCAAACGGCAAAGAAGAAGCCGTGAACACGCGCCCGAGCCTCCTTGTACGTGAGGCGGATTGCGTGGGCTGCCGTCTCTGCTACAACGTTTGTCCGGTCGAAGACTGCATTCAAATGATTGAGGAGCCATCCGGACGGGCGCCGGTAACCTGGGCGCAACTCTCCGAGTCGCAGCGGGAAGTAACCGAAGACTGGGAGGAGATGAAAAAATATCGCGAGAAGATGGGAATTGATATTCACTGAAACCAACCAATGGGGATGATGTGATTTTTGCGGGAGCGCGAGATGGCTTTGTTGATTCGAAACGGTGAAATCGTGACGGTGGGCTCGCGCGTTCAGGCGGACATCTACGTCGAGAACGAAACCATCACGCGCATCGGCAAGGCACTTGACGCGCCGCCGAACGCAGAAATCATTGACGCAACCGGCAAGCTGGTCTTCCCTGGTTTCATCGATCCTCACGTGCACATCTATCTTCCTTTCATGGCGACGTTCGCCAAGGACACGCACGAAACCGGCAGCATCGCGGCTCTTATCGGCGGAACCACAACCTATATCGAAATGTGCTGCCCCAACCGCAACGACGACGCGCTCGAAGGCTACCAACTCTGGAAATCGAAAGCCGAGGGCTTGAGCGCGTGTGACTACGCATTTCATATGTCGGTGACCAAGTTTGTGAAAGAAACAGAGTCGCAATTGCGACAGATCGTTGCGGACGGCACTGCTTCATTCAAGATCTTTCTCGCCTACAAGAATTTCTTCGGCGTGGATGACGGCGAAATGTACCAGACTCTTGAACTCGGCAAGCGCCTGGGCGTGATTGTTACCGCGCACTGTGAAAACGCGGAACTTGTGGCGCGGCTTCAGCAAAAGTTGCTTGCGGAAAGAAGGACCGGCCCAGAATGGCATGAACCCAGCCGCCCCGAATCAGTGGAAGCCGAGGGCACCGGCCGTTTCGCAGCGTTCCTCGAAAATACGGGAGCTATGGGCTACGTGGTACATCTTTCATGCGAGAAAGCATTGCGCGTGGCACTCGCGGCGAAAACGCGCGGAGTAAGAATTCATGTGGAATCCGTCTTGCCGCACTTTCTGCTCGACAAGTCGTACGCCGAGAGGCCCGGGGTCGAAGGCATGAAACACGTCATGTCTCCGCCGCTGCGCGCAAAACACAATCAAGTCGCGCTGTGGAACGCCCTGGCCCTGGGCTCCATCGATACGGTCGGAACCGATCACTGCCCATTCGACACCGAGCAAAAGCTTCTCGGCAAGGAGTCCTTTCTCAATATTCCGAACGGCATCCCGGGAATCGAGGAGCGGGTAAACCTTCTGTATACCCATGGAGTGAAGCGAGAAAGGCTGGATCTCGATCGTTTCGTCGACGCAGCAAGCACGCGTCCTGCGAAACTGTTTGGACTTTTCCCGCGCAAGGGCGCGATCGCAGTCGGAAGCGATGCTGACCTCGTGATTTACGACACAGGCTATCGCGGCGTAGTTTCTGCGAAGTCCCAGCACACAAACAACGACTACAATGCTTTCGAAGGCATAGAGATTGAAGGTCGTCCATCCGTGGTAACCGTGCGGGGCAAAGTCCAGGTGCGCGACGGCAAGTTCATCGGCGAGCGCGGCCGCGGCAAAATGTTGAAGCGCGAGCCGGCGCATTTCTAGCAGACCCTTATGAGCCTCAATCCAAAACGCACAGTTGCCGAGTTGAAGGAACTTCGCGCGCTTACTGGCGACGAAAACGGCGCGCAGCGCGTAGCTTGGACGGACACTTGGCTAAAAGCGCGCGAGTGGTTCGCCTGCAAAACAAAGGAACTGCCCATCGAACAGCATCACGACGCGGCAGGAAACAGTTGGGTCACGCTGCGGGGCGCATCCCCAAAATCCTTGCTGCTCGGAGGGCATCTTGATTCCGTGCCCAATGGCGGGTGGCTCGATGGTTCCTTGGATGAGCTCGCCGGCCTCGAGGTGCTGCGCAGAATTGCTTCGGATTTCCAGGATCGTCCGCCGGTTACCGTACGCCTGGTGGATTGGGCCGACGAAGAGGGCGCCCGGTTCGGACGCAGCTTGCTGGGCTCCTCGGCGTTTGCCGGAACGCACTCGATCGAAGCAGACCGCAGTCGAACGGACCGCGACGGAGTGAAGCTAGAAGACGCGCTGAGTCGCTGCGGCGTGGAGATCGACAACTTTCCCGACGCGCAAAAGGAACAAAAGAACGCGGCGGCATATCTCGAACTCCACATCGAGCAGGGACCCGTGCTCGAGCGCATGGATTTGCCGCTCGGCGTGGTGCTGGGCACGAAGGGCGTCGAGCGCCACAACATTACTTTTCACGGACAGGAAGCACACTCCGGTTCAACGCCCATGAACGCGCGGCGCGACGCGCTCGCTGCAGCAGCCAAGCTGGCGCTGGAAATCCGCGCCATCGCCAAAAAGCATGTCGATGCCGTTTGCACCATGGGCAGCGTCAAAACATTTCCCGGAATCGTCACTGCCGTGGTCGGCCGTTGCGAAGTCACCTTGGATCAGCGCGATCTGGATGCCCATGTACTTGCCGGTATGTATCGTGAAGCTCAGGAAGCCAGCCAACGCTTTGCTGCCGAAGAAAACTGCACAGTCGACTGGTCTCGCCTGTGGAACATTGAACCCGTGCGGTTTCATCCTGATTTGCTGGATTTGTGCGATCAAGCCGTTTGCGAAACTTCAGGCGCTTCGCATCGCATGCCTTCCGGGCCGCTTCACGACGCGGCCGAAGTCGCGCGCGCGGGTATTCCCACTGTTATGATGTTTGTACAATCGCTGAAAGGCATCAGCCACAACAAGATTGAGGACACAAAAGAAGAACACCTAGAAAAGGCCGTCGTCGCGCTCGACCGGCTGGCCTCAAAAACGATGGACTGGATTGCGGCGCAGCGCTAACTGCGCGCGAGATACAATTGGTTTCAGGAAAGGAATCGCATCATGGACTCGCATTCTCGCAAAATCGTGCAAGAAAATCGCGATTACACGATGTTCTCCTGGTCCGTTCAGGGCACATCGAATCCGATGCATTTGAAACGCAGCCAGGGCGTCTGGTTCTGGGATGGCGACGACAATCGCTGGCTAGACTTCAGCTCGCAGTTGATCAATCTGAACGTTGGCCACCAGCACCCCAAGATGCTCGAAGCTATCAAGAAGCAGGTTGACGACCTTTGTTTTGCTGGACCAGGCTTTGCGACCGAACCACGCGGCCAGCTTGGCAAAAAACTCGCCGAAGTAACCGGCCTGGCAAAGACATTCTTCACGTTGGGCGGCGCCGAGGCTAACGAAAACGCCATGAAAATGGCGAAGCTCGTTACCGGCCGCGAGAAAATCATCACGCGCTATCGTTCCTACCACGGAGCCACCATGGGTTCGATGACCGCTTCCGGCGATCCGCGCCGCTGGCCTGTCGAGCCGGGCATTCCCGGAATCGTTCGCGTCTTCGATCCCTATTGCTACCGCTGCCCATTCGGACAAAAAGTGGAGACCTGCCATCGCGAATGTGTTTCGCACATTGAAGAAGTGATCCAGATGGAAGGACCGGACTCGATTGCCGCAATTCTCGTCGAAGGCATCACCGGTTCAAACGGTTTACTCGTTCCTCCGGACGATTACTATCCCAAGCTCCGTGCACTCTGCGACAAATACGGAATCTTGCTGATCGACGACGAAGTGATGAGCGGATTCGGCCGTACCGGCAAATGGCTCGCGACCCAACACTTCGGCATTCGTCCGGATATCGTAACCTGCGCTAAGGGTTTGACAAGCGGCTACCTTCCCCTCGGTGCCGTGATTGTTTCCGATTCCATCGCCAAATATTTTGAAACCAACATGCTTTGGGGCGGACTCACCTACAGCGGCCATCCCGTCTGTTGCGCCGCCGCAGTCGCAAATCTGCAGATCTACGAAGACGAGAAGGTTTTCGCCAATGTGGAACGCCAGGGACGCTATCTGGCCTCGCGCCTCGAATCCATGAAACAGAAATACCGCTGCGTCGGCGACGTTCGCTACAAAGGACTTTTCAGCGTGCTGGAGCTTGTAAAAGACAAAGTCACGCGCGAACCCCTGGCCCCCTTCAACGGCGGGAGCCCTGAAATGAGCAAGCTCGCCGGGCACCTGAAGAGCAATCATCTTTATGCCTTCAGCCGCTTCAATATGTTGTGGGTTTGCCCGCCGCTGATCATCAACGAAGAGGAACTTCGCCACGGTTTGGACATCGTGGAAGGAGCCCTGGCCGCGGTAGACTCCGTGCTTTTTCCCGCACCTGCTGTTACTCGAGAGACCGCGACTGCAGTGCGAACCTAAGTAGGCAAGCAATCCACCGGCGGACGTGCGAGACTCGGTCGGGACGACGCCGCGACAAACGAAACACCTGATGACGAAAGCGTCGAACCTCATCGTTTTTTGCGTCCAAGCGGTATTGACAGCGGCGATGCTGTCGGCTCAGGCGCCGCCTTCGAAAGTTCCTCCGGCCGATTCTCTGACTCGCGCGCTGCGACTGGCACGGGCACATCAATATTCAGAGGCTGAAGCGGCCATCCGCGGAGTGGCTCCGCCTGCCGACCGCCAACAACGAATCGCGTACTTCCGCCTGAAGGCCGCGATTGCATCCGGGCTGGGCCGCACCAGTGATGCAGCCGGCTATTTGGAAACAGCTCGCAAGCTGGCTCCTGAAAATCTCGATCTCCAGATTGCATCCGGACTTGCTCGCCTGCAGGCGCAGCTAGAAAATCGCATAGATCCTGGCGCGACGCTGAAATCTTTGCGTAGCACCCCACTGCCGCCAGAGGGTGAGCTTGAACTCCGGCTTCGCTTGGCCGAACTCCTTAGCAGCTCCGGCCGTTTTGAGGAAGCTGCCACTGACCTGGCCGTGGCGAGCCGGCGCGCACCAGATCGCTCAGATATCCTATTCAATCTCGCTCTGGCGCAATTTCGCGTTGGCCAATTGGACGCAGCGCTCGCGAGCGCCGAGCGAGCCAAGCAGCTTCAGAACAGCGGATCGCTCGAGAGTCTCGTCGGCGATATTCAGGAGCAGCGCGGAGATTCTTTGGCCGCGGTTCACAGCTACCAGGCCGCGGTTGCGCTTGAACCCTCAGAAGAGCGGCACCGGCTGGCGTTGGCTATTGAATTGTTGCGGCATCAGACGTTCGACGCCGCAATTGTTGTTCTGGATCAGTCGGCCCAACTATTTCCACAATCCGTGCGCGTGAGGATCCTTCAAGGGCTTGCATACTATTTGGTGGACCGTTCGCCGGAGGCAATTCGCGCCTTGCTCGAAGCCACTCGCCTGGGCCCCAATGACGAAACTGCCACCCGGTACTTGGGTGAGATCAGCCTGCAGGATTCTGCCTCTCCCGATCCTGCGGCCGCCGTTCAACTCTGCAAGTTTGCGGATGAGCACCCGAAGAATAAGACCGCAGGCGCGTTTTGCGGCGGCGTTCTGCTTCGTCTCGCGCGCGAAAACGAAGATGTCTCGCGGAAACCCGAAATTCTTCTGAGGCTTCGCCGGGCCGTTCTCGAAGCGCCTGCGGAGCCTGTCGCGCGCTGCCAGGCTGCCAAAGCTTTCGAGTGGGCGGAGCAATGGCAACGGGCACGCATCCAAATGGAAGAATGCGTGCGGCTCGATCCGGATTCGCCGGAGGGACACTACCGGCTCTCGCGCATCTACCGTCAACTCGGGCTCGCCGATCTCGCAGGGCAACAGACGCTCCTGCAACAGCAGGCAGCGCAGCGTCAAAGCGACGAAAGCCTTCGCCGCACGAAGACCGTTACGAAATTTTTGGTTCTGCTCGATCGCTGAAACAATTTTTCCGCCAAGCGCCCGCGCGGCGTGCAATTATTTCAAAGATTGCAGTGAAACTTCCTTGAAATACACCTCTGATCCAGGATGGTTCTGCAAACCAATGTAGCCGGAGTCCTCTCGCGGCCCGCGATCCGGATCGATCGAGCCAGGATGCTTCTCGGGCACCGGCTGGCCCTCTTTAAAATCCGTCACCTTAACTCCGTTCAGAAAAACAATGGTTCGCGGCCCACTGATCGTGATTTCCATCGTATTCCATTCGCCGACCGGCTTGATGGGTCGGGCCAACGCTTTCGTGAATGTATAAAGCACTCCCGTGCAGGAATAGTCGTCGGGCCAATCGCCGATTTCCACCTCATAGCCTCGGTTGATCGGCATCCACGGTTCTGTCGGTTTCTCGGGGATTCGGATAAACACGCCTGAGTCCGATTCCTTGCTCGCCAACTTAAACACCACGCGGATCGTCGCATTGCCGATCTTTTCGCGGGCGTACCAGAGCATGCCCATTCCGCCCTCGGTCTTCAACATGCCGTCTCTTACCACGAACGATCCGGGCCCGACCTGCTGCCAGCCGTCGAGGTCTTTCCCGTTGAACAGCGGGCGAGCAACACTTTGGGATAAGAGAGAAAAGCCGATTGCGGACGTCAATAAAAGCGCGCCCGCACCCAACATCGGGGAAAGAAATGAATTTCGCAGTCCCAAATGAATGCAAACCTCCTCGCCGCCTCGAGCGGCAAAATTGGCTCCAAAAAAAACTACTGCGTCGCTCCCCTTCGGTCAAGTACGCGAAACCATAACCGCCGCGCTTTGCCGTGGACTTTTTGACGTAATGTTTCTAGTCTTGGATATTCCGTTCTCGGAAGCGTTAAAAGAATCTCCAAAAGCGAAACTGCTCTCAGACAGCGGTTTCGGCGGGAGTTTCAAATGGGTGGACAGGGAATTGAACGTCGCGACGCGCTACGGTTTATCGGCATTGCCTCTGTAGCAGCTACTTTTCCGGGATTTAGCCAATGGGCCTTTGCCTGCTCCCACACGGACGGTCACCAGTCCGCTGTCTCGACTTCAAAACAGCCCTACAAGCCGCTCTTCTTTTCACCGGAGCACTTCCGCCTTATCGAACATCTCTCTGAAATGATTATTCCCGCGGACGACACGCCCGGTGCCAAGGAAGCCGGCGTGGCTGAGTTCATCGACTTCATGGTCGCCAACCGCGTTCCCGTCAGCGCACGTTATGAAATTCGTTCCGCACAGGATTCGATTCGCCAGGGCGAAGACGCTCAGCAGCGATTCCTCGCCGGACTCGGCTGGCTCAATGCTCGATGCAACGGGGAATTCGGGCATAAATTTTTGGACTGCACGGCCGAACAGCAGAAAGGCCTTTTGGAAGTTCTCGCCTATAAGGCCAAGTACAAGCCGACCACGGAAACCGGCCGCGAATTTTTTCAAATGATGCGCGATTACACCGTGGTCGGCTATTACACCACTAAGATTGGACTGGAGAGTCTCGGCTATCCCGGTCTGCGAACCGCCTGGCCAAAGATGCCCGGTTGCACGCACCTCGACGATCCGGAACATGTCCATCTCCCGAAACCCGCAGAAGCAAGCAAGGCCGCACTCAAGATCGCGAATTAGAGGAGAGTCACACGTGGCGACAAAGACTTATGATGCAATCGTGGTCGGCACTGGAGCCGGCGGCGGCATGGCCATGAAGCTTCTCTGCGAAGCTGGCATGAGTGTCCTGGCTCTCAACTCTGGGCCGCGCACGGAGCCGGTCAAACATTATCGGATGCACCGCCAGGTATTTGACCTCAAGTATCGAGGTTATGGCGACCCCACGGTCCTCGCGGGCAAGCCCCACCAGGAAAAATATTCCGTCGAAGAGTCCGAGTACAACGAGGGTCCGGAACTTTTCGAGCATGAAGTTGATTACTCCAATGCTCCGGGCACGGATTGGTATTGGAAGCGTTGCAAAGGTACCGGCGGCAAGGCGAATTTTTGGGGCCGCTCTTCGGCCCGTTTTGGTGATATCGATTTCAAGGCCGCGAGCCTGGATGGATTCGGCGAAGACTGGCCAGTTGATTACGCGGAAATTTCGCCATGGTTTTCGAAGGCCGAGCGCTACATGGGCGTGGCCAGCACTGTGCAGAATCGTCCGAGCAATCCGGACGGCGACTACCTGCCCCAGGTGCCCTTTCGCTGCATCGATTACATCATTCAGAAAGCCGGCGAAAAGATTGGAGTGCCGTACCTGCCCGATCGCTGCGCGCAGCTCACCGTCGCGCACAACGGTCACCCAGCTTGCCACTATTGCGGAAACTGCAGCCGCGGCTGTGATGTCGGTTCGTTCTTCTCTCCTACATGGTTTACGATTCCGGACGCTGAGCACGCCAAAAGCCTCACTTTGCTGACGGATGCGCTTGTTCGCAGCGTTCTGGTCGACGAAACCGGCCAGGCCAAGGGCGTCGCCTACGTCGATCGCAAAAATAAGCGGGAAGTCGAGGTCTACGCCAAGGTTATCGTGCTCGCGGCCTCTTGCGTCGAAACCGCGCACATCATGCTGAACTCGCGTTCCCGGCACTGGCCAACGGGCATCGCGAATTCCAGTGGCCAGCTCGGCAAAAATTTGTGCGACCACCTGTATGGCTGTCCGGGTTACGGATACATTCCTCGCCTCGTCGGTCAGCCTCCGACGCCGGACAACATCGCAGACTCCACCGTAGGATGGATGCCGCGCTGGCAAAACCTCAAGAATCCCCGAGAAGAGAGATTCATCCGCGGCTATTCGGTGTACGTGGGCGGCGGTTGCGGAGAATTCCCCGGCCATTACTCTCGGCTCGAAGGTTTTGGCGCGGAGTTCAAGCGCAACATCAAGCGTTATTATCCTTCTCCTATCAGCGCGTTGATACAAGCGCCATCGCTGCCGAGTTCGACCAACTTCGTCGACATTGACCCGGAAAAGAAAGACATTTTCGGGATCCCGCAGCTTCGCTTCCATTTCGAATGGGGCGAAAACGAACTATTGATGTGGGAACACTCCAAGAAAATGATGATCGACTTTTTCAAATCAGCGGACGGCGTGATGTGGGGCGCGGATAGCGAACCAAACCGGCCGGGTACGAGCTTGCACGAAACCGGCGTGTGCCGCATGGGAAGCGATCCGAAAACCTCTGTCACCAACAAGTGGGGCCAGGCTCACGACGTTCCGAACCTTTACATTTGCGACGCGAGCATTTTTCCGTCTCCCACGGACAAGACCACAACCATGCCCATTGTCGCGTTCACCATGCGCAGCTGTGACTATATGCTTGAAAATTTCCGCAAAGGCGTCCACAAGCGCGGCTGATGATCAAGTCCGCCATATACTTTCGCGATTTGCGGCTACAGGAAACTCGAATCATTTAACGGTCCGCAAGTTCTTGCCTGCACCGCCAGAAAACCGCAGAATAGTGGTTCACCTGTGGTGTATTTACGTCCGTGAAGCGCGCCGCGCCCGGTGCGGCCATCGATGCAAAGAGGGGGTTTCAGGGTTTGTTTTACAAAACCTTAGGTAAACAAGTTATTTTATAAACCCTGAGCAAAAGTGAGTTGACACCGCCAAAACGTCTGGTTGCTTATTTTTCAATGGAAATCGCGCTGGAGAACGCCATGCCGAGCTATTCGGGAGGCCTGGGTGTTCTTGCCGGCGACACGATTCGCGCTGCAGCGGATATCCGCTTGCCGATGGTCGCCGTCTGCCTGCTGTACAGGAGAGGATACTTCACGCAGGTGTTGGCGGACGACGGCTCGCAGAGTGAAGAGCCAGTTGAGTGGAAGGTGGAGGATTTTCTTCAGGAAGAGCCGGCGCGGGTGACCGTACCGCTCGAAGACCGCCGCGTGGAATTGCGGGCCTGGCGGTATGACGCGAAGGGCGTTCGCGGGTTCGACGTGCCGATTTACTTTCTGGACGCAGACTTGCCATCGAATGACGCGCGTGACCGCAATTTAACGGGAAGTTTATACGGCGGCGATCCGTACTACCGCTTGTGCCAGGAAGTGTTGCTTGGTATCGGCGGCGTGCGCATGCTGCGCGCGCTGGGCTACACGGACCTGGGACGGTATCACATGAACGAAGGACATGCGGCGCTGCTGACGCTCGAATTGTTGGGAGAAGAAGCGGAGAAAGCGGGGCGCGAATCGATTCGCGGCGAGGATATTGAAAAAGTGCGAAGCAAGTGCGTGTTCACGACGCACACGCCTGTTCCAGCGGGACATGACCGCTTTCCGATGGAGTTTCTAACCCGCGCATTTCCGGAGCAGAACGGCTTTTTGGATTTAAAGGATTCGTCCTCGGCGGAATTGTTGCGGCGCGTGTTGCAGGCCGAAACGAATTTTCCGGATCTGCAGGAAGCAGCAAAGCGCGGTGCATCCGTGAACATGACGCACCTCGCGTTGAGTTTGAGCACCTACGTGAACGGCGTCGCCAAGTTGCACGGGGAAGTTTCGCGCCGGATGTTTCCCGGCGAGCACATTGAAGCGATCACGAACGGTGTGCACGCCGTCACCTGGACGGCGCCATCGTTTCAGCAGATGTTCGACCGGTACATCCCGACGTGGCGCGAGGACAACTACAGCCTGCGCGGTGCGCTCGGATTGCCGCAGGAAGAAGTGTGGTCTTCGCACCTGCTGGCGAAACACGCGCTCTTCGAGGAGGTGCAGAAAAAAACCGGACTCCGGCTTGATGCGGATGCCTTTACGATCGGATTTGCACGCCGCGCCACCAGCTACAAGCGAGCCGATCTGATTTTGTCCGATCTCGACAAGCTGCGGGAAATCGCGAAGCATGTTGGGAAATTCCAGATTGTGTTCGCAGGAAAAGCGCACCCGAACGACGGCGGCGGAAAGGAGCTGATCCGGAAAATTTTCCGCGCGAAAAGAGCGTTGAAAAAGGCTGTGCAAGTCGTGTTTCTGGACAACTACAACATGGAAGTCGGCGGGAGGATCACCTCCGGCGTGGATTTGTGGCTGAACACTCCTCAGTTTCCGCTGGAGGCCTCCGGCACGAGCGGAATGAAAGCTGCACTGAATGGGGTGCCGAGCTTGAGCATTCTCGACGGGTGGTGGGTGGAAGGCCACATCGAGGGCGTGACGGGCTGGGCGATCGGTTCGCTGCGGCACAGCGGCGACGAGACGCTGGATAACCCTGCAGATGCGGAGTCGCTGTACGACAAACTGGAGCATGTGATTTTGCCGATGTACTACAACGACCGGCACAAGTACCTGAGCGTGATGCAGCACGCGATTGCGATCAACGGTTCGTTTTTCAATACGCAGCGCATGGTGCAGCAGTACGTCACCGACGCGTACTTGAGATAAGGACATCGTCGCTAGTTTTCCGTGCTCAGTTCTAACCCCTCTGACCCCGACAAGATCTCACCAAACCGGAACGAGAGTGGAGTACGCGCAGGCCATAACGCAAATCCTGACACAGGGTATCAACAAAGGGGAGGACGCGCTGGTCGCGGCAGAGCTGTTTCGTTTGTTCCAGGCCACCGAGTTTGCTGGGGGCGTTGCGGCGAGCTTCGGCGGGAGACATGCCGGAGCGAAGGTTGTCTTCAATGAGGAGCTGGAGATGGTTTTCGAGTTCTTCGGAGAGTTCGTGATTCTGTTCAGCGCTGGAAACAGAAAGCGGAAGCGGCGGTAGAAGGAGCGCAGGAGAGACATGACGAGTGAAGACCTCTCAGGCGGCTGCAGAGTGAGCGACCATTTGACCGTCGAAAAGATGAATGGTGCGATCGGCAAGGTTGGCGAAGCGCGGATCGTGAGTGACCATGCAGATGGTTGCGCCGTTTTGATGAAGTTCTTTCAGCAGGTCCATCACCGCTTCGCCGTTTTTGGAGTCGAGATTGCCGGTCGGCTCGTCGGCCAGGAGAATTAGGGGCTCGCCGGCGAGGGCGCGGGCGACGGCAACGCGTTGCTGTTGCCCACCGGAGAGTTGAGCGGGGAAGTGCCGGCGACGATGAGCCATGCCAACTCGCTCAAGCGCGTGTTCGACTTTTTCTCTGCGTTCGATTGACCCCATGTTCCGATAGGTGAGGGGAAGCTCGACGTTTTCAAAGACGTCGAGATCGCCGATGAGATTGAAAGATTGAAAGACGAAGCCGATTTCGCGGTTGCGAATTCGGGAACGCTCGGTTCCGGTGAGATTTGCGACGGGCTTGCCATTCAATTCGTAGGAGCCACGTGTCGGAGATTCCAGCAAACCAAGGATGGAAAGTAGGGTGGACTTTCCGCAGCCTGAAGGTCCGGCGATGGCGACGTATTCGCCGCGCTGGATTTCGAGTCCGATATTCGACAGCGCGTGAGTTTCTACCTTCTCCGCGACGAAAACTTTGCTCACGGAGTCCATGCTGATAATAGGCGCTAGATTCGGCATGCCTTATAGCCTCGTTGATTGTTTCGAACCAATCCGGTCGCCCGTGGCCGCTGGCCTGTCACTCGGCTCGAAGGGCTTCGAGGGGATCAACCCGCGAAGCACGGAGGGCCGGCAGGTATCCGGCGAGAGCGGCCACGCTCGCAAAGATTACCAGCATCGCGATAAAGGTGATCGGGTCGGTTGGCTCGGTGTGGTAGAGAAGCGAAGCGATCCATTTTCCCGCGGCGAACGCTACAACTGTGCCGACGGCAATTCCTATGAGCGCAAGCCGCAAGGCCCGGGTCATAACGCCGAGCTGGACATTGCCGCGCGTGGCGCCGAGGGCCATACGAATGCCGATTTCCTGTTGCTGGCGCGTCACCATGTAGGAGATGACGCCGTAGATTCCGAGCGCGGCGAGAATCAAACCGAGGACCGCGAAGGCGGTTACGAGCGAAACAAAGAAACGCCGCGGCGAGACTGAGTGGTCGACGATTGTCTGGATCGGCTGAAAGACGGTTGCCGGCTGAGCGGGATTGAGCCCGCGAAGTTCGGGGATGATCATCCGCGTCAGGACGTCGGGAGGCAGAACGGAGCGGACCACGAGTTGAGATCCTTCAGGAGCTGCTTGTGTGGTCAGCAGATACATTTCTGCGCCGGGGCTCGATTCGATACTGGTGACGCGGACGTCGGAGACGACGCCAACGACCCGAGCTGGATCCTTGCCCATGCCGCGAGCGAGGTGACCCAGAGGCGACTCGCCCGGCCAATGAAGCCGAGCGGCTGTTTCGTTGATGATGACAACTGGCTCGGTGTTGGCGGCGTCCTGCCAGGAAAAGTCACGACCCTGAACGATGCGAATGCCCATGGCGTCGAGATAGCCGGGAGTAATGATGCGAACGATGGCGCTGCGATCGTCCCCCTCGCGATAAGCATGCAAGGGATTGAGGAAGCCCCAGCTGCGGTTCCGGCCAAGGGGCAGCATGTCTGTGACGCCGGCGGCTTCGATACCGGGCGAGGCTTGCACCTGCGCAAGGATCTGCCGAAGAATCGTGGCCCGCTTCGCACCACTGTCGCCATCATCATATTGGATGGTGAGAGCAGCGGCGCGGCTGGGCTGAAAGCCGAGATCGACATCGAGAACGCGTAAAAAGCTGCGAAGGAGAAGGCCCGCTCCGACCAGAAGGACACAAGCGAGCGACACTTCGCAAACAACCATGGCCGAGCGCATGAAGTGATGCTTTTTGCCTTCGCTAAGGCCGCGCCCGGCGTCCTTGAGCGATTCCTGGACGTCAACGCCAGAGAGAATGAGTCCCGGAGCAATGCCGAAGAGAACGGCGACGACGACGGTGACGAGCAACGTCCAGGCCAGAGCTGATGTGTCAACGCGGAGGGTGCCGAGAAGCGGAAGAAGAAGAGAGCCTTGATGGGCGAGGTAAGACGTTACGGCCCACGCCAAACCGATTCCTAGAACCGCACCGACGCCAGAAAGAACAAAGCTCTCGGTAAGGAACTGGCGAACGAGGCGAGCTCGGCCCGCGCCGAGAGCGTTGCGAATGGCGAACTCCTTGCTGCGGGAAGCCGTACGCGCCAGGAGAAGGTTGGAAAGGTTCACGCAGACGATCAGCAGAATGAGAGCGACCGCTCCCCAGAGGACGAGCAAGGAGCGACGCAATTTGCCGCTGACATATTCCTTGAGCGGAGTTAGGTCGGCGGTGTAGGCCATGAACCATTCCGGGTGAGCCGCTTTGAGCTGAGGAAAGACTACGTCGGCTTCGGCCTGAGCTTGTGGGATCGTAACGCCGGGTTTGAGGCGGCCAACGATTGCGACCGTGTTGCCCCACGTGCGGATTTCGTCCATATAGGCGGGGATGAAAATGTCAGCATGAAGGCCTGGAGAGAAAACGGAAGGGAAGTCGAAGGAAGCAGGAAGAACGCCGACGATGGTCACAACGCGATTGTCGAGAGTGATCGTTTGTCCGACGACGGAGCGGTCGGTGCCAAACTGCTGGCGCCAGAAGCCATTCGAGAGCATGGCCGCCGGCGCGCCACCTTTCACACATTCGGTCGAGGTAAAGGTACGGCCGAGTGCCGCATCTACCCCGAGTGTTCGAAAGAAATTGTCCGCGACCATGACCGCTTGAACATGCCGCGGTTCGCCGCGGCCGGTCATGTTGAATTCGGAGCTGCCCCAAAAGGCCTGATAAGCGGTGACTTCCTGGAAGGATTGGTTGTGACGGCGGAACTCTTCATAGGAGCCGACATTGTAGGTGACGGCAGAGAGGCCGCCTTCGCCGTGATTGGCGATGAACCAGGTCAGTTGCTCGGAGTTGGGAAAGGGCAAAGGGCGAAGAAGGAGGGCATTCACGATGCTGAAGACGGCGATGTTGGCGCCGATACCGAGTGCCAGAATCAGAATGGCGATGAGCGCGAACGAGCGGTCCCTGCGGAGGGTACGGAAGGTGTAGCGCAGATTCCGAAGCAGTTCGTCGAGGGCGAGAAAGCTCCGCGCCTCGCGATGTTTTTCGCGAGCCTGCTGCGGGCCGCCGAAGTTGATACGCGCCTGGCGGTCCGCTTCTTTGGCGGACATGCCGCGCTGAAGGTTATCTTCAACGGCGAATTGCAGGTGCGCCGCCATTTCCTGGTCGAGATCGCGATCGAGCGGAGCTTTCTGAAAATAGGAACGCAGACGGAGAAGCGATTCCCTCAGATGGATCATTGACTCTCACCTTCGTCCATTGCGAGCACGCGGCCCATCACGTCAGAAAGGCGCTGCCAGTACGCCGCATCGGAAGTGAGCTGTTTGCGGCCTTTCCTGGTGATGGAATAAAACTTGGCTTTGCGGTTGTTGGAAGAGACGCCCCACTCGGCGGAGATCCATCCGCGCTGCTGCAGGCGGACAAGCGAGGCGTAGATGGTGCCTTGGTTCAGAAGGATGGCGTCGCCGCTGACCTGCTCGATCCGGCGGGCGATGCCGTAGCCGTGCAATTCGCCCATCGTGGCGAGCGTTTGCAGGACCATGAGATCGAGGGTTCCTTGAAGAAGGTCGAGTTTGGATTCGGATGGAGCCAGAATGCCTCCTGTGCTATGGCCACATCAAGCTAGCATAGGTTCTATGGGGAGGCCACAGGAAAGGGGTGTTAGTATGCACAGAACCTTTGACGTTTGAAACGCTAAATTGTCATCTGGCCTTATTCCTTAGCGCACGGCGATCATGGGATCGACACGTGTCGCGCGGCGCGCAGGGATGTAGCAGGCAAGCGGCGTCAGGATAGGGCCCCCTGGAACGAATGCGAAGACGCCCAGGAGATGCGCTTAGACGAGCCAAAGCGTTACTTGGCCGAGTGCGCGGTGGGGATACGCTTCGTGCCGTTCAATTCTGCCTCGATGTCCGAGATGTTGCGTTTGGCGAAGTAGTCGAAAAATTGCCAGGAGCCGTATTTTTGTTTGACTTGCGGCAGCACGGCGTCCACCAAGGCTGAGCCCGTCTTGCCTTCCTTTTTCGCCGCAGAAACCCATTCACGCAGGTCGGAGAGATAGGCGCGAAAGGCTGCGACGTCAGCGGCGCTGCCGGGATCGCCATGGCCGGGGACGAACACGATCGGCGACTCAGCGCTGAATTTGCCAAGCGAGGAAAGGGTTTCCATCCACGGAAGAGTAGAAGCGTCGATTAGGTTCGGAAGCGTCTGGCGCCAGAAGAGGTCGCCGCAGAACACGACCGCGGATTTTTCCAATTGGACTGTGACCACCGAATCGCCGCCGGTGTGGCCGGGGAAAAATTCGACGCGAAGCGCGACGGTGCCCAGACGAAGTTCAGTGGAAGAATCGTAAAGCATGTTCGGAGCGGCGAGATTTTCTACCAGCGATTTTTGCTCGGGCTTGATCTCTTTGCCAAAGAACTTGAGATTTTCCGTGTGAATCCAGGCGGGAACGTTGCGGTGAGCGACAATGACCGCGCCTTCCTTGGCAAACACGGCGTTTCCCGCAACGTGATCGAGATGGTAGTGCGTGTTGACGACGAACTTGATGGGCAACTTGCTGACCATGCGGATTTCACCGAGAAGAGCACGCGCCGCCGGTTCGTTTTCAAAAGTATCAATGACGGCAACGCCGTCGTCGCCGACGACGAAACCCGCGTTGGCGCCGGATTCACCTTTGGAATTGTCAATGGCGGCGTAGACGCCGGGACCGAACTGCTTCAACGTGAAGGGCAACGCCGTGTCTGCCGCTGGGGCGGAGGGAGCCTGTGCGTAAGCAGCGGATACGCACCAGCAGAGGAGGAATACGACGAGAGTTCGCATGACGGGCTATCGTAGCGCAAGCAGGATGAAATTGAGTTAAAAAAAGACAGGACAACGCAGGGAGCGCGGGGAAGAAACACATGGGTGAAGCCAAACCGAAGGCCGGTACTACGAGCCAGACGCTGCTTCCAGCTTTTCGGCAAGCTCCAGCATTTTGGTAACGGAATTCCAGTTTCGGCCTGTGCCGGGTGTTCCGAGGATTTTATCGATGCGGGTCCAGGGAAGTTTGGATTTGCCAATGCCGTTCGGGAAATAGATGTAGAGTTCGCAATCGGCGATGTGGAGCTCTTCGGGCGAGAAATTCTGTTTAGAGAGGTTTTCGCGGGCTACCCTGCCGGGATCGGTTGCGAGGAAGATGACCAGAAGTTTGCTGGGTTCAAGATACTCGCGATTCGCGAAGGGACTCTTGGCGACAACGTTGCGAAGTTCCTGAGTGGTGCGAAGGATCACTGCGGGGCAGCAGCCGAATTTCTTTTCGATGGCTTGCTGGATGCGTTTGGCAATAAGGGCAAAATCGCGCTCCTTCGCTTTGAAAATGACGTTGCCGCTTTGCACGTAGGTTTGCGGCTTTTCGAATTTGAGGGAGGAGTATAGATCGCGAAGGGCGTCCATCTTGATCTTAGCGTGGCCGCCGACGTTGACGCCGCGAAGCATGGAGATGAGGACCGGCATGGACAGAGGCACGGAGACCCAAGATCAGCGAATCACTGTACAACAGCGCGATAAACCGGAAAAGCGCTCAACAGGGCAGGAAGGCTCGTACCGGAAACTCTGGACGCGACGCGGGCAGAGACCGCATGGCCCTTCGCTCGGGACAGACCCTTGGCGATCAATTGGAACGCCCCAACAGGCGCAGCCCGCGGTACTCCGAAAAATCCATCAAGAAGAATGCTCCGTCCTCATGGAAATGTTACACGGAGACCAACCAGTCGCTGCGAAGACAGGCCTGGCCGATGTTTTGTGCGCGAAGCGTTTAGAAAGGAACAGCATTTGGCAAGCCCCGTGCATTGGCCGGATTGTCCGCGCGCGAGAAGGTTGGCACACAGAGTACCAGGCGAACGGATGTGGCCAATCAACCTCACTTCAGCCCGGAGCTGAAATGGAGTTTGCGGGGACCCGCGCCCTTCAAGACGGCCACTCTGATCAGCCCGCGAAAGCGATTGGCGATATGTTCTGCCGACGGAGAATTCCCACCTGCTCTGAAGAGATGGCTTCGTTGTCGCCCACTTTCAGCGATCGGGCAAAACCGAGGATAGAGATGTCGCTCGCTGAAAGGCCCCTATGTACCAGGAACCGCGAACGAATAATTTTGCTTTGATCGCCGCGGCGGCGAACGCGCAGATTTCAAACTTTGCCCCGTCTAGCAAGACCAGGGCGATGGTTTCTGTCGGAGAGTTGCAAATACCGTCAGAAGCGCGCCACGAATTCGAACGAGGGTTGGGGCGACTGCAAAAGCAAGATCCAGCCGGGAGCTTGCGTCACTTTAATTCGGCGGTTGAGCGGTTCCCGAAATACTACGAGGCCTACTATCACCAGGGGATCGCGGAGATGAAACTCGGAAGGAACGATGAAGCGCTGCGTTCGTTCCAAAGGGCCATTGATCTGAGTGAGGGACGTTACGCGCGGGCCCAGTTTGGATACGGGTTGGCTTTGTGCCGACTGGGAAATGCCGCACAGGCTGAACAAATCGTGCGTTACGGACTGGAGACCGAACCGAACATTCCAGACGGGCACGTCGTGCTCGGCGTTGTGCTACTGAAGCTCGATCGCCCGGACGAAGCCGAGAAAAGCGCTCGCCAGGCCTTGTTGTTGGCCGGACCGGAATCCGGTAAGGGCTACTTGGTGCTTGCCGACGTGGACGCCCTCAGAGGCGACTACGGCGCGCAGGTCAGGGATTTGGACCGTTATCTGAAGTTGCATCCGGATGAGCCGAACTCTCGACTCCTGCACTCCGCCAGGGATGTCGCGAAGAAGCTTGCTGCCAAGATCGCTCTAGATGCCAGGCGGGCTGCAAGAATTAGTTCAACAAATAGCGCGCCCTAGGCGCGTTTCCTGGTTAGCGAAATACGTTTTTGTACATTGCCATGCCGACGGCGGCATCCATGTTGAGTCTCGCAAGAGCCGCCACTTCACGGCGGGTCTTGACACCGCCGGCGGCAATGATGGGATGAGACGTGGCCGCCCGCAACGATTTGAAATAGCTGAGATTCGCGCCGGAAAGAGTTCCTTCCCGGTCAACATCAGTGCAAAGGAATCCCGAACAGAATGGTTCGAGCAGCGGCATGACGTCTGGCGGATAGAGCGCGACGGATCTCCGCCAGCCGTGCGTGGTGATCTTACCTCGATAGGTGTCCAGGGCGATGACAATTTTCTTCTGCGAGACGGCCCGGGTCAGCGAGCGCAGGAAGCGAACGTTGATTTCGCCATGGTGAAATGTGGCGCTGCCGATGATGATTTGGGTTGCCCCGGCTCTGACAAGCGCCTTGCCGCGGGAAACGGTTCGGACACCTCCTCCCACACGGACCTTCATTTTGTATTTGCGACGCGCTCGCTCGCAGAGCGATTCGACAAGACTGTTGTTTTGGCCTTTGTTCATCGCTGCGTCGAGATCGATGATATGCAGCCAGGGATAATTCCTGAATTTGTACAGCTGCGCAAAGACATCTGAGACGGCGAGTTCCCGGCGGCGTCCATGCACTAGCTGGACGGCTTGGCCGGACTGGAGATCGATGCAGGGAATCAGCACGTCAGGCGTACCTCGATGTTTTGTGAAGCGAGGAACTGTTTAAGAGTGCGGATGGACTGAACGTCGTCGTGGAAGATCGATGCTGCGAGAGCGGCGTCGGCCCAGCCGGCTGAAAATACTTCGGCGAAGTGCGCAGGAGTTTTTGCGCCGCCCGAGGCGATGATGGGAACGGATACGGCCCGAGAGATCACCGACGTGAGCGCAACGTCAAAGCCGGACTGCGTGCCGTCACGGTCCACGCTGGTAAGAAGGATTTCCCCCGCACCGAGTTCGACGCCGCGCTTCGCCCAATCCAGGGCGTCGAGATGAGCAGAATCACGGCCTCCGCGGACGCGAACGTCCCAATGAAGCTTTCTTGGTTCGTTTTCAGGCACCGACTCAAGTTTGGCGTCGATGGCGAGGACGACGGCTTGTGCGCCAAATTCGCTAGAGAGCTCCGTGATCAGTTCAGGGCGTTCGACGGCGGCGGTGTTGACGGTGATCTTGTCGGCGCCAGCGCGGACAACCGCGCGCGCGTCGTGAAGCGAACGAATCCCGCCGCCCGCGGTGAGTGGAATCGCCAGTTCCGCAGCGACACGGCGGATGGTGTCGAGAAACGTGGGACGGCGATCGCGCGAGGCAGCGATGTCGAGAACGACGAGCTCGTCGGCGCCTTCGGAGTTGTAGCGTGCAGCGAGTAAAGCCGGATCGCCGGCGTCGCGAAGACCGACAAAGTTAACGCCCTTTACAACCCGCGAGCCGTCGGTATCGAGGCAAGGGATAATGCGGCGAGCGAGACTCATCAAAGCTGCCTCATGCGGCGAGACCCACAAAGTTTTGCAGGAGGCGTCCACCGGCAGCACCGCTTTTTTCCGGGTGGAATTGTGTGGCGAAAATATTGCGATATTCGAGAACAGCGGTAAAGCTTGCGCCATGTTCGCAGGTGGCAACGACTTCTAGCGAAGGGGTCGTCGCAGCAAAGGTATGAGCGAAGTAAAAATAGTCGGATTCGGAGAGACCTGTTAACAACTGCGACGAGCGGCGAAAGCGGAGACGATTCCAGCCCATGTGCGGGAGCTTGACGGAAGCTGGGAGCGAACGAACTGAGCCTGAAAACAAATTGAGCCCGGAGAGAGCGGGGGCTTCTTCGCTGGATGAGTAGAGCGATTGGAGCCCGAGACAAATGCCGAGAAAGGGAATGCCTCGCGCGATCGATTCGAGAAGAGCGGAACGGAGATTCTGTTCATCCAGTGCCCGAATAAGGGCGGCATAGTGACCGACGCCGGGCAGAATAATGGCCGTAGCGCCCACTAGTTCCGAGGGCCGGGTCGCGACGAACATTTCGGCCCCGAGCTTGTCCAGAGCTCGCGCCACCGAAGGGACGTTTCCTGCGCCGTAGTCAATGAGCGCGATAGTCACAGAAGCTCCTTGGTGCTTGGGAGTACGTTCCTCAGGCGGCGATCGCGGCTGACCGCAAAACGCAAAGCGCGTGCAAAGGCCTTGAAAAGTGCTTCGACCTGATGATGGGAAGAACGGCCGTAAAGACAGCGCAAATGTACGTTGGCCCGAGCGGATTGTGCGAATCCCTGGAAAAAGTCTTCAAGAAGTTCAACCTTGAAGTCGCCAACGCGCTCGGCTTTGATCTTGGCATTGACGACGCAGTGAGGGCGGCCGCTGAGATCGATCGCCGCTGCGGCCAGGGTCTCATCCATCGGCATCAGAAAATATCCGGCGCGAAGAATTCCTTTCTTCGGGCCGAGAGCCTGGTTAACGGCTTCACCGAGGGCAATACCGACGTCTTCGACGGTGTGGTGCTGGTCCACATCGAGATCGCCCTTGGCGACGATCGCCAGATCGAATGCCCCGTGACGCGCAACGAGATCAAGCATGTGGTCGAAAAACCGAATGCCGGTGGAGATCTTGGACTTGCAGCGGCCATCGAGTGCAAGGCGAAGCCGGATATCGGTTTCAGTAGTAGTGCGATGGATGGTGGCGGTGCGGGTCATGCGTCCTTCTTCCAGGTGAGTTTGACTTCGCGAAGGAGCGTCTTCATCTCGGTAAATGTTCCAATCGTGATCCGGACGAAGCCCGGGCCCATGTCTTTCGAGCGATCGCGGAGCAGGATGCCTTTGCGCTCGAGTTTGGCGAAGAGTGCCGGGCCGGTGCGGCCGAAATTGGCGAGGAGGAAATTCCCCGCGCTGGGGAAGGTCGAGACGCCAAGTCTGTGTAACGCCACTGCAAACGATTCGCGGGTGCGCTGAATGTGGCGAACATATCTGCGGATCGCTTTGCGGTCGGCCAACGCGGCTTCGGCGGCGACTAGCGCGGCGAGGTTCACCGGAAAGGGAGGCATGGCGCGGCGAACGAATGCGAGCGAGTCTTTGCAAGCGATGACGGCGCCAAGCCGCAGAGCTGCGAGGCCCGCTGCTTTTGAAAAAGTGCGAGCGATAAAAAGATTTGGACAGCGGCGAATCCACGGAATAGTGGAGAATCCGGAGAATTCGGCGTAGGCCTCGTCGAAGACCACTACGGTGTTGCGCGCGGAGTCAAGGATTTTGCGCAGTGCGGAAGGCGGCACGAGCGTGCCCGTGGGATTGTTGGGATTGGCGAGGAAAAAAACGCGCGGTCTCTTGCGGAGGGCAGTGAGAACGTTGTTTAGTGGGAGACGCTGTTGCGTGTCGTAGCGGCAGGTTTCGACGCGCGCGCCGGCGATCTCCGCGTAGTAGCGGTACATGGGGAAGGTGGGCTCGCAGATCAGAATGTGGGAGTCCGGTTCCACGAATGTGTCAAAGAAAACGCGGAGCGCGTCGTCGCCGCCGTTGGTCAGGAGAAGCTCTTCCGGGCGGACGCCGAGACGTCGAGCGATGTGCGCCGTAGACGCCTTATACTCCGGATACATTGCGAATTGTTGCGGAGTGAGCTTGGCGAGCGCGCGAAGCGCAGCGGGGCCGCAGCCCATGGTGTTTTCGTTGAAATCCAGACGGACCTTTCCGGCGCGGCCCTCGGCGGGGGCTTCGTAGGTTCTGCGCTTGAGGATAGCAGCGCGGACTGGAAGGCGAGATTTCATCGGCGAATCCTCACGGCGTTGCGATGAGCTTCGAGAGCCTCGGAAATCGCGAGAGTTTCCGCGCCTTTCGCGAGACGCGCGAAGCCTTCTCGGGAAATTTCCTGAACGCTGATGCATTTTACAAAATCGGCGGCGGACAAGCCTCCGCGCCGGCGCGCCCAGCCCGCAGTCGGCAGTACGTGATTGCTGCCCGAAATGTAATCGCCAAGAGGCTGCGCGCCCCACGGACCAAGAAAAATTGTGCCCGACGCGCGAATTTGGCGGAGCAGAACGCTTGATTCTGCGGGCAGGCTGAGATGTTCCGGCGCGAAGCGATTAACGAATTCGAAGGCGTTCGCGAGCGTGGGTGCAAAGAGGATTGCACCCGCTGCGCTTGAAGATCGGTGCGCCGGATTCCTGGGAGTGAGCGCGGCGAGTTGTCGTGCAAATTCGACGGACACTTGTTCGGCGAGTGCGCGCGACGTGGTGACCAGAAAACTGGCGGCGTCGGGCGCGTGTTCGGCTTGCGCCAGAAGATCGGCAGCGATCCAAGCGGGGTTCCCGCGTTCGGCGAGCACGATCGCTTCTGTTGGACCCGCGGGAAGATCAATGGCGCAATCGGAGCAGACAAGTTGTTTCGCGGCGGTGACGTACTTGTTGCCGGGCCCAAAGATCTTCTCGACGCGAGGAACGGACTTTGTCCCATAAGCCAGCGCCGCGATCGCTTGTGCGCCGCCGACGCGGGCGATTTCGCGCACACCCAGGAGATTTGCAGCGGCGAGCAGTTCGTTGTTCGGCTTGGGACAAACGGCGACAATGCGCGGAACGGCTGCGACTTGCGCGGGGACAGCGGTCATTAGAAGAGTGGAAAGGAGCGACGAGCGGCCGCCAGGAACATAGCAACCGATAGATTCGATCGGCGCGACCCTCTGCCGGATGCGGACGCCGGGCTCAACCTCGAGTGACCAGGGGCGGGGAAGTTGTCGCTCGGCGACGCGCCGGATATTACGCACGGCATGGCGAATGGCGCGGCGAAGATCCGGGCTGACACAACGTTCGGCTGCGCGGATCTCTTTTTGCGAGATCCATAGGGTTTTTCTCGAAATCTTCGCGGCGTCGAGTTTTGCGCTCCAGGCGAAGAGCGCAGGGTCGCCGCGACGGCGGACGTCCGCGACGATTCGAGCGGCGACGCCTTCAGCCTGCGAGTCGCGAGCAACGCGCGCCGCAAGAAGCTTTTGTTCAACTGCGGGAGTTAGAGTAAGGATGCGCATCACAGCACAATCTTGTTCAGGGGATACTCGACGATGCCCTGAGCTTTCGCAGCTTTGAGTTTAGGAAGAAGCTGGCGGACCACGGCTTCCTCGATGATCGTGTTGACGGCGACCCAATCTGGATCGCTGAGATTGGAGATGGTGGGATTCTTTAGAGCGGGAAGAACCGAGAGCACTGCAGAAAGATCTTCGCGCCGCACGTTGAGGAGCAAGCCGACTTTACTGGCGGCATCGATCGCACCTTTCAGCATCAAGATCAGATTTTCGGCCTTTTCGCGCTTCCAGGGATCGGATGCAGCGCTGCGATTCATGATGAAAACCGTGGCGGATTCGAGGACGGTATCCACAATGCGTAGGCGATTTGCGCGAAGTGACGATCCGGTTTCCGTGACTTCGACGATCGCGTCGGCAAGTTGCGGGACTTTTACTTCCGTGGCGCCCCAGGAAAATTCCACCTGAGCCTGGACGCCGAATCGCTCGAGATATTGCTCCGTAATGTTCACGACTTCGGTCGCAATCACTTTACCTTCCAGATCGCGGGGCTCGCGAATCGAGGAATCTTCCGGCACGGCTAGGACCCACCGGACGCGCGCTAGGCGCTGCTTGGCATACACGAGTTCGGCGAGTTCGGCCACGTCGGCACGCGTTTCGACGACCCAGTCGTGCCCGGTAATGCCGGCGTCGAGCGCGCCGGATTGCACGTAACGAGCCATCTCCTGGGCACGGACGAGAAGACACTCGATTTCGCAATCGTCAATGGCCGGGACATAGCTGCGCGAGCCAATCGTGATTTTCCAGCCCGCGCGAGAGAAAAGGTCGATCGTAGCTTCTTGCAGGCTGCCTTTGGGAATGCCGAGTTTCAAGTGCGATGATGACTCGCTCACTGGGTCTCCTTCGGTGAGTCGAGCGTCGTTTTTTCGTACACGGTTTCCGGCGCGAAGGTTCGCTCTGCAAGGACGCGAGCCGTCCCACTGTCATTCACGCTGCGAAAAAAACAGCTGCGATAGCCTTCGTGGCAAACTCCGGGGCCAACCGGATCGACGCGAATGAGAAGAGCGTCTGCGTCGCAGTCAATACGAATGTCGCGAACTTTGAGGACATGGCCGCTGGACTCGCCTTTTTTCCAGAGCTTGTTGCGCGAGCGGGAGAAAAATACGACTTCGCCGGTGCGCTGCGTGATCTGAAGCGACTCGTGATTCATGAAGCCGAGCATCAACACATCACCGGAGGCTTCATCCTGAATGATGGCGGGGACCAGGCCGCCCGATTTTTCAAACGCGATTTCCATCGTGACTCCTCAAGAAAGCTGCTGTAAAAACAAAAAACCCGCTGGGGTTTGCGACGCCAGCGGGCTAAAGAGTGTTTTAATTAGCGATTTGCTATCCACACCCGAGCGCGCGCGCCGCAGCGACGTGATGATGATGGTGGCGGTGGGTGTAGCAAACGTGAATCATGAAAGGGAAGAATAGAGGAGTCGAGAGGCAGGTGTCAACGAAATTTGAGAGCTTGATTTCTGGAGACTCAGGCGCGTGGGCCCGGTCTGGAGTCCGAGGACATGTTAACTGACATTTTCAAGTCGACGGCGATCCCGAACTTGTCGTTCGCGAGGGCGTCGATGCGGACAACTTCAGCGAGGTATTCAGCATTCATCGGGTCGTGAGGGTTGTACGGGAAGGTGATAAAGACCCGCATGCCCTTGTAATAATTCGAACGCCGCGAAACAAAGTAGATGCCGTGTTTTGAGGCGTTTACACTGTTCGGAAGGTCCTCGAAATGGTCGTCGCGAGGCTCAGAAGGGCGGACGCGCATGGGCCGGGCGAGTTTGGCGCGGCGGGCTCGACGCAGTTCTGAAAAAGGTACCTCGATGGCCGGCGTACTTCCAGAGTTGGGACCGGAGTCTTGCATTAAGTCTACTGTGCGGGCGCCAAGCTGTAACGTCAATGGTACACACCGAATCGGATAATAGGGCGACCACGGAATAAGAGGAGCGGCCATGGCTGAAGAGAAAGTCAGGAAATCCGACGCAGAGTGGAAAAAGCAACTCACCGAGAATCAATACTTTGTGACCAGACAAAAAGGAACCGAACCGGCATACACGGGCGAATACGAGGACACCGACACTTCGGGTACCTACAAGTGCGTATGTTGCGGCCAGCCCCTGTTCAGGTCGGAGACCAAGTTTGATTCCGGCTGCGGGTGGCCGAGTTTTTACGCGCCGGCAAAGGGCGACCTGGTCGAAACCGAAGAGGATCGCAGCCACGGAATGCGCCGCACCGAGGTAAAGTGCAGCCGTTGCGACGCGCATCTTGGTCACGTTTTTGAAGATGGACCGCAACCCACAGGACTTAGGTATTGCATCAATTCAGTGGCATTGAATTTGGATGAAGACTGATTCTAGGAATGTGGAGTACTCAGGGTAGCGCCCGATTGGCGCCCATGAAACTACGCAGCGTGAGAGGAACAGGCCGCTGCGATCTCCGCGGCCGGGTCGCGGTCCCAAACGCCGAGCAAAAGAATCTTGCTGCCATTGGGATATTTGAAGATGTAGTAGACGCGGTCGATCCCGCTGACCTCGAAAAATTCCGGGCGGCGTGGATCGGGGCGCATCGCTACGCCTACGCTCAACAGCGCGCGCAGTTCTGCGATCTCCTCCGCAGAGTGGTTCCTCAGATCTTCCAGAATGGGCGGTTGTTTTGGCATGTTCATAATCATGGTCTGTTCCGCCGGCCAGCGAATCTCCTCACATAGATAAAGACGTTGGAGCCTTCAAAATGTTTCATGCTTTTCCTCACAAAAAGGGGTATTTTATGGACCAGATTGTCTATCAATAATCTGGCTCCCCGGGCATTCATCGCTGGTTCTGTATGGGCTTGAAAGCAGGTAGTACTTGCCTTACAGTCCTTTTCCTTGCGATAGTTCAGGGCGACGTTTTTGAGTGGAGCGTGGGATCGTGCCGAAACCAACTAAGGGCGCCAAGAGAGGCAAAGCGCCGTTTAACAAAGACAAACGGAGGCGTCACCACCACTTTCTGGTGACCGTCTTTTATGCCGACGGTGAAAAGTTCGGCCGCGTTTACACCGACAAGGAAAAAGCGACCCGCTTTGCCGACCGCCAACGCCGCTCACCGGTCGTGAAGTCCGTCAGGGTTTCGCAAGTTTCATAACGATTTGATTTGCAAAAAATCGACAGATACACTGAAAACGAGCAGGCTTGTTGCTTTCCCTGCGGGCGTGTTATAAATAAATGCAACCGAGCGGCCTTAGTATAATGGTAGTACGGAACCTTGCCAAGGTTCAGGCGTGAGTTCGATTCTCATAGGCCGCTCCATTCTTTTCAAGAAATTACGCCGCAGCTTTCCATTATTTCCAAAACATCAATTTGAGTGCCAACGTCTTGGAAAATGCTGAGGCTACGTCTTGGAGCGGAATTTCTTCGCTATACAGCCGGGTCATTCTTGCGGATGAGTGGCCCATCATCTGACGATGCACAGCCGGATTCGGGCCAGCAAGTTCCCATCTCTGATTGCACCCTCGACGGAAGGCATGGAGACCGCTCCTAGGCAATCCCAACGCTCTTAGAGTCGGGTGTAGGCATTGGCTCAAGATTGTCGTTTCTAGAAATGGCCGGCCACGCTCAAATCGGAAGATAAGGGCATCGAAGTCGGTAACGTTCCCTAGGAACTACTTTAGAGACTTCATTGCCTTCCTGCTTTCGGCATCCGCGAGAGGCACCGTACGATATGCGGAATCGTTCTTTGACTCCCCGACTTTGCCGCGGACGTGCGTTGGCCTGAGGCTTCGTCAGAAAGCCGAGGGCTGGTGCGCCTCGATCATTTCTTGCAGTACTCGCGACGCTCTTGATTCCACAGGAGCAGGTCTACCAACACGTTTTTGATTCATACGCCCGACCGTCCGACAGTATCTACGTCAACCGATGACGGCTTGGGGGGCAAATTCTAAGCGGTTTATACAGGTTCCGAAATTCGGTCTGTTGCGGAAATCTGGGCGAGTTCTTTGACAGTTCGTTTGAGTTCCTGCACTATCTGCCAGGTCGAGCATCTCTCTTCGTAAACTTTGATGAGTTCGTCGAAATACCACAGCTGCTGCTTGCGTCCTCGCTTGAACCGACTCCAGACCTCCGAACCGATTTGTTTATACTCCTTCAAAATTGCACGAGCGTTGTACAGTTTGTCCGCAACGGAGACCAGTAGAGTCTCAGGTGGCTCGTTCCATAGGCGTTCGATGTAAGAAGACTTCCGCTCTTCCCATTCCTGTTTCTTGTCAGGGTACTCCACGAAGCTATCAGTGCAACCCTCAACTATTTGTGCGACTTTGTTTCCGAACTTGGCTTCAATATCGCGCAGCCTTGGCAGGCCACCCTCGTCTTCCACCGCATCGTGGAGGAGTGCCGCTATCGCCATGTCTTCAGTCACGGGGAATGGTACATGCCCGGTTTCTCCAAGCACGAGCGAGGCGACACCCAACAGGTGCGCCATATACGGCACTTGCGTCCCCTTGCGAAGGCTGACGTGAACTTGACGTGCGTAATCCACGGCCTGGGTGAAGCGAGGTGTCAGTTGGACAGGATTTTCCATGACCTATTGTATAGAGATCACCGCAAATCTAGGGGTCGGCTACGGGATTACACATTCCGTTTGCGTCAAAAGTTTTCAATCATCCAGACGTTGTTGGCTGAGGTCCATTCTACAAAAGCAAGATGTCGGCCGTCCGGAGAAGGTATGCCCCAAGTCTTGAAGATACCGTCCCGCCGCCACAAAACTTGGGCGTGGCCTTCCAGATCACTATACAGAAGCGTTGCGGCTTGTGGCGACTGACTTGAAGCGTACAGACCCTTTCCGTCCGCAGACCAATCTAAGGACTGAAAGCCATTCCATCCGTTGACAACGACATCGCGCACCCCCCCAACTAAAGAGAGGATACGAATACGGCTCTCCCGTTCGTTGCCCATCGTGACCGCGATAAGGGAACCGTCAGGCGAGACGTCCCAGTGATAACCGCCAACTGCCGGGTTAACATCAATCCTAGTCAGCTCACGCCCCTTGCCCTGCACGAGGTCAAAGCTGTAGAAGACCTGGTGCCTCGGCTCGCGCTCGCTGAGGACGCACAGCCTCGCCGGAAGACGAGCGCAGCGGATGTCGTAAAGGCTCGGCTCATACCGCACCAACTGAGGAGGCCCACCCGACATGGGAACCCGCATCAAGTTGGCTGGCTCAGACCAGCTAAACAACTCGCTCTTGAGGGACGCGTGGTAGAAGATCGAAGCGCCATCCGCGCTCGCGCGAGGCAAGACATAATTCTGCGTTCCCTCAACGATGGTTTCGGCAGTACGCTTGTCCAAGGCCTGTTTGAAGATGTCCCACTTGCCATTCCGATCCGAAAAAAATAACACCGCCCGGCTGTCAGGCGTCCAGGCAGTGGGGAAAGCATTCCGATCATCGAGGGTCAAGCGCCGTGGCATCTTCAATCGCGCTCCGTTTTTTTCAAGCTCTCCCACATAGACGTTAGCCTGAGAGGTTCCCTTCAAGAAAGCGAGACGCCTGCCGTCTGCCGTTACGCTGACACCGGAAAGGGTAAAACCCGCCCAATTGGTGATTCTTCGAGGATGACTTGCGGCTTGCCCGGTCCGCGCATCAATTCTGATCTCCCATAAATTGGCGTCATTTTGCTTCGGTGGTCGTTCGGACACAGAATAGATCATGCGTCCGTCCGGCAGAAGACAACCACTTGTGAACCGCGAGTCGGAAAAAAT
>JBKOXA010000085.1:0-67268 GCA_046724685.1 Acidobacteriota bacterium | reverse complement strand
GTGATCCGCTCCTACGCGCCAAGTGTGTGTTTGCTACATGTCTCGGTGGCATTCGTCGACAGAACTTCTCGACGGTCTTTGCGGTACGGTGCGATCAATCACAACGGCGAACCCTTGAAGGACAGCGACGGAAAGATCGTGTTTACGCTCGAGGGCCGAGCACCAGAAGTTCGAGCCGACTTCTTTGGAACGGGATTCATTGTGGATCACGGAAAGATTTTGACCAACCACCATGTGGCGCAGCCGTGGTGGAATAACGACGAACTGGCTGATGTCACAAAGCAGGGCCTGCAATCCGTAATCGGTTCGATGACCGCCTATTTCCCAGAGCTGGCCCGCGGGATACCGGTGGAAGCTCTAGAAATTTCGGAGGAGGCGGATTTGGCATTGCTGCGGGGCAACCTTTCCGAACTGAAACGGCCGATCCTTAAGCTCGACAGCCGAAAAGAAGCCGCGGTAAGCGGACAGACAATGCTCTCACTTGGATATGCAACCGGACTTAGCGCAATTCTGGCGAGAACCAGCCAAGAAGTCGTGGAAGATATTGTCAGGATGAGCCACGGCGATCCAAGAGAAGTAATCGAAGAACTGGCAAGACGTAAGCTCATTCGCCCTCTTGTCACGCAGGGACATATCGGCGACGTTCTGACCGACAGGATCGTCTACGATGCGCAAACGACCTCGGGCGGTTCCGGAGGACCGTTAATTAACCGCGAAGGACGCGTGATCGGTGTGACATTCGCTGTTGTGAAAGATTTTGGCGGTTCTAATTTTGGAGTGCCGATCCGATACGCTCAGACGATGCTGAAACACTAATGGCCGATCGCGAACGCGAGGACCGGGCAGAGGCCGAGCGCCTCAGAAGTGAAGAAGAAAAGCGCCGAATAGAAGAGTCAATCCGCAGAGCCGAATACGACGGCAAACCAAAAGCCGTAAAAGCACGTCACGACCCAAGTTTTGGAGGGAACGTGTGACTGAGACCCTGAAGAAAAAAGAACTTCGCGAGCAGCTCTTCGCCCGAGAATACTTGGTCGACTTAAACGGAACGCGGGCAGCGATCGCGGCCGGCTATAGCTCCAAAACGGCTAGCTCAGGCGGCTTCGCGGATGCTAAGGAAAGGCACGGTCGCGACCCCTTGGCGTTGCACTGAACTCGGAATTGAAATCGCCAAGGGCGTGCATCTTGGGATTCACTGCTTCCGGCATGGCGTCACATCAGAATTACTCGAATCCGGCACACCGATTCACGTCGTCACACGGCTCATGCGCCACGCTGATTCCAAGGTCACCGTGGATCACTACGCGCACATTGTTGGCGATAGAGAGAGGTTTGCGTCCGAGAGACTTTCTCAGAGGATCGGGCAAAACATAACTCAATTGGAGTCAACTTCCTCTGTTAAGACCGCGTAAATGAATAACTTGGCGGAAGCGTGTGGGAGTCGAACCCACCACTCGGCTCGCAAAGAGCCGAATCGCCGGCTTTGAAGGCCGGGAAGATCACCGGATCCCTTTCGCCTCCGCAAAAAGTATAGGCGTTACGCGCGGCTGGAGACAAACGCGGAAGTCTGATTCGTTCGAATCAGCGCTGCGACCAGATCGAACAGCGCTGGCGCTGTGCACACTTCGTAGTAGGAGTGTTCCGAGGGACCGCCAAGTTTTCCGTCCTGCAGGAGTTCGCGCGCCCGACCTCTGCGAAGCACCAGGAGCTCGACGGTTTCCCCGATCGGAACCTGGCCGTAAAAAAGCGTCACGTTCTCCTTTGCCCACGGCAAGTCCAGCTTGGTCTCGACGGAATCGAGGGAAATCTCCTCGGACAGTTTTTGGAAGCCTTCCTCGTTCAGTTCGATTCCGTTCCGGTTGTAGCGCACCAGAAATTCATCGAGTTCTTCAGCAGAAGCTCCCTGCATGGCCTGAAGAAAGTGAAAAATGGAGAAGTTGGATTTCTGAGCAGCGAGCATCCGGCGGGCAAGCTTTGTGCAGCCGGAAAGCCGATCCGAGAGGTTGAGAGCCTTGGAGATCATGATGCGCGAATCGCCGTCCGTCCAATACGTGGGGGCATCACCCTGGAAGGCCACGCCAAGGCCAAGTTCGAGTGCAGGAAGATTCGATTTCACTGCGGTTTCATTGTAGGAACTGCAAACCGCGAGAATCTGCCGCGCCAGAATGCAGGCCTTGGCCACCGGGCGAGCGTAAGCTCGGCTTGACTCTGTTTCAAGAATGGCGAGGATGATGGCGTCGCCTTCGATGAAAACTTTTTTGGCCGAGTATCGGTCGAGCAACTTCTTAACAGGCTCATGAAGATTCAGGCTGAAGTGAGACGCCGGATTCAGTCCCCGGGAAAGCAGGTCCTGCGTCATCCTCGTGGAGCCGCGCACGTCGGCTTTGATGATCACGTGAGAAACGACGGGATCCTGTATTGGCTTGGCTTCCTCGGGGAGAACACATTCGTATAAACGATTGTTCAACCGCGAAAGATCGCGAGATTGTTCCGTGGAAACCAGGTTGATGCGCTCCATGCAGGCGCCGAGATGTTCAGCATCGCGCAGCTCACGCCGCAGGCGAAGGAAATCCACTGCGAACCGCAGAACCAACGCCAGCATCTCGTCGCGCGAGTAACGTCGGATCTTTCGCGAAAGCTCTTCGATCGGCTTTGCCGATAATTGTTTGGCGTGAACTTGCCGCAACACTTGTTCGACGCGCTTCAGCTCATCCTTCGAAACCAAGGCCTTGCGAAGCTGTTGCAAGTGCAATGGCGGGTGGAACTGCGAGGAAATGGTGCGAATTTCGTAGCTAGCCAGAATATGATACAGAACCTCATGCTGTTCGAGGCGCTCCAGCAGCTGCGAAAGTAGCTGCGCTCGGACGGGGCGCGCCGATTCCGGCTCAGCCAAGGGATCGAACAGGCGGCGGGCATTCTGCGGATCGTTCAAAAAGTCTCCGAGCCGCGAGTGGTGATCTTTCAGGAAAAAGTCGAGTTTTTGCTTGGCGGATTCGATTTGCGGACCGAATTCTTCCAGCTTCAGCTGCTGGTGCTTCAGCCTGAGCTCAATGTCGTTCAACGAAGCCTTGGTGTTGGCCGGGTCGCTGGGTCCGAGAAACTTGTTCAGGAAGCTGTCGCCTCGATCGAGTTTCTTGCGAAGCGTTTCACGCTGCTGTTCAAGGCTCCCGATTTCATTGCGCATCTCCTGCGCCTTGTCGAGCATGGACTGGTAGCTATGCTGCGCTTCAACAAAGTCAGCTTCACGCGGGATTGCCACTCCGGCCTGCTGGAGAAAATCCTGGAAGAGCGCGTCCATCGCTTCAAAGCGGTCCGGATCGCGGACGTAGTTGCCCAACAGCACGAAATGTTCCAGGAAGTAGGATTCATCCTTGCCGCCATCGAGAAAAATGATGCGATTCTTCAATAAGTCGTAGAGCGGCGCGAATTCTTCGCCGAAAAGCGCGCGGCGGGCCTTCGAGACAACATTTTCTTCCGCGTCGACCACCATTTGTGCGACCTGCTGACCCACGGAACGAAGCACTCTCCGCCGTGCCGACTGCAGCTCGGAAAGCTTGGCCTTGATGACGTGAGCCTGCTGACTGCGTTCGAAGTGCTCGCCGCGCTGCCGAATCCATTCCTTGCCTTCAAGAATGAGGTTGCTGAACTGATTGCTGAGTTCCTGCGTCAGGAATTTCAGGGTCGCCAGCCGGAACAGGATGTCGATTTCGATGTTCTTCTGATATTTCGCCTGCGTAACCGCCGACTGCAAAAGGTCGCTCAAAAGCCTTCGAAACCCGGCACCATCGATGGTCTTGGCGTTGCGCAATTCGATGCCGGAAATGAACGATCCTGCGGCGTTCTGGCGAATCAGTTCGAACAGGTAGTCCCGCGAGGCCTGTACAAACCGGGGGCTGAGATAGACGTCGTGATGGATATTGTCCACGCCAATCGCCAGCGAGGCCATCGGAAGCGTGAGGCTGTAGCTCGTCAACTCGATACGAGGTGTGGTTTCAGAACCCGCGAATAGAATCTCGTTGGGCATTGCGGCCGCCAGAAGAGGCTTTTTTCAAGCTAGCAGCCGGACTTGGCCAGGGCAAGGAACCGGAAGTTTGAAGTGGCGTGAGAGTTAGGATACGTCAGAGCACTGAAATGCGCCGCGAGTCGCCGCCCAGATGCTCGAGGCGAACCCGCACCTCGGGCCACGGCGACGGCAAGGGAAACCGCTCCGACCATTCGAGGATAACGATACCCGGCCTCGAGAAAAGGTCCTCCATGCCGAGGGTTTCAAAATCGTGAAAGTTTTCGATGCGATAGAGGTCGGCGTGAAAAACAGGATGTGATTGGCCATAGGTATGCATCAACGTGAAGGTCGGGCTGGTGACCTCCTCCTCGCGGGCCGCGCCGAGGGCGCTGACAATTCCCTTCGTTAGGGTGGTCTTGCCGCTGCCGAGGTCGCCGGAGAGAAGAACAAGCACCGGCGGCCTGAGTCGAGAAGCGAATGCCCTGCCCCACGCGATCGTTTCGTCGGCAGAATTCGTAATGAACTCCTCAGCCACCGCGGCGGATCTCCTCGAGAAGTTCCCGGCGGGCATAGGGTAAGGCGCGAGCGACGTCGCCGGCCACAATGCCCGACGAATCGGCATCTTCGATGAGCGTGTCCGCGGCGCGGCCATGCAGCCAGGCGCCCAGGGCTAGGATGCGGATCCAGTCCTTCCCACCGAACTGGCCGGTAAGCGCCGCAAGGATGCCGGTCAGAACGTCCCCAGAACCACCCTTCGCCAAACCGGCATTTCCGGTGGTATTGACGAAAATTCGGCAGTCGGGCGCCGCCAGGACGGTGTGAAAGCCTTTGAGCAGCACGTGCGCGTTAAAGCGTCTTGCCGCTTCCGTGGCAATGCTAACGCGATCCTTTTTGACTTCGGCGGTCGAGATGCCCAAAAGACGCGCCATTTCTCCGGGATGAGGCGTGATTGCCAGGAAATCCGAATTCCGGTCCTGAAGTGCGTTCGCGTTTGGCGCAAAGGCATTCAGTCCATCGGCGTCGAGAATGGTAGGCAGCTTCGTCGATTGAACAAGGGCGCGAATGAACTTTTGCGTCGTGGGACTCTGCCCCAGACCCGGTCCCACGGCAAGGACGGTCTTGCCGGCCATGATTTTCTCAAACGCGGCGTCGCCCAAATTGTCCACGGCGATGGAGCCGTCGGCGACGGTAGGCAGAGGTTCGGTCATGTATTCGGCCTGCTGCGAGGCAATGGTCGGCAGCACCGGAGCAGGCGCGGCAATTGTCACCAGACCTGCTCCGGCCTTTAGCGCGCCAACTCCCGCCAACACAGCGGCTCCAGATTTCCCGGTTGAACCAGCGACGACCAGAACGTGACCGTACAAACCTTTGTGCGAGTTTGCCGGCCGGATCAACGGGAATCCTCTAAATTCCTCCGGCCCAGACCAGCGCGCGTTGCCTTTACCGACCTCCTCGACCAGCGACGTGCCGGACCCGATTCCGCGAACGACCAGCTTTCCGCAGCAATCACCTTCAGGAGAAAACAATTGGCCAATTTTCGGCGCCGTAAACGTAACGGTGGTGTGTACGTACAGAACGGGACCCTCGGCGCTTTCGCCGTCGGACGGCAAGCCTGAAGGCATGTCCACGGCGACGAGGAGTGCGGGCATTGGCGCAGTCGCATTCCGCGAGAGTGAATTTATCTCCCTGATGGCTGTGGCGATAAGGCCTGAAGCAGCACCGCGCAAGCCGGTTCCAAGAAGGGCATCGAGAACGACGTCCGCTCCGGCCACGTTCGAAAAAACATCTCTCCACGCGGCTTCATTTTCAAGTGTAAGCGTTTCGCCGCCAGCGTCCCGCCAGCGCCCGAAGTTCACGGCGGGATCGCCGCGCAATTCCGAGGTTGCGCCAAACAAGATAACCGATGTCCGACGAATCTGTTCGCGAAGGTGACGGGCAGCAACGAATCCGTCGCCGCCGTTGTGGCCTTTTCCGCAGAGTACAATCACCTGGCGCGCGGGGGACTGAAAATGTAGCGAAATCTCGCGGAGCGTTGCATTCGCGACGGCCGCCCCAGCATTTTCCATGAGCTGCAAACTCGGAACGCCGTAGCGCTCGGTGGTGAGCCGATCCACTTCACGCATTTCGGCTGCAGTGAGAGCTTTCATAAAAGATGTCTCTCGGGAGACTCAGAGCATCCAACCGCCGCTGACGTTGACAACCTGGCCGGTGACGTATTCCGCTTCTTCGGAGGCGAAGAACGCGACGGAGGCAGCGACGTCATCGACTGTTGGCGGGCGGCCAATGGGAAATCGCGCATCTTTGATGCGGCGCGCTTCGTCGAGGCTCAGATCCTTTTCGTCAATACTCGAAGGATTCACGACGTTGATTGTGATGCCGTTTTTCGCCTCTTCAAGCGCCAGCGAACGCGAGAGTGCGACGACCGCCGCCTTGGCTGACGCATATGCGGAAATCTTCGCCTGGCCAAAAGCGCGCTCCGCACCCACCGCGCCAAGGTTGATAATCCGGCCCCAGCGGCCTTTGCGCATATGTGGCAACGCCGCGCGGCTCATGAAAACAACGCTCATCAAGTTGGAAGCAAAAATATCCTGCCAGTCCTCAAGTGAACCCTCGGCCAATGTTCCCCAGCGAAAATCGCCGACGTTGTTTACAAGAATATCGAGCCGCCCAAACCGATCGGTAACGTTGTTTACGAACTGTTCGGCGCGGGCAGCGGTGGTGATGTCCGCTTCCACAGCCACGCAGTCCGCACCGGCGGCCTGCAACTGCCGAAGGGTGTTCTGAGCGATGTTCTTATTGGTGCGATACCCAATGGCGATGCGCGCGCCCTCTTTCGCAAGGCGCAAGGCGATCCCGCGGCCGATTCCACGCGTTCCACCCGTGATCAACGCAACCCGGTTGCGCAGTGCCATTCTCCGCCCTCATTTCGAGAAAGTTGAGTTTTTCAAGTATAGCCCAGCCGCCATGTGAGTACTAAATTGACGTTAACGCAGGCGCGCGACAATCACCGTCATGTCATCGGCCTGTTCCGGTGTTCCCGCCCATTCTTCAGCGGACTGCATCAGGCCCTGGGCAATGGCCAGCGGAGTCGCCGCGTTCAGTCGAATCGCTGCGTCTCTCAAGCGCTGGATGCCGAACTCTTCGCCATAAACATTCTCGGGCTCCACCAGCCCGTCACTGTAGCCGACGAGAATCGCATCAGCAGGAACGTTCTCCGACCCTTCCTCGTACACGTAGTCCTCAAAGACGCCGAGGACCATCCCGCCCTTGTCAAGGTAGAACGCCTTGTCGCCGCAAATGCAAAACGAGGGCAGATGCCCGGCATTTGTGTAACGAAGCACTCGGGTTGCGCTGTCATAGACGGCCACAAAAAAAGTTGCGAAGCGGTCGTCGCCGGTGTTGCGCACAAGGTGCCGATTGAGCCTTGAAACGAGTTCCGCAGTGCTCATTGAATCGCTCCCCGGCGCCAGCAACTGACTGCGGAGCGCCGCCTGTAGACTTGCCATCAACAGCGCGGCGGAAATTCCCTTTCCGGAGATATCGGCAATCGCAATGGCGATGCGCGTCGGGCTCAGCTGGATGAAATCGTAATAGTCGCCGCTGACCGTGCGCGCCGCCCTGCAGATGGCTTCGATTTCGACGCCCGGTACTGACGGCAAGCGTTGCGGGAAAAGCTGGTTCTGCACTTCGCGTGCGATGGAGATTTCATTCTCCAGGCGCTGGCGCTGGCGCTGCTCTTCGATCAAGCTGGCGATGGAACTGGTCATCAAGTTGAACGATTCGCCGAGGATGCCCAGCTGATCGCGCCGCTCGATTTTCACCCTGTGAGTCAGGTCGCCTTCCTGAACGAGCTGCGTTGCACGATAGAGCTCCGCAATGGCGCTGGTGATCGCTCGTGTCAGCACGATTCCTGTAACCAAGGCCACCATCTCAATCAGCAGCAGGAATACCGCGACCAATTCGAACCCAAAAACGCGGCTGCTGCTGAATTCGCCGAGAGAGCTGAAAATCCGGCTGTTCAAGACCGACGGCCGGGCCTTGAAAGCCGCGAAAACCGGCTGTTTTTCGCCGGCCTTGTCCCCGGGCTCCAGATAGGTTGCGTCCAGCTTTGAAAAGCCGTCAATCACCGGATCGAACCAATAACTTGCCGGCTGGAGCACACGACGGTGCGTGGAAATCGGGTTCAAGAAGCGGTAACGGACACTGCCAAGCTGAACCGCGTTCGCGGAATCCTCGCCGTCCGCGCGCTGCAACGCGGTGACTTGAATCGGCCCGAGATCGGGTGCAACCGCTTCGAGAAACTCCGGAGTGACGCGCAGGCTGAGCTCGATAAGATTCTTGCCGCGCGGCGACTCCACCTCACGCATCGCAATCAGATGCGTTTGGCCGCCTGACTGAAGGATTCCGACGAAATCTCTGGCGTCGGCGCCCGCGACTCGGCCGAGCCGCCGGGGGTCGGCGTGAAATTCTATCTTCAAACCGGGCAGTTCTTTCGCAAAGGCGACACGGATCTGCGCATCCAGCGCCTCTTCAACAACTTTGTCGGAAAGCGAAGCGGGCAGGCTCTTCTCCGCGGCGGCGATGTTGGCGGCGGAGTCGGCCATGTTGCCGAGCCGCTTCTGAATATCCTCGTACAGAAGATAGCCGCCCAGCTGCGAATAAAGAATCTGTCCGGCGAGAATCGCCAGCGTCAGTAACAACATGACGGGAACGACGGCAATAAAGAGATAGGCGACGATCAGGCGGTTCCGCAGGCTCCACAGTAGGCGATTGCGCCACCAGGAAATGGCGCGAAACGCCAGATATCCGCCGCTGAGAAGGCCGAGGAACTTCGCGAAACTGTAGACTCCCCCGTACCGGGCGGAAACTGCCGCCGACAGCCCCAGGGCCACGAAGAACATGGCCGCTAGGTCAGGCCAGGAAAGACGCCGCCAGAGGTGTGAAAGATTGAGGCGAGTCGAAGTCATGTCGGGACGCGCAGAAAGAATACCTTACTCGATGCGAACCCGTATGACGAGCGGTTAGGAACCTTCAGAGCCCGTGAGCGATCGGACTCCCTTCCCGAAACCAATCAAGATTGCGGGAGGTTGCGTACTCGGCTGTGCTTCGCGCTATAAGCGAAATAGACGACCAAACCGATCACCAGCCAACCGATCAGGCGCGCCCAGTTGACCCAGCCCAGCTTGTACATCATGTAACCGTTGAAGAGAACGCCTAGAATCGGAACAACCGGCAACCATCCTCCCATGAAGATTCCAGGAGTACGGAATGGACGATTCTGATCGGGATTCTTGATGCGCAGAATGGTCACCGCAATGCACACGATCACGAACGCCAGCAGCGTGCCGATGTTCACCATCTTTCCGATATCGTCGATGGGCGTCACGCTGCCCACGATGGCCGCGAGCAGGCCGACTGCAATGGTGTTCTTGTAGGGGGTGCGGAACTTGGGATGAATCGCGGCGAAGAACTTCTTTGGCAGCAATCCGTCGTTCGCCATCGAATAGAGCACGCGGGTCTGCCCCAGCAACATGACCAGCATGACGCTCGTCAATCCGGCGAGGGCTCCGATTGTGATGACGTGCGAAGCCGTGGTCAGCCCGCGATCCATGAATGCGCGCGCAATCGGCGCCTCGATGTTGACTTCCTGCCAGCGCACCATGCCGGTCAGAATGCCGGCCACACCGATGTACAGCGCCGTACAGATCAAAAGCGACACGATGATGCCGATCGGCAAATCTCTCTGAGGGTTCTTCGCTTCCTGCGCTGTCGTTGAAACCGCATCGAATCCAATGTAGGCGAAAAAGATGTAGGCCGCGCCAGCGCCGATTCCTCCGAATCCATAAGGCGCAAAGCTGTGCCAGTCTGTACCCCAATTTGCGGCGCTCACATACCGGCTGCCGAGCGCGAGAACAAAGAGCACCACCGAAACCTTGATCACAACGATGGTGGAGTTGAAACGCGCGCTTTCCTTGATACCGATGGCCAGGATGGTCGTAATAATGAGGGCGATTAGAAAAGCCGGAAGATTGAAACCAATCTCAAATCCGAAAATCGTCGGAGCATTGACCATTTCATGAGCTCGCTGAACCAACTCCGGCGAATTCGCCGCCACGATGGAGTTCACCTTGTCCAGAAATGCTTGCGTGCCGGGAATGAGGGAAGGATCGCTCGCCTGCGCCATCTGCCTGGCTACCACGCCTGCCGCAGTTCGAAGCCCCGTCCAATGGTCGTACGCCAGCCATAGCGGCATCTTGATGTGAAGAATATCCAGCAGCTCGATGAAATGGTTGGACCAGCCGGAGGATACCGTGCTCGCGCCCATGGCATATTCAAGCGTCAAGTCCCAACCGATAATCCAGGCGAAGAGCTCTCCAAGCGTTGCGTACGCATAGGTGTACGCGCTGCCGGCCAGTGGAATCATCGCCGCGAATTCCGCGTAGCACAGTGCTGCCAAGGCGCACCCGATTCCCGAGAGTACGAACGACAGCATCAGTCCCGGGCCCGCGTAATGCGCCCCAAGCCCCGACAGCACGAAGATTCCAGCGCCAATGACCGCTCCGACTCCGAGCGCCGTCAGCTGGAACGGGCCGAGCGTCCTCTTCAGGCTGTGTTCGCCGGCTTCCTTAGCCTCGTCGAGCAACAAGCTCATCGGCTTTTTTGCAAACAAGGGGTTGCCCATGCAACTCCTCCTTTGTGAAGGTGGATTACCAGATACGATTAGCAGCCAAATTGGACTTGCTTATTGTAGGGGCGCACTCTGTTTCCCCCTACAAAAATTTCCTATGCGTTAGCCTTGGACTTACCCGCTCGCCGCCACAACCAATACACCGGCAGGCCCAACAGTACGATGACCAGGCTCCATCCGGCTGTCTCCGTTCTGTAAAACAACAGCACAAATAGAATCGCCGACGCCGCGACGATGTAGAGCAGCGGCACAATCGGGTAACCAAAGGCCTTATAAGGACGCTCCGCATCAGGCCGTTTGGCACGCAGCACAAATACACTCACTATGGTCAGCACGTAGAACATCAATGCTGCGAATACGACGTAGTCCAGCAGATTGCTGTAGAGATTGCCGTACGACACCACCCCTGACGCGTCCACGCGCCGCGTCCGCATCAAGATCAACACCACGATCCAGACACATTGATAGACCAGCGCAGTTCCCGGCACTCCCTTGCGATTCAATTTCCCGGTGGCTCGAAAGAAAAGACCGTCCTTCGCCATTGCATAGGCCACCCGCGATCCGGCAAGAATGAGGCCGTTATTGCATCCGAACGTAGAAACAATGATCGCGCCGGCCATCATCAGCGCGCCCGCCGGTCCGAAGATGGCATTCAACGCGGCCGTTGCCACGCGGTCGTCCGGAGCATTCTGAATTTGCGCCAGCGGCAGCGCGAAGAGGTACGCCAGATTGGCCAGACAGTAGAGCGTAATCACGATGATGGTGCCGAGCGCCATCGAAACCGCCACATCACGTTTGGGATTTTTCACTTCGGCAGCCGTGAAGCCGATGTTGTTCCATGCATCGGCGGAAAACAGCGAGCCCACCTGCGACACGCCAAACGCAACCACCAGGCCGAAAAAGCCGCTGGCCGCGGTCAGTGTCGGAAACCACCCTTTAAGAAAGCCGACGCCGGGTTCAATCGGTTGTGCGCCGCGAACCGTCCAAAAATTCGAGAAATTGTCCGCGATGGCCGCGTGGTTCTTGCCGAGAAATATCCCGACCAGGATGAGGCCGACGAGTGCGAGAGTCTTCGCGGAAGTAAAAATGTTTTGGATCAGCTTGCCCAGGCGCACGCCCTGCGTATTCAAGAACGTGATCAGCCCAACCATGAGAATGCCGACGAGCTGTTGCACGGAAAGACTGATGGCAAGTTTTGAGCCGAGCGCGATCGGAGGAAGGATCCAGCTGGTCGGCGAAATCGACGGAAACAGCACGCCCAGGTACCGCGCGAATCCGACGGCCACTGCGGCAATCGTGCCGGTCTGGATCACCAGGAACAAAGTCCAGCCATACAGAAAGCCCCACAGCGGCGAGTACGCTTCCCGCAGATACACGTACTGCCCTCCCGCGTGAGGAAACATCGCCGCCAGTTCTCCGTACGCGAGCGCCGCGGAAATCGTCAGCAATCCCGTGAGTATCCACGTCAACAGGAGTCCCCCGGGAGAACCCGTCAGGCGGGCGATGTCGGCAGCCACGATGAAGATCCCTGAGCCGATCATGGAGCCGACGACAATCATCGTGCCGTCGAATAACCCGATCGCTCGGACAAAGCCCGGCTCCTCCTTTTTCAAGCTGCTCGTTGGCGGAAGGGCGGTTTCGGCCATAAGCGCGTCGCCTCAGTTCCCCGCGGGCTGCGCCGCAGTTGGAAGAATTTGGAGATACTGCCGTACCCGTGCAGCGGGATTCTTGGACCCGAGAATGTCGCTGATGATGGCGATGGTGTCAGCCCCGGCATCGATCACTTCGCGCGCACGTTCGAGGGTAATGCCGCCGATGGCGACGATGGGCTTGCGCGTCAATTTTCTGGCTTGCTTGAGGAATTCCAACCCGACCACTGGATCCGGGTTCTGCTTGCCGCGCGTGGCAAAGATCGGACCGACAGCAAGGTAATCGGCGTCTGAGTCCACCGCCGCCGCGAATTGCTTCAAATTGTGGGTCGAAAGTCCGATGATTTTTTCGCTTCCCACGACTTCCCTGGCGGCTGAAACACTCACATCCTCCTGACCCAGATGAACGCCGCTTGCCCCGGCCAGCCGGGAAATATCCGCGCGATCGTTCACAACGAACGAACCGCCGTGTTGCCGTATGGTCAAGCACAACGCCTGCGAAGCATGGAGAAGTTCGCGCGACGGCGCTGTCTTGTTGCGGTATTGAAAAAGCCGGGCGCCGGCATCCATCAGACCTTTCGTTAACTCAATTGGGTCGGAAGGTAGCAACGCTGCGTCTAGTATCACGTAGAGTGGCGGCAGCGCAAGGCGATTCAGCATCTATTTCCTGGATTTCGTGGAACTGCCGCCGTTCCCGCCAAGCAGTCTGTCGATAAAATCAGTATCAAAACGGCCCGCCGCGAAATCAGGATCAGCGAGAATTCGACGGTGCAGTGGAATGGAAGTCTTGATGCCCTCGATGACGAACATCTCCAGAGCCCGTTTCATCCGGCCAATCGCTTCTGCGCGGTCGCGGCCTTTGACAATCAGCTTGGCAATCATCGAATCGTAGTACGGCGGAATCACCGCATCGGCATACGCCGCCGAATCCACGCGAACGCCGGTGCCGCCGGGCGCCTGGAACGTGGTAATGCGGCCGGCAGACGGAACAAAGGTCTCGGGATCTTCAGCATTAATGCGACATTCGATCGCGTGACCCGTGAAATGGATCTCTCCGACGGCATCATCCAGTTTTTCACCCGCCGCGATTCGAATCTGCGCCTTGATCAGGTCTGCTCCCGTGACGAATTCCGTCACCGGATGCTCCACCTGGATGCGCGTGTTCATTTCGATGAAGTAAATCGATCCGTCCGTGTCCATCAGAAACTCAACGGTGCCGGCGTTCGTATAACCGACCTTCTGCAGCGCCTTGACGACCTTCGCGCCCATTTCCTTGCGGACTTTCGGGTCCAGTGCGGGCGACGGTGATTCTTCGATCAGCTTTTGGTGGCGCCGCTGGATCGAACATTCGCGCTCGCCAAGGTGAATGATCTTGCCGTGCTGGTCGCCCAGAACCTGAAACTCAATGTGGCGTGGATTTTCGATGAACCGTTCCGCATAAACGTCGGGAGTCCCGAATGCCTGCTGCGCCTCGCTGCGCGCTGTTTCATATGCCGCGAGAAGCTCATTCTGCTTGCGAACCACGCGCATACCGCGGCCGCCTCCTCCTGCAACCGCCTTCAAGATGAGTGGGTAGCCAATCTTCGCTGCTTCCTTGGCCAGCTGTTCCTCGCCCTCGATCGCGCCGTCGCTGCCGGGGATTGTCGGCAGGCCCGCGCTTTTCACTTCGCGCCGCGCGCGGTCCTTTTCTCCCATCATTTCGATGATTTCGGGGCGAGGTCCGATAAAGGTGATTTCGGACGCTTCGCAAACCTTGGCGAAATTGGCGTTTTCCGAGAGAAATCCGTATCCGGGATGAATCGCGTCCACGTTGGTGATTTCCGCGGCGCTGATGACGTGAGGAATGTTCAAATAGCTTTCGGCGCTGCGCGGGGGGCCGATGCAAACCGCTTCATCCGCAAAACGCACGTGCAACGAATTCCGGTCCGCCTCCGAATACACGGCGACGGTCGAGATTCCCAGTTCCTTGCAGGCACAGATGACCCGCAGGGCGATTTCCCCGCGGTTGGCTACCAGAATTTTATTGAACATGTCGGTGGCCGCCTACTTCTTGCGGCTCGGACGGATTCCGAACAGCGGCTGCCCATATTCGACCGGTTGACCGTTCTCGACGAAAATTCGGAGAACTTCCCCGCTGCTGTCGGATTCAATCTCATTCATGAGCTTCATCGCTTCCACGATGCACAGAGTCTGTCCGGCATCCACGTAACCGCCAATCTTGACGAATGGCTCGGTTCCGGGACTCGGCGAAGCATAGAACGTGCCCACGATCGGCGATTTTACCAAGTGAAGATCTTCGCTGGCTCGGGGTTCCGGATTTGCCGCCAGAGCGGCAGCAGCCGCCCCCGAGGGTCCCGCAACGATAATCTCGGGCGCTGCCACCGGACGGGGAGCCATCACGACGGCCCCCGCTGAGGGCTTCTTCAACCGGATTCGCAGATCTCCTCGCGAGTATTCAAATTCTTCCAGATTGTGCTCCGCCATCGTGTTCAGGAGCTGTTCGATTTGTTCGATGTCTGGGCCCGCAGACGACCCGCTACCGCTCGACTTCAAAGGCTTTTTGCGTTTCATTCGTTTTTGTATTAGAGCTCTATGAAATCCCGCGAGGCGCGGGTCAATATTTCGCTGCGTCTTTCGTGTACGGCGACGTCATCTTCGATCCGAATTCCGCCAATGCCTGCCAAATACACACCCGGTTCTACCGTAACCACGTTTCCCGAGGCAAGCTGTGTTTTTTGGCCCTTGGCCAGCCTGGGGTCTTCGTGGACCTCCAATCCCAAACCGTGGCCCGTACTGTGCACGAAATATCGGTCCAACCCGTGGGCTGCCAGTACCCCTCTGGCCGCCGCATCAACCTCGCCGCAGGTCCGCCCGGGACCCATCGCGGCAATGGCAGCGGCTTGCGCCTCCCGAACAGCCTGATACCACAAGCGTATCCTCGCGGGCGCTCGCCCCACGTAGACAGTTCGGGTAATGTCGCTGCAGTATTTTCCCAGTATAGCACCCAGGTCTAGCACGACCAACTCATTTTTCTTCAATCGCTTAGCGGTAGGTCGCGCGTGGGGCAACGCGGCCCGTTCGCCAAACGCCACAATGCTTTCAAATGCGGCCCCCGACGCGCCTCCCTTGCGCATCCGGTAGTCGACCTCCGCCGCGATTTCAATCTCCCTTACCCCCGGCCTCAGCAGCTTGATTGCGGATTCGACTACGTCGCTCGCCAGAACAGCCGCTTTGCGCATTTGCGCCAGTTCTCCGGCATCCTTGCGGGCTCGCAACGCCTGCGTCACGCCGCCGGCGTTTTCCAAGCGTATACTCGCTCCCGCGGCCTTTTTGAGCGATTGGAATTGGCCCACGGTCAGCTGGCTTGGCTCGAAACCCACCTTCTTCCGGTTGGCCTTCTTCAGTCGCTCGCCGCACGTCCGGTAAAGCCCGTCTTTTTGCTCGACGATGGACACTCCGCGCAGCTCCTCGGCCGCCTGCGTCGTAAACCGGCCATCGGTCACCAGCGCCGCGCCGTTTCGGTCGACAATCAGAACGCCGGACTCGCCCGTAAAGCCTGTCAAGTAATACCAATCCGCCGGACTCGTCACCAACAGCGCGCCGAGAGCCTGTTTTCGAATCAACTTCTGGACTTCCTGGAGTCTCTGTGTCTGTGCGGTCGCCATAAAAAAATCGGGGAGACTGTAGTCTCCCCGATTTCGAGAAAAGTTGAAAGCTTCCTGGCCCTGGACTTCCGGATCCGATTAGCCAGGAATGATTCTCGGCGTGAGGAAGAACAGCAGCTCCTGCGACGTCACGTTCACCGAGGTTCTCTTAAACAGGTTCCCGATCACCGGCAGGCTCCCGATGACAGGCGTCTGCTGGATATCCGTGCGCTGCTGGCTGATGATGACCCCTCCGATGACGACCGTTCCGCCATCTTGAACCAGGATCTTGGTTTCCGCGGACTGTGTATCCAGCGCCGGAATTCCCTGAATTCGCGTGATGCCGTTGTCGATCTGCGTGTTTTCTACCAGCACGTCCATAAAGACCGTGCCTTCCGCCGTGATTTGCGGTGTCACTTCCAGTTTCAGCACCGCGTCGATGTATTGGATCGAAATCGTGTTATTGATCGTGGTTTGAATGGGGATCTTGGTACCTTGCTTCACGGTCGCCTTTTCGTTGTTTTGCGTCACGATGCGCGGCTTCGAGAGCAGTTTGCCCACGCCCTTCGATTCCGCTGCGCTGATGGCGAAATCAAGCGCAAAATTCGCCGACGAATAGGTGAGATTGATGCCGGAAGTCGCGGACTGCGCTGGAAGCGAAGTCACCAGCGGCAGGCCGAGCCCGGGGCTAAATCCTACGGCTGGTAGTCCGGCAATGCCCGTCGTGTTCGGCGAACTGCAAGAAGCGCAGGCAACATGCTGTCCTGCAAAACCCAGTTGCGTGCCAATGTCCCTGGCGAAGGAACGCGTCGCTTGAACCACGCGTGCTTCAATTTCGACCTGCTGCGATTTGCGGTCCAGTTGCCGGATCAGGTTGTCAATCACAGGAATCGTCGCCGGGATGTCCCGGATAATCAACTGGTTCGAACGGTCGTCAGAAAGGATGTCGCCCTTTGCAGAAAGAAATTTCTTGAGCGTCGGCGTCAGGGCGGTCGCTTTGGCGTAGCTAAGCACGCGGGTCACGGTTACAGGCGGAGTCACTTCGGACTGCGCTTTCGCGAGGTCGCGGGCCGTTTCCGCTTCTTTTTTCAGGGTGTCGCGGGTTGCGATTCGCAACACGTTGCCCGTGAGCTGTTTGTCCAAACCGTTGTTCTGCAGCACAATGTCCAGCGCCTGATCCCACGGCACTTCGTCCAGCACGATCGTCAGCGTGCCCTTTACTGCCGGGTCAAGAACCACGTTCAGCCCGCTGATTTCGTGAATCAGCCGGAAGAAATCGCGCAAATCCACGTCTTTCAGGTTCACGGAAATCGGTTCTCCCGTGTACTTTCCCGTGGGAGCAGCTGGCGTCATCGTCGCGCTTTGTTGCGCTGACGGCGCAAGCGTTGCCGCGGCGCTCGTGGCCTGCTGCACTGCCTGCTGCGAAGCTTGCTGCGCCGAAGATTCCTCTGGCCTTGCCGGTTGATTGTTTCCGTCAAAGAACGCCAGGGCACCCTCCGTTTTCGTCAATTCGTTCGGAAGCGCGAACCGCGGCGCGGAAACGTTCAGCAAGGATGCCTGAGGGCGCCCGGAACGCCGCGGGGCGGCGTCCGCATAGTGAAAGGCCGGCTTCGCTTCGGCCGCCGACGCCGTCATGGTGCTGCGAGTGTTGTCGATGGGCGAATCTGCCGGGGAATCGAAATAGATTACCAGGGTGGAGCCCTCCCGCCCGATCTGGTAACGCGCGGCGGCGGTCAGATCCACAACGACCCGGGCAACGTCCGGACGGTACTGTCCAAGCCGGACTCCCCTTACTGGCGCCGAGGCCCCAGGGATGATGGTCCGCTGTACGGCTATCCGCGTGCCCGCAAAATCCAGCACCAGCCGGTCGGGATTCTGCATCCGCGCAGCGTGAGCTTCCAGGCGGCCTTGGCCCTCCACGCGCACGCTGGCCCGCAGTGAGCCCTGCGTCACCGCAACGCTTGAAATCACCGCAGCGGTCGCCGGTACCGCGGCGGACTCCTGCGACTGTGCCAGCAGTGGCGCCCCACCGCACGCCAGGCTTGCGAGGATCAGGCAGCCGTTTCGTAGGGCCGGCCAGTTCGTCTTCATCGCTGTTCTCCTGCACTCGAATAAAGTCTCTTGTTCACTTGCCGCTCGACAGGCTTGCCGAACGCATCCTTGCCTTCTTCATGGAAGGTCACGCCTTCCATCGAAATCTTCTCGACCCTGCCGTCATACAACTGGTCTCCCTCGCGCAGAAAGTACGTGCGCTGCTGAGGGTTGGCTACCACCGCAATCATGCCGTTGGTTGCTTTCACGATGCCGTCCAGCCGCAGCGTCCCCACCTGCAAACCAGCCTTGCCAGGGGGCAAATTCTTTGCCAGCGCATCCTGCGCCTGCTTGCGCCCGATCAGGGACTCGAACGGATCCCGTCGCGCAACCTTTTGCTCGCTCGCTGCGGGCTTTCTTTCGGATACCGCTTTTGCCGCCGGCGCCGGTTTCTTCGCGCCTGCCTTCGCCGCCGGTTTCGCTGAACTGCTCCCCGCGGTCTTCGCTCCGCCCGATTTCACGACGGGCTTTTTTCCCCCCGTGGCGGCTGGCGCGGTCGGCGCTGTCTGCGCGCGCATTCCGGGCGCCGCAAGCAGCATGATCCCAACAAGCAATGTCATCAGAGGACGCATAGTTTGTTCATTCCCGCTCAGTTTTTCGCCCCCGGTTTGGCGGCACCAGCTGCGGGTGTCGCATCCGCCGGTTTCGTAAAATAGGTCGTGGCCGTGAAGATTCCGCTTACCGTGCTCCCCGGACGCAACGTGTAGCGCGTGCCCTTGGCTTTGTCCGGATCGGCAAATTCGAGATCGCCCACGTTGATGATCCGTGACAGGCGGCTCAGCCTTCCAAAGAAATCCAGAACATTGAAATAGGGACCATCGGCCTGGACCTCAAAGGGCATCTCGTAATAGTTGTTGTCCTTCGGCACCACTGCTTTGGCTTTTAGCTGCCGAATTTCCACGTTCGACGAACTCGCCGCTCCCTGCAGCAGTCGGATAAACTCGTCGGTTTCTTTCTCCTCAGGAACGATGGTTTTCAGCGTGTCCAGCTGTTTGTTCAGGGCATCCATCTGCTGCTTCAGCTCCCCGAATCGGCGTTGGTAAACCTGCAGCTGCTGAACTTCCTGCGTCAGCTGCGCCTTCTGCACCAGCGCCTTGTCCAGTTGCTCCTTCTCCTGCGCAACCGGCGAGAACGGCAGATAAATTCCAAGCAGCACCAGCACCACGGCGATCGCCGCCGCTACCAGGCCCTGCATGATCACCGACATGTCTCTCAACGGATTGGCCATGGCGATCTCCTAACCCTTCTTCGCAGGCGCGGCACTTGGTGAGGGTGCGCTCGCTGGCTTGGCCTGCGGCCCGTTCGGGCTGATCTCGGCGTTCAATTTGAACGTGAACGTCTGAACGTTCTTGTTGTCGTCCTGCTTGGTTTCGTCGATTTCTACCTTCTGAAAGTATCCGGAACGCTTCATTGCGGTGATGAAGTTGGCAACCGAGTTGATCGAAGCCGACGAGCCTACGATATTCAACGTGTCGCCTTTGCGGGTCATATTCGTCAGCCACAGATTTTCCGTGCGCGCCACTGTGTTCGCCACCATGTCCAGCAATTCTTGCCCGCCCGTGCGATCACGCTGCAGCTTCTCGATGGTATCGACCCGAACCTGCAGCACCGCTCGCTGCTTGTCGAAGAGCTCCACCTGCTGCTTGATGTTTTGCAACTCCGTCTTCTGCGCTTGCAGCTGCTTGATACGGTTGTTCTCCTGCGTGAGTTGGCTCTGGTAGGAAAAGTACAGGTAGCCAAGCACCAGGCCGCCGAGCACCACTCCCGCACCGATGAATACCGCGGGCAGCGCCGCACCCGTATCCACCGGTCGCCGTGCTGACTTGGGACGCGCTTGTCCGAGAAGGTTTATGCGGATCATGGCTAGTCGAAGCTCCTCAACGCCAGGCCCACGGCAATTGCCAGCCGCGGCGCCATCTCTCGAATCTGATCGTCGCTATGCTTGCCGGGATTGATGAGCACCTTGCGGAAGGGATTCAGTTCCTCAACCGGCATAGCGAACTCTTCTCGCAGCAGGTCCACCAGGCCCGGGACACGCGCCGTCCCACCCGCCACCAGAATCCGCTGAATATTTTCCCCGCTCGCCGTCGCGCGGAAAAAGTCAAAAGTCTTTTGAATCTCCAGTGTCAGGATGTCGCTCACGCTGCGCAGAATCTGCTGCTTCTGTTCGTCTGTCACGCTTGGCAGCGTTTCGCCCTTCTTCAGCCGCTCGGCATCCTCAAAGCTCAGGTCCAGTTCTTTCTGCAAAGCGTCCGTATACTGATTCCCGCCCACGCTGACGTCGCGCGTGAACAGCGGAATTCCTCCCCGCACGATGTTGATGTTCATCACGCTGGCGCCGATGTTCAGCAGCGCCACCGTCTGACCGGCGTCGGGTTCATAATTCACTTCAAAGCAGTTCTGCAGGCCGAAAGCATCAATGTCCACCACCACCGGCGTCTTTCCCGCCTGTGCCAGCACGTTGGTGTGATTCAGAATCTTGTCCTTCTTCACCGCCACCAGCAGCACATCCATCTGCGCATCCATCGATTCCAGCAGTTGGTAGCTCAGATTCACGTCGGCAATATCGAATGGAATGTGTTGGCTGGCTTCGGCCGGGATTCGGTCGTACAGTTCTTCCTCGCTCATCAGCGGCAGGGGTACTCGTTTCACGATCACCGAGTGCCCGGAAACCGACGTGGCCACATTTTTGGTCTTCACATTCGCCGAATCGAAAATCCGGCTGATGGCGTTGGCCACCTGCGGCGCGTCCATGATTGCGCCGTCCACCACCGTGTCCGGCGCCAGCGATTCCATCCCGAAGCTCACCAGCTCGTAACCGGCCTTGGTGTTCTTCAGTTCCACTGATTTGATGGAACTCGATCCAATATCCAGTCCAACCAGCTGCCTGCTTTTTCCGCCGAATAACATCTCGCAGCCCCTTTTATTCGCTCGTCCTGCTCCGTCCGGCCTTCCGAAAACCTACCGCCTTCTTGCGTGCACCTGGCTCATCTTGCGTTCCATCCAGCGGTCCAGGATGGTCTTGCGCAGTTTCCAACGATTGCCGAGTTTGAATGCCGGAATTTCGCCTTCCGTGATGTAACGGTACAGCGTGTCCGGGCTGATCCCCAGATACTGCGACGCCTGCCGGACGTTCATCACTTCACGCGATTCACTCACGAGGAAGCCACTCCGCTGTTGCTTTACACGCCGGAACTTCTGTCTTCGACGCGATCTCTCAAACTGCACCGTGGATCTACGAGAGCGCGTCCCGTGTCAGCGTTATCCCATCCGGAATCAACCGCGGTCAAGCGTTTAACGCCTGCAGTTGTCCTAAGAATAGGGGCAATCTTCGGCTTTCAGGGGGTTATCGTGGGCACTGTACCCAATATCTAGGCCCGAGAAATCCCCAAGAATACTATTAGTTGTTGTTTGTCGCGTTTTGAGGCCTGTACAAAAGGACGGTTATTGTTTCCCATCCAGCTTCACCGCTTCCTCTCGTTGCTGCTTCACTCGAGCTCGCCTTTCGATGCTAGCGCCCAAAATTTGCGATGCTATACTCGCCCGGTCGCTTCCGAGCTGAAAAAAATGATGAAATTCGTGTTGCCAGTCCTGTCCGTTTTGCTCTTTGCCACGATTGTTTCGCGCTCCACAGGTTTGGGCGTTCCTCCGCCCGCCGTCCGCGGTTTTCTTTTTATCGCCAATCAGGTCGACCACAGCGCCCTGGTCGTGAATCTCGATTCGCGCCGCGTCGTGGGCAAAGCCGGCGTGGACATCAACGGACATGAGGTCGCGGTAGCACCGGACCATCGCTTCGGCTATGTTCCGATCTATGGCGATTCCGGCGTCGGCAAACCGGGTACCGATGGAAGCACAATTCACGTCGTCGATCTGCGCGCGGGGCGCACTGTGAAGATCATCGATCTCGGAAAGCCCGTCCGCCCGCACTGCGCCAAGTTCGGCCCCGACGGTTTCCTCTACGTCAGCGCTGAACTCGCCAACGCTATTTACATCCTCGATCCCGCCAGCGGTAAGCTAGTCGGTGAGGTAGGGACCGGCGCCATCGAGTCTCACATGTTTGTTCTCTCTCCCGATGGGCATCGCGCTTACACCTCCAACGTCGGCGCGGGCAGTGTCAGCGTGCTCGACCTCGAGAAACGCTCCCTGATCACCGTCATTCCCGTCGCGAAGCGCGTGCAGCGCATTTCCATCTCCCCCGACGGGCGCTTTGTTTTCACTCACGACCAGGACGCGCCGCGCATCGCGGTGATCGACACCGCTACAAACAAACTGGCTCGTTGGATTCAGTTGCCCGCCAGCGTCTATTCCTCTGCGCCAACACCCGACGGGCGATTCTTGATCGCCAACGCGCCAACCGGGAAACTCCTGGTGATTGATTTGTCTTCGGACAAAGTGACCGCTTCTTATCCCATTCCCGAGGCGGTCGGAGAGACAGGCCTCGACGCGAGAGGCGAATTCGCTTACGTGAGCTGCCCGCAAAAGGGCACCATCGAAATTCTCGATCTGCCCAACGGACGAATGGAAGCGCCCATCGCGCTATCGCCTGGCGTCGACGGCTTCGTCTGGATTCCCGGCATTTCTTAGCGGTTTTAGGTTCGAGCGTTACAACATAATTTCGCTGAGCTGGATTATCGGCTGGGTGTTTGTGTAATTCGGCACATCTGCCACGATCTGGCTCGCGTGCCGGCCAAACGAAGCCTCAAAAGATTCAACAGAATCGAAAACAAGATGGCCCATCGCAAGAAAGGAGGGTGGCGAACCGGGCGTTGCGCCCGCCAGTCCCTTTTCGACGGCTGCGCCTTTCAGCGCGGAGCCGCACAGCTGGCTGACCAACGGAATGTGCCGAAGACAGTAATAATCCATGTCAAATCGGGCGCCCGAGCCATTTGGATACCAAACGCTGACCTTGATCACCGTGCCTCCTCATAATCCCAAGGTTTTCCAGAGGTCCCCGACCCGTCTCCTGGTCGCTTCATCCATCAAAATTTCATCCGGCCATGGCCGCGTGAATCCCTCCGTCGCCCACTTGCGGGTCGCGTCAATCCCCATCTTTGATCCGTAGTCCTGCATTCGCGCAGCGTGGTCCAGTGTATCCATCGGACCGAACGAAAATTGTACGTCCCGCTCCGGATCCAACGCGCAGAGGGCCTTCCACGCCACCTCGCTGTAGTTGTGCACGTCCACATCGTGATCCACCACCACGATCACTTTCGTGAACATCGCCTGCCCCAGCGACCAAATTGCATTCATGATTTTTCGCGCGTGCCCTGGATACGATTTCCGGATCGCCACAATCATCAAATTGTGGAAAATCCCCTCCGCCGGCATCGCCACATCCGCAATTTCCGGGTACTGCATCTTCATCACGGGCAGAAATACCCTTTCCACCGCATAGCCCATGTAGAAATCTTCTTGCGGCGGCGGCCCAACCACCGTCGTCAAATAGATGGGATCTTTCTTTTGCGTCACACATTCCACGTGAAAGACAGGATAGTCCCCTTCCAAAGAATAAAATCCCGTGTGGTCGCCGAACGGCCCCTCCGTCCGCTTCTCGTTCAAACTCACATATCCTTCGAGCACAATCTCCGCGTTTGCCGGAACTTCCAGTTCATTGGTTTCGCAGCGCACCAGCTCGACCGGAGAGCTGCGCAAGAATCCCGCGAACATCATTTCATCCAGATCAGGCGGAATCGGTAACATGCCGGCCAGCGTCGTCGCCGGGTCCGAACCGATCGCCACGCTCACCGGAATTCGTCCCTCCGGATTCTTCTCTCGCGCTCGCCGGAAATGCTCCGCTCCGTGCTTCTGCGTCTGCCAGTGCATGCCCGTGGTGCGCTCGTCATACACCTGCATCCGATACATGCCAACATTGCGTTTCCCGGTCTCTGGATTTTTCGTGAACACCAGCGGAAACGTGATGAATCGGCCCGCGTCCTGCGGCCAGCACTTCAAGATTGGAAAATCCAGGAGATTTACGTCGCTTCCTCTGCGAATCACTTCCCTGCACTCGCCATCCTTCACGATCTTCGGGAAAAACGATCCCAGTTCCGCCAGCTTCGGCAGCATCTTGATCTTGTCGAAAATTCCTTGCGGCGATTTGGTGTCCAGAAAGCCGCGTATCCGCGCCGCTACTTCGTCCAGTTGCTCCACTTCAAACGCCATGCACATGCGCCTTACGCTGCCAAACGCATTGATAAGCAGCGGATATTGCGAACCCTTTGGCTTCTCAAACAAGAGCGCGGGGCCCACGCCTTGCGCCCTTCGATTCGGATCGCGCGCAACCCGCTGCGCAACTTCCGTTACTTCCAGCACCGGATCGACCTCGGCGCAGACGCGCTTCAATTCTCCAGCCCTCTCCAGCGCTTTCACAAATTCCCGCAAATCCCGATACGCCACGAGGCCCCCCCACAGAGACACCGCCACTCTAACACTTTCATCCCTGCCTTTCGCCGCGCAACAGGATTTCTGTCCGCTGGGGAAACGTTTTTCGCTCTCGCCTCACGACTGGCAAAGCTGTTGTCGATCCTTCCCTTTTCCTTCATCCGGAAAAGAGAGGAGCAACAAAATCTCGCCGGCACTCCTCCCTTTTTACCCACGCCTTGAGGCTCCCGGACACATCCATCCACCCATCCGCCCGCCCAAACAGCGGCCCATTGCGTTACTTGCAGGCTCGCCATACAATCCAGGATCTTTTCGGAGGCTGCAATGAAAACGGCAATCCTTCTTACGCTCCTCGTCGCCCTCGCGCCCGCGACCGTCGCGCAGGGCGCACCGCCTCAAGGCTCGGCCGACAAACCCTATGTCATGGAGTTCTACTACAAAGTCCAGTGGGGCCATCAGAAAGAATTTCTCGATCTCTTCCTGAAAAACCATTTCCCCCTCCTGCAAAAAATCGCCGAGTCCGGCAGAATCATCGCTCTTAAAATCGAAACCCCAGCCAATCACATGACCGAAGACTCCCGCTGGGATTATCGCGTGACCATCACCTACAAGAACTCCACCGCCGCCACCACTTCAAACCCCGAGGAGGAAGCCCTCAGCAAAAAACTCTATCCCGATCAAGCCGCTTTTCAGCGCGAAGAGCAGCGTCGCTTCGAAATCCTGCTCGCGCACTGGGATTTGCCTGTCTCCGACATTACGCCCGCAAAAAAGTAAAAGCGCAGGCAATCCGCGCCATGAGCATCCTGATCTCCGACCGGCAGGTCGGAGACAACAGGCTTAATGTCTCTTGGTTTGACCGGCTAAAATTCTGAAGACTCCAGCAAAGTCACGGGCATCGGCCCCCATAACTGGACAGTTTTTCTCCCGCCTCGTATTCTGGACATTAGGCAGTCACGTATGCCGCGCATCTATCTCGATCACAACGCCACCACCCCCGTCGAGCCCGCCGTCCTCGACGCCATGCTGCCCTATCTTTCCGCCGAGTTCGGCAACGCCGCTTCCATCCACACGCCCGGCCAGCGCGCTCGCGCTGCGGTCGAAACCGCTCGCGAACAAGTCGCCCGTCTCGTCGGCGCCCGTCCGCAGGAAATCGTCTTCACGAGCGGCGGCACCGAATCCGACAATCACGCCATCTTCGGTATTGTTCGCAACGCCGCAGGAACCACCAAGCACATCATTACGACTCAAATTGAACACGAAGCCGTACTCAATGCCTGCCAGGCGCTCGAAAAAGAGGGTGGCACCGCCGCAGGCAATCGCCCAGCGATCGAAGTAACCTATCTGCCGGTCGATTCGAACGGCCTGGTCGGCCCTGAGGCCCTCCGCGACGCCATCCGCCCGCACACGGCGCTAATCACCGTGATGCACGCCAACAACGAACTCGGCACCGTCCAGCCACTCGAGCAAATCGGGCGCATCGCCGCGCAAAACGACATCTATTTCCACACCGACGCCGTGCAATCCGCAGGAAAAATTCCCCTCGACGTCAACGCTCTCGGTGTCGATCTTCTCGCTATCTCGGGCCACAAGTTTTATGCGCCGAAGGGCATCGGGGCACTCTACATCCGAGGCGGTACGCGCCTCCGTCAACTTCTCTACGGCGGCCACCATCAACGGGGATTCCGCCCGGGCACCGAAAATGTTCCCGGCATCGTCGGGCTCGGCAAAGCCGCGGACCTCGCCCGCCAATCCCTCGCGGAAGACGCAACCCGCATCTCCGCTCTTCGCGGCGAACTCGAGCATGGCCTTCTCGCACGAGTTCCCAACTCACGAGCCAACTCCGCCGTCGCTCCTCGTACGCCGAACACAGCGAATCTAACGTTTCCCGGCGTTGAAGGCGAAGCTCTTATTATCGCTCTCGATCTCAAAGGCCTCGCCTGCTCGACCGGTGCTGCTTGCTCTTCGGGCGCCGTTGAACCGTCCCACGTTCTCACCGCTATAGGCCTGCCCGCAGAAGAAGCCCGCGCCTCCATTCGCTTCAGCCTCGGCCGCCACAGCACTCCCGCCGACATCGCTTTTGCCCTCGAAGTCGTTCCCGCCGCCGTCGCCCAGCTCCGCGAACTTTCCCCCGCCTACCGCAGGCAAACCACGGCAATTTCTTGACCCCTGGCGCAGCTTTTCCGTGTGCCTACGTGCCTTTCGTTTCAAACTCCGCCACCAGGGGCAAGTGATCCGACGCAATCAGCGCCTTCCGGCTCCGGTGTAAGCGGAAACTCCGCAGCGAAAGTTGCTTGTCATAGTAGAAATGATCCAGATGAAGAACGGGAAAAACTCCGGGATAGGTACGCGCGTAGCGCAAAAAAGCCCGCGGCTCTAGGGCTTCGAATGCCCCTCCCATCAGCCGCGAAGCCAGCCCGCGAGTCCACTCATTGAAATCCCCGACAACCATTCTGGGCCCGCACCAATCTTGGCGGTTCAACACTTCCTCGCTCAGCAGCCTTCGCGCCTGATGCCGCCGTTCGATGAAGCTTGTTCCCAAATGCACATTAAAGATGTGCAGTACCGCACCTGCACCAAGGACAATGTCGGTCCGCAAGCAGCCGCGCCGTTCGCGATGGCGCCACGTCACGTCGTAATTCCGGCAGAGTTCGACTGGAAAGCGGCTCAAGGTCATATTTCCGTACGCTCCGCCGTGCAAGATGCGGTTCTCGCCAAAGCACCGATGATAGTCCTTGAATTTGTCGTGAATTCGTCGGGCCTGATCCAGTTCGTCCCGGCCGTCTCGTACGTCTAGTATTTCTTGAATAGCGAGCACATCCGCATCGAGTTCGGCAATCACCGCCGCGATTCGGTCCGGACTGGTGCACCGGTCAAGCCCGCGGCATTTATGGATGTTGTACGTAGCAACGCGGATACGATTACTCATTGCTGGCGTTCGATCACCCAACCGGCCCATTCGAGGACCCGCTCAAAAAAGGAACGTTTCTGCCAGTCCTCAAGCGCAACACGCTTGGAATGGGAGATATCCCCCAGGAAGTCCCGCGTGAGGTTCATGGCGGTCTCTGAATCGAGGATGGCCAGGTTGACTTCGTCGTTGATTCCGAATGACCGGTTGTCAATGTTCGCGGAGCCCGCCACGCTCCATACGCCATCGATGATCGCGATCTTGGCGTGAATCATCGCGGGCTCATACTCGTAGATATCCGCTCCGGCTTTGAGGAGATCGCCGTATGCTCGTCGGCCTGAGCTGCGCGTCAAAGCGTGGTCGTTGCGCTTGCCCGGCACAACGACTCTGACGGCAACCCCGCGCTTTTCAGCACGCACCAATTCGTCGCGCATGCTGCGATCGGGAAGGAAATAGGGCGTCGTGATGTAAACCGATTCGCGTGCAGCCGCTATGAGCGTTTGGAATAACACTCGCGACCTTGTGGAACCTCCAGAAGGTGGACTGCTCGAGACCACCAGAGCCGTCGCGCCGCCTGGATTCGTGTTGAGCCGCGGAAAGTAATCTTGGCCGTCAAGAATTTCTCCCGAAGCCTCCAGCCAATTTTCCAGGAAGGCACCCTGCAGCCCGCGCACCGCTTCGCCCTGGACGCGGAACATCGTATCGCGCCAGCGCGGTTCTCCATTCCTGCTGAACCGCCACCAGTCCGCATACCCTGCTCCTCCTACAAATGCAGTCGAACCGTCCACAATGGTGATCTCCCGGTGCGTGCGGTTGTTGGTGATGAACCAGTTGTGCAAACGCAAACGGTGATACCACTCGACCTGGCCACCGGCATCTTTCAGGCGCTTAAAATAGTTTTTCCGAGTCGAGAGACTTCCCAGGGAGTCCATCACCAGATTCACCCGCACACCTGCTCTTGCGCGATCCGTCAGCACCGCCAGGACCTGGTCCGTCACCCGGCCCTTGTGGAAGATATACGCTTCTATATTGATGCTGTGGCGCGCCTCGCGCATGGCATCCAACTCCGCCTGGTAGAAGTTCTCACCATTCTGGATCACCTCGATTTGGTTGTTCCGCGTGATCTTGGAACTCACGAGCGCTTCCAGTTCGTTCAAGAATGCCTGTCCCCCCGGTTCTTCAGGCGGTACGACAAGCGAATACCGCAACCCGGGCGCGAACAGCCCGGTGACAATTAATATGGCGATTGCCAGGATCGCAATAACGGCAATAACGCGGAGCGTCCTCGAGTGCTCGAATTCCTCCCTGAATACGCTGTCATCTCCGTCCTTCTTGCGGCCGTGCTTGCGTTTTGTCTCTGTCGCCAAAGCCGTTCGCCTTTCTGCTCAAGCTCTCATCGTTTGTGCCTTTCGGCGGTGGTGGCCGATCTCCGCCGAGCACGGTACCAAACGAACCCGCAGAGTCCCGCGGTCGCAGCGATGGCCAGCAGCAAAGTCAGCCAGTGTTTTCCGACCAAAGCGGAAGCCAGTTCGACCACCTGTTCGCCGAATTTCAGGACCAGCACAGACAAAATCAGGAAACGCACCATGCGACCCGCGAAAATTGCTAGCAAGAAGTGCCAGAAATTCATTTCGAACACCGACGCAGCAAGTACAAACAATTTGAACGGGAACGGCGGGGGAAGCATGGATGGAAGCATCAGTGCCCAGAACTCGTGGCGATCGAACGAGTCGCGAATCCTGCTGAACTTCGCCTTCGAGATCCGCTTCTCAAGCAGAACTTCCCCGCCCTTGTATCCGATCACGTAGAGGATGATGCAGCCCACCGCCGAGCCCGCTGAAGCCATCACCGCATACAGAAGAAAACGTGTTCGATCCTGATAGACATAGCTCGCAACCACCGGATCAAGCGGCAGTCCGAAAAACGCGGAATCGATTCCGGCGATCGCAAAAACACCCCACGAACCGAGCGGCTTCAGGATCCCCCCAATGAAATCCGCGTACCGGGTAACCAGGTCCTTGACCGTCTCCAGGACCGGGCCTCCAAGCAGACAGAAAACAAAGCACGCTGAAGTTCGCGCGGGCTTTTTTGTTGCATCAATCTCGAAGCGCAGTTTTTCGGAACCTTTGCGTCCCATTCACGAGTCCCACCAGCATATTCTTCATCTAGTGAATCTGGTTGGGGAATACCGACTAGTACCCGGCTCGAATCGACTCGCATTTCTCTCGAGACAACAATCATCCGTCTTCCCCATTGGGCGAGCTAATTCTAAGTCCTTTAGAATCTGCACCCCGGAAAAACAGGGCGGGCCACGTTCAGGGTTAACCGCCTCGTCGAGCTTCGGCCTGCTCCGCGCACCGCCGCCATGCGCTAAACTAGATAGAGCTATGCTGCCGTCAACACAAATCGAACCTTCGCTGCCTGAGACCCGCGCCAGTCAGGCCGGCCTTGTCGCTGTTGCCATGTCCGGCGGCGTAGATTCCTCGACCGTGGCTGCCGTCCTTCAGGAGCAGGGCCGACCGATCGTCGGCCTCACGATGCAACTCTGGAATCAGCGCCGACTGCCTGAACTCCAAGGAGACGGCCCGGCTCAGCATCGCTGCTGTTCTCTTGACGACGTCTACGACGCCAAGCGCGTCGCCCAGCATCTGAAGTTTCCCCACTACGTTGTCAACTTCGAGCACCAATTCGAGGAGCGCGTGGTGCGCCCGTTTGTCAGCCACTACCTCACCGGACGCACGCCCATTGCCTGTACCAACTGCAACACCGACGTAAAGTTTGAGCCACTCCTTCGCATGGCCCGCCAGATCGGCGCAGATCGCCTCGCTACCGGACATTACGCCCGCATACGCCACGACGTCGCGACGAATCGCTTCGAGCTCCTTCGCGCGCTCGATCCAACCAAGGATCAGTCCTACTTCCTCTGGGGACTCTCGCAAGACCAGCTTTCGCGCAGCGAATTCCCCCTCGGCGAACTCTCCAAGGACGACGTCCGCGAAATCGCTCGCCGCACGGCATTGCCCGTTGCCGAAAAACCCGAAAGCATGGAACTCTGCTTCGTTCCCAAAGGCAACTACGTCCAGTTCATTCACGCCTACGCCTCTGAAAACAAAATCCCGGTCAGCACCGGCGAAGGCGACATCGTCACAGAATCTGGCGATGTCTTAGGCCGCCACAACGGCATTCACAATTTCACGATCGGCCAGCGCAGGGGACTCGGCTTCGCCGCCGGCAAACCGCTCTACGTTCTCGCCATCGAGCCCGAAACCAATCGCGTCATCGTCGGCGACGATGACGCCCTCCGCAAGACAACTTTCGAGGTTGAAAACGTCAATTGGGTTTCGGTCGCCGAGCCTTCGCGCCCCCTTCGCGCTTCGGTCAAGATCCGCCACAAGCACGAACCCGCGGCAGCCACCGTCGAGGCTCTGCCCAACGGTCGCGCTCGCATCACCTTCGATTCGCCACAGCGCGCCGTCACTCCCGGCCAGGCCGCCGTGTTCTATGCATCAGAAACTTCTGTGGGTGCTCCGCTTGTCGCGCAGGTTCAATCGGTTTCCGGCGCTGCCTCTGTCGTCCTCGCCGGCGGCTGGATCCGCTGATCGCCACCACCTTGCTTTCTGGTGATCGCAAATACCAAAAAAGGCGCGGCTTGCGCCGCGCCTTTTTCAATTTTCCAATTTCGATTTCCTATATGAACAATTCTTCTTCCTGTTCCGCCGACGGCTCACGATTCCCGGAATTCCTTCCGCGCCTGCGAGACCTCAGCAAATCCAGCCCCACCTTAATCCCCTGCACCAAGGCAGATGCCTTCTGCACGGGCCGCCAAAAACTTGTCCGGAACTGGGTTCCCGCATCTTCCACTGCTTCCATCGTGCCGGTCAAAATGCGGTCTACATGCAGCAACTGCCCACGCAGTCGGTCCGCGGCGTCGGTAAACACCCGGTCAACCTTTTGTGCTTGTCCGCGTGCCAGGTACACAATGTGAGCCGCGTCGCTCACCATCGTGGAGATCTTCGGCTGCGTGTCGTCCAGCAAGATCTGCACCCGCGTCAGAATCGGGCCCGCGCGCGCATTCAAATCCGTCACCGTCTTGTCCAGCTTTTGCATCGTGCGCCGCGTCTGGAAAAACAGCGCCGCTAAAAGCGAGATCTGTATGACCATCGCCGCTGCCACTACCACCCCAACCCAGTTTTCCATGTCCGCCCCTTCGTCCCGATCCTCGGGACGAATTCTGCCGAACACCGTTCCGAGCTACGACTTTGACGCCTCGCGCCGGTACGCATCCCGCGCACCTTCCACTGCGGCCGTGATCGTTTCCTTTTGTCGCGACGCTGCGTCCTTGCCGCGCTCGATCAAGTCGTCCGCGCGCTCCCGCAATTCGCGCGCTTTCTTCTGCGCGTAATCCCGGCCTTCGTCCGCTTTGTCAGACAGAAATCGCCGCGTCTCTTCGCCCGACTTCGGAGCAAACAGCACGCCCACAAGGGCGCCAACTCCCAATCCCACCAGGAAATAAGAAACCTTCGATCCTACATTGTCAGCCATATTCGCCTCCCATCCGCAACGTAGCACAGCCACCTGCAGGCCACAATACACCCTAACCGGTATTCGTTGGCTTAAGCGGTTATGTCGGATTCTCCTGCTCACCCAGCCCAGCCACCACCTTTTCGGCGCTTTTCCGCGGAATCACTTCACTCAACCGTTCGACCCCGGCTCGCTGGATGTTCGTCACACTGCCAAACTCTTTCAACAACTTCCTCGCCGTTTTTTCTCCCACGCCCGGAATTCCTTCGAGCACGCTCTTGGTCTGCCGTTTCCCGCGCCGCAGCCGATGAAAGGTTACTGCAAACCGGTGGGTCTCATCTCGAATCTGCTGGATCAAATGCAGCACGGGCGAATGCCGTTCGAGCACGATCGGCTCGTCCTCCTGCCCGTACACGTACAAGATCTCTTCTTTCTTGGCGATGCTCGCCAGCGGCTGGTTGATGACGCCAAGCGACTCCAAAGCTTCTGCCGCGGCGTGCAGCTGCCCAATGCCCCCATCGATCAGCAGCAGCCCGGGCATCATCCTCTTTTCCTCCTGCAAACGCCGGTACCGCCGCGTGACCACCTCGCGCATGCTCGCAAAATCATCATTCTGCCGGTAAATTCTCAACCGAGAGTCGCCGTTGCCTTCTGCTTCCCCGCTGTTCTCCATTCCGCGAATAATAAACTTTCGGTAGTCCGATTTCTTCATCCGCCCCTTTTCCCACACGACCATCGAAGCCACCGTGTCGGTACCTTGAATGTGCGAAACGTCAAAACACTCGATTCGCTCCGGCTCTTCTGCAAGGTTCAGCGCGTTCTGCAAGGCTTCGCCGATGGCCTTCGACGTCGGCTTCAACACCCGGAACCGCTGCTCGAAGGAATGCGCTGCGTTGTTCCTCACCAGATCGAGGATTGCCCGCTTTTGCCCCCGCTGCGGCGTGAAAATTTCCACGCGATGCCCTGCCCGTTCACCCAGCATTTCTTCCAACAGTTCGCGGTCTTCAAAATCCTCGGGCACGTGTATCGACTTCGGCAAATAGTCGGCATCCAGATACAGCTGCTTCAGCAGCGACACCACAAATTCCTTCGCCTCGAACACCTCGAGATCTTCCCAGTAAAATTCACGCCGGTCCACCACGCGTCCGCCGCGCAGGTGAAACAAATTGGCCGCGACCAGCGGCGGCTCCGCGTGATACGCCAGCACATCCGTATCGTCGCCCTGTGCCGCTGCAATCCGCTGCCGTTCTTCAATGTCCTCCATCGTTCGCAGCAAATCCCGGTATGACGCCGCCTGCTCGTACAACTGCTTCTCCGCCGCGGCTGCCATTCTTTCTTCCAGGCTTTTGATCAAATCGTGCCGCCTCCCTTCGAGCAGCATGCGCACGTCCCGCGCCGCTTCGGCGTACCGCTCATCCGTGGTCAACCCGGCAACACACGGGCCCAGGCACCGGTGAATGTAGTACTGCAAACACGGCCGCGGATGCGTCCGCGTCAAATCCACAGTGCATGACGGCACCAGAAACCGCTTGTGAACGAAATGCAAAATTCGCCGAGCCAGGCTCGCTGGAAAATACGGCCCAAAATAATGCGAGCCGTCTTTCCTGATTCGCCGCGTGAAATACACGCGCGGGTATTTTTCCGCCGCCGTGAACTTGATGTACGGATACGTCTTGTCGTCCCGCAGCATCACGTTGAACTTCGGTTTATACCGCTTGATCAGATTGTTTTCGAGCGCCAGCGCCTCGCGCTCGTTGTCCACGACAATCGTTTCAAGCTCGGCGATCTCCCGCGCCAGCGAACCCGTCTTGGCGTCGATCCATCGCGATTCGAGAAAATACGAACGCACACGATTCCGCAGCAGTCGCGCTTTGCCCACGTAAATCACGTGGCCGCCCGCGTCGCGGAACAAATACACTCCGGCCGTCTCCGGCAACAGCGCCGCTTTTTCTTTGGGTTCCATCAGGACCGCTTTATCGCACCCCGAGAACTGCATCCCTACTCTCCCGGGGCAACTTCCATCATACTAGATTGAATCAGAGGGTTATGCTTCGCCTCGCGCCAACCGCTCGAACGCTTTGTTCGGCCGCTGCAATCATCGCTCTGCTGGCACTCCCGGTGCTCCGCGTCGCGGCGCAAGCGCCTTCGCAGGGTTCTTCCAAGCCGAAGCCAAAACCCAATTCCGACAACGCCACGCAGAACGCGCCCGATCAGCCGATGTGGGATCCCCTGCGCGCGGAAAAAGATCTGGAAGTCGGGCAGTACTATATGCGAAAGGGCGACGTGGACGCCGCGATCGACCGTTTCCAGGACGCGATCCTTGCAAAACCCGGCTACGCCATCCCGTTTCGTTATCTCGGTGAAGCGCAAGAAAAGAAAGGCCTCAAACGCGACGCGATCAATTCCTATACGCGCTATCTCGCGCTTTACCCGCGCGCCGAAGACAAAGAAAAAATCGAAAAGAAAATTGAAAAACTCCGCTCCGAAATCGAAAAATCCAAAAAATAGTCAAACATCACAATCCTAAGTCCTGAGCGGGAGCTTCACCCACCTTGTAAGGGGCCCCTTGTCCCGCTGCACGGGCTTGGGGACTGGAAATTTCTATCGCCAGAAGGTCGCCGAACTTGGCCGTGTCTTCCCCGGGAGTAAACCCCTCGGCGTAGTGATTCCGGGTAATCACATAGACAGACCGATCTGGTCCCTGTGGTGCTGCTTTGCCGCTCTTGGCACCGCTAGGGACGGGGCTAGAAAAACAAAGCAACAGCAATCAAGACGATTCTCAACGGGCCAACCTGTCCAGCATCTTTCTTGCGCGCTCAAATTCAGGAAACAACTTTTCTTCGTCTCGGAACTCTGGCGAATGCGAAACCAGACTGCATCCGGATTTGCGCGTGGGATGCTTCACGTGCAGCATTTCGTGGTACAGCACATACTCCACGACATACTTCGGAATTTCTGGCCGGTCCATCCGGCGATTCAGCAAAATCTGGTTCGGTCCCGGATCGAAAGAACCAAACTGTCGACGCCACCCGTGCGTGCTCCACCCCAGATGCGGCTTCTCCAATGTGCCGTCGAAAAACTTGCCGTTCATTTCATCAAACATCGAATTCAGATCGAATTGCCGGCCGGCTGCATCGAGCGAGGCGGGCCGCACCCGTCCGCTGCGCATCTGCTGGATCCGTTTCCGAGTGCGGTGCGACTTCGCGTATTCGTCGTAGGGCGCTATTAGCGCCCTAGGCGTCCGTCGCCGGTAAATTTTTGCCAACAGCAGCGCCGCCGCGCCTTCCAGCACCGTCATAGGCGCGCGCTGCAATAAGTCGGAAAACCTGACGATCATCTGCTCGTCGCGTCGTCGAATGGTCAGCGTAAGACTCGCGTACGGATAGAACTCCACCCGAAAATTCGGAGGCGGCCCCGAGCAGCCGATCCTCGTGAAGATCCGCTGACACAGCGCGGCGCCACCGGGGACCGTCGTGATGTGGCGTCTCATCGCGCGCGTCTTCTCCGGCACTAACTCTTCCTCCGCACCGGCGGAGGAGCCACCGCCTTCTTGGCCTTCTCGGCGTCGTTCATCGCATCTTGCGTTCCCTCGATCGCGTCCTCCAGGTTCTCCTTATAAATCTCGATCTCCTTCCCGTCCCCTTGGATCTTTTTCAGAATTTCCAGGTACCCCTTGGCCTTCTCGGCCATCAGGTCCACGCCGCGCCGCACGTTCTCCTGTTTTTCAATCGCCAGTTGAATCAAATCCGCTGCATCGTCCACGCAACCGACGTAGGAATTCATCAGATAGTTCAGCATCTGCTCGTGATTGGCCGGAGACGGATGCTCGAGTTCATACTGGAACTTTTTCAGCCGGTCGTCGGCGAACTGAATAAACAACTTGATCCGCTCATTCGGAGTCTCCGCGTCGCGAATCTTGTCCGCTTCGATCGCGGTCAAATAGTCCTTCTGCACGGCCTGCGCCGACGCCTGGTCTCCAAGCGCGAAGGCAAGACACATCGCCGCCAAGATTGTGGCCCACAACCTCATGGTTGTTTCTCCGCTTTCCCGCTTTGACCGGAATTTGTCGAACCATTCGCGAGCGGCGGCACCTTCTCTCCTGGTCGCCTCGGGAACAGCAGCCTCAACAATTCCATGTCCATGTCCTTCAACTCCTGTTCGACCAGCAGCATCGGCGGTCGATACGGTTCGGGCGACACAAGAATCACGTCGCGAACCTCGCGAAGCCCTCTGCCGACATGGATTTCTAGCTGCTTGTATCCCGACGGATGTTTCTCCGCATCGGGGCGAGTTTTCTTGAGAGCTTGCAGCGTTTCGCGCACGTTGTCGCGATACTTTTCCATTACCAAGCCCACAGTCACGTAGTCATTGGCCTTCGCGGCCTCGCGCTCCTGGTTGAATTGCGCGTCGCCCAATTTCTGTATCAGCTTCGCTTTCCGAACACCGTCTTTTTCCTGGTCAAAGCGTGCTTGCAGCTGCGCAACATCTTCCACTGCGCGGCCCGCTCCCAGGCAAAGCATCGCTGCCATCACTACGCCCGCAGTCCTGGCCCATAATTTGAATGGGATCAGCGCTTTCTCTCGAGCGTCTTTTTCAAGACGATAATGCGTTGCTGAGATTGCCATACCTGGTCCGGGTTCCGGTTCTGGTCCGCTTCCAGAAATTTCTGGTACGCGTCCAGCGCCGCCTTCGTCTGCTGCAGCTTATCGTAACAGAGCGCGCGAATGAACAATTCTCCTGGTGTCGGAGGTTCCTGTTGCGCTACGCGGTCCAGGAGCGCCAGCGTAACCGGGTACTCGCCGGCAAGATAAGTCGTCGAGGTCAAGTCCCTCCAGTACGTTAGGTTTTTTGCGTCCAGATGAATCGCGGCTTTCAATTCCTTTTCCGCATTCGCGAAATCCCTCTGCTGCATATACGTTCGGCCCAACCCGCCACGCAGCCGCGCATCATTGGGATCCAGCGTTACCGCCTGCTGGAGGGCGGCAATCGCCGCGTCCCACTTTTTCTGCCCGATCAGGATGTCCGCGCGCAGCTTCAACGATTCGACGGAAGGCGCGCCGCCCTTCTCTACTGCCTCCATCTCAACCAGCGCCGCGTCGTACTGCTCGTTCGCAACCAGCAGATCGACCAGATGCCCGCGCGCTGCCGAATCCTTCGGTTGCACTTTCAAATAATTCCGGTAGCCGTCTACAGCTTCGGGTTTCTTCTGCGCTTCCAGGCTTCCCGCCAGGCCCAGCAGCGCTGGCTGCGACCCCGGCTCGGTCGACAGCACAGCGCGAAACCTCGCCTCGGCATCCTGCGCGCGGCCTTGCCGCAGATACAGTTGCGCAAGGTGAAGATTCGTCTCCGTGTCTTTCGGATCGAGTGCCAGCGCAGCTTCATAAGAGAGCGCCGCGTTTTTCGCGTCGCCTGATTGTTCAAGCGCCAGACCAAGCAGCGTTCGCGGCCGGCTTTGTGCCGGCAACAGTTCCACCGCGCGCTTTAGTGGCGGGACAGCGGCAGCCGGCTCTTCATCGAGCAGCAGAATACCCAGATTCAGCGCCGCCTCCGGCATTTTCGGATCGAGCTGCATCGCTCGCTCGTATTCGCCGCGCGCCTCCTTGGTTTTTTGCAGTCCGGTGTACGCATAGCCCAGCTGGAAATGCGCGTACGCAAAATCGTCCTTCTCCGCCAGAAATTTCTGCAGCGGCGCAATGGCCGCCGCAAAATCCTGTTTCTCGATGTCGCGCCGCGCTTCATCGAGCAAGTCGTTCAGCGGATTCGCGACCTTCTGCCTCGTCCCTTTTGACGCCGCGGCCGGCTGTGATTGCGCGCGCGTCTGCTCAGCAAATAGCGCACACGCCAACAGAAATGCCGCGAGCACTCTCCCGACACCTGCCATCGACGCCTTCCGCATCATTTTATTAGCTGACTGACCGCATTCCTGCCATTGCTTCTGGATGCTTCTGTTCCGTTCGATGCGCCATTTCCGTTCCGCTTTGCCTGCCCGTTCACCTGTAACACCTTGGCGAGGAACTTTCCGGTATGCGACTGCGAATTCCTGGCTACTTGTTCCGGCGTTCCTGTCGCAATAATTTTTCCGCCCCGGTCTCCGCCTTCCGGTCCCATATCAATCAGCCAGTCTGCCGACTTGATCACGTCCAGGTTGTGTTCGATTACCAGCAACGAAGCGCCGGATTCCAGCAGCTTGCGGAATGCCGCCAGCAGCTTCGCGATATCGTCAAAATGAAGCCCGGTGGTCGGCTCATCCAGGATATACAGGATTCCCTGATTTTCCGTTCGCGTCAGGTGCGCCGCCAGCTTCAGTCGCTGCGCCTCGCCGCCGGAGAGCGTCGTGCCGGATTGCCCCAGCCGCAAGTAGCCCAATCCAATTTCGTTCAAAATGCGCAGCTTCGAAGTGATCTTAGGAACATTCACAAAAAACGCCAGCGCCTCGCGCACCGTCATGCCAAGCACATCATGCACATTCTTCCCGTGATACTGTACTTCGAGGACGCTGCTCTTGAACCGCGTACCGCGGCATTCTTCACACACCAGCTCGACATCCGCTAGGAATTGCATCTCCACCGTAACGGTTCCGTCGCCCTGGCACGTTTCACAGCGCCCACCCGGCACGTTGAACGAAAAATGCCCCGCGCTGTAGCCACGCCGCTTTGCGTCCGGCGTGTCCGCAAACGCTTCGCGAATCGCATCGAATGCTTTCAGGTACGTCGCGGGATTCGACCGCGGGGTTCGACCAATCGGTGATTGGTCCACGATCACCGCTTCCCGCACCTGGTAATCGCCATCGATCCGCTCGCAGAACTCCTTCTCTGTGCCGCCGTTCCGCTTCGCCAGCAACGCCTTGTACACTACGTCGTGCACCAAGGTGGATTTCCCCGACCCGCTCACTCCTGTCACCACCGTCAACATGCCCAGCGGAATCATCGCGTCCACATTGTTCAGATTGTGCAGGGTCGCGCCATACAGCCGCAGAAACTTCCCGGCCGTCTTGTGACGCGCGTTCGGGACGGGAATCCGCAGCTCCCCGCTCAAATACCGTCCCGTGATCGATTTTGGATCCTTCAGAATTTCCTGGTACGTTCCGGAAAACAGCAGCTTTCCGCCCAGTTCGCCGGCTCCTGGCCCAAGATCAATCACGCGGTCCGCTGCCTCGATCGTGGCCGGATCGTGCTCCACCACAAGCACCGTATTTCCCAAATCGCGCAACGATTTCAAAATATCGATCAGTCGCCGGGTATCCCGCGGGTGCAATCCAATCGAGGGCTCGTCCAGCACATACAACGCGCCGACCAGATGCGAACCAAGCGATGTCGCCAGCTGAATCCGCTGTGATTCGCCGCCCGAAAGCGTCGAAGTCAATCTGTCCAGCGACAAATAATCCAATCCCACTTCATCCAGAAACTGCAGCCGCGAACGAATCTCTTCCAGGATCCTGTCGGCGACCTTGGCTTGCGCCTCGCTGAGTTGTAACTCACTGAAAAACCTTCGCGCCTCTTTTACCGTCAGCTTGCAAACGTCGGTGATTGTGCGTTCCGCGACGCGCACCGCGCGAGCTTCCGGACGTAACCGCGTGCCGCCGCACTCCGGGCAAGTCGCGTAGCCGCGATAACGGCTCAGAAAAACACGCACATGCAACTTGTACTTTTTCCGCTCCAGCCAGTTGAAAAATCCCTTCACGCCCTCATAGTCGTTCTCCGGATCACCTCCGAGAATCTTCTCCCGGTCTTCTTCTTTCAGTTGCCGCCATGGCACATTCGTCGGAATTCCCTGCGATTTGGCCCATTTTTTCGCATCGCTCAGCAGCACCCGGTAGCGCGGCTTCGTCCACGGCTCGATCGCTCCGTCATCCAGAGACTTGCTCGGGTCCGGCACCACCAGATTCAAATCGAAATCAATCGTGTTTCCGAATCCCTGGCAGCGCGGGCATGCACCATACGGATTGTTGAACGAAAAAAGCCGCGGTTCCGGCTCTTGATAAACCGTTCCGTCATTCTTGCATTCAAACCGCTCGTTGAAATTCAGGCGTTCCGCGGACTCGCCATTCGTATCGGGCAGGAATTCCACGATCGCTTCGCCGTGTCCTTCGCGATAACAAATCTCCACGGAATCGACCAGCCGCGATCGCGCTTCCTCGCTCACCGTCAGACGATCCACCAAAACGTACACCGGCTTCTTGAAATCCACATCGAGCAGCGTTTCCGGCGAATTGAATTCGTGCACCCGCCCATCCTGGTACAAACGGTTGAATCCGCGCTTCTGCAAATCCAACAGCATCAGTCGCAACAGATCCGGAGCGGGCCCGTCCATCTGTTTTCGCTCTGCCTTGCGAGGCTTCGCGGCGGGCTGCGGTGAAGCGATTCTTAGTTGGTAGAGAACATAAAATCTGCGGCCGTGCCCCAAGGATAGAACTCTTGTCCCAATCGCGTCGGGAGTATCCCTCAGTACTTCTGCGCGGCACTTGATGCAAAACGTCTGTCCGCATCGCGCAAAAAACAACCGCAGGTAATCGTAAATTTCCGTCGCCGTTGCGACCGTGGACCGCGGATTCCGCGTCGTATTTTTCTGGCGAATCGCCACCGCCGGGGCAATGCCGGAAATTTCGTCGACGTCGGGCTTTTCCATCCGCTCCAAAAACTGCCGCGCGTACGCCGACAGCGATTCCACGTAACGGCGCTGCCCTTCCGCATAAATCGTGTCGAAGGCCAGCGAAGACTTGCCTGAGCCGCTGACGCCGCTGACCACGGTGATGGCGTTGTGCGGAATTTCCACCGAAACATTTTTCAGGTTGTGGACTCGGGCGCCGCGAACGCGCAGCGTCTCCTGATCCAACTGGCCGGGTGCGGCCTCGGGGAGGGTGTCGTGTTTTGCCAAGAGGAAGCCCAGACAGCGCGTTCAGCAGCCACTGTCTAAACTCTAAATTATACTGCGCAATCAAACGGGCGGCAAACAGAGATTCGCGTCAGGCGGAAGGTGAGGCACGCAGATTTGGGTGGTCACGGCTCCTGGATCAGCTCGATTTCTCCTATGCCCCCCTGCACGTCGAGCGTGATCGTGTGCGGAGTTTTCCGATATGCGTCATTCGTGTAGTAGCTGCCATTTTCATGCAACCCTGTCGCACCTATCGAGCCAATCCCGCCCGCCGCATGCGCGGTCACGCCGACATCTTTCGGCAGCCGAATCGTCGCCTGCCCTATTCCGCCCTTGACCGACACGTTCAAGTCGGATTTTCTCGGCCCGGTCAAGTCCAACTCCACCTCCCCCGCTCCCATTTGCAGATCGATATTTGTAACGTCCATGTCGCGCAATTTCAAATTGCCTCGTCCTGCTCCCATCTTTACGCGCAGTTCCAGCGGAACATCGTTGCTGAAGTTCAAGTCCCAGGTATTGTCGGAAGAACCAAAATTCGAATTGCCGCTTTCCTGATTCACCTCCAAAATTCCCTTGCTGCCGCTCACGTGATAGTCCACTTTCGGGTTGTCCCATTTCCTATCAAAGTGAAAATTCGCATTCAACAAATGCGCTGAGCCACCGCTCACATTCAATCGTCCGGCCCCCATTTGCAGCGTAGCCGCAACCGTCTTCGCTCCCTGCAGATCGTGCATTTCAATAATCTGCGAGGAATGATTTGAGAAATTCTCACCGCTATCTTCATCCCCGCGCGTTTTCTGGTAGTGGCCCAGCAAAATCACAATCACCACCACAAAAGCCACGATGCCCAGCGTCGAGCCAACCGCAATACCCGTGGAGTTTTGACCGGCGGTGCGATTGCGCGAGGAATCCCAAATCTTCCCCAGCCCAACCAAAATCAGAATCAGCGGCCAATACGTTTTCAACAGCTGAACCGGCTCAAAACCGGGGTGCCAATTCTTGTACAGAAACAATCCGCCGATCGTGATCAGCAGGATCGGCATGACCAGGGATGTCTTGCGCTGCTGGTCGTCCTGAGGCATAGCAACCTCCACCTTTACCCTGTACTACGCACAGAAATACGAAATAGTTCAGGTAACGCGAATTTATCACGACTGGGCGGGTAGCGCAGGGAGCCTTCACGGTTGAGCCGACTCCTGCTACAGTCGGTTCCATGGCCGGTTTTCGTCGCGTCATCTGGATTGTGCTGGACAGCGTTGGCATCGGCGCGTTGCCCGATGCCGGCGACTATGGCGACGTGGGCCGCAGCACGCTCGGGCACATTGCCGAATCGCGCCCTCTCGAGATCCCGAATTTGGTCTCGCTGGGCCTCGCCAACATCGCGCCCCTCGCCCACCTCACGCCCGCTGCAAAACCGCGCGGAGCCTATGGAAAAGGGGTGACCCGCTCCCCTGGAAAAGACACCACCACTGGCCACTGGGAAATGGCGGGCGTCTGGCTCGACCAGGCGTTTCCCGTCTATAAGCACGGCTTTCCGCCGGAAATTATCAGCGCGTTTGAGAAACGCATTGGGCGCAAAACCATCGGCAACAAGCCGGCGTCGGGCACGGAAATTATCAAGGAGCTCGGCGAGGAACACGTACGCACCGGCAAGCCGATTGTCTATACCTCCGGCGACAGCGTCTTTCAGATCGCCACGCATGAAGGTATCGTCCCGATAGCCGAGCTGTACAAAATGTGCGAAATCGCCCGCGAAATCCTCGACGGACCGCACCGCGTCGGCCGCGTCATTGCCCGGCCGTTCACCGGAACCCGAGGACACTTCTCCCGTACATCGCGCCGTCACGACTACGCGGTCGACCCGCCCAAGCCGATGCTGTTGGATGTCCTGGCCGAAAAGAAGGTTCCCGTTTTCGGCATCGGCAAGATCCACGACATCTACAACGGCCGTGGGGTCGAAACCTACGTCACTACCAGCTCCAATGCCGACGGCATCGAAAAAATCATCACCGCTATCCACGAAGGCCCCGACGGCCTGATCTTCTGCAACCTCGTCGATTTCGACATGCTCTATGGCCATCGCAAGGATGTCGAAGGCTTCGCCAAATCGCTGGAAGAATTCGACGCGGCGCTATCGAGCGTTTTGCCTTTGCTTTCCGCATACGACCTGCTGATGGTCACAGCCGACCACGGCTGCGACCCCGATCCGCGCTGGGAAACCACCGACCACTCCCGCGAGTACGTGCCGATTCTCGCGTATTCACCGGCCACGGGCGCCGGCGTGAACCTCGGCTCGCGCCCCACTCTGGCCGATATGGGCCAAACCGTAGCCGAGAATTTTTCCTCGGCGATCCCTCATGGTACGAGTTTCCTAGCCGATCTGGTCCGCGTCAAATCGCTTCCCGTGAATCGAGGCCGTTGATCTTGCTGCTACGGTCTAGCGGGAGCCGGCCCGAAATTGCACCGGCGATGACCGCCACCATACCTTCGATGGTGTTCCGTCCGATCGTGAAGGATTCGAGCCTTTAGAGTTCGTCGTACCATCGACGTACGGCTCATGAGTACAGTCCCCGCCATGTCGATCGGTAGGCTTCGTCGTAGCTTTCAAAGAGCGGAAACGAGCCGCCTCAGATGGCGGCCGCCACGAACAGGAAAAAGATGACCGTGAAGGGAGCAGGCCATGAAGGCTGCGGTGTTGGAGGAGATTGGGAAAGCGCCGAAGTGGGAGGAGTTTGACGAGCCCGAGGCGGGCGAAGATGAGGCGTTGGTCGAGGTGCGCGCGGCGGCGCTGAAGCCCGTCGATAAGCAACTGGCGGATGGAACGCACTTTGCGAGTCCGCGCGAATCGGAACTGCCGGTGGTTTGCGGGACGGATGGTGTGGGAGACCTTGAGAATGGGACGCGGGTGTTGTTTGGAGGTTGCCGTAGGCCGTTTGGGGCGATGGCCAAATTGACGGTGGTGCCAAGGGCGTTTTGCTTCCCTTTGCCCGCAGAAATTGAAGATGAGACCGCCGCCGCACTTGCGAATCCGGGAGTTTCCGCGTGGTTATCCCTGGCACACCGGGCAAAGCTTGCGGCGCGTGAGACGGTGCTCATTTTAGGCGCAACGGGAGTGACCGGGCAGCTTGCAGTGCAGATCGCAAAACTGCTTGGGGCCAAGCGGGTGGTTGGCGTGGGCCGCAATGAGCGGGTCCTCGCCAGGCTTGATGAATTGGGCGCGGACGCGACGATACAACTCGATCAATCTGCGGATCGGCTGAAGGACGCCTACGCGAGCGAGATGGGAAATCGAGGGTTTGACGTAATCCTCGATTATTTGTGGGGCGAACCGGCCGAGGCGCTGCTGGCGATGATCAGTAAATCGGAATTTGCGACGGCGACGCGCGAGACACGATGGGTGCAAGCAGGCGAGAGCGCGGGAGCCACGATCGCGTTGCCCGCCGCGGTCTTGCGCAGCGCGCCGGTCACGATGCTCGGAACGGGCGGGATACCTTCGCTGGAGATCTTGGCGGACGCGATGCGGCAAGTGATGGAACGCGGGGCACGGGGAGTATTGCGGATTGAGACGGAGCGAGTCGGGTTGGTTGATATTGAGCAGGTGTGGGTCCGCGAGAAGAACTCAGGACGAAGGATGGTTGTGATTCCTTGAGCCAGGGCCGGACGTGGCGCCCATACCGATCAACCCCTCGAGGTGCGAAAAACCGGATCCGTTGCGCTGACGCCTATTGCTGACTTCGCGCCTCTGGCTCTGATGCCGGGCTGACCGGGTTAAGGTGGTGATACGGGGTTGTCCATGACGGAGAACGCGAACAAACGGAAGTATCCGAGAATCAATCTGCCCAAGACAGCGCTGGTGGCTTGGAAGATTGGAACTCAGAAAACTGTATCGCCGGCGGAGAATCTGGCGATGGGCGGCCTCTTTATCCGCACCAAGAATCCGCCAAGTTCTGGGACCATGTTGCAGTTGTTTGTTCAATACGCCGCTGGGCGAGGTCCGCGTGCGTGCGCTTGTCCGTAACGTCAAAGCGGGAGAAGGTATGGGCGTCGCAATCGTTTCGATGGAGCAGGAAGACCGCGGGCGGCTGGACCGATGGCTAAGACATTTGGCGACAGAAGACGAACGTGCCGAAACGCGCCGGTAAAGGCGCGCACGCTAAGGAACATGCGAGGGGTTCGGTGGCGAGACGGAGGTAGAGCTCGGCCATGACGACCGGAAAAACCATCAAGCGCAGGTATCCGCGCGTCAAAGCGCCGAAATCGGCCGTGGTCGCCTGGAAAACCAGCGAGCATCGTGAAGTTTCACCCGTAGGAGCTATCGCCCTCGGTGGCCTGTTTGTCCGGACGAAAAATCCTCCGAAAGCGGGCAGCACAATTCAAATGCTGGTGGTTACGCCTGGCGGGTACCTGCGCATGCGGGCCACTGTACGCAGCGTGACTCCAGGAGAAGGCATGGGCGTCGCTATCGTATCGATGGATCCGGAGGATCGCGGAAAACTGGACCGTTGGCTGAAACAGTTGGCCACCCAGGAAGACAGGTCGTCAAGCGGATAAGCGATCAGCCCGCCTGCCGTTACGATGCGGCGGCTTTCCGTTCGGGTGGTTGATATTGCCCCGGGACGGCGCGCATCGCGATCGCCAGGCGGTTCCAGGAGTTGATGGTGGCGACCGCGTAGGTGAGGTCGACCAGTTCGTGTTCCGAGAATTCCTTGCGCGCGGCTTCGTAGAGTTCGTCTGGCGCGTGGTTCTGAGAAATCAGCGTGAGGGCTTCGGTCCAGGCCAAAGCCGCGCGCTCCCGCGGGGTGAAAAACGGCGTTTCCCGCCAGGCGTTCAGAGCGTATAGGCGCATCTCGGTATCCCCGGCCGCGCGCGCATCTTTCGAGTGCATGTCGATGCACTAAGCGCAGCCATTGATCTGCGAAGCGCGCAGCTTGATCAGGTGAAGGAGTTTTTCTTCTATCGTAGAAGACTTGAGATGCTTTTCGAGCGCGTACATCGCATGCAACGTGTTGGGAGAGTATTTGGTGTAAGGAATGCGAGGTTCCATGGGAAAGGACTCCTTTCGATCGGCCGGCGGGGAGTCTCCCTAGTTTCCAATTGAAAGGAAAAAACTTCAACGGCGAAGAAAGAAGCGAAATGCGGCTGAACGTTCAGCGGCCGGACTTTGCCGGACTGGCGTCGTCACCGTTTGCGGCGGCGGCCTGGCCGGGAGCGAAGTAACCGTTGCGCGTGCGAGCAGTCAATCTGGTCCGGCCGCGTGGCGGAATGACGTCCACCTGAACGGTGCGGAAAGTGCCGTCCTTTTTGGTGTTGGAGGGATAGTAGCCCAGCGTGTACTGATTGCGAATGTCGCGCGCCACCTGGTCGCAGATGCTGTGCACGTCCTCCACGTTTTCCGGGAAGAACGCAACGCCGCCGGAAGCAGCAGCAATATCCTTCATGGCGCGCATGGCTCTCTTCTTGTTCTTCTTATCGTCATCGCTGAACAGGCCGATGGTGTAGATGACCACGTTGGATTTCTGGATTTCGCGAAGAGTCTTTTCCAGGGTGTTCCGGCTGACGTTGTCTTCGCCGTCGGTCACGACGAGCAAGACCTTCTTGTCCTTGTGGCCCTTTCTCAAGTGGTCCATGGAGCCGATGACCGCGTCGTAGAGCGCGGTGCTGCCGCGAGCATCGATGCGTTCCAAAGCTTCCTTGAGTTCGGGAATGCTGCTGGTGAAATCCTTGTCGAGGTCGAGATAATAGTCGTCGTTGAAGTTGACGACAAACGATTCGTCCTGCGGATTGGAAGCCTGGACGAGAGTGAGCGCGGCTTCGTTGACCCGCGGACGCTTGTCGCGCATGGATCCGCTGTTGTCAATCACCAGACCCAAGCTGACCGGAACATCTTCGCGCTTGAAGACCGCAAGTTTTTGTTCGGTCTTGTCTTCGAAGACGCGGAAATTCTCCTGCTTGAGGCCATCGACGAATCTGCCGCGGTCGTCGAGAACGGTGGTGTGGAGAACGACGAGGTTGACGTCGACCTTGATGGAACCGCCCTGCTTGTCGGGGCCCTGATCAGGCGGCGGAGGTTGAGAGCTCGGAAGAGCAAGGGGGTTGTCCTGCGCAAAACTGGAGGGAGCGGAACAGAACGACGCGAAAGTGAGTATGGCAGCCGGGAGGGCGCCGAGAAGCAGGAATCTGTAACGACTAGTGGCTGGGAGCGTAGTAGCCGGTCTTGGAGAAGACGTTGAGGGGCGGGAGACCCTTAGGGGCGCGCAGTTTGATTTTGATCTTGCGCCACCGCGCGTCGTGCGCTCTGTTGCTTGGATGATATCCCAGAACATATTGATTTCGCAGCTCCATGCCAATTTTCGTGGCGATGTCCGGGAGATCGTCGAGCCGCTCGACTGAAAAAACGCGCCCACCGGTCATGTCAGTGATGTCGGTGAGCAGCGAAGGCCCGTTGAGCTCTTCCGGTGTACGACTGCGATTTCCAAGCGGATCGAAGATGCCTATGGCATAAAGCTGAGTGTCGGCTTCCTTGACCAGCCGCTTGATATCGCTTTCGTTGTACCTACTATGATTATCGCCCCCGTCGGATAGGATGAGCAAGGCGCGTTTGGCGTTACGTGCACCCCTCATCTGGCTGAGTCCAAGGTAGATCGCGTCGAGAAGCGCGGTGCGGCCCTTGGGGTTGGTCGTCAGCATGCGATTCTGAAGTTCTTCGACGCTGTTGGTGAAAGCGCTGGTGAGTTCGGCGCGTTCATTGAAGCTCACCATAAAAAATTCGTCGGCGGGATTCGCAGTCTTGAAAAACTGGACGGCAGCGTCGCGGGCTTTGGCGATTTTGTTGGACATGCTGCCGCTGAGGTCGAAAATAACTCCGATGGAGATGGGCACATCCTCGGAGGAAAACGAAACGACTTCCTGTTCGGTGTTGTCTTCAAAGACCCGGAAGTTGTCCGGTTCGAGTCCGGTGACGAGACGGTTATACGGGTCGGTAACCGTGACATTGACGAGAGCCACGTCCACGTCGGTATGTAGCATTCTGCCGGGTTTGATCTTCAGGCCGGGAGTATCCTTGCGGACGTCGTCCTTAACCGTCGTGCGAAGCGGAATCGGCTCGACAGAGCTTGGATCAAAGGGTTTTTCAGGAGCCTGAACTTGAGGCTGCTCGTTACCGGAACCAGTCTGTGCGAAGGCCGGGGAAGCACAGAAAAAGATAGCAAGGGAACACGCGGCAATGGGAATGATCTGAAAAGAAAACCGATGGAAACCTGGACCCACGAACTTCACGGCGCCCCCATCGTCCCGGCAAGCTGGACGGCCGCGCGGATTGGACTAAGCGAATTCTACCACCGGCAAGCGGCAAGACAAGTCAAAAAAGTGTCTCTCGACCAGGGTTTGGGAAGTGGACGCCAGTACGGTATTCCCATGAGGAAAGTCAGCGAGGATTACCGTGTTAGCATCAAGGCCTGAGGCCCGGCCGGTCGGCGCGAGTTAGGCAAAGGGAGTGAAAGTGGCAGACAAATTGGACTTGAATCAGGTGGTGATCGTGATTCCGGCCCGGTACGGGTCGGCAAGATTGCCGGGAAAGCCACTGGTGGATTTAGCGGGAAAACCCATGATTCAACGGGTGTATGAACAGGCGAAGCGGGCCAAGACGGCGGGAAGGGTGATTGTGGCGACCGACGACGAGCGAATCGTGAAAGCGGTGGAAGGGTTTGGCGGCGAAGCCAGGATGACTCGTGCCGACCACCGTACTGGGACGGAAAGAATCGCCGAGGTGGCGGCGCATACCGACGGCGAGGTCTTTGTGAACGTTCAGGGTGACGAGCCGTTGCTGGATCCAGTGGCGGTCGACACGGCGGTAAATTCCCTGCTGGAGGAGCCTGCGGCGGCGATTGCCACGGTGGCGGTGCTGATTCGCACGCCGGCAGACATCATGGATCCGAATGTGGTGAAGACGGTTTTGGATTTTGAGGACAACGCGATTTATTTCTCGCGGGCGCCAATTCCGTGGGTGCGCGACTCGGCGGCGAAGACCCATGCGCGGCATTTGAAACATTTGGGACTGTATGTTTTTCAGCGCGAAGCCTTGCTGGAGTATCCGACGTTGCCGCAGGGGGAGTTGGAGAGGATCGAGCAATTGGAACAGCTACGCTGGATGGAAAACGGCTGGAAGATTCGCGTGACGGAAGTGGAACACGATGCGCTGAGCGTCGACGTGCCGGAAGACGTAAAGCGGGTGGAGGAGTTGTTGGCGAAGAGATAGACCACGCTGCTCGCCAGAGCGCGCGGAGAACGGGATCGGTTGAGATCCCTTCCGGCAGAAATCAGAGTCTTCGATCGGAGGATGTCGGTCGTTGGCCCCCGACAACAGCACTATTCTTGAAGGGTTCTCCTTCACTCGGCCCGGTTCCAGGCGGACAAATCGGCATGGGGGAGCGGTCGCCCGCTCTCCCCTGCCACCGCACCGTAGGTGCGGGTCCGCAACTCAAGGGTTTTGCACGGTGATGGTGCCGGCGATGACGCGGTTGGAGTCGGTGCCGGCAACGAACATAGTTTGCGAATTCACGAAGTAGGGAACAAGGTCGAGAGTGGACGAGGGAGAGGTGTTGATCTTCAGCGAAAGCGCGTTGCGCGTGCCGGTGCTGGTAGTGCCGTCGCCACCGACACTCAGACCGTTCCCGGAAACGACAATGTCGGTGAACAGGCCCTGGTTCGAGCTGAACTCAGTGAAGTCCACCGCGCCGGAGACGTTGTTGGAGCTGCTGCTGCTCAAGGTAATGTGGCCGACGTAGTCTTCTTCGCCAATGGCCTGTGTGGAGCTGTTTTCACTGATGCCGGTGAAACTTAAGCCGTAATCGCCGGCCAGGCTGGAGTTGCTGAAAGGGGCTCCGGTTTGCAGTTGCAGGCTGCCATCGGCAACGTTGTTTGCGCTGACGTCCTGGATCACGCCGCCACTGGCGGAAGTGAGATAGAAAATGAATTGAAACGTGCCGAGACTGGAGTCGGTGAAGGTGAGCGTCCCGCGGCCGGTGCCGGGGAAATTGGTGTCAATGGCGTAGGTGGTGGCCGAGAGAGACCCCTTGGGGACCTGAGCGACCACACCGAAATCGTTGGTATCGGCGAAAATGGAGTTGACGCCGCCGGTGCCGTTAGCCGTGAATCGGCCGATGCGAGTGATCGCGCCGGACGAGCCGCTGCCGGTTAAAAGAAATGCGAAATTGCCGTTGAAGGTGGCGTTGGTGGTGGGGACGCTCGATTGAGAGAGCGCGTCGCCGAGAGTCAATGCGCTCGAATTGATTTCCATCATGCGGACGCGGCTGCTATTGACGATGTAAAAAGCATAGTTGTACGCCGTCCCGTTCGCGATGAAAGTGACCGTACCCCGGCCGAAAGTCGAACCGTTTGCAGGATCCATCTGGTAGCTGGCGCTGGTGAAAGGAGCAGCGGTCGAGATCAGTTGTGCGTCTTTGTTTTCGTCGAGTAAGCCGCTGGTGATGCTGTTGCTGCCATTGGCAATGAATTGCCCCACGATGGAGTCAGGCACGCCGAACGGGTTGTTGCCGTTCGTGTTGGAAAAATCGAGGCCGCTGAAATCAAAAACGTAGTTGCCGCTGAGTCCTGCAGCACTGAAGGAATTTGGGTTTTGAAGGACAAAGTTGCCGCTGGCCGTGCCGACGAGGCTCGGGTCGGTTTGAACAATGATGCCCTGGGTCGGCGAGAGAAGGGTGACGCTAAACGAAAGCGTTCCGGTGTCGTTGGTGAGATTGATGAAGCCGCGGCCGTCAGCCTGAATCGAATATGTGCTGGTCGCGTAGGGCAACGTTTGCTGCCCGCCAGCCGCCGTGTTGACGTCTTCAATGCCGCCGGAGATTCCGCCGTTTCCATCGGCAATGAAGGAGCCGACTCGGGCAAAGAACTCACCGCCGGAGTCGCTGCCGCTCATCGAAAAAGCGTATTGCCCCTTCAGGCTGGCATTGGAAAAATTTCCCGTAGGGGGCGGGGGCGCCGGAATGGAGCCGCCACCGCTGCAAGCCGCGGTTAGAATTGCCACAGAGATCGTCAGCAGGAGGATAACGCGGCTCATCGTGCACCTCCCTGCTGGCTCGCTTGCGCCTTGGCGCGAAGAGCTTTATTGCCGCGGAGGCCGGCCGGGGCCGCTGGCATGCCGTGTTCGGAGCGGACGGCTACAAGCTGGCTGCCCATTTGCACGAGGCGCGCGAGGAAAACCGTGGCTTGCCCGAAGGTCCGCGTTTGACCGATGAAGCGAACGCTCGTGCCCTGCGCGAAATTCATCCTTGCAGCACGCAAAAGCTTTACATCCCCAAGATGGACGTCGACGTTTCCTGAAGAGGTTTGCACTAAGACGTGAGGGCCGATCGGAGGCGAAGGGGAATTTTCGGTGTACTTCAGGACGGTTCCTTGCAGTGAAACATCCTTCGAAATATCGTACGCGCCTGGGGCAGCCTTCCCGGTCGCCTTTGCAGCGGCGGCATTCGCGCCGGGCCTCTGTGCGAGGGCCACGCTAGCTGGGCCAACCGACGCTAACCCACACAGCAACGCGACAAACCAACGTACTTTCGGGAACAGCTTCATCGAATCACCCCAAGTTGTGCCCCCGTGATGGGCACCTAGATAACGAAGCTCCGATCCAGAATGCGGAGCGGGAGGACATCACTAGCTTAGATGGCGCGTCCGCCTAGCGGGTTTCCGCGCGCGGCCGCTTATGTATCGCAAGAAGCAGCAGCTCCCAAGGAACGCCACCGGCCCTTCGGACAATAGAAACACCGGACGTGAAAAAAGGTTTTGTCGAGAGACAAGAAGAAGAAACAATTTCGATGCGAACACGCAAAGAGTTGGAATTGACAGAGCGGCGACTCATGCCCATAATTGTGTGTACGTTATCCTATGGCAGGCTGCCCGAGAGCTCGCCTGAGAGGTAAGAAAAGTCCGGTGCGGCGATTGTGGCGACCGCACGGGCTACACGGATGGCGCCAAAATATATATTTGTTACCGGCGGTGTTGTTTCCTCACTCGGCAAGGGCGTAGCAGCTTCCTCCATCGGTTGTCTCCTCGAAAGTCGCGGTTTCAAGGTCAACATTCAGAAGTGCGATCCGTATCTGAACGTCGATCCCGGCACGATGAGCCCGTTCCAGCACGGCGAAGTGTTCGTGACGGAAGACGGCGCGGAGACGGATCTGGACCTGGGCCACTACGAGAGGTTCACGCACTCGAAGCTGACACGCGACAATAATTGGACGACCGGGAGAATCTACGAGACGATTCTCACCAAAGAACGCCGCGGGGATTACCTGGGAAAAACGGTGCAGGTGATTCCGCACGTCACCGACGAAATCAAAGCGATCATCAAGAAAGTTTCTACAGATGTAGATGTGGTGATCGTAGAGATTGGCGGTACCGTGGGCGACATTGAGTCGCTGCCATTTCTCGAAGCAATCCGGCAGATGCGGCTGGAGCTTGGAAACGAGAACACCCTGTTTGTGCACGTCACTTTGGTTCCCTATATCGCCGCTGCGGGGGAACAAAAGACCAAACCGACGCAACACAGCGTGAAAGAGATGCTGGGGATTGGAATTCAGCCGGACATCCTGCTTTGCCGGAGCGACCGGCATATTCCCGCGGAATTGAAGCGCAAGATTGCGTTGTTCTGTAACGTCGCGGAAGCGTGCGTAATTTCGATGGAAGATGTGGACACGATTTATGCGGTGCCGGCGGAGCTGGCGCGCGAAGGTCTGGACAAGCAGATTTTGCGGCTGCTGAAACTTGAAGAGCGCCCGCAGAACTTTGAACCGTGGCTGGATCTGATTGAACGGATTCATCATCCGGCTGGCGAAGCGCGCATTGCGATCGTCGGCAAATACGTACAGCTTGAAGACGCCTACAAGAGCCTGCGCGAAGCGCTGCTGCATGGCGGGCTGGCGCACAATCACAAGACAGTAATCGACTGGATTGAATCGGAGGAAATCGATTCACTGGAGACGGCGGCGAACCGTTTGCGCGGATACGATGGAATCCTGGTTCCCGGCGGATTCGGGAAGCGCGGCATTCAGGGCATGATTTATACGATTCAGTTTGCGCGCGAAAACAAGACCCCCTTCTTTGGAATTTGCCTGGGAATGCAGTGCGCGACGATTGAGTATGCGCGCGACGTTGCAGGATTGAAGCAGGCGGACAGTACGGAGTTCGATCCGCAAGCCCCGTATCGCGTGATTTACAAACTGCGCGAATTGCTGGGCGTGGACGAAATGGGCGGCACGATGCGGCTCGGTGCGTGGCCCTGCAAGCTGGAGCCGGGTTCGTCTGCGGCCAAGGCGTACGGAAAGCTGGAAATCAGCGAGCGGCACCGTCATCGCTATGAGTTCAACCGCGAGCATGAGAAGACGCTAGTTGGGGCGGGATTGAAGATTACCGGCCGGACTCCGGACGAGAATTACGTGGAGATTGTCGAGGCGCCGGAGCATCCGTGGTTTTTGGGCTGCCAATTCCATCCGGAGTTCAAGTCCAAGCCGCTCGAGCCGCATCCGTTGTTTGCGGCGTTCATTGGAGCAGCGCTGGAGCACAAGAAAGCAAGGTTGAAGCCGGTAGGCTCTGGAATTCCGGCGATCGCGGTGGAGACTCAGCATGCGCCTGCCGAGACAACAACGCGCACCCCCGTTTTGCGGACTGCGCCTCATGCCACGGCGTAACGGTCGAGACCACCCCAATTGAACAGCGTGCGTGCATTCGCATTCCTTTCCGTATGCTTCATCCATCCCCGTTTTGTGTTGCTCTGCCCTTAAGATCGCTTGAGTGTCGGGCGTCAGATTGCGAATCCACACCATTAATGCACGGTTAAAATCTCTGCGGTGAATGATTTCGCTCCAGATCGCTTGCGGAAAGCGTGCCTGGAATGGCGCTGCAGAACCAAAAGGGCTGGATGCACCTCATGAGTTCGGCAGAAGTTGAGCTCCGGCTCTAGCATCCCTGTGATATCTTCAGTGTTTCCAATGACTCCTCCATTTGATCCTTCGCTGATGTCGCTTGGAATTGGGCGCCCGACTTCTCTTTTTTTGATCGCCGGGCCGTGTGTGATTGAATCCGAAACGCACGCGCGCACGATGGCGGAGCGCGTTGCTAGGATCGCGGACGATGCGGGCATGCCGTACATCTTCAAGGCTTCCTACGATAAGGCGAATCGTTCGTCGGTGAGCTCGTTTCGCGGACCGGGCTTGAAGGAAGGGCTGCGCATTCTAGGCAAGATCAAATCAGATTTGAAACTGACGATCTTGACGGACATCCACGAGGCAGCGCACGCCGCCCCGGCGGCAGAAGTCGTGGACATTTTGCAAATACCGGCGTTCTTAGCGCGCCAAACCGATTTGCTGATGGCGGCGGGTAAAACCGGCCGTGGAGTGAACATCAAGAAGCCACAATTCATTTCGCCATGGGACATGAAGAACGTTGTTGAGAAAGTAGAGTCCACCGGCAACAAGCAAATTGTTCTGACGGAGCGCGGCGCGTCGTTTGGCTATCAGAATCTGGTGGTGGATTTTCGGTCCTTCCCTGTCCTGCAGAAATTCGGATATCCGGTGGTGTTTGACGTGACGCATTCCGTGCAGCTCCCGGGCGGAGGAGGCCACGCGAGCGGCGGGCAGCCGGAATTTATCGAGCCGTTGGCACGTGCGGGTGTGGCGGCAGGCGTGGACGGGATTTTTTTGGAGACTCACGACCATCCTGCGAAGGCGCTCTCTGACGGGGCGAATGCGCTGCCGCTCGATCAACTTGCGGGATTGCTTTCACGATTGAAGGAAATTTCAGTCTTGGTCCGGTCATGGAGAAAGCTGTGAGCCTGGATACCGCACGGCGCGTGCTGCGGATTGAATCTCAAGCGATACAGGACGTAATGGCCCGGCTCGATGGCACGTTCGAGCGCGCCGTGGAGCTATTGTTTGCCTGCAAGGGTCGCGTGGCGGTGACCGGAATGGGCAAGTCAGGAATTGTAGGGCGGAAAATTTCTGCGACGCTGTCGAGTACTGGCACGCCGTCGTTTTTTTTGCATCCAGCGGAAGCACTGCACGGCGACCTGGGAATGCTGGCCCGGGGGGATACCCTGCTGGCGGTGAGTTACGGCGGGGAAACGCGTGAGATTGTTGCGCTGCTGGATGCGCTGAAACGGATGGAAATCAGGCTGGTGGCGCTGACGGGAAATGCAAAGTCCACGATCGCGCAAGCCAGCGACGTGGTGCTTGATGTGAGCGTGAATGAAGAGGCCTGTTCGCTGAACCTTGCACCAACAGCGAGCACGACGGTTGCCATGGCGGTGGGCGACGCGCTGGCGGTGTCGCTGCTTGAGAAGCACGATTTCCGGCATGATGATTTTGCCGCATTGCATCCGGCGGGCAGCCTGGGGAAACGGCTGCTGCGGGTGGAAAAGGTAATGCACGCTGGTGAAAAATTGCCGCACGTTACGCCGGATACGCCGATGGCGGACGTATTTCATGAGATGTCGGCGAAAAAATTGGGGATGACGACAGTAGTCCATGCGGATGGAACGCTGGCGGGGATCTTGACCGACGGCGATCTACGGCGGTTGATGGAACAGCACGGCGGCAAGGTGGTGGACATGAGGCTTGCCGACTGCATGACGCGGAGTCCGCAGACGATTGCGCCGGACGTGCTGGCAAGCGAAGCGTTGACGTTGATGGAGAAGCGCCGGATTACCAGCGTCATCGTGATCGACGCGCAGCGCAGAGTGCTGGGCGTCGTACACCTGCACGACTTGTGGGGATTGCAGTTGGTTTAGCGCACTGCCAATTCTTAACGGCGCTCACCTCAGGCAAGCCGTCCTAAGGTTGGCTGGAAGCCGGCATGCCATAGGACGCGAAGATTTTTGACCCTGACCTTACGTCAGAGGCGCTTTTTCAGGAGGATGTTTTGACCCGTTCAACGAAGATTTCGGCCGCCGTGCGGAAGCGAGCGGCAAGGATCAAAGTCATGCTGATGGACGTGGACGGAACGATTACGGATGGGAGCGTGGCGCTACTGTCGCAACCGGACGGATCGGCGCTGGAGATCAAAACGTTTGATGCGCACGACGGCCAGGGGATTTCGTTGGGGCGCACTGCCGGACTGCGAATGGGCGTTATCACCGGCCGCGAGAGCCCGGCGTTGCGGCGACGCATGAACGAGTTGAACGTGGAGTTTGTGTATGAAAAGCAGGCGCATAAGATTGCCGCATACGAAGAGATTGTGAAAAAGACCGGTGTCAGGGAAGAAGAGGTCGCGTTCCTGGGCGACGATTTGCCGGATTTGAGCGTGATGCGGCGCGTGGGCCTCGCCGTAGCCGTCGGAAATGCTGCCCCTGAGGTGAAACACCTTGCGCATTACACGACGGTTCGGAACGGCGGAAAAGGCGCGGCGCGCGAACTGGTCGAGTTGATTCTCAGATCGAAGGGAATTTGGGATGAGATGATTGATAAAGCGCGCGCGTAAAAAACGAAGGCTTTCGCTCCATCTGCAAGAACCTTGCAAAAACCGCCTGCCGAAACTCCCGCCGTTATACGTTTTAATACGATTTGACACGCTAGTTATCGATTGTTTACAACGAATAGACACACCTTGGCTTGGTGTTGTCTTGGGGGAGCCGTGCCCCGTTTGGGATGCCTGGCCGTTTGTTTCTTGGTTTCTCTGTCTTTTGGTGGGACAATCCGCGCGCAGTCTGGGTCAGCGGAGCTGACGGGCGAGGTACGCGATCCATCCGGGACGCTCGTTCCGGACGCGCCGCTGACGCTCTTGAATATCGAGTCTGGAGAAAGGTCGAACACGGAAACGAGCGACGGCGGAGTTTACGTCTTTCTCCACGTCAGGCCTGGAAGGTACCAACTTGCTGCCAAGGTAAAGGGTTTTCAGCCATTGGTGCGCGAAGGCATCACGCTGGTTACCGGGCAGCGTGCGACGGTCAATCTGCGGCTGACGATTGGCGGCGCGCTCGAACGAATTACCGTGCAGGCTGATGCGTCGCCCCTAAAAACGGAATCGCCTTCCCTCACACAGGTCATTCCCCATCAGGCGATCGACGAGCTTCCGTTGAATGGCCGGACATTCATTAACCTGGTCGGGATATCTGCGGGAGTTGCCTTGCCGCCAGGATCGCAACTCCCGCGGTTGAATGGCGGACGGCCGCGGGTGAACGAATATCTTTACGACGGTATTTCTGTATTGCAGCCTGAGCCGGGTCAGGTGGCGTTCTTCCCCATTGTGGACGCGATCCAGGAATTCAACCTGACGACAAACTCGCCAGGCGCGGAATTTGGCCGCTTCAACGGCGGGGTCGTAAACCTAACAACCAAATCTGGAACAAACTCCCTGCACGGCTCGCTCTTCGAATTTTTTCGCAACGAGGCGTTAAACGCCAAGAACCGGTTTGCGCCAGCCGGCACGCGCAGGCCGGTATTCCGAAGAAATCAGTTCGGCGGAGTGCTTGGCGGTCCGATCCGCAAGGACAAGACATTTTTCTTTGTCGATTATCAAGGTACGCGCCAGCTGATCGGCAGGATTCGGACGTCCACCGTTCCAACCCTCCTCCAACGTCAGGGAATTTTTACCGAGCCAACCAACGGTAAGCCCGCTCCAACGATCTACGATCCGGCGACCACAACGGCCACCTCGACCGGAGGCTTCACGCGCCAAGCCTTCGCCAATAACACCATCCCGACCGACCGCATCGATCCTGTGGCACTGGCTCTGTTGGACCATTACCCCCTTCCGACTTCCGCAGGTACCGCTAACAACTTTACCCGGGTGGGGAACGAGCCGGACAATCAGGATCAGTTCGATGTGAGGCTCGACCATCATTTTTCTGCCAGTGATTTTGTCTTCGGGCGGTATTCCTACGCGAAAGACAACGTAAAACCCGTGGCGTTTCTTCCGGATGGAAGCGGCGCGCTAACCACCACGAACTCGACCGCGCTTGGCCCCCAGGACACCCTCGGTCAATCGTTCGCGTCGAGCTATGTGCACGTTTTCAACCCGGCGTTCACCAACGAAGTGCGCTTTGGCTACACGCGGCGCTCCATTTCGCGGGCAGCGCTGCTGCTAAACACGACACCTTCTGAGGGCTTCGATCTTCCCGGCATTCCGGTCAACGGCGCATTCAACAACGAGCTGCCGACGTTCTTGATTGGCGGCTTCCAGCAACTCGGCCCGCCGGCGAACACGGATTCCGATTTTCGTACCGACGTCACGGAATGGGCAGACAACCTTGCCTGGATTAAGGAACGACACGCGTTCAAATTTGGCTGGGATCTGCGCTTTTCGCGGCTGGACATTTTTCAGCCGCCTTCGCCGACCGGCCAGTTCACCTTTTCGACTCTATTCACCAACAATCCCAGCGTGACCGGCACTGGAAATTCCCTCGCGAGTTTCCTGCTGGGGCAAGTGCAACTCTTCTCGATCGACTTGCAGCAGAAGCTGTTGCGGCCGCGCGCCTGGGTGCAGGAATTCTTCGCTCAGGACGACTGGAAAGCGACGTCACGGCTGACTGTTTCGGCCGGACTTCGCTATACGCTGAATTTTCCATCGACCGAAGTGGACAATCAGGGCGCGATCTTTAATTTGCACACGGAGCAACTCCAATATCTTGGCCAGGACGGATTCCCGCGCACGGCGCGCCGCCTGCACTGGCACGACTTCGGTCCGCGTGTTGGCTTTGCATATTTGGTTACCCCGAAAACCGTTGTTCGCAGTGGTTACGGTCTAACCTGGTTCGACCAAGCGGGAATCACAACCCCCTTCACCAATCCGCAGTTCCCGTTCCTTCAGACCGCTTCACAAAGTACGCTGGACAACATCAATCCAGCGTTCGTGCTCTCAGGCGGGCCAAGCGTTTCGCCGGTCGATCCGACGCCCAACGCAGGCCTTGGGCAAGGCGTATTTTCCGTCGATCGCTCGCAGACCTCCGGATACGTGCAGCAGTGGAATGTCGCCATGCAACGGCAGATCGGCAGAAATTTCTCGTTTGAGGTGGCCTATGCAGGTTCGAAGGGCACCCACATCGGAGTCCCGGACACAAATCTGAATCAGCTTCCCGTTTCGGATCTCGCGCTTGGCGCCGCGTTGCAGCAGAAAGTGGCGAACCCTTTTTACGGCCAGATTCCACCGTCTTCGTCGATCGGCGGAAAAACGGTTTCCGTCGCGCAGCTCATGAAGACCTATCCCGAGTACACCAACGTTACGCTGTTTCGGAACAACGTGGGCAACACGGATTACCACGCGCTGCAATTGAGACTAGAAAAGGGGTTCTCCGGCGGCTTCTGGTTTCTGGCCAGCTACACACGGTCGAAACTGATCGATGATGCCTCTTCGGTTTTTGACGCCTCCGTCCTGACTGGGCCCGTTGCGAATTTCCCGGTTGCCGACAGCTTCAACCGCCGACTGGAGCAGGACGTTTCGAACGGGGATATTCCCGACGTATTCGCTATAAGTTGGACCTATGACCTGCCGATTGGAAGAGGGCACGCATTGCATCCCCGCGGAATTGCGGGAAAGCTTGCCAGCGGCTGGCAGGTCGTAGGCATCGTGACCCTCGAAGCGGGAGTTCCGTTGGCGGTTACGCAGGCGACCAACAATCTGGCGTTCGCGGGGTTTGGCACGCAGCGGCCGAATTGTTCTGGCCCGACTTCGTTCGATCAGCGCAGCCTAGCCGAATGGTTCGATGTCAGCGCGATCGCGGTCAACAGCGCACTCGCGCTCGGCACCTGCTCACGCAATCCAGTTCGCGGCCCGGGGTTCCAGGACGCGGACTTGGCCCTGATCAAGCGTACGGCCATCACCGGACGAGTTTCCGCGGATTTCCGTGCGGAGTTTTTCAACCTCACCAATACACCGCCGCTCGGTTCACCCAATGTGGTGGCAGGTTCGGGAGGATTCGGCTCGATCACATCAGCAGGTGACCCTCGGGTAGTTCAACTTGCGCTCAAGCTAAATTTCTGAGCGCCGTCGAAACAGCGATCCCTATTTCGCGGTGCCGCTTTTGACCTTGGGGTTCAGGCGATCGATGCGTCGCCCCTTTTCCGAGTCTTCGACCAGCGTCGTCAGCCTCCGCAGCTGAGTTTCTTCCCGCTTGGCGCTGCTCACCCAATAACCCGCGGTCCTTTGATACCAAGGCGCTTGCCGCGAGAAAAATTCCCACGCAAGGCGATTGGCGCGAAGCAATTTCTTGTGTTTCGCGGAAAGTCCCGGGCGTTTCTGTTCGAAGGAGTAGATTCCCGTTCGGTGCTGCTCCCGTGCAGCAAACGCTTTCAATCCGGGCTCGGCCATCCTCCCCAGTTTCTTCAGTCGCAGAACATGGCGCACATTCACGAGGCTCCAAATGCTTTTAGGCTTACGCGGCGTGAAACGGATTTTGTAACGTGTCGCATCAACCGCATAACGCACGCCGTCAATCCAGCCGTAACAAAGCGCTTCGTCCAGCGCTTCGCTGTAAGTGGCTCCCTTCTTGTTGGCGCTCTTCTTGTAAAACCCGACCCACAGCTCCGCGACACCGGCGTGGTTCGTCGCAAGCCAAGCACGAAAGGCTTCGGCCGACGCGAAATGCTTGACCCGTGCTGCCCTTTTGTTCGTCATTCCGCGCCGTCTGGCTTGCCTCCCTTCATCGCTTGACATCCGCTCGTGTCAATTGCAGACTCTCCGCATTCTCGAACCGGGCCATTGTGTTGCCAATCGTTTTCTTCGATCAACATCTGAACGCAACGGAGCGCGTATGAAAACCAACTATGTCGCCGTGGCTGTTTGTGCCGTCGTCTATTGGCTACTCGGGGGTCTTTGGTTTGGCGTCCTTTTCAGCAAACCATGGATGGCGCTGGAACATGTTACCGAAGAACAGGCGCGCAGTATGAACCCGGTCCTGCCCTATGTTGTGAGCTTCTTGCTGAACCTGGTGATCGCCTACGCGCTCGCCCAGCTTTGCCTGTGGCGAAATGCGACGACGGCGGCGCGCGGAGCGTCCCTGGGGATTCTAGTGTGGATCGGCTTCGTTGGGCCGATCACCTACACCACCTATATGTACGAGATGCGTCCTTGGCAGCTGTTCGCGATCAACCAATTCTATCCGCTGGTTGGCCTAGCGTTGATGGGCGCAATCCTCGGCGGGTGGACAAAAAAAGCGGCTTAGCGACCGCGCAGCCGCTCGATTTCACTTTAAAACCGGAAAGACGATCGACGACGCGTGGTCTCCACCGCGGTATATGCGTTGCGTGGCTTTCTCGAAATCCTCCGCTTTGGCGTCAGGAATATTCACGAATTCTTGCGGATTGCGATCCACGAGCGGAAACCACGTGCTCTGGATCTGCACCATGATGCGGTGGCCGCGTCTGAAGGTGTGGCTAATGCTCGGCAAGTCGAAATTAATCGCTGTCGGCTTGTTGGGTTCCAGAGGTTCCGGCTTTTCAAAGCTGTTTCGAAACTTGGCGCGGAATGGCTCGCCACGCACCATCTGCTGATAGCCGCCGAGGCGTACCTCCTTGGGATTCGGATCCGGGTTGGGATAATCCATCGGATAAACATCGATCAGCTTCACCACAAAATCGGAATCGGTGCCCGAACTGGACACCCAAAGCTTCGGCGAAACCGAGCCCGCAACGGTCACGTCTTCTTCGAGCGGATCAGTTTGATAAACCTGCACGTCGGGGCGCTTCGCAGCAAACCGCTGGTCAGCATCCATATACGCCTGCGGCACGCCGGTGCTTTGTGTTTCAACAAACGGGATGGGGTGATTGGGGTCGCTGACATACTCGTCGTAGCCAGGATTTTCCCCTGCAGCGCCGAACGCAAGCTTTCCGCCAGCGTGGAAGTAGAGGGTTCTCGCCTGTGTTCCCTTTGGCGGCCAGGAATCGTAACGGCGCCAGACGTTCGTTCCGGTTTCAAAAATCAGAGCGGTGGGCAGCTTCGGATCGGGCGCGTCCTTCAGATATTGCTGAAAGAACGGAAGCAAAACCTGGTCGTTGAAGTAAGCAGAATTGTCGCCGGCGAAATTCACCGGCCCCAAATGATCGCCCTTTGTAAACGCCCAGCCGCCATGAACCCACGGTCCTTCCACGATCTGGTTGGGAGTATTGGGGCTCATCGCTCTGACCGAGCGAAAAATCTTGTAGGGACCCTGCAAATCTTCCGCATCGAACAATCCGCCGACGGTCATGACGGCGCAATGCACATTCTTCATGTGCGCTGAAATGTCGCGACTCTTCCAGAATTCGTCGTAGTTCGGATGCTGAACCTGATCATCCCAGTAAAAATTCGAGTCCTTCAGATAGAGCTTCTTGGCGTTTGAGATCGGGCCCATCGCAAGATAAAAGTCGTAGCCGTCGTTCGTGCCGTAGTCAAAGTTGCCCCGGTCTTTCGGCGGGTATTCGAGCCCCGCGCGCGGCTTGAAGGATACATAAAAGCCAAAATTCGCTTCAAGCATGAATGCCCCGTTGTGATACGCGTCATCGCCCATGTAAAGGTCGGTCACCGGAGCCTGCGGCGAACACGCCTTCAGCGCGGGATGCGTGTCGGGCATTCCAGCTGCAGCATAAAACCCCGGATAGGAAATTCCATAGATCCCCGCCTTGCCGTTGTTGCCCGGAACGTTTTTCAAGAGCCAGTCGATCGTGTCATATGTGTCGGTGCTCTCATCCACGTCCTTCGTCCCCTTTTTCACGTCCTTATGTGGAGTCACTTCGATGAACGTGCCTTCGCTTTGATAACGGCCGCGCACGTCCTGGTAGACAAAGATGAATCCATCCGCAACAAAACTAGGCGCGGGACCAAGATGGTTCGGATAGTTGTCCGCCCCATAGGGCGCAACGCTGTAGGGTGTGCGTTCGATCAAGAGCGGATAGGTCTTCAAGCGCGCCGCATCTTTGGGAACGTACACTGAGGTGAAAAGCCGCACTCCGTCGCGCATCGGAATCCGGAATTCGTATTTCGTGTAGCGAGCGCGAATTTCGGCAGCCGCTTTCTCCTCGGCCTTCGTCGCGGCGTCCTCCGCATCCTGGGCGTGCGCCTGGAGCCCTCCAGTGCTTAGTAGAATGCCTGCTGCGCACGTCCGCGCGAGAATCAACCCGCGCCGCCACTTGTTCTTCATCCGCTTGCTCCAGGTCCAAACCATGTTGGAAAAAATCGCGCTCCGCACGATATCGCTCCGCGTGACCAGGTGTCAATCCGCGGCAAGGGCTGCCGGTCTTCCCCCTTTTCTTCCCTTGGCCAGGAAAAGTACTCTTGACCTCGCGCTCACGCGGCGTTAGCGTTCCCGTTGCCCTTGCCCCGAGCACCATCCCCCGACGGCTCGTCTCGAATCGTTTGTCCCTAGGAGGCAGCTCATGATCGCCCGCATCGTCACTTGCACCGTCGCACCGTCCAAGGTCGCCGAATTTCGCGCGCTGCTGAACAACACGCTCTTGCCGAAGGTCCAGTCGCAACCAGGTTTTGTAGAGAACATTGAAGCCCTGGATCCCAACACGGGACAATTTTCCTGCACCACCCTGTGGCAGAGCCGCTCCGATGTCGAAAATTATGACAATTCCATCTTCCCAGAAATTGCCGCGAAGATGAGCCCTCTTCTCAACGGCAACCCCACCGTTCAAACCCTTCCCGTGGAGAACTCCTCCACGCACCGCGTGCGGGCGGCAGCCGCCGCCGCGCGATAGCACCGGCTAACTCGGTGCTCCTTCCCTGAGAGCGAACGAGGCCGGAGGGCAGCCACAGCCCTTCGGCCTCGCGGCTTTAGGAGCGTTCCTACGGCCACCGGCGTCAGCGTTGAGCTTCTAGAGCCGCGTCATACGTGGCCCTTGCGATCCGCGCAATGACCTCGTCACGCACCGCCTCGTCCGCAATGGAGTTAGTCACAAAAATGGCGAGCGCCAGGCGTCGCCCATCGGGCAGAGTAATGAGTCCAACGTCGTTCGTTGCGAACGCGACTCCGTCGGCCGATCCCGAAGTCCCAGTCTTGTGCATTACGATCGCGCCAGCGGGCAATTCGCCTTTGATTCGCTTTGCTCCGGTGGGTGAGTCCTTCAGCCAATCCAGCAGAACTGCGGTGTGTTCGGCGTTGAGCGGAGAATTGTCGCTGATGCGCCGAAGCAGCTGTACCGCCGACGCCGGCTCAAACCAGTTGCGGTATTGGATCTGCACATCCTGATGCAGGCCGTGCTCGCCATCCTGTAGGCGAAATCCCGTGATGCCAAGCGAAATCACATAGCTCTCGACGACTTCCGGACCGCCGATCACACGCAAAACAATGTCAGCCGCAGTGTTGTCGCTGAGCGACGCCGCAAGCCGCAACAGTTCGCGCAGCGGAACGTCGACGTTGGCTTCGGGATATTTGTCCTGCAGCGGACTATACGTGTTCGGAAGAATCCGGTCGCTCGGCAAAAACCGAATCGCTTGATCCAGTGAAAATTTTTCTTGTTCGATCAAATGCAATGTCGTGAGCGCCAGCGGCAGCTTGAACACCGACTGCATTGGCGGACGCGCGTGCGGATTCAAAATGCAATTGAGATCCGTTCCCGGCAGCGAACACGCCACGGAAACTTTTCCCCGCGCGGCGGCAGCAATGGAGCTGATTTTCTGTTCGAGAGTCGCTTGTGCGAATAGTGGATTGGCGAATAGCGGGCTGAGGAAGAGTGCTGGAATTGGCGCGAATCGCATCCATGCAGGATAGCAAGCCTGGGGTCTGCGGAAAAACGCTTGGATTACGCACCAAAAACGCAATCCGGGTGTACAATCTTGCCGTTTTCCAGGTTCCCGAGGGCCTCTCGCTGGCACTGCAACGTTGTTGAGGAGAATTCAGGCGGGTATCCTGCCATGAAGTCCTTTGCCGTACTTCTCTGCGCGCTTTTTTTCGCGGGCCCTGCGTTTCCCGCCAAACCGTATTCCTACTTTCGCGTCGGTAATCCAAACGACACTTCGACCTCAACGACGCCCGGCACGGTCCTCATGGGCGGCGGCACAGACGTCGACGCTGCATTCCAGTGGATGTGCCAGCGCAGCGGCGGCGGAGATTTTCTGGTAATTCGGGCGACTGGCACCGATGCGTACAATCCGTATATTCAATCCCTCTGCCCCAGCGAAAATTCCGTCGCGACCCTGATCATCCCAAACCGCACCATGGCCAGCGACCCGTTCGTCATCAACGCCATTCAAAAAGCCGAGGCTTTGTGGATCGCCGGCGGCGATCAATCCAACTACATCAACTTTTGGAAAGGCACCCCGGTCGAAGCCGAGCTCAATAATCTGATCGCGCGCGGCGCGCCCATCGGCGGCACCAGCGCCGGAATGAACGTGTTGTCGCAATTCATCTATTCGGCCCTTGCAAGCCAGGGCGTCACCTCCAGCCAGGCACTTGCCGATCCGTTTACTCGTTACATCACGCTCGACCGCGACTTCGTGAACCTTTCCATTTTGCAGGGAGTCCTCGACGATCCACACTTCGTAACACGCGATCGCATGGGGCGGGATCTTGCCTTCCTGTGCCATGTCTTCCTGAATGGCTGGTCCAGCACCCCGCGCGATATCGCTATCGATGAAGAGACCGCATTGCTGATCGACGGTTCCGGACACGGCACCGTCGTCGGCAACAGCAAGGTCTATTTCATGCAAGCCCCAGGCGCACCGCAGCTTTGCCAGTCAAAGACACCGCTTACCTACCAGAACATCGCCGTCTACCGCATCAGTTCGACCGGCACATTCAATCTCTCCACATGGACCGGCACCGGCGGCGCCGCCTACACGGTTTCCGCCAACGCCGGCGTGCTGAGTTCCACTCAACCCGGCGGCTCCATCTACTAACCCTACCGTCGGGCTTCAGCCCTGCGTAGGGCGGCAGGATACAACTCGTCCGGGCTTCCGCCAGGATTGTGCCCTTATCTTCTCGTTGCGTGCCCCGTCGAGCGATCGGCGCCTCTTGGGTTTCTTTCCTCTCGCTTTGCCTTCCGCAAAGCTCGGGCCAAGCACATCTATTTTATTTTCAGTAACTTCTGCACCCTTTGGATAAAAATACCGGGCTCGGGGGACATTGAAGCGTCGCGCCCCGGGGCCGGGCGTGCGCAGGTATGCTGGTCACCCCGCGGGGCGCACCTCACCGCTCTCGACACGCCCTCGACTCGCTTTCCCTTTCTTCCTCCGGTCAGGCCATAATGTTTCTTTCGTCACTCCACACGCGAGGCCTCAGACCGTGGTACACGCTTGGCACGATGTTTCTCCCGGCAAAGACGTCCCCCGCGACTTCCGGGCGGTGATCGAAATTCCGCTTGGCTCGAACATCAAGTACGAGCTGGACAAGCCCACCGGCCTGTTAAAAGTCGACCGCGTGATCCATTCCGCCGTCTTCTATCCGGCGAACTACGGCTTCATTCCGCAGACCTACGCCGAGGACAACGATCCCCTCGACGTGCTGGTCCTCTGCCAGGAAGCGGTGCAGCCTCTCGCGTTGATCAAGGCGCGCGCGATCGGCGTGATGACCATGGTGGACTCCGGCGCCACGGACGACAAAATCATCGCTGTCGCAACGAACGATCCGGAATTCAGCGAGTATCTGGAAGCGCGCGATCTGCCCGGCCACCGCTTGCTGGTGCTGAAGCGCTTTTTCCAGGACTACAAGCAACTCGAAGGCAAACAGGTGCAGGTCGAAGAGATTCGTCCCGCATATGCCGCGCTCACCGTAATCGAACAGTCGCTCGCCCGCTACCAGCAATGCAAAGACGAACTCATCCAGGGAGAAGGAGCAGCGGCGCAAAATCGCCGCAAAAGCGATCGCTAGTAGAAAAGCATTATTTTGGAGGCCACGGCTCGCTGTTAGGTTCTTACCCAAGTTCTTTCGCGAGGTTCTCGAGGTGAAAAAAGCCTTCATGTGGATCGGCATCAGCCTGGGCGCGCTGCTGGTGATTGCGTTCATCGTGCTATCCGTGATGGCCGGCGGTCCGAAGGACGCCGTCTACATGGTGCGGTACGCGCTGCCACACATGCACCGCGGTAATTTGAAAGTCGGGGACGCCGCTCCCGACGCACGCGTGTACTCGCTGAACGGCACCGACACGTTTCACATTCGCGAACGTACCGGAGCCAAACCTCTGGTGGTGGTGTTCGGCAGTTTTACTTGACCGCCGTTTCGTCGCCAGGTCGGCGACATCGTCCAAATCTTCAACGACTACAAGGATCACGCCGATTTTCTGACCGTCTACGTGCGCGAAGCGCACCCGACCGACGAATGGCAAATGAAATCGAACGTGAAGGACGATGTCTGCTACGCGCAGCCACGCACGCTCGCTGACCGCCTCGCCATCGCCAACGATTTCACGAAACGCTACAACTTTCCCATTCCATTCGGCGTCGATGATATGACGAACGCTGCAAACGATGCGTACGCCGCGTGGCCGGAACGCCTCTATGTCATCGACGAGAAGGGGAAAATCGCATACCGCGGCGGAATGGGCCCTTTCAACTACAACCCCGCCGAAGTGCGCACATGGCTCGCCACCCGCTACGGCGAAGTGAA
>JBKOXA010000049.1:0-23152 GCA_046724685.1 Acidobacteriota bacterium | reverse complement strand
GCGAGCTGCATTCTCTGGGCTTCCACTTCGGCAGCGAGCACTTCGGTTTCGTCGCGCTGGCCCGAGTTTTGCAGCCGGCGTACCGATTCGACAGTCTGTTCGGCGATTCGTGCCAGGTCCTCCCGGGCGTCAGCCATCTCTTGTGCCGCAAGCACGCGATAGAAGGCCATCTTCACCGCGGTCTCCACGCGAACCTTCTGCTCTTCGGCTTCAATCTCCGCCAGCTTCGTGTCCTTATTCATCACCTCGCGCGCGCGCGGAAGCTTTCCGGCGGTGACGATCCTCTGTTCCACGAAGAAGCCTTGCTTGCCGCCATTAATCTCTCCGCCTCGAATTTCATCTCCTGAATAGCCGACCGTCGGATTGGGATACAGTCCGGCCTGCTGGGCGCGTGCGCGTGCCGCCTTGACTCCGGACTCCGCCTGACGAAGTGTCGGATTGTTCTCTCTCGCCGCTTGCATCGCTGCATCCAGAGTGAAAAGACCGCCTTTTGCATTTGCTTGCGCGCGACCCATGCGCGGGTATTCCACCTCGACTCCTCGCGTCGCCGCATGAGTATGCTGCTGTGGCGTTTGCATGCCAGGCATGGACGGGTCTTGCGCGGCAAGGTAGCTCGCCAGTATCAAACACATCGCAGAGAACCCGAACGTCGCGCAAATGGAAGGCGAAGTCAGACCTATTTTCATCGCGAGCATCACCCTTGCTGCCAGGTTATGAATGGTGTTCATCTGCGTGCTCCTCGGTGCGTGCCGGCGACTTTTTCATCGCAACAATCTCATCGAATTCCTTGTCGGGCAGAACGCGGACCATGGTCATCATCCCCATCATTCCGGCGCTCCAGTTCTTGGGCAGTCCGTGCGTTTCGGGTTTCTGTACAAGCTCGTCCATTCCCATCTCCATAAATGCGTCCTGGGGGAAACCAGGAACTTTGTCGGCGTCCGCCGAAACTGGAGAAGGATGTTGATGCTGGAAGCCTGCGCGGGATGCGAGTGTCTGCATTTGCTTCATCGCTCGCGCCTCCGTCTGGTCAGAGGTCATAATTTGCCGGCCAGTCAGCAGATCCATCATGGAATTCATCATGTGATGGGGCAGGTGGCAGTGAATCATCCATGCGCCGGGATGCTTCGCTTCGAATTCCACAACTCTGGATTGCGCGACGCCCACAAGCACAGTATTGGCCGGGTACCAGGTGGATTCGGGCGTCCGGCCGCCTTCGGTCCCGGTGATTACAAATTGATTTCCATGTAGATGGATGGGGTGATGATCCATCCCGAGATTCACGAACCGAAGACGCACCCGGCTCCCGAGGCGCGCGATCAACGGAGTGGTCAGCGGCGCCGCGAGGCCATTGAACGTCAGCCAGTTGAACTCCATGTTCGCCGTGTTGGGTACGGAATTATTCGGGAGCACGGCCCACTCCTGCAGGATGATCCCGTAATCGTGATTCGCCTTCGGCGCGTGGCCGGACCTCGGGTGCGCGATGAACATACCGATAAGACCGATCATTTCCTGCATCGCGCTGTGCGCGTGATAAAAGAACGTCCCCTCCTGGTGTACCGTGAATTCGTAGGTGTAGGTCTCGCCCGGCGCGATCGGTTTCTGGCTGATGTAAGGCACGCCGTCCTGCTCGATGGGTACTTCGATTCCGTGCCAGTGCATCGACGTGCTTTCGGGCAAACGATTTTCAACAACAATTCTTACCTGATCGCCCTGTTGCACCTGGATCGTCGGACCGGGGCAGCTTCCGTTGTAGCCCCAGACATCCAGCGTCTTCCACGGCACGATGCGGCGTTTCACCGGCTCCGCGACCAGATGAAACACTTTGGTGTTCCCGTCGATGGTGAACGGCAGATTCATCAGGTCAGGCGATTCCATCGGTAGTGGCGGCTCCGTCGCATCCTCTCTTTGGCGCGCTCGATGCGATTTGTTCCCGCTCCTCTCGGGTCCCCGCTGCGCGCGAAGCCCTTCCGTCCAACCCATCAAGCCCGCGCTAAGTACTGCGGCGTTTCGGAAAAAACTCCTCCGCGATTCGCTCATAAAAATCACCTTGTCCTCTTCGTTCAGTCCGCAGTTTGCGGAGTTGCATGATCAAGAGACCGGATACTCGAAGTCGTATGTGGCCAGGCCCGTAGGCCCGGGCGCCAAGATCAGTGAACACAATCTATGGAGGTAAGTGAGAAATCCCGACGGATCAGACGCGGAGGAACACGAATGAATCAAAGGAGAATGGACAGGCGATGGATCTGTGGAACTCCCCGACGGGGGTGCGATCTGTCTTCCGGCACCTTGCCAGAGCCAAGGTAGAGGAATTCGTCGAAAGGAAAAGAAGGGAAAGCCGGGCATCCGACGTTTCGTTCGCTTGCCACTTGCTGGTCGGAGTCGGCAGAGCAAACACAACCTCTTGCACTCCGCAAGCGGAAACTGCCGCGGTCAATGCCGCACCCTGGCGGGCGGCCCTCACGCCTTCGTGGTGACAACCCGCATCCTGCCTTGTCGTCGGGGAGGCTTGACACATCTGCGCCTGGCAGATCAACGAACACGCTGGCGTCAGAACCAGCACGAGCAGTAACAGCCCTGAAAGCGCTCTGGATCCGCGTCGAAGGGGCGCGATTTGTTTCGAAGGCCGCATAAATCGAGGCTACGCCCGACAGGCCCGAGCGTCAACGCCCGAGCGACCCGATCGGAACCATCAGTCGTCGCCATGCTTGCCCAGCGCAACTTTTCCGCCAATTGATCGGTAGACGTATACGAAGTATCCCGCTGCAAGGATGATCCCGAGTATGCACCAAACCGCGCCTACCTTTAGGCCGTAGCTTCCGGCTTTTAGCCGCCTTATAGGCTCATCGGATCGTTGCTCACTGCCGTAGAATCGGGTGTAGAGTAGCATGGACGTGCGCAAGCGCCTGATTTCGCAAACCGTGCCGAGTCCTGAACCTTCTGCCCAAGCCTGGCTGAACGTGGACCGCGCCGCTTCGGTCGAGGTTACGTCGGAAGAGAGCGGCTATCCGATCGAATCCGCGCTGCTGATGGGCGAAAAGCGGGGTTGGCGTGCAGCTAATGCCGGAACCCAGACCATAAGGCTAATTTTCGATGAGCCGCAAAAGCTCAGACGCATCTGGCTGGTTTTCGAGGACACGGAAAACACACGCACGCAAGAGTTCGTCCTGCGATGGTCTGCGGACACCGGACAATCTTTTCGAGAAATCGTACGCCAGCAGTGGAATTTTAGCCAACCCAACGCAGTACGGGAGACAGAAGACTACGCCGTTGAAATCGCCGGAGTCAAAACCCTTGAATTAGTGATCGTACCTGACATCAAGGGTGGAGCAGCTCGGGCATCGCTCAGGAATTTGCGTTTAGCTTGATGTCCATCCCTTGGCACGCTGTGCGCGGTAAATCCTAGGTCCTCGACTATCCTTTACTGTTGACCCGCGTTGAATCCAGGCGCATCAGGCACACAATGACCCCAGGCCGTGGCGTGCCGGCACGAAGCAGTGGATTTCGGCAACGAATAACGAAATGCCGATCAAGCCTACGTTTCTTCTTTCATCATTTCTGCGTAAAGAACAACCGCCCAAGGACTTAGAGGCATCTGCACCCCTCCGCGCGACACTAAGACGTCGGAGGCCTGGCTTCCTCCTCCGCCCCAGCGTGACTCTGCCGAATCCAGCTTCCTTTGCCAGTGGCCGGCTGGAACGGGGAGCTGTACCTGGCTTGGTTCCTCATCAAAATGAAGCACGGCCAAAATGTGGCTTGCCTCGTTCCACCTTCTAACAAGGATCACCTTTGCATCCGCGAACGCCACAGCTTCCAAAGCCTCTTTATCGAGGCGGGCCAGCGCCGGGACATCGCGTCGCAAACGAAGCAATTCCTGATGGAAATTCCACAGCAGGCGGTGGTGACCCTCGGTCCGCAACTTCCAATTCAGTATGGAGCGGAGAAACGTCCTATCCTCCTGAGGGTCGCCCATGTCTCCGCCCCACCGGAACCTTGCTAACTGCGTTCTTCTTCCGTTGCGCACGGAGTCGACGAGCGCAGGGTCGCCGTGGCTGACAAAGTAAGAGAATGGCGCTGGTTCGCCATATTCTTCGCCCATGAACAGTAATGGGATATATGGCGAGAGTAGAACGGTAGCCCCGGCGAGCTTCAGCTGTTCAAATGATACGAGTTGTGTCAGGCGGTCGCCCACCGGACGATTTCCCACCTGATCGTGGTTTTGTGCAAACGCGACGAAGCGATGGGCTGAAAGTTGTCGCGAAGAACCGCCATGAAGTCTCTGCCGGTAGTTGGAATATCGCCCTTCGTAAACGAACCCTTTCCGAAACGCGCAGGCCAAGTCTTCGATGCCGGAAAAGTCTTGGTAGTATCCGTTTTGCTCGCCGGTCAGTGACACGTGCAACGAGTGATGAAAATCATCGTTCCATATCGCGTCAAGTTCCAGGCCCCCTGCATCGCGAGGGCTCACGACGCGCGGATCGTTTCGATTACTCTCGGCAATGAGGTAGGTTTTGCGATTCAGCTCTTTCGCCTTCGCGTGGACGCCGAGGCTCAATTCTTCGAGGAAGGGCCGAACAGATAGGTCAACGATCGCATGGACGGCGTCGAGCCGTAACGCATCAACGTGGAATTCAGTAATCCATTGCAACGCATTTTCGACGAAATAGCGGCGAACGTGATCACTCTGCGGGCCATCGAAATTGACCGCGTGGCCCCACGGAGTCCTATAAAGATCGGCAAAATAAGGGCCAAAATCCGCTAGGTAGTTCCCCTCTGGACCCAGATGGTTGTAGACCACGTCGAGCACGACGGCCATTCCGTGTCGATGGCAGGCGTCTACGAGTCTCTTCAGGGCCGCGGGGCCGCCGTACGAGTTTTGCACCGCGTACGGGTAGACGCCGTCATAGCCCCAGTTGCGGTTTCCGGGAAACTGCGCTACCGGCATGAGTTCGATGGCGGTGATCCCCAGATCCCTCAGCTCATTAATTCGGGGAATGATTGCCTCAAAGGTTCCCTGTGGCGTAAACGTTCCGACATGAAGTTCGTAGAAGACATATTTTTCCAAGGGGATTCCGACCCAACCATGGTCGGTCCAGGCAAAGTCTGTATCCACTACCTCGGAAGGACCGTGTACTCCCTGAGGCTGAAAGCGCGAAGCGGGATCCGGTCGCTCCGTTTGACCGTCCAAGCAGTATCGATAGAGGGCACCGACTGCGATTTCCGGCGCGACAACCGAGAAATAGCCTCCTTCCAAAGGCTGCATCGCAAGCGTGCGATCACCAGGATGAATGATATGAACGTCAACCTTCGCTGCCTTGGGCGCCCAAAGCAGAAAGTTGCATGCACCCCCGGGCGACCAGACAGCACCGAGAGATCTGTCAAGCTGCGCAGTCACAGTAGGCTGGCCCTTCCGACAACACCGCCACGAACACAAAAATCATGATGTCAGGAGTTGAGAAATCCCTGCTAATGGAATCGCGATCCAGGCAGGGCGATTGTTCAGTTCATAGCCGAGCTCATACACAGCCTTCTCGAGTAGATGAAGTTGCAGCAAAGCGGAGAGTTCATCACGGTTTGGAGGAATAAAGCAGGCTCCTTCGACATTCTCGAAATACGCGCTCAGAAACCGGTCCGCAACACACGCGTACCATCTTTCTGCCCACCTGCTCACGTCGTCGTTGTCCATTTCTGAGGCGGCCATCTCGTCCGGCGGGGCGAGCTGAAAGGAAAATGCAGCATAATGAAAGGACCGCAACATCCCGGCGACGTCCTGAAGTGGACTGCGCTTGATGCGGCGCTCCGATATCGGCCGCGCCGGCTCTCCTTCGAAATCGATGATCACAAAATCGGATCCGGTGTAGAGGACTTGCCCAAGATGATAGTCGCCGTGAACACGCGTCCGCATCGCGTGGATCGGACTGCCGAGCGCCGATTCATATCTCTCGAAGATCTCCCCCTGGCGAGCGGTCAAATCCCTTGCTTTGTCGCGCAGTTCAGGAGGTAGCTCGTGTAGCTTCATTCCGAGGAGAGCAAGATTTCGTTCGGTCAGCTTGTGAAGCGTCTCTTTGAAGGCTCGTTGAAATGGAGACGTGTACGGCTCAGGCGCAAAGCCCGGATCGGTCGGTTCTGAAGCCAACGCCAGATGAAGCTCGGCGGTCCTTTTTCCTAGAAGTTGTACTGCATCAAGGTAGGGATGAATGTAGTCCAGGACGGGCGCCGGCAGATTCTGCCGCGGCACGGGTCCAACAGACCCTTCAGAATAGTTCCTTACTTCCTGCCAGAAACCGGACAAGGCCTTCAGCGTGAACAGCCACGCATCACCAGTATTAGGTACAAACGCCTGCAAGATCCCAAGACATATTTCCCTGTCATCTTTGCCCTTGTAATTCAACCAACCGGCGACTGCAGGGGTGTGCGGAAAATCCTTTCGTTTCGTGAGAAAGCGTCCGATTTCCAGGTCCAGATTCTCGCCTTCTTCGACCCGTCGAAAAAACTTCAAGATTACGCGATCACCATAGATGATCGAGCTGTTACTCTGTTCGGCCTTTATGGGCCTCGGCTGTAGAGCGCCCGGAGAGGCCCCGCAGAGAACGTGAAATACGCTAGTGCACGCCGCGTGGATTTCACCTTCGGAGCTGCGAAACACAGCTTCCTGTGCAATCGTCTCAAGGAGACTACGCAGGAAATCATGGTCTGCCAGCGCATTTCGTAGATGCAGGTCCCTACCGCGTGCAGGGCTGTGTATTTTGAGACCCGTCGCTTCGCTCTCCGCGGTCGGCTCCTGGGTGCAGATGAGGGGCAACACATAGGTCTCCCCCGGACCGGTCGTGTACTCGAGACGCACCAGGAGCAACAGGGTTTCGAAGCGGGCATTGCCCAGAGGGACTAGATCGGTGATTTCCGCGGAGCGAATCTGCCGTGCTTTTGCGCCAAACCAGCGCTGGTCGGTGAGATAACGGGCCAACAACGGAGGCAACGTCATTCGCAATTCGCGAAAGGTCTCTTTCGCCTGCTGTGATGCGTTCACGGACGTCCTCCCTCGCCTGAAGCTCTACAAAGGCGTTGGTTCTTCTTCCTTCTCACTTTCTTGCCGGTGTTGATCGCCGAGGTGCCTCTCTAGGATCTGTCGAGCAAGGTCTCGCCCGCCGATGCCGAAGGAAACGGCCAGCGCCAACATCAGAGCTCCGAAAAATATTGAAAAAGCGGTGAGCACCGTTTCCTTGGCCAAGCCAATCTGTTCGAGGGCCATCGTGATCGCCAAGATCCAAATCACAAAGCGAACCAATGCGCTCCACAGTCGAGGTGAGCGGTACCCCGAATTTACGGCGGAGAGTAAAGCCGCTCGGGACAGGAAGTTTGCGGCGAGGGCTCCCACAAAAAGAATCAGTATGGCAACGAACACCTCGGGCAGGAGTTGGAAGAAACGGGAAATCTGCTCATGCAGCACAGGGATGCCGAGAACGCTGATGCCCACCAAGGCAAAGCCCACCCAGGTGACCCAAAAGAAAGCTCGACTCAGAAGCTCGGAAATGGTGGGTAAGGCAGCCTTTCGCAGGACCTGCGATGCGCCGGACTCTTCGGAAATTCGATCCAGTTTCGTCAAATGGAGGATGGACCGCACCAGGTATTTCAAAAGCAACGCAACCAGCCACCCGAACGACATAATGATGAACATGACCACAAACCGCGGTAGAAATTCGGCAATCATGTGGACCATGTTTTCGTAGGCTTGCTGTAGTCCTCGAAGGATCATCTCTTTCATGGCGTCACCTCAATTCTTTCGCCTTCCATCGTTCGACCAGGTATGGTTTCTGGCGCTCGAATTCCAGACAGAGGTTTTCGGAGTGCGCCTCGATATCTTCCGGGGATGAATCGTGATGCTCCAGCAGGAAAGAATAAATTCTTCCGCGATAGAGAGGCACGAGCGCCTGGATCAAGTGATCGCGGTCGATCGCTGCGTGATGGTAGGAGCCTGCAAATTCGCAAAGTGTTCTTACCCAGAGCTCGTCCTTGTAACGGAACTTCCGATCATCCTGGGTTGCAATCCGCTGGAGCTCTGCGTGGGTTTCCGGGGCGAGTATCGACTTCAAGAGCTCCGACAACTCGGCAGCACCACTCAGGAACAAGTCAAAGATTCTCTTTCGATTCGCGCGCGCCGGCTGCGAGGTCAGCTCGTGCTCGGGTCCAAAGGTCGGCACCGACTCGGATCCAGCGCGCTCCATCCAGAACGATTGATGGGATTCGAGACACCAGAACAGAGTTCCCACAGTCTGGCGGACTGCGGTAACGATGTCTGTTCCTGTGCTCGTGAGAGAGTGCACCTTGGGACCCAGGAAGGACTGGCAACAGCGAAAGCCCGAAGAAATCGCAGTGATCGCCATCCAAGCCTCCGGCGATGTGCGCACGGTCTCTTCCCGCCACACATCCAAGCTGAGGCAATGGCCGGCGAGTCGGCCGGAAAAACCAAGTTCGCTGGAATTGAGTTCGCGGATCCTTTGACCAAAGGCTGCGCGGCCCATCGGATAGACCAGGTTTCGTGCCAGCAGACCGTCCTGTTTGTGGCGACTGTAGAGCGGCGCCACGAAGTCGAAGTTCTCTCTGTAAGCTGGCTGGAGCAGGCTTTTGACCCAGGGGGCGCTGAAATTGGAGATTTCCGGCGAGATTATCGCGCAGGCCTTTGCCCGCAGCAAATCCGCAGCGGCCAGAATTGCCCGGAACGCCGCGCCCCGCGAAGGTTGATTGGCGTAGCGCGTCGTGATCCGATGCAGGGTACGAAGCGAGCTTAAGCCTCGCGAATTTGAACTCTTGGGAGACGGGGTGTTTAGGACCACATCGGAAGTGCCATCTCTCGATCCGCCGTCGACATTTACGATAACCACCCTCTCCCGCCCAAAGTTCTGCTGAAAACTCTCTTCAATCGTTTGTATTGTCTGACTGATCGTCTTTGCATTATTGTGAGACGGGATTCCGACAAGAAGGTCTACTTCGCCCACGCTCATGAGTTGGCGCAGGAAATTGTCATCGAGAAAAGTTTCTTCTGCCAATGAGATCTCCACTGTTGGTTCCCGGCCGCCCGCTGCAACGATCCAATCAAGAATGCCGACAACTTGCCACGGTCATCGGACGGAGAATTAGATCCGGCGCAAACGAAACCAAAAAAACTGGTACGGGCCGAGGGTCAGCAAGTAGTATAGGTCCCCGATCCGGGGGAAAAGGTTTCCGCCGAACATTTCGATGGGAATGCTTCCTTTGTATCGCCGAAGGTCCAGCTCCACAGCTTGCGCGGACTTCGAGAGATTGTTCACCACGAGAATCTTTTCCTCTCCCAATTGTCGGACGTAAGCCAGGACTCTGTGATTCGACGGTTTTAGAAATTCAATCGACCCCCGGCTGAGGACGCGAGAGGATTTGCGTACATGAATGATGCGCTTCATCCAGGAGAGCAGAGAATGTGGAGATCGCTTCTGGGACTCCACGTTGATGGCCTGATAGCCGTAGACTGGGTTGGAAATCAAAGGCGAGTACAAGCGTTCCGGATCGGCCCCAGAGAATCCTGCGTTCCAGCCGCCATTCCATTGCATCGGAGTGCGTACACCATTGCGGTCGCCGAGGTAGACATTGTCCCCCATGCCGATTTCATCGCCGTAATAGATGATCGGAGTTCCCGGCATGGACATCAACAATCCGTTTAGAAGCTGAACACGCCACCTGTCGTTGTCCATCATCGGAGACAAACGCCGCCGGATTCCGAGATTCAATCGCATGCCTTTGTCTTTTGCGTATTCGTCATACATATAGTCCCGCTCGATGTCGGTTACCATTTCTAGCGTCAGTTCGTCATGGTTGCGGAGAAAGAGGCACCACTGGCAGCTGTCGGGAATCTGCGGAGTTTGCTCGAGTATTTCGACGATCGGCTTGCGATCCTCGAGCTGCACGGACATGAACATTCGTGGCATCAATGGGAAATGGAAAGCCATGTGAAACTCGTTGGCGTCGCCGAAGTACAAACAGACATCCGACGGCCACTGATTTGCTTCAGCTAGAAGCATCTTTCCGGGATACTCTCGGTCGACGCGTTTGCGGAACTCGCGGATGATTGCATGTGTTTCAGGCAAGTTCTCACAAGATGTGCCCTCGCGTTCTACCAGATAGGGGACTGCGTCCAATCGAAACCCGTCCACGCCCATCTCCAGCCAGAACTTCATAACGGTCCACATGGCCTCGAAGACGGCGGGGTTGTCGTAATTCAGATCAGGTTGGTGGCTGAAGAATCGATGCCAATAATAGGACTTTGAGAGTGGGTCCCAAGCCCAATTGGACATTTCCGTGTCAACGAAAATGATCCGGACCCCCTGATAATGGTTGTCGGTCTCGCTCCACACGTACCAATCGCGCTTCGGATTCTCCCGGGAGCTTCGCGATTCCTGAAACCAGGAATGCTGGTCAGAAGTGTGGTTGAGAACCAGCTCAATGACGACCCGCATCCCTCTGTCGTGAGCCGCGGTGAGGAACGCCTTGAAATCTTGAAGCACGCCATAGTTTGGGTGAACCGCGGTATAGTCCGAAATGTCGTAGCCATCGTCCCGTAAGGGCGATGGAAAGAACGGCAGCAGCCAGAGGGTATTGACCCCCAGCTCTTGCAGGTAGTCCAGCTTCTGTATGAGCCCAGGGAAATCTCCAATGCCGTCGCCGTTGCTATCGCAGAAAGTGCGCACGTGCAGCTGGTAAATGATTGCATCTTTGTACCACAGAGCATCGGGGGACGCTGCCACTGTTCGACTCTCCTCTCCCAGCTTCGGAATCCTATGAATGCTACAAGAAGTAGTCGAAATCTCGTTCCGTACGCACTCGTCGCCGCACTTTGAAGATATGGGCGGGCAGTACCGAAGGGTTCAGTTCAACGTAATTCCTGGCGCCGTGCCAGAGGTACCGCGCGTCGGTTAGCAAGTCGTGCACCTGAAATGACTGATGCGAAGCAAGTTGGAAATCCTCCAAGGGAACCTCGATCCACCCTGACTGTTTATAATGCGGATCCAGATTCACAATTACGAGAATAATATCCGACAGGTCCTCGGTAGCTTTGCTATAGGCGATCAGCTGATCGTTGTCAACCGGGTGGAATCGCAGGCTCCAATCGCTGTGAAGCGCAGGATTCTCCCGCCGAATCTCATTCACGCGCGCGATCAAGCCGCTTAAGCTGTCAGGACGGCCGATGTCCCACATTCGAATCTGGTACTTTTCCGAATCCAGATACTCCTCGCCACCCTGGCGCAATGCCCTGTTTTCGCATAACTCGAATGCGGGGCCATAAATCCCGTAATTCGCGCTGAGAGTGGCTGCCAGAATGAGGCGCGCCATAAACGCCGGCCGGCCTCCATACTGCAGGTATTCAGTGAGGATGTCCGGAGTGTTCGGCCAAACGTTCAATCGAACAAATTCCCGCAGGGGTGTCTGAGTCAGCTCTGTGAAATACTGAGTGAGCTCCCATTTGGTGTTCTTCCAGGCGAAGTACGTATAGGATTGCGCGAAGCCAAGCTTTGCTAGGCGGTGCATCACTTTCGGCCGCGTGAACGCTTCGGACAGAAAAATCACTTCTGGAGATTCCTGCCGGATTTCCCTGATCAACCACTCCCAGAAATCGAACGGCTTGGTGTGTGGATTATCAACACGGAAGATGCGGACACCCTGTTTCATCCAGTAGAGAACAATCTTCTTCAATTCTTCGCAGAGCTCCGCAGCCTGTTCGCTTTCGAAATAAAATGGATAAATGTCCTCATATTTCTTTGGTGGATTTTCCGCGTACTGCACGGAACCGTCGGGCAGCTGCAGGAACCATTCTTTGTGTTCTTTGACGTACGGATGATCCGGAGAACATTGGAATGCCAAGTCCAGAGCGATCTCGATGCCCAGCTCGCGCGCCTTGGCTTGAAGCTGCTTGAACTCCTCGAGGGTCCCAAGGTCCGGATGAATCGCCAAATGTCCACCTTTATCGGCGCCAATCGCCCAGGGGCTTCCAGGATCGTCCGGCGACGGCTGAGTGGTGTTGTTCCTTCCTTTGCGCTGGGTATTCCCGATCGGATGAATCGGCGGGAAATATAGGACGTCGAATCCCATCCGAGAAACATATCCAAGCCTCTGAATGCAGTCACGGAATGTGCCATGCTTGTCCGGCTTGTCCGCGCACGAACGGGGGAACATCTCGTACCAAGTACTGTAGCGCGCCTTCTCGCGATCTACCGCAACGGCCAGCTGTCTGTCGTAGGACGTCGCACGGCTGCGGTCGCCGTAACGGCCCATCAGTGTCGCCAATTCTACGTTCCGGGCGAACGTAGCCACTGCGTCGCGGCCCGCATTTGAAAGACTTCTCAGCTCCGCCGCGAATTCGGCCAGTCTTTGTGAGTCGGCTCCTCGCGCCCGCTTTGCGGCGGACTGGGCCAACCGCGCTCCCAATAGGGCAGCGACGGAAACATCTTGACCAGCCTCGGATTTTTTGACGGTGTCACGACTCCAGCTTTGGAATGCGTCTATCCACGCCTGGACGGTATAGAAATAAGTTCCCAACCTCTCCACGGAAAACTGCCCCTGCCAACGGTCGTTCTGCAAGGGACGCATGACCGCTTCGTTCCACACCCTTTCTTGGTCCGGCCGGTATAAAACTACAGCACTGAGAGCGTCGTGCCCGTCGGCGTGAATGTCCGCCTCAACCACGACCCGTTCTCCTACCGTACGCTTGATGGGATATCTCCCGCGATCAATTTCCGGCTCCAGACCTTCGATGACAACGCGTCGCAGAATCAGTCGCGGCTGTTCGAGATTAGCTTTGGGGGAGTTCACGATAGCGGCCTCCATCGGGGAAATCGCACATAGGCCGGGAATTCGGGCAATTCCATCGTGCGGGATCTGGGCATGCGGTCTAGAATCACATTATACACAGCTAGGTGCCCGGTGAAGCGTTTAGCGCCGAGCTGAAATGTAGCATCCCGATTAACGGGGAGCCGGCCACAGCGCCAGATGTCTGGCTTTGCGACGGAATCAGGAATTACATCGAACATTCGAGATTGCGATTAGGGGCGGCAATTGCGAAAGCAAAGTGGTGTCTCACATCCAGCTTCGGCTCGCAGCAGGCTCAATGACGGTGTCTGGAACAGTCGACTTATACCTGCAACGGGGCTGTGACAAAATCTTACTTCCTGGGATTTTCCAGACTACGCAGAGGAAGTCGGGACGATAGTTTCGCGCCTGTTGGCGCCAGTGGACGGATCGCACACCGCGACCCAGCGAAGTGTGACAAGTCCGCATCAACGGACATTTCGAGAAAGAAAGCCCGCGACTGCTTGTTCGTTGCTAAACTCTTCCACTCTGAGGAATCTGTGCGATGAAACTGATTCGAATCGGCGAGGTTGGCCAGGAAAAGCCAGCAGTGTTACTTGATGATGGCACGCGCTTGGACGTTTCCGGCTTTGCTGCAGATTTTGACGAAGCATTCTTCGGCGGTCAGAGACTGTCAAACCTGCGGAGTTGGCTCGCACAGAATAAGGGCTCTATGCCGCGCGTTTCTGCTAGTGCCCGTCTGGGTCCGCCAATTTCTAGGCCCAGCAAGATCGTGTGTATTGGGCTGAATTTCCACGACCACGCAGAAGAGAGTGGCATGGAAGTTCCCAAGGAGCCCGTGATTTTTTTCAAGGCCTCATCGTCCCTGGTGGGGCCAAACGATCCGCTGATAATCCCCAAGAATGCCACGAAAGTTGATTGGGAAGTGGAACTTGCCGTCGTCATGGAGAAGAGGGCGAAGTACGTCTGCCGGGAAAACGCGATGGACTATGTTGCGGGCTTTGCTTTGCATAACGATTATTCGGAGCGTGGCTTTCAGCTGGAACGAGGCGGGCAGTGGGTGAAGGGAAAGAGTGCCGATTCGTTCGCTCCGCTCGGACCATTCCTCGCCACGAAGGACGAAATTGCCGACTTCAATCGCCTTGGCATGTGGCTCAAGGTAAATGGAGAGTTCCGGCAGCGAGGATCTACTTCCAAGATGATTTGTGATGTTCCTGGCTTAGTGGCCTACGTAAGCGAGTTCATGACCTTGTTGCCCGGGGATGTCATCAGCACGGGAACGCCTTCGGGCGTTGGCCTCGGAATGAAGCCGCCGCAATATCTCAAGGCCGGTGACCTGGTCGAGCTGGGGATTGACGGTCTCGGTGAGTCACGACAGCGCGTGCTCGCTTACACGGAAGATAAATTCTGAAACGCCGGCGAAGACTCGAAATCCGTACCGAGACGTGCGATGACACTGGCAATTGATGCTCACCAGCACCTTTGGGTTTACGACCCGCGAGAGTATGCCTGGATCGACGATACGATGGCTTCGCTTCGTCGCGACTTTCTGCCCGCGGAACTAAGACAGCGCCTGGAGAGTAATGGATTTCAGGGAAGCATTGTCGTTCAAGCGCGGCAGACCCTGGAGGAAACCCGGTGGTTGCTGGAATTGGCTGAGAGCAATCCTGTCATTCTGGGAGTCGTCGGCTGGGTGGATTTACGTTCGACGAGGCTGCGCGCGGAACTAGAATCGTTTTCGAGAAATCCAAGACTCGTGGGCGTTCGCCACATCGTGCAAGACGAGCCGGACGATTTCCTGCTGCAACCGGATTTCCTACGCGGCATTTCTATTTTGGAAGAGTTCGATCTTGCTTACGACATCCTGATCTACACCAAACACCTTCGGATTGCCTCGGAATTCGTAAAGCGGTTTCCCCGGCAGCGCTTTGTTCTGGACCATCTATCAAAACCCCCGATTAAGAATAGTGGGTTCGACGCCTGGGCGAGTGGCATTCGGGAGTTGGCATCCTACCCGAATGTCTACGCCAAAGCGTCCGGACTGGTGACGGAAGCGGACTGGCGTTTCTGGACGCCGGAGCACATCCGCCCATACTTTGACGAGGCATTCAAATGTTTTGGACCCGGCAGAGTAATGTTTGGGTCGGACTGGCCGGTGTGCACGGTGGCGGGGACGTACGAAAGGGTCGCAGATCTAGTGCGGGACTATGTGAGCGGGTATTCCTTGGCGGAGCGCCAGGCGGTTCTTGGGGGCAACGCCGCACGGTTCTATCGCCTGAAACTCGACGGTTAAGATACGGAGCGACGAAATGCACCGGGGTGCCTTACAATGCGCGAGACGCTCATTAGGAATGCGCGTAAACGTTAAGGTGAGGGAAAATACAGGCTATTCTTATGCCGGGTCAGGTGCTCAGACTCGATTCAAAAGACAATGTGTTGATCGCTCTGACCTTTCTATCAAAACAGGAGCCGATTTCCTTTGATCTCCAAACCTATGTTCTCGAGTCTGACGTTCCCGCAAAACACAAGTTTGCCACCGAAGATCTCGAAGTAGGCGCAACCATAAGAATGTACGGCGTGATCGTTGGAAAAGCAGTTGAACCAATCCGCCGAGGCGGACTTCTTACCACCAGAAATGTCCGTCATCAGGCTGCAGAATTTCAGGACAAGACCGGGGAGTTTCGCTGGACGCCGCCGGACGTTTCGCGATGGAGGCAACGAGAGTTTTGCGGGTACCGGCGAAGTGACGGGCAGGTGGGCACGCGCAATTACTGGATCGTTGTGCCGCTGGTTTTCTGCGAGAACCGGAACATCGAAGTTTTGAAACAAGCGCTTCAGGAAGAGTTGGGTTTCGCGGCACCGCGAATTTACCGACAGCAAGTCGCAGAGTTGGCGCGGCTCTATCAAGACGGCCGAACGGAAGAAATCAAGACCCACACGCTGCGAAGCAGCGCTGTGGGCACAGGACGTTCCAGAATCTTCCCGAATGTGGACGGCGTTCGATTTCTGTTGCATGACGGAGGTTGCGGGGGAACCCGCGAGGATTCAAACAATCTCTGTGGCCTCATTGCGGGTTACATCCATCATCCGAACGTTGCAGGAGCAACAGTACTCAGCCTGGGGTGCCAGCATGCCCAGATCGGAATTCTGCAGGAAGAATTGCGCAAACGGAATCCGGATTTCGACAAACCTCTGGTGATCGTAGAGCAACAGAAGAGCGGAACCGAGGCCGCGATGCTGACGGAGGCCATTCGGAGTACGTTCTTAGGCTTGATGCAGGCCAACGATTGCCACCGGACAAACGCCCGCCTCTCCGATCTATGCGTGGGATTGAAGTGCGGAGGCTCCGATGGTTTTTCCGGTCTTTCCGCCAACCCGGCCATCGGTCACACTTCAGACCTGCTTGCTGCCCTGGGCGGACGGACGATCCTTTCGGAATTTCCGGAATTGTGCGGCGTCGAGCAAGAGCTGATCAATCGGAGCGCGCACAAGGAAGTGGCGCACCGGTTCATGCATTTGATGAAAGGCTACGGTGCGCGCGCAAAGGCTGTGGGCTCCGGTTTCGAAATGAATCCCAGCCCTGGAAATATCCGCGACGGACTGTTGACCGATGCAATGAAATCTGCTGGAGCAGCGAGAAAGGGCGGGAAATCCCCGGTGGCGGCAGTGCTGGACTACCCCGAGTATACGACCGAGAAGGGTTTGAATCTGCAGTGCACACCGGGAAACGACGTGGAATGCGTGACTGCGCAAGTGGGAGCCGGAGCCAACGTGGTGCTATTCACGACGGGACTCGGGACACCAACGGGAAATCCGATTGCCCCGGTGGTGAAACTCTCGACGAATTCAGGCCTCTCACAGCGGATGCCGGACATTATCGATACTGACACCGGTGGAATTATTTCTGGACAAAAAACGATCGAGCAGATGGGGGAAGAAATTCTCGAGTTGGTGATTCACGTGGCGAACGGGGGAATTCGCACGAAAGCGGAAGAGAAGGGGCAGGAAGATTTTATTCCATGGAAACGAGGAGTCTCCCTCTGACTAGCACAAGAAATAGTTCAAATCATTTCAGTCTGAACGGCAAGTCGGCCATTATTACAGGCGGCGGGAGCGGTATCGGACAGGCGATTGCCTTGCGCTTTGCCGCGAGTGGAGCCGCAGTTCGAATCGTGGATATCAACGCAAGACAAGCAGAGGTGACAGCGAAGCAAATCGTGGACACTGGCGGAGAGGCGACGGCTCATCCGTGTGATATTACCGAGCAGCGGCAGGTCCTCGAAACATTTCAACAAATCTTCGCAAAAGGAAAAATCGAAATCCTCGTGAACAACGCCGGGATTTCGCATATCGGAACGGTAGAAACGACGACCGAGGAGGATTTCGATCGGCTCTTTCGCGTCAATGTGAAGGGTATTTACAACGGTATTCATGCGTGCGTTGGGCACATGAAATCAAACGGCGGAGGCGTAATTCTCAACATGGCTTCCATTGCAGGCTCCGCCGCGCTCCCCGACCGATTCGCCTATTCGATGAGCAAGGGCGCGGTGATTGCAATGACATACTCTGTGGCCAAGGATTGCCTCCAGCACAACATTCGCTGCAACTGTATCTCGCCGGCGCGGATTCATACCCCATTCGTGGATAGCTACCTCGAGAAGTACTATCCGGGGCGCGAGAAAGAGATGTACGAAAAACTGGCTAAGTCGCAGCCGGTGGGAAGAATGGGCAGGCCGGAGGAAGTTGCCTCCTTAGCGCTGTTTCTTTGTTCCGAAGAAGCCGCGTTTGTCACTGGGGTTGACTATCCATTGGACGGTGGCTTTCTAAGCTTGCGCGGCTAAGACATGGACTTACAACTCAAAGGAAAAGTCATCCTTGTAACCGGAGGCGCGAAGGGAATTGGGGCGGCGGTCGTGCGGGCCGGCGTGGCAGAGGGCGCAATTCCCGCATTTCTCGATCGCGATGCGGAAGCGGGTCAGCAATTGCAGTCCGCGCTACAGTCCTCCGGAGTCGAGAGCATGTTTGTCGCAGGAGATATCACGGCGTCCCAGACCTGCCGCCGAACCGTGGAGGAGGTAGTGCAGAGATATGGGCGACTCGATGCGTTGGTCAACAATGTGGGGGCCAACGACAACGTAGGACTCGAACATGGCGCGCCCGAAAAGTTTGTCGCATCGTTGGAATTGAATCTTGTGCACTACTACACAATGGCCCACTTTGCTCTGCCTGCTCTCAAGCGGGCGCGTGGATCGATTGTGAACATCAGTTCGAAGACGGCGGTCACGGGACAGGGTGGAACCTCCGGTTACGTAGCGGCCAAAGCCGCAATTCTCGGCCTGACGCGCGAGTGGGCGGCCGAGCTGTTACCTCTGGGAATTCGCGTAAACGCCGTGGTGCCTGCGGAAGTGATGACTCCGCTCTACCAACAATGGCTCTCCGTATTCCCGAATCCCGAGGAAAAACTGTCGAGAATTATCTCGAAGATTCCGCTCGGGCTGCGGATGACCAAGCCGGAAGAGATCGCAGACATGGTTGTGCTTCTGCTTTCGGAGAGAGCCAGCCACATCACCGGACAGCACGTATTTGTGGACGGTGGTTACACTCACTTGGACCGGGCGCTGACTTGACGGAGAAGCGATGACGAGTGAGGCAGAAGCTGCAGGGAGCCGAGGCCAAAGCGTTCCGGTAACAGAGCGCCGCTTCCTTTTGCCATTCGTCCTTATTACGAGCCTGTTTTTCTTGTGGGCGTTCGGCGTTAACCTCAATGACATCCTGATTCCACACCTGAAAAAGGCTTTTGGTTTAAGCGACTTTCAATCTTCGTTTATTCAAGTGGCGTTCTTCGGCGGTTATTTCCTGGCGGCCTTTCCTGCCGGGCGGGCGATGGAGAAACTTGGATACAAAAAGGGAATTCTCATTGGATTATTTTTGTGTGCGCTCGGTGCCTTACTCTTCCTGCCGGCGTCTTCCTCCCGCCTGTATGGGTTCTTTCTCTTCGCATTGTTCGTAATGGCTTGCGGCCAGAGCTTCCTCGAGGTGGCCGCGAACCCATACGTTACGATTCTTGGCCCTGCGCGAAGCGCGGAGCGTCGATTGAATTTTGCCCAGTCGTTCAACGCTGTTGGAGCAGTCCTTTCCCCAATTCTTGGCCGGACATTTATTCTCACGGGAATCGAATATGCACCGGCACAAATCGCGATGATGAGTGCGGACCAGTTGGAGGCGTATCGCGCGGCCGAAGCGAGTACGGTGAGAGGCACGTACTTAATCATCGCTGCGATATTTGTTGCCGTCGGTGTGCTCATTCAGCTGGCACATCTGCCGGACGTCCAAGAGGCTGGCATCGAACCAGGGGCGGGCACGGAGACGAATTCAAAGAGCGGCATATTTTCTCACGCCCATCTAATCAAGGGCGTCATCGCCCAGTTCTTCTATGTCGGAGCGCAGGTTGGAGTGGCGAGCTTTGTCATTCGCTATGCGCAGCACTCTGTTCCCGGAACCCCGGCGCGAACCGCCGCGCTCTATTTGTTGCTGCACCAAACCGGATTCATGGCCGGTCGATTCATTGGTTCGGCGATGATGAAAAGGGTTGCACCGCCGCGATTGCTATCTCTCTTTGCCGCGGCTTCGCTTATCTGTGCCACCGTGGCTTTGTTGGCTTCTGGCCTGATACCGGTGTGGGCTGTAGTGCTCATCGGGTTCTTCCACTCCATCATGTTTCCGACAATCTTCGCCTTGAGTATCAAGGATCTCGGCATGCTCACCAAACGCGGCTCATCGCTCTTGGTTATGGCGATTCTCGGTGGGGCGATTTTCCCGGCGATCATGGGCCGGATTTCGGACGCGTCAAATATCCAAAAGGCATTCATCGTGCCGTTGGTGTGCTATTTGTTCATTCTCTATTTTGGGCTATCCGGACATAAACCCATAGCCGTGGCCGACACGCAATCCGTTTCAGTGAGGAAGAAAGGCGCGCTGGTATGAATAGACGCTACTGCCTGACCCTGGATTTGAAGGACGACCCGAAATTGATTGCCGAGTACAAGCGTTACCACGAGAAGATTTGGCCAGAGATCACCAGCAGCATCAAAACCTCGGGCATTTATGATCTGGAAATCTATCTCAAGGGAACGCGACTGTTCATGATTCTCGAGGCCAATGAGACTTTTTCGTTCGAGCGAAAGGCCGAGGCCGACCGGAACAATCCGAAGGTGCAGGAATGGGAAAACCTCATGTGGCAGTTTCAGCAAGCATTACCCGAAGCTTGTCCAGGCGAGAAGTGGGTCGTGATGGAAAGGATCTTTAGGCTGGAAAGCAAATAGAACCCGCCGCGTCTTTGACGGGCTCGTCACACTCGGATAGGGCGGACGCTGGCACGGCTGGCAGGAATCGATCCTGGATGATTGGGTCCGGTGCGGCACCGCGGGGCCCAAGCGCGCGATTCGTCGGAAGGCCGGTTTGCGCTTGTCGTCCAAGTGGCCCGAAATCCAAGCGAATGGATACGGGTTGTACTATGCTTGCCTCCTTTGCTTCGGATGGAACCCACACGCATATCTACGAGTAGCACCAAACGGATTTCGCTGATCCGTTCACTTATTTGTTTGCCTCTATGCGGCGCGCTAATGGCAGAGGGCCTTGAGGTTCGAGCGGCGCTGACAGAATCCGGGCAGACTCCGACTGAGGTCTTGCACGCGCCGCAACTCGAAGCCGGCTTTCACTTTCTCTACGAACTGAAGTTTGAAGAAGCTCGCAACCAGTTCGGGGCCTGGCAGAAGCCTCACCCGGAAGACCCCATTGGGAGCGCCGCGGAAGCGGCGAGCTATCTGTTTGAGGAGTGCTATCGGCAGGGCGTTCTGACTTCCGAGTTTTTCGTGGACGACAAGCGTTTTCTTGGCAAGATCCCTCTCAAACCCGAGCCGAAACTGCGCGCCGCATTCTTCGCCGCCGAAAAGCATGCACAAGACTTGGCGCAACCGCAATTGAAGGCGAACCCAAGGGACGCGAATGCCCTGTTCGCGATGACTCTGAGCTTGGGCATGCAAGCCGACTATGCGAGTCTTATCGATAAGCAGCAGCTCGCCGGCCTGAAAATGACCCGAGAAGCTGATCAGTACGCCAAGAAATTATTGGTTGTCGTCCCAGACGCTGCCGATGCTTATCTTGGTCTGGGCGCGGCGAATTACATCGTCGGAAGTCTGTCGGAACTCAAGAAATTTCTCCTCGGCTTCGCTGGAATCCACGGCGACAAGAAAGTAGGCATCCAGCAGCTCGAGATCGTGGCCGATCATGGCCGCTACCTGCGGCCATTTGCGAAGATTTTGCTTGCGCTAGCCGCCCTACGTGAGAAAAAAACAGAGGTGGCCCACAAACAACTTACGGAGCTCGCGGCGGAATTCCCCGAAAACTCCCTCTTTGCAAGTGAGCTGGCCAAGCTCAATGGTTCATCTGTAGCGGCCAAAGCTCGATAACCGCATCAAAGCACCGGCGAATGGTAAGCGGATCGAGAAACCAATTGCATGCCGGTAGTCCGAATGAGATCGCTTTCTCGGCTCCCTGCCGGCAGACGATTCAGCACGACCTCTTCCACCGCAACGACCGCCTCCTCGGTTCGACAGAGGTGCGAAACGTTCCATCTCACGATTTCGCTCGTGCAGCAGTCGATCACACCGACCAGATAAGCCCGATCAACTGCCGGTCCTGCCCAGATCGGACCCATCCGACTGCCAGATCTGATCAGGTCGTGGTGCTTCGACGCGGCCCACTCCTTCTTTCGTAGTGCCTGCCAGGCGCCGAAACTGACCGTTTTTGTGCCAGGTCTGTGCCATCTCCGCCGCCCCCTCTGCTCTTTTTGCACAAAAGAATCTTTCGATTCTCCTTGACACCTATACTCGATAAGAACAAGCTCATGTTGAGGTTTCGACGTTCGAGGCGAGATTCCCGCTTCGTAGGCCCAAATGTAGTTTCTTTAACGGTTAATCTCCGCATCAGGCGCTAAGAGGGCAGAACCCCCTCGGTTCCTTTTTGTTCCCTCTCGCGGAGCCCGACTTCCTGTCCGACGTACAGGTAAACCCACCCGAGACGTCAGCGGTTACAGGTCACACCACTCAAGCCCGACTCGCTTCGCGCGAGTAGGAATCTGGATTTTAAAAAGGGAGAATTACTATGTCTGAATCAAACAAAACTGTTGTTCGTCGTTTATTCGAGGAAGTTTGGAACAAGGGCTATCTGCCGGTGGCAGATGAGCTCTTTGCACAGAACTACTCTCATCATGACTCTTCGACGCCCGATTTTGGGCGAGGTCCCGAGAGCGAAAAAAAGAGAGCGACTCTCTATCGCACTGCATTCCCCGACGTTCGATTGACGATCGAGGACATCATTGCCGAAGGCGAGACCGTCACGGCCCGTTGGTCCTGCAAGGGTACCCATAAAGGTGATCTCAGCGGTATTGCGCCAACGGGAAAGCAAGTCACCATCACCGGAATAAGCGTTGTCCGCTTTACGAATGGCAAGATGGCGGAAGGTTGGGTCAACTGGGACGCTCTAGGCTTGATGCAGCAGCTTGGGGTCGTCGCTGAACTCGGAAAAGCCAAAGCCGCAACAAGATAACCGACTCCATTCAGCCAAAAAACCGCAAGGCCCGATTTCACAAATCGGGCTTTCCGTTCTTGTTTCTGCGGCAGCGATGTAATTCCAGTCATGCGCGCGCCTCAGAATAACCGTCGGTACACTTCTCCCAAAGACCGTCCTTTGAGAACCCTGTCGAGTAGCATACTCAGTTCTGACCTCTGAAAGCCCCAGTCGGGATTGGATGCTCTGGCAATCCGTGCATATCGTCACGCCCCCAGTAGCTTTTTGAAATCGGGGTCATTATAAAAGACTTCCAGGTCGTCCTCTTCCTCATCAACTTTGGTGGCGTCTTCAGGATTCCACAGCATTCGAAGCAAGGGCTTCATCTGTGGTTCGAGCTCTACGGCTTTGCGCGCCGCTTCGAGGGCCCTCCTGCGGGTTTCGTCCAGAACCTGTTGGGATACTTTGTGTTCCAAATCGTATTTGTATTTTTGCCCTAATGCGGCCGCGAGATTGGTCCATATCCGCGCGCTTGGATTATTCGGCTCTTCTTGTATGTACTGCTCCGCATAGCGAATGGCTCTTTCAAAACCATCGGGTGGCGCTTCATATAGGGCGTTGTACGTTAGGCGTTCGAACAGGGCCTTCTTGGTTTGAACGGGTGTTTCCGGTCGTAACGTGTGTAGGGCTGCTTCCAATGTTGCGGACGCAGCTCCAAATTTCCCCATTTGCTCCAGATTGCCTGCTGTATTAAGAA
>JBKOXA010000072.1:0-3587 GCA_046724685.1 Acidobacteriota bacterium | reverse complement strand
AGATCGGCATCCGACAACCTGCCTTGAAGCATGCGAAACTGCTCGTTAATCAGTCTGCGCACGTCAGCCAGTGTCTCTTGTTCCGTGACCATGGCTCCAGGTCCTGATCTAACGACCTCTATGTGCGTAGGTGCCATGCCTGGCTGCATCCCTGCCGCGAATATTTCGCCGAATGGTCCGATTCGTGGTCGGATTCTTGTTGATACTGCCCCTTATGGGCACCGGATGTAACTGTCAAAAGTTACGAGCCATCCCAAAGTGCCCCACGCCAACATGGCACTTGTCAGGTAGAGCACGCACCCGTCCACGTGAAACCGTACGCGAACCGGTCCATCATGGAGGCCTGAAGATGAGTCGCGATAACCGCTGACACGAGGAGATTTCCAGCCAGCTAAAAACGGCTCTGAGCCCCGATTGACTATGTTATAGAAGAGTGAATTGCAATCAAGTTAATTACCCGGTAGGGCGGTAAAACACGAACCTTCGCCCACGAGTGCTCTTTCCATCCCGATATGCAAGGCGAGTTAATTGTCGAGCGACTGTTCTACTGCATCTTTACCGAGTCGTCGAAAGTAAACTCGACATTGACAGTCTTTCCTGCTTCAACTTTCACAGGTGCAGGCTGGCCCGGCGTCTTGCTATACATCCCCAGCGACGAACCGGGCGGAGGCGGACCTTGTCGCTCGGCGTAACTTCCGCTTGGTTCATAAACTGCTCCCACGTAAGCGGGTGATTTGGCCACATCGCTAAACGTCACAGTTCCATCTTTGGAGCTCGTGCTCATCACCGCAAACGCCATCACGTTGCTGTGTCCAAACTCTGGCGAATCGAAAAGGAACACCAAAATTTTGTGCTTCTCGTCTACCGTACCCGACCCTTTGTAATGCACCTTCACCCGAAGGCCGCGCAGCGGCGATCCCTCTTGTGCTCTTCCGTACTCCAGCGTGAACACTGCGCATAGCAGTAGGACTACAATGGCTGCGGCGCCAAAACCCTTCTTCATCATTCTGCCCTCCTCACCGATCTAAACTGTGTTTGTTCCCGGTTTGGACCCAGCGCTACCTCACGGCCGCGTCAGATTCTATTAGAATGCTCCCAGAAATAAAACCGATTCATGCGAAGTTCCGTCTTCGCTGCGATGACTTGACATGGGTGAACGGGCGCAACGGCGTGTCGCTGGTAACGCGAGGCAAGGCGGCATCAGCTCGTCGTGTACTTCCTATGGCGACGCCCGTTCGATTGGTTCTCGAATTGCGATGGCGGCCCTTGGGAAACCGCAAGAGGGCTGGGTTTGGCCCGCAGGCACGCGAAGCGGCCACATCGAGCCGTCAAACTTGCGGAAGCACCGTGCGAAGAGGTTCGAGACGGTGGCGGAAGAGGCTGGAAGCTTGATCGGAAGGGAGAATTTAATCATTGGTAAGGTTCGCGCGCCTGACTCGCAGTTCCCGCCTCTCCCTGGATCAGGGTCCATTACTCACTTCCTTCGGCAGAGGCGTTGGGGATCGAAAATTATGCCTACGGCTCCGCATCGAAGCGAACTTAGGTTTGGTAGGCATGTGAAACGGTGCCGTTCATTGCCTAACTAATGAGATCGGGAGCGACGAGATTTGAAAGGAAGACGGACTTCTTTTACATTGCGAGGCGGGATGTACGCGGATTTTCCGCTTTCCGCAGCCATAGCACTGGCAACTTCAGGCTGCCTCAAGAGCTCGACTACAAAATGAGCAGGCGCCACCAGATTGAAGGCTCCCAACATATCAAGTATGAAGTAGTCGTGCTCCCGGTCGCGGGCGTGTTCGCGAACCCGTTCCAAGACCTCTTCCGTTACTCGCTGGGTCTCCTCCGGAGGTAAACTGACATGTCCTGGGTCCGGTCTGAGCTTGATTACCACTGCAATAGGAGCAGCTTCAGAGGAAGCGCCCTTTAGTTCGGTCCGCAGCACCGGATCGATTCTCATGGGCCACCGCCCAAGTAGCTCCAAAGCCAAGGAGCCCAACCGAACAGTAATCTGAGTTCGGAATCGATTCGGAAAGCCGAGATCGCTCTCACTTCAGATTTACGCTTACGCCAAACATCACTCCGGATGTGGCAGCATCAAAAATCATGCCTCCGCTCCGATAATTCACGTATAGATAGCGATAACCGGCCTGCAGCGTCCATGAAGGTTTTATCCGGTAACCGAGAAGGCCACCCACGTCATAGCCCAGTTGCGAGCCTGCCCCCCATCCGCCTACGTCGCCAGCGATCGTTACCCTTATCTTGGGCGAGAGCGCAGCCTGGATTCTTCCGCCAACCAACGGGTCCACCCAATTCAGCGAGCCTGAAAACTCAGTCTCGGAAGGATCAAATTGCAGCTTCAGTCCAGTGTGCCAGTAGCGGAATCCCGTAAGGGCATCGACCCTGAGCGCATCCCGATCGACGACCCGGTAACCGAGCTTGGGCGTCAAAACGAATTGGCTAACCCTCACCTCTGCCGATAACTCACCCAAGCCCGGGAAGGGCAACGCTTTATCATCGCCCAACCTGATCCACATCATGTCGACCGGGAGCAGCAGATGCCTGTGGCGAAGTTCTGCCGTACCCATCAGTCCGAAGCGAAAGTGAGAGAGAAGATCTCCCGCACTGGCATGTATACTGGCCGAGCGTCCGCCGGATCCAACAGTTCCGTGAACGCCAGGAAACCACAGATATGGGGATACGATTACATGCCAGGTGCCATCAGTCACAGCAGCAGTTTTCTGGGAAGTGGTTTTGTCCGTTGATTGAGTTTGGGTGTCGGGAGCTGGTGGTAGCTCCGTAGTTTCGGGATCAGGCACCTCTCCGAAGTTCGGAGCATCCATCCGGACTATGGATATGCCTCCCTGGGGCAGCCTGCATTGAGCCCAACTTGTACCAGTGCTCACCGCCAGAAACAGTCCGAGCACTAACGAATAGAGGCCCCACCTAACGAGTTCCCTCTTTGACGCCAAGAGCACCTCCTCCTGAGAGAGAAAACAACGAACTAGACCTATGCTTCCCGAGATAGGTTGACTTCACGCCTGTCAATTCAACTAGTCGAATCAAGTTTGCCTACCTGCCAAGCTCCAACAAAGGGAGCTGAACGCAGAACAAAAGTCCAGCCCGAAGAAAACCATGAAAACAAAAGAGACTCTTATTGCCGTCGGCCTTGCGCTTGGTCTGGCTGGTTACTCGCTGCCGGCGTCCGCGCAGGACTCGGGCGAGCCAGACAAAGCAGCGATCGAGAAGTCCTTTCCGTCGAAGCCGCCGTATTCTCCATACGCGGGGAGACCGTTTCCAGCGCGGGTTTATTGGGGCGATACGCACTTGCATACTTCGTATTCGCTGGACGCGGGCGCCTTTGGTGCGAGGCTTGGACCGAAGGACGCCTACGTATTCGCTAAGGGGAATGAAATCACCGCTTCGAGCGGACAACGCGTGAAGCTTTCGCGTCCGCTGGACTTTCTCGTCGTCGCCGATCACTCCGATGGCATGGGCTTCTTTCCGATGCTGCTGTCGGGTAGCCAGGATGTATTGAACGACCCGCAAGGCAAGAAATGGTACGAAATGATTCAGTCAGGCAAGGGGGC